>JALDAJ010000001.1 GCA_022729235.1 Candidatus Nanohalarchaeota archaeon
GCTCTCCTTCGAGGTTGTCCGTGCCACGGATGTTGTAGAACGTGACGTCGATCTCGGTTCGTGTACCATCGAAGTACGTGCATCCCCATTGCCCTAACGTGTCAATGTATCTCCATGGTTCGTCTCCTTCACAGTTGCCGTAGAAGCCACCGGTGAAAACGTCCTCGTCCTCCGCGATTTTGTCTCCCGTCACTTCACTTACGACTTCCTCCGACTGTTCACCGGCATTCGCTACACTCCAAGCTTCAAGGTACCCCTCCGGATCCTGATCTTCATAATCCGGCTCATAGCCTTCTACACCCGTCATACCCAGTGTAGTATAGCTTGCTTCATGGAACAATGATGTTGAACAGGATGTGAAGTACAAACCTGGCTCAATCTCATGTTGTTGACATGTCAAATATTTTGGAGAATCTGAAGAGTCCTCCTCCTTACCAACATGTGTGCTTCTATAGTACTCTTGCATTGCGCTGCGAAGAGTCTGGTAGTGTTTGTTGTCGAAGCCCTCACCGTCTTCAACGTAGTCAGCAACGTTTTCACCTCCTCCTGTAGGTATGAACTCTTCTGGAGTATAGTATTCTGCTACAGGCATACCGTATACGTCGTCGCCTCCAAACTCCGGGGGATTGAACTCTTTGTACTCTGAAGAGTCGATGTCGGCACAGGCCGCCTTTCTGTCCTCGTCATCGAGGTAGTCGTTATGCCGGAAGGAGTCCTCATCTTCATCGTCGTAGTAACACCAGAAGGTTTCTGGTTCTTCGATGTCTAGAGGTTCATCGTCTTGGTCCGGGTAAGTACATTCATTCGAATCATCCTGGAATCCGTTGTACTTCACGATTTTCTCTCCATTCTCCTCTTCTATGATAGGCTCACAATCTCCGCTTGCTATCTCCATAGGGTGACTTGTAGAGTCGCATTCGGAGTCAGGATTAGCGTCTCCACCGAAGTCTTCATGGTACCAGGATTCACCGTGATCAATCTGTCCGTCCCCGTCATGGTCAAGTCCTGAGTTGCACTCCTCTACAGTTTTCCAGGAGTCCCAATCACATTGGTAGAGCTGATCATCTGATTCCACAGTGAGAGGTACTTCTTCCCCAAAACCGTTGTCCATCGTTACGCCGTCACGGCAGACAAAGAAGTAAGGACCCTGTTCTGAGTAAGCGCTCTCATCTCCGCTACTCTCGTAGTATTCCGGGTATGAGCCCACAACTATCTCTCCATCAGGAATATAGTCTCCAGAGGAGTGTAGCGGGCTTCTTGTTTCGATATCCCACGCTTCTTCAACGTCACCGTATATTAATGGTTGATTTGGTATGCCGAACTCTGTCTCAAGAACATCACAAGTTGGTTCGTCTGAATCTTCACATTTTTCCTGCCACTCAGACTCATCTACGATATCTCTTAAACTGTTCTCGGCCATTCCTTCCTGTATTTCGAAGTAAACCTTGTCCGAGAACCAGTCCTCATTATGGTGCTGCACCATTATAGCAGGGGATTCAGAGACCTCAGGCGGAGACCCGAAGAAACCGTCATCTTCCCACTCATCATCCGTCAGCATGAAGTTTCTTAATACAGTCACATCATCATCAGATTCATCATCACCATCATCACCAAATTCAATATCCAGATTCATATTCACGAGAAGGTATTCTGACCGGTGCGGATTCATGTTCCCAGCTTCATCAACTGTTAACATACCCGGTTCAAGCTGTCCGCCTTCACGACTCCAGACAGATATTTCGTGATTACCGTATCCGCACTCAAAGACTTCGGGAACAAGTTTCTCTTCTTCTACGCGGTATTCCCCGTTTTCAAGTTCAATCCCTGTTTCAAAATCCCCACATATCTCTATGTCTACTTCATCAGGGCAATCATGGTCGCATGTACCCGTGATAGCGCTGTCAGAACCGTATTCTACCTGATTAAAAAACCAATCTGCCTGGGCAAATCCTACAAACAAGAAGATACAGATAACAGCTAAGACCGTCTTCTTGTGAAGCATAACCAAAACTTGGGATAACCTGTTTTTATTTGTAGTGCAAGAACGGGGAGGAAAAGGTTACCGTGCAAGGCTCCAGTAGTAGGAGGCGGCGACTTCTTCGAGGTGTGACTGGTCGGGTCCGCCCATGATGCTCATGAGCCCCATGTAGGAGACGTCCTCGTCCTCCTGTTCCTCGTATTCCTTCCAGTATTTCTGGAGCTTGCTGTGGATTCCCGAGGTTTCTCCGCGGTTGTTTCCTACTCCGCAGGTGTTTCCTACACCGATTACCGCGACAGGTCCGTCGAACTCGGACGCGATTTCCTCGACTTTTTCGACCGCTTCATCCCATGCCTCGTATATCTCTTTCTTCATCGGTTTCGAGGCTTCTGGAGGCGACATCTTGATGACGATGCCTTCGAGCGGAACATTGTGTGAGGTTGCTGCTTCCTCTATCTTCGATTTTTCTACGCCTGGTCCGCCCATCATGACGCCGACTCCTTCCGAGACCGCGCCTGTTTCTTCTCCTTCGAACTTGGCTGCCGCGTCTACGGTGATTACTGCTTCGAGGTCATTCTCCTCTGCTACTTCGTCTACAGCGTCACCGTATTTTCCTAGACGTGCGCCGGGTCCGTTGGATTTGATGACGTGGACTTCCTGTCCGTCCAGGTCCTCTTCTGAATGCATGATGTCCTCCGCGGCTTCTTCCGCGTCGCCTGAAATCATCTTCGCGGCAACCATCGGTCCTATCGCGTCGCCGATAGGTGCGCCGTCTACAAATGCACGGGTCGCGTCTTTCTGCGCCTCCGCGATTTCAGAGTAAATCGGTAGCATCATCTGGATGAGACCGATGAGCTGGAAAGTTCTTGTCTTATTGATAAGCTGTTTGAAGTGTCTTAGTACCTTGTATATCTGGTGAGTCCCCATGACTCCTTTGAACGCCATGTTGAGGTTGGCGAGTTCTTCTTCATCCTCTGTTTCCGCGTTTTTTTCGACGAACCGGTCGAACTTGTCCTCTGATGCGTCGAGAACGTTTTCCATCTTGGCGACCATGCCGGCAGGGTCCATAGCGGTCGGTGCGGAGAGTTTGAAGTCTCTCATCGACCTGTATTTCTTCCGGAAGCCTTCATCCATGCTTTTCCCGAGGTTGTCGAGGAAGTAAGCTTCTGCGTCGTTCCTGTAGGAGTCAAGCTCCACCATCTTGGTCTTGAGTTTTCGGTTGGTCTGCCAGAGCATCAGTCGCGGGAAGAACAGTATCAGTGCGATGAACAGTAGCGATATCAGTGTTTGCACTATTAGGAACCAGCTGAATTCCTGTCCGCTTGGAAAGAAGCCTGGTAAGACCATACGAAATGTAGTCGGTATCCATCTTTTTAACTTCCATTGCCCCGCCGGGTTCATGTCTCATATAACCCTCCAAGAGTTCCAGAGTACGCCGGGGAACAGGTAATTCTTAAGAACCTGCCAGAAGCAACAATTCAAGTGGATTTATCTCAGAAATTAAAGGAAAAATTAACCGAGTATAATTCGGATGAATTCCACATAGATGAACATGCGATTCGGAGATGTGAGGATTATCGGAACCTGGACGTGGAGGATGTACTGAACAGGTTAAAGAAATACAAGTTCTCTCGTGTTGTGAAGAACGATTCCAAGAAGCATACGTTGCAACAATATGAAAGTTATAAAGTTAGAATACCCAAAAGCAACAAGTATGTTTACGAAGCGGTGTTATACCTGACACCGGATAAACCGCTTATAAAAACCGTCTCAAAGCTTAATAATAAGGCTCAAGAAGTGATTGATGATGTCTAACATGGAAACTCGATATGATCTGGATAGTGACTGTCTTACTGTAAAAGAAGAAAAAGACATCAAACAGTCGATTAGTTTGGGAAATATGACGGTAGATCTTGATTCTCAAGGAAGAGTAATCGGTATACAGCTTTTGAATGCTTCTGAAATAATCCGCTTCTCTGAAGAAGTTACTGATCCTGTTTCCTTCCTGAAAAATATTGATAAGACCAATCTGGAGCATCGATGGTTCGAGGATGGTAGCCTAGTTGTAACCGTTGAAATCTTCCAAGAAAGAGAAGATATGGTTCAGGAAGGCGTTATCAACAGTACAGCACCTGCAGTCGGACTAGCCTAAAATTACGGACTGTCCTTTTAGCTGTCCAAAAACTCTTTCAGTTCGCCTATGATCCTGTCCATCTTATCCCTGGAGGGATTACCCTGGATCACTGTTTCGGCAACCGTTTCGGGGAGGGTCTCCTCCAGCTTCTGCTTCTGTCCTTTAGTCATTCCCTCCGACTCCCTGTCCCTCAGTTCATACATCACTATCGCAGCTGCGTGGCTCTGGTTAAGTGATGCGTACTCTGAGGTGATGATATGTGTGACTGCGTCACAGAGTTCAAGTTGTTCGTTTGTGAGCCCGGAGCTTTCCGGTCCTATCATTACAGAGGTATTGTCCCGTGGCTCGACCTTTGAGACTTCAACGCCTTTCCCGGGTTTGGTTCCTACAACGTAGTCTAGGTCTTCAACCGCTTCTTCCACCGTATCGTATATCCTTGCCTCACGCAGTTTCTCCTGCGCCCGTGACGCGGTTTTCCGGGCTTCTTCAAGGTTGAACCCGGGTTTGACGATGCGTAGAGAAAAGTCGAAGTTTCCGCAGAGCCTTGCGATGAATCCCGTGTTCTCCGGGTTTTCCGGTTCCACGACTACTACAGATCTCATCACACCGAGTGTCTTGTGATTAAACCTTTATATCGGGGCTTCACTCAAGTTTTCTCATGATAGACGGGCGTATAATGGCTGCGGTCCTGGCTTCACTTGCGGCGGTTGCTGCTGCGATAAGTGGCGGAGGTTTCAGCGCAGACCAGGTGAAGGAGAGCACGGTAAGTGCGCCGGGTGAGTTCTCGTTCAATGATTTGATGCCGGAGTCCCTGAGTGCTCTTGAACGGTTCTTTGAGAACCCGGAGCCGGAGAGTGAGATGAAAGCAGTTCTTGTTTCAAGTAACCTTGACGGTGAGAGTTTCAGGGTTACTGATACACGTGTGCATGCCTCTAATTTCTCGCGGATGGAACTGTCCGGGAAAACGCTGGAGTCTGACGACGATATAGAGCTTTACGGCTTCACCGGCGAAGTTATGCCCGGTAATACCACCGAGTTAAGCGGTATGAGTAACGGGCTGTTGACCAGCGGAGTTAATGTGTCCGGCGGGTTGAATACTCACCAGGAGCTCGAGACAGGTAGACTGGATCTTGAAGGTGTTGAACGGTCCAGGTTCGAGATGCAGGCATCCGGTGAAATCGAGTCAGCAGGTAGCTCGACAGAAATCAGGGATGCCCGCAGGGTGAGCATCGATTCTTTCTCGGGTGATATACGGATATATCCAGGAAACTCGACCATCGTCCTCGATGGCATGGTACATGAGCTGGAGTCAGGCGACTTCAGTTTCGGCGGTTAGTTGAGGATTTTAGTTTCTGTCTTCACGACAACACGATCTGCGTACAGGGCAAATCGCCTTATGCGACAGAGAAAGGTTTCAAAGTAGTCAACTAACAAGCATTGCATGATTCAAAATAGTGCGGTCTCCCATCCTGATGTTATTAGGGAGCAGGCAACTTCTGAGCTTACCAAGCAAGTGGTTGAACGGACGAGTTGTATTACAAAACAGCTAGTATAACCGGATAAACAGGGTTAATGTAATACGATTCTGTATGTGTGGGTTGAAGTTATAAGTTTGTAGCGTTAAAACCAGACTATTAGGTGAATAGGTTAATGGGTATTGTTGCGTCTGATATTGCTGGTCTTTCAGGTAGGAAGGAGAAGAATCTTGGTGATAGAATTTATGCTTCAATGGTTGATGAGGATTTAGATTCTGTTGAAGAAGTCCGTAAGTTGAGGGAAAGAAGTGAATGAGGCTGTTCATTGATACAAATGTTTTTGTAGCAGCTGTAGTAGGTGAGGAAGAAAGATCTGGCATTGCGCGAGAACTACTTAATCAGGAAGGAGAGTTCTACACTTCTGTGCTTAACTTGATGGAGCTTCGGTCCGTTCTTTCGAAAAGTAAAGGTTTCAGTAGAGATAAGTTGGAAGATGTTGAGCAGGAGATAGTTGAGGGTGTAGACGTTGTTATCCCTGATTCTTCAGATTTTGTAGATGCTAATACTATGCAGGCGGAGAATCTTCTTTATCCTTTTGATGCAGTGATTTTTACGCTGTCAGAGGTACATGATGCTGAGTTAGTAAGTTTTGATTCAGAACTTATTGATAAAGGAGCTACAGCTCCTGAAGAATTAGTTGATATCTAGATTTCCTCCGATATTAAGCAGCAAATCATGTATGCGACAGAGAAAGGTTTCAAAGTAGTCAACTACCAAGCGTTGCATGATGCAGAATTCCGGTCCTCAAGGATAGATGATAGTGAGGAAGATAGATGAGAGGGTTTAAGAATTATTAGGTGTTATCCGGTTCATCTTTTTTCCCGACCTTGTCAAGTACGACATCTTTCACGTCCTTGGGATTCTTATCTTCTCCACCGTGTTCGTCACTGCTACTTCTCTCGCTTGACTCCCTGAGCTTGTAGAGCTTGTATCTTTTTCTAGCGTACCTGTATCCTCTCCTGCCCACCGTGACTGGTACTGACACCAGTAACTTGGCGAAGTGGTACGGCACTCCCAGGACAGTTGACGCTATCGAGTATACTGAGGCAAGGAAGCTGTATGCCATGTAGAGTGTCGCGCCCAGGAATGCGAACAGCAGTACGCGTTCAGCCGTCAGGGGGAACCCGAACAGGTAAACCAGTGAGGTGTAAAACGCCGCTGATATCACTGATGCAAGTACTGTTTCGAATACCATCTGCATTATCTTGAACGCGATTACAAACGCAAGGATGAGAAGGATGAGAAGTATTACGCTCAAAGCCTCGGCTCCAAGCAGTTCCAGGGGCACGATTCATCCCCCCGAGTTGTAGAGCGGGTCGCCTTCTTCCGGTATTATCGAGGTGTATGCCACGAATCCTGCAAGTATCAGTACAAATACCGCGGCTATAATCGGTAGGAAGGGTATCCCTCCTTCAGTTTCACCGTCTCCCGGGCCCCGGGTTATCTGGCTTTCGATACGGTCAACGTCACCGCTGATCCGGTTGTAAATCTGTTCAGCTTCTTCATAGTTCTCCTGGTTGTATTCAGAGGTTACATCCGAAACTTCTATCTGCAGAGATTCCAGGTCTGATAGGAGTTCCTCATCATCCGTACTCCTCTCCAGATCCGTTATACGTGTTGAAAGTGTATCCGCCTGCTGAGAGTAGTCTGGTACAGGGTCGGCGCTGACTGAGATGTCTTCCTCCACGTCACCGAAGTCAGTTACCGCGGTTACAGTAACCGTCCCGGATTCCGAATCTATGTCCGTGAACGATAACTCAACTGACTCGGTCTCTCCGGCTGTTACAGATACTGAGTCGGTACTGACAGAGTATTCAATTGAGGAAACTTCAAGTTCAGTTATCTCAACCTCACCCGTATTTTCAACATCGATTTCCCTCGTTTCAGAGCTGCCGGATGGCAGGTAGCCCAGGTCAATCGAGCCGGTAGTATCCAGTCCGGTCTCCGTGGACTCGACTTCTGACTCCATGTCCGTGTTAAGCCTCAGTTCGTCACCGCCGTTTTCAAACATTATCTCTCCTGTGAAGTTTCCTGGCGCGGTAAACGAGTAGTTCATCGTTACTTGCTGTGTGTCGTTGACATGGTCCAGGTCGAAGCTTGAAGGTACCAGTTCGAGGTAGGAAGATACGTCTCCTGTTACCTCCGTTGATATAGAGGTTGTAGTATCGTTTTCACCAAGGTATATCAGGTCCGCGTACCTTGTTATGTGTCCTCTTTCCTCTCTAGTAACGTTAACCCAGGTTTCTTCGCCTGTGAGGCATAGTGTCCCGTTTCTGACGTCACAGCTAGGCGCATCTATAACTACATCGATGGTATCCTCGTAATCCACATCAGCGTCCATAAGCGTTATTTCACCGGTGTAAATATCGACACTGGTTACGTTGAACTCTACTGGGACTTCTAGATCGCCGTCACCAGGAAGTTCGATAACCTCTCCTTCATTAACCTCTACGATATCCGAAATGTCCTCCGAGACCTCGGTCTCGATAGTCCTGTCGGAAGAAGAACGGCTCTCCAGGGTCACGTTTCTATTGTATACCGCGGACTTGTTAGCCTCGAAGTCGATGTCCTCCGTTATGTTGAAAGTAGCCTCGATATCCTCAACCTTGAAGGTCGACCCGAGGGTTTTCCTTTCCAGGTGGTTGTTGTAGGCGACCACGTCGAGGCTATAGGACCCTGGTTCTGCATCGCTCGGAATATTTACAGGGTTTGTGAACAGCCCCAGGTTTTCGTTGTATTCCATATCATCCAGGTTGAAAGAATCAAACTGTGATCCGTCAGAGTCATTGATTTCTATGGAAGCATTCTTGAATCTTGTCGAGTTCAGGGATTCACCGGACACATACTTCGAGAAGAGCAGTCTTACCTCGTAGTCATCTCCCTGGTATGCCTTGGCAGAGCCCCTGTCGTCGAGATCATACGAACGAGAAGTTACGTTCCACGTGGCTATGTCTTGCCTGTCATCGTTCGTGGCGTTGTACCTAAGTGTGACACGGTCTTTGTACTCCGATACGTTAACATCCGGGAAAGTAAAGCTTCCTTCCCAAATATTTTCTTCCTCCTCCGATAGCTCGATGCTTTCTTCCTCCACCCATTCCCCTGTTTCTAATTCCTCGAGAATGACGTCAAGTTCGACTTTCTCAGCCTCTGAAGCTGTTATCTCGAACTCAGTGTCGATCTCCGTATCCCGCTCGCATTCCGTGAAGAACTGTTCTCCGCTTTCAGGATCTTCGCAGCCGGAGCCTGCCTCAAGAACCGCTATCTCTCCTTCTACGGAAGGGTAAGTTTCAACTATAACGGAAGTAGAGCCGAACGGGTTATCATAGCCACCGTTCGTACCTTCCGCCTCGATGTGTGCTACATAAGTAGTATTCGATTTTTCAGGCAGGTTAATACTGAGATGGTGTACCTCATCATCCTGCGAATAACCGAGCCGGTGGCTGCTTGAAGTCCACGTACCGTTTGTGAAGTAAACATCCACATTTCCGTCTTCTTCATCTACTATACTGTTAAACCATTCATTCATGACTTCGACCCTGAAATCTTTATCGCTTCCAGCCGTGTGTTTACCGGAAAGGTCCGTCTGGAGGTCGACAGTAAGGTTTCCTATATCGATCTCCTCGGTCTCATTTATAGATGAGTCGTCGAGCCGGTACATTATCATTCCCGGGTCGTAGACCGGTTCAAAGTCGGCGTACCAGTAACCTTCGACTAGGTGCTCCATTTCACCTTCTATCTCGTCTGCATCCCCGTCATTTGTGTGGTTGTAGGTGAAGGCAGGATCCAGAGTGCTCTCCTGCATCTCTTGGTTGTCGATAGGTTGGTCGTTGCTGTCAGTGATTTCGACTATCTGTTTTGTCTCTGTCTCATTAGAAAGCTTGTCAAGGCTTATCGGCTCGTCCTGGATCTCTATACTCCACTGGGCAACCGCCATAGACGATAGGAAAAGTACCATACAGAGAAAAATTGCTGCACCTCTGTTTTTCATACAATTGAAGTTCGCCTCCTCTGTATAAAAAGCTAGTCACTTCTGAAGAGGTACAGCGTCTCGAACCAGAGTTCTTTCTCACCTATACGGTCTATATCGAAGTCATCTTCAAGCGACTTGAAGTCAGACCGGGAGCTCGCCAGGAAAAGTACTTCTCCATCCTCCATAAGGTATGCTCCAGAATCTTCAAGGAACTGTTTCGTCAGCTCTATACCGGTTTCACCGCCGTCCAGCGCACTATATCTTTCACCCGGTAGGTAGGGAGGGTTGAATACGATAAAATCAAATCGTCCTTCAACGTTCTCGAAAAGATCGGACTCGATAAATTCTATACTGTCCTCGACCCCGGTTTCGCGGGCATTCCTCCTCGCGTCCTCCAACACTCCAGGATCGATATCTACCGCAGCTACTTCAGCTCCTTCTTTCGCAGCGGTTATAGCGAGGATGCCTGAACCTGTACCCATGTCAAGGACTTTTCTCTCTTCCAGTTCAAGTTGTTCAAGACGTTCCTTGAGGAAGTAGGAGTCTTCTTCTGGACCGTACGTCATTTTGTGGCTTCAAGAAACGCCAGGTACAGCGGGTTTGGGCTCTGGAACGAGGAGTTGAACTCTGGATGTGCCTGTGTACCGATGAAGAACCGGTGGTCTTCGAGTTCTACGTACTCCGCGAGTTCTCTATCCTGCATCGTACCTGAGATGCTCAAGCCGTTTTCCTCCAGCTTTTCATGGTACTCCGGGTTGACCTCGTAGCGGTGGCGATGTCTCTCCGAGGCAGTACTTGAACCGTAGACTTCCTTTACACGACCTTCAAGTTCTGCTGTGTAGGCGCCGAGTCTCATCGTCCCGCCTTTCTCTTCGATACCTTTCTGCCCGGGCAGTTCCGCGACCACCATCTCTTCATGCCCGTTCCCGAACTCTTCACTGGCTGCTTCTAGCCCGAGAACGTTGCGGGCGTACTCCACCACCATCAGCTGGAGCCCGTAACACAGCCCGAGTAGAGGGATGTCGTTTTCACGGCAGTACTCTATCGCATCTATTTTTCCTTCGACACCGCGGGAGCCGAAACCGCCGGGTATAACGATGCCGTCCATCTCATCGAGCTCCTCCGGTTCGATACCTTCGGTTGACACGTACTCTATCTCGACTGAACCTCCTAGCTCTGCGGCGGCGTGCTTCAGTGCTTCCTCAACGGAGGCGTAGGAGTCATCCATGTCGGTATACTTCCCGCATATCGCGACCTTCGCGACCGGTTCTGAGACCAGATTCCCGACTCTTTCCCGCCAGTCCTTCATCCCGTCATCCCTTTCCGGGAGATCTAGTTCGCGGGCTATCGTCTCGTCGACTCCCTGGTCGTCGAACATCATCGGTATCCTGTACACCGTATCAAGGTTGGGGTCGGATACTACCTCGTTCTCATCCACATCGCAAAATAGCGCGATTTTTTCTTTTGTCTTCTCATCCAGCTCTTTCTCACTCCTCCCTACTACCATGTCAGGCTCAAGTCCTACTTCACGCAGAGCCTTGACCGAGTGCTGTGTCGGCTTGGTCTTCTGTTCCCCAGTGGTTTCCAGGTAAGGCAC
Organism: Candidatus Nanohalarchaeota archaeon; assembly: GCA_022729235.1. Lineage (GTDB taxonomy): Archaea > Nanohalarchaeota > Nanosalinia > Nanosalinales > Nanosalinaceae > JALDAJ01. Next base: position 11,215 of record JALDAJ010000001.1, read on the forward strand.
CAGTGTAGTATGTATAAGATATGTTTCTTCCTCTCCACGCATCTGCCTCGCTGCTTCGAGGTAGAACTGGTTCTCCATATCTCCCACAGTCCCACCGACCTCTACTATCACGATATCAGCGTCTTCCTCTGTTGCAATGTTTCTCCACCAGTCCTTGATCTCGTCTGTGACGTGAGGCACCATCTGGACGGTCTGCCCGAGGTATTCTCCTTTCCGCTCCCTGTCGATTACGCGCTGGAATATCTTGCCGGAGGTCAGGTTCCAGTCGCCCTTGCCTTTCACGTCGAGAAAGCGCTCGTAGTGACCGAAGTCCATGTCGACCTCAGTCCCGTCTTCAAGCACAAATACTTCGCCGTGTTCGTGAGGGTTCATCGTCCCCGGGTCAACGTTCAGGTACCCGTCACATTTTATCGGCACCACTTTCAGGTCACGTTGTTCGAGAAGTTTTGAAACGCTGGCAGATACAAGCCCCTTACCAAGACCGGAGAGAACTCCGCCGGTGACGAAAATCCATTTAGTAGAACTGTCACGTTCCGGCATAATTCAAACAGACCAACAGCAAATAAATAACCAGCGATGTTCACACAGGAAGAACATCTTCCAGGAACTCTGCGATCTCTTTCAGCTGGATTACCTGGAGGTTGATAACCCGTTCTTCGCTGTGCGGTATCTCATCCCGCAGTTCCTTTGCTTCATCTTTTTCCATACCCAGTATATGTCGGGCGTCGACGAACGCGTTCCTCGCTTTCTTCCTCTTGTGGGTGAACAATGCCCTAGAAATCTCGAAGAACTGTTCCTCGTCCTCTACGCCGTGCCGGTCCCTGTTAGGATATAGCTTGACTATCGCGGTGTCGACTTCAGGCGAAGGGTAGTAGCTTTCACGTGAGACCGTTCTCAGTTTGACAGGGATGAAGTAGTAGTTCGCAAGCACTGTGAAATGTGAGTAATCGCTCGAACCTGGTTCGGCAACGAGCCTGTCAGCCAGCTCTTCCTGCAGGATCAGTGAGGACTGCACCTGTTCGCGACCCAGTTTTTCCACCGCTTCACTCGATATCTGGAATGGTAGGTTGGAAACACATCTCTCCACTTCATCCAGGATTTCATATTCAAGGAAGTCCTGGTTTATGACCTCCACAGGTGTATCCGAGAATTTATCCTCGAGATGTTCGGAGAGTTTTGTATCGGTTTCCAGCGCGTAAACCTTCTCCGCTTTTTCTTCGAGCGGTTCTGTTATTGCGCCCGTTCCCGCCCCGATCTCCATAACAGTTGTGCCATCGACTTCTCCTGCCTCGATTAGGGCGTCTATAACGTTCTCGTCTCTCAAGAAATTCTGTCCTTTAACCGGTTTTATGCCTAGACGTCGGAGTTCTTCCTCAATCATCTATCTATGAGGTGAAAAGTTTTCTCTTGGTTTCGCCTTCCAGTTCTTCGATGATACGGTCGATTATGATGTCTTCAGGATCCGAGATTGTGGATACGCGTTCTTTGACACCTTCAAGACTTTCGAACTCTTCTTTCCCGCGTTCGTCGAGGATGGTCTGCATGTGTTTCTCTCCTACACCAGGCAGTAACTGTAAAGCGTGTCTTCTCGGTGTTACTGGACCTGATTCGTTGAAGAACTCGACAAATTTTTCTTCGTTATCCTTGACAAGACTCTGCAGCACGTATTTGAGTTCGGCTTTCGCGTTACCGGTAAGGTCGCCATACTCTATCCTGTCCTTGATGAACTTGACCCTGTCTCGTTCACCCTCTCCTATGTACAGTTCTTCTCCACCTTTAGGGTGCTCGCTCTCTCTAGTTACAACTTCAAGTAGGTTGAAGTGCTCGGTACCTATCCCCTGGACCATAGGCTCGTCTTTCTCTCCGGCTCTACCGTGCTCCAGGAAATCCAGTACCTTGATGTTATCATCTTTTTTGTCGCTCATATAAAATCACCTTGAGGGCATGGAAAAACAGCGTTTTTAGAAGTTAAAAGCCTTTCTAATCCTCGGTTTCAATACTCTGGCAGATGTCCAGGATATTTTCAATCTCAGAATCATCGAGTTTGATGCGTTCCTTTGAGAATACCGCTCTCACAGTCGATTCATGCTGCGGTACTACCTCTAGAAGCTTGTAGATATGACTGTCCTTGAGAGACTCTATCTCGGAGAACTCTTCGTAAAGCTCTTCGAGCGTGTCGAGATCACGAACCTTGCAGTGTCTCTTCAGATTCTCCAGCGCGATCTTCTGCTCGTGGGTCAGTTCTTCCTCTTCTCTATCTTCAAGAGTGTTTAAAGCTTCAATCGGGTACGCCAGTTCTTCGTCTTTAATCTCCATTCAAATCATTCCTCGACTTTTTTCAGGTGTACCGGCTTCAGGAAAAGAGTTTTCGCCTCGTTACCATCCTGAACCTCCAGCTTAACAGCATCTCCACGGAAACCAGTTACTTCCGCAGTCCTGCCGTGGAACCGGTGGTGCTGACGTCCTTCCTGGACAGAGGCGTTGTACTTGATAAGCACTTTTTCTCCCTCTTCGAACTCCTCCATGTAATCGTTTACAGTTACTTTTTCCTGGGAACCTCTAGCAAGCTTGTGCCGTGAACCCTGCTGTTTACCACTAGATTTCTGAGCCATACAGATAGTACACCTATACCTAGCCTCGAATCAAACCTTTTTAAACACAGGCGCTCGCCAAACACAAAGATACACCTAACCACACATTTCGTCTCGAAACAGACACAACATTTAAAAGAGAAGTATCCAAATCCGTGGATTGTTGATAACATGGCTGATTTAGAAGACTTAGATCTTGAAGAATTAAGCAGAGAGCAGGCAAGGTTCAACGGATTCGAAGTTCTTAATGGAGAATCAGAAACAGCTAGTAGAGTAGAACAAGCAGTAGACGTAAATGGAGGTACAATCCTCTACAACAAAGACGAAGAAATTTATGGCGTCCACACTCCGGCTCTAGTTTATAACGGAGACGACAGCGAACCAGACTGTTTAGTGGGAGTAGATGGCAGTGGAGAAGCAAGACTCCTCTGTGACTTCCGTTACCTCTAATCTCGAACTCTTTCTTACCCTTTATTTTTCTATCTCTATAACGTCAAGCGTCTCGACTTCCGCTTCTGTACCGAGTAGCCCTGCAACGCTCGGCTCTGTTCTACCTTCGTCGCTGGAGACGAGTTCCTTGATGTAGGTACCCGCCTCTGCCGCGACTTCAAGCTCGATTTCCCCTTCACCCGTCTTCTCCCAGTCAACGCTGTAGACTTCTCGCCTGCGAACCTTGTCGGCGCGTCGCTGGTCCACGCGGTGAGGCGTTCTCTGCTCGACCTCTCCAACCAATTCTTCGAGTTTCTCCAGCTCTTCCTCCGCAACATCTTCCTCCAGTTTCACTTTCGCGCGGTAGGTCTTGTCGGCGTGCTTCTGTTTGATATCTTCGATCTCATCTTTCTCTGCGAACCTCAGGTTGAATATCTCCACATTGTCCTGTGATTCATTAACTTCTTCCTGTAGTTCTTCAAGGTCGATATCGCGTTCCAGAGGCTCTACAAGTTCAAGTACGAACTCCCGCTTTCCCAAGCAACGGGCGTCAACGTCTTCACGACCGCCGCCGTGGAACTTTGCCTCGATCGCGTTTGTTTCCCTTATGAATGGCGGCTGTATCTCTTCCTGCACCGATGTCGGGTACTGTTTTCCTGTCCAGTCGCACTCCTCACACCCGTTCCCGCGACAGTTACGGCAGTGCCACTCTGTCTGCGGGATTTCGCGTGAATACTTGTTGTACTGACCGTACACGAGCAGAGAGTTGACCTGCAGTTCCACGCGGTCCTTGCCTTCCCGCATGTCGACTACAGCCATTATATCCGGTCGTTTAAAGTCGACCTTGATGTCCAGCTCTGCCTCCATTCTTTTTCCTAGGAGACGTGATAATTCAGTCTTGATAGGTTCCGTCCACTCGATTCCGTGCTCCTCCCATAGCTCTTCCTCCGCCTCTACTACCTCCTCCGGAGGTCTTATACCAATGAGGAAGGTGGAAAGGTCGTGGCGGTCGAACGCGTTAGTAAGCATCTCTGTGTAGCGGTCAAGTTCCTCGAAAACTCCCTGGCAGACCTCACATTCACCGCCGACTTCAGCATCCTCCGGAATGTTCTCGCGGACGAAGTCATCCTCATCAAGATCTTCTATTTCACGGGCGATCGCGCCGCGCTCATAGTTCTCCAGCCCATGCCCTAGCTTTGCAAACTGGCGTCCGAGGCAGTGGTCGCAGAGATCTTCTTCCAATAAGCGGTCGCGCTTTTCTTTTACTGTTAGCATATTTAGAGCCTTGCAAGGAACTTTTATGAACTATCTCATAAGGAAACAGATTTAAGCTTTCAATGGTATTCCATTACTATGCCAACAACAAGTGTTGATCTTCCGGAGGAACTGAAGGAGAGGATTGAAAAAGCAGTAGAAAAAGGTCCCTATATGTCCAATTCAGACTTTATACGCGATGCAGCCAGAAGATTACTGGATAAAAGAGATGAAAAGCTTTCAGAACAGGCTATAGAAGAATTAAACCGGAGACTAGACCATAGCGAGGAAGACCTACTTACTCCCGAAGAGTTCAGAGACCAGGCGAACGGGGAATGAAGCTAAGGTACAGGAAGGAGGCTCTTAAAGACCAGGAAAACCTCAGTGATGCGCAGTTCGAAGAGATCGAAGAGGAGATAGAGAAAGCCTGTGAAGAAGGTTTCGACAGACCCAACGTTAAGGTCGTTCCGAACCCGGAGCTTGAACATCCTATCTGGCAGCTGAAAGTTGATGGCGAACATACCAACCATAGAATTTTCCTGGACATGGAGAACTCGACCCTGATAGTCATGGCTATATGGAGTTTTGAATTTACACATGAAGGTGATCAGCACTGGGAAGAATTAGAAGATAGGATGTAACTTATACTTCGAAAAGTCTAAACCACGAACCTCTCTTCCTCTTTCCTGAGTTCACCGTTTTCAAGGCTAATAAGTTCCGCGACAAGTTCACCGTTTTCAACTTCTACCGCCATCATTTTTGGTGCTCCTTGAGACGCACTTAAACCTCCTGCTCCTGTACATGTTCCCGGGTTGAGCAGCACCTTACTGTCTTTTTCCTGCGCTGTCTGGGTGTGGGTGTGACCATGAAACAAAACCTCTGCTTCCAGCTTGTTCGCAGTCTCTGCTAGCGTCGGAGGGTGACCTCGCGGCTGTATCCCTGTCCCGTGGTAGACTCCAAAATCTACTCCGTCGTACTCGAACGTTTCCGATACCGGTAACTCGAAGAAGTCACAGTTGCCCTTGACCGCGATGAAGTCTTCGTAGCGTTCATCGAGTCTCTTGTAGACCTTCTCTTTTTCAAAGTCGCCGCAGTGTACAACGAGCGAGGCTTCGTCCATTACTCTGTAGAATTCATCCGGTACCTCCTCGGCGCGACCAGGGATGTGAGAATCGGAGATTACAGCTATCATATCCGTCGTGGTGCTTCAAAGCTTTATATACAGCGTGCTACAAGCCTTTTTACAGCGGGGGAAGCGGGTTCTATGAGGAGTCGCTATGGAAGCAAAAAGAAGAATCTACCGCCCCGTACTTTTCCTGATGCTAGCCGTAACTAGAGGTTTTAACAGGTTTGACTGGAACCTGCCGACCAAGTGGTACTCTTTTATCGACTCACTCCGTGTCTCTTCAGGCGTCCTGCATGAACGTATAGGGATGATAGATGAAGAGGTAGAAGAAGAGTTCAGAGAGGTTGAGAAACGGATTGACCGCCGGCTCGGGAACGAAAAGTTTTACAGCGAGGAAGAGATAGAGAAGTTACAGAACAAGATAAGCGAGATGAGGGTCTAGCCCATACCAAGCTTACCTAGCATGTCCTGCATGTTGCCACGTTTCATCGATTTCTTGTCGAACTTGTCCATCATGTTCTTGGTCTGGCGGAAGTGCTTGACAAGTTCCCGGACTTCTTCCCGCGAAGTTCCGGAACCCTTGGCGATTCTCTCGGTGCGGGACTTGTTGATGACGGAGGGGTCTTCTTTTTCTTCAGCGGTCATAGAGTCCATTATAACCCCGTAGCTACCGATTTTTTCCTCGGTCATCTGGGATATGTCGTCAGGCAGTTTGTTCTTGGAGAATGGCAGTTGCTGCATTAAATCATCCATCATCCCGCTCCCTGTTACGGACTCTATCTGTTCGCGGAAGTCTTCCATCGTAAAGTCGCCTTCAAGAAGTTTCTCGGGGTCGGCATCAAGCTCCTCGACTTTCTCCAGTAGTGACTCCAGGTCTGGCTGACCTATCATGTCGGAGACGAAGTCCACAGGGTTGTAGATTTCCAGGTCCTGCATCTTCTCTCCTGTACCTATGAACTGTACATCCGCGCCAGAGTGTTCACAGGCTACGAGTGCGCCCCCTCCCTTCGCGGAGGAGTCCATCTTTGTAACTATGACTCCGGTTATCCCGACTGCGTCATCGAATTTTTCCGCCTGCTTTCTAGCGGACTGTCCGATGTCCGCGGGGATGACCAGGTATGTCTCTTCAGGTTGAAGAACTGCATGGACATCTGCCAGCTCCTCCCGTAACTGGTCGTTCAGTGAGTCCCGCCCGGCGGAGTCAACTATCTTCACGTCCGCGTCCATCTCCTCCAGGGCGTTTTCGACCACACGGGAAGGCACTTCTGCATCCTTCTCCCCGTAAAACTCTGCGTCCACATCTTCCGATAACTGCTCCAGTTGTTCGTATGCTGCAGGTCTGTCTGTGTCAGCTGCGATAAGTCCGACTTTGAAGCCTCGCTTCCGGTAAAAGTCAGCGAGTTTTCCTGCAGTCGTGGTTTTACCGGCGCCATAGAGACCGCATAGTAGTATGTCCTGCGGCTTTTCCTCTATATCTGCTTCATCACCCAGCAACTCTTCCAGCTTGCTGTAGACTATCTCCAGGACGTGTTCTTTCCTGGAAAGTCCAGAAGGTGCTTCTTCCGATAATGCTTCTTCTCTTATCTCGTCGCTGAGTTCCGATACCAGTGAGACATCGACATCTGCCTGTATCAGATCGCGCTGGATATCCTTTACCAGTTGCTCGACTGCCTCCTTATCCGCAACGCTTTTCGAGGAGAACTTCTCTATCGAGTCCTTTATCCGGTCGAACATATCCGTTTCTTGGGTGGCAAGGTTTAAGTGGATGGTTTCAGGGCTACCAGTAATTACTGGAAATCATCGCTATCACTGCACCGATGAATGCCAGTCCCAGGGCTACGATGAGTGCGATACCGAAAGGGCTTCCCTGGATAGCGAGGTATGAGAACCCGGCAAGGAAGAACAGTAGGGCAGAAGTAGCTGGGTTGAGGAGAAATCCGAATGTGTTCCACGCCCGTTCCCCGGAGGAAAACCTGTGGAACAGCCATCCTGATGCCAGGGTCACAAGCAGGGCTGATATAACTGATCCGGACTGGAGATATGTGTAGTATCCTGCGAGTCCTGCCACTATTCCTACAAGTACTGCTATTACTGCTCTATCTCCCATAGTCGTAACAGAGCGCTAAAGGGATAAAAGATTTCCCGCGCCAAACCAAGAATATGGATTTTTCCATTGAGAGATTAGAAGGAGAAAAAATCAGGTACTTTGAATCAGGTCCCGAATCACCTTTACAGGTAGTCTTCCTTCCAGGTATTTTCAACCCTGAGATTTGGCGGCACCAGCTCAGGTATTTCCGCGGAAACTTCAGAACCATAAGCTACAGTACCGACGCGAAGGACTATCTCACGCAGAAGAGGATAGCAGAAAAGATACTTGAAAAAAGAGATTTAGAGAACGCAGTCATAGTCTCACAGGGTCTTGGAAACAGCATATCACAGGAACTGGAGTACAGGGAGAACGTGATCGCAACAGTGATGACTGGGGCGATAAGAAACCCAAGGTTGTACCCTCAACGGCTATACAACCCTGCGGTCAAACTGCTAAAGAGCGAACCCAAACTTTTCAAGAAAGCATTCTTCTCCAGCGTCTCCGACTACCGCGTGGTAAGGCAGTTCCTGAAAGACGTAGAGCTTCCCTCACACCGGATTTATAGTTCATTCGTGAACGAACATGCCCTCCGCAGACCAGTCAAGAAGTCAATGATCATCCACCCCATGAGCGACCGTTTCTCATCAGTCGACGAGGCGAGAAGACTCCATCCTGAAGCATGTATAAGCGTCATACAGGACGCAGGCACATTCAGCTTCTACGAGAAGCCAGAGGAATACAACAAAGCATTGCTGGACTTCCTGAATACGCTTGAAGGTTTCGTGGAGACAAGGGAGGTATCACAGACCCAGCAGGAAAACCGGTCCTTAAAAGACTTCGTCGAGATTACAGAGTAGGTGTCTAGATGAACGCCGGCATCATTATCAAGAACAAAACCTCGGAGGACACACAGATAGTGTTTCTCGGGGACGAAGTGTCCTGTCACGCAGTAAGCACCAATGATGAGATAATCGAACTACTGGAGGAAAAAGAACCATTAGTGGTAGCGGCAGACGCCGGCACGGAAATAGCCAGAGAAGAATTCAGTAAGAAAGAAGAGGAACTCAGGGAGGAAGGACACGCCTTCACACCGAACTCACACGAACCCAAGAAGGCGCGGAGACTGGAAGCGCTGAAGGCAAGGCTGTTTGAAGAGATGGGTGCTGAGAGACCAGAAATAATACGGTTCGAACCACACATAACCGCAGACGAACTAGCCATCCATGACGATGACGCTTTAAAGTCGTACGGTGTTGACCCGTCCTCTATCGAGACCGCAGAACAGTTCGACGCGATGCTCGGATCTATCACCGCAAGGTTCTACGAGCAGAACAAAGTCCGTGATCTCGGAGTTATTATCCCTGAGCCACTGGGAGAATGAGAAAAGCTTAAAAGAGTTTTACGATGAATTGGTGAATACAGGTTTTAGGCTATGGGAATGGAGAAATTCTACCGCACGGTAAGAAAGACCTTCGGCGTCGAGAAAGAACAGCTCAAACAGGAAGTAAAAGAGGAAGCAGTTGAAGAGCTGAGAGACGAACTCGCGGAAGAGATATCCTACATCGAGGCGCAGATGAAGGAGTACGAACAGCTCGTTGCGGAAATCAACCACCTGCTGTCAACTATGAGAAAGGACCGTATCAAGAAACGTTCATCAGGCGGACAGATCCGTATGGACGAATTCCAGGACGACCTCCAGCCACTCAAGTCCAAGCTCAAAAAGCTGGAGAAATCGATGGAAGACCGGCTTGAACAGCAGAAGGCTCTTGGATGATGCAAGAATTAGATACAAGAAAGGTAGTTGCAGGAACAGTAGGACTATTTCTGTCGTACGCTACATATGAGTGTGCCCGTGAATTCCGGAGAGGTCAGGTAGAGGTTCAAGAGTCAAATCTTGCTGAAGAAATCTGGGAAATCGAGAATGAAGTTACATGCTATCTTGAAGAAAAAGGATTTAGCACAGGATCTGCTTTGCAATCACTTCCAGAAGTAACTACCACCTGTATAAAAGACCGTGGAGAACTATTCTATCAGCTTGGTCGTAATTATGAGTTAGGAAAGAACGCACATATTCCTGGTCAATATATACAAGAACTTCATAAGCTAGGAGAAAATATAGATGTTGCAACCGACTAGATTATCTTCTCAACAAAACTCTTCTTATCAAACTCTTCTAAATCATCGTATCCCTGACCTGTGCCGATGAACGCGACCGGTTTTCCGCTTTTCTGCGAGATTGAGATTATCGCGCCACCGTTCTCGTCGACATCCATCTTCGTCACGATTATCGCGTCAAACATTCCCTCGTAGGCGTCCGCCTGCTCCAGGACATCGTTTCCGGCGAGCGCGTCGACGACTAGAAACGTGATATCGGGTTCGTTGACCCGCACCATCTTCTCCAGCTCGTTCATCAGGTTGCGGTCGGCGTGACTTCTACCCGCTGTATCTATCAGCGCGACTTTGTCCTCGTTCTCCGCGTGCTCGACCGCGTCGTAAGCGACCGCTGCAGGATCTGACTCATATTCATGAGAGATAACCTTGGCGCCGAGGTTGTCACCGTGCTCCTTCAATTGTTCTATAGACGCCGCCCTAAAGGTGTCGCCAGCTCCCAGGACAACTTCCTGTTCGAGGTAGTCCGCGAGCTTCGCAGCAGTAGTGGTTTTTCCACTTCCGTTGAAGCCGACAAGAAACATCACAGGAGGTTCTTCTGCATCCTCTAGTTCTTTTTCCAGCGAGAAGCTGTCATCCAGTATATCCATCAAAGTTTTCTTCACTGCCTCGTTTACCCTCTCCCCGGCACCACCTCTTTTGACCTGTTCACCAAGAAGTTGATCTCTGAGCTCTTCCTCAATCTCCTCCGCAGCTTCAAGAGAGACGTTGTTCTGCAGGAGTTTTAACCTGAGATCGCTGAGTAAAGGGTCAATTGTATCCTCATCCAGTTCTTTCTCTGCGACCGCGGATTTAACGTCAGAAGAGAATTCTTTTACCGAATCCTTGAATTTGTCCAGCATCTTCCCTTACTGCTGATGTTGTTCTTCCATCTGCATTTTCTGGAGCTGTTGCTGGAGCCGCTGCATCTGCTGTTGAAGCTGTTGTAGTGTCGAGCCGAGCTCTTCTCGTGTTTCTTCAAGATCGTTTTTTCTTCCTTCAAGCACTTCTTCCGCGCTTTCCAGGTCTCTCTTTTCGAAGTTGTCGCCGCCGATGTTGGTTATAACCTGGTCGGTCTCTTTGATTTCAGCGATCGCTAGAACGCCTGATCCTAGTCGGGCGAGTATCGGGCTTCCTTCTTCTACGCCTTCTAGGCTCTGTACAGCATCGATAGTCTCATCAATCTCCTCCGCGTTCTGTTCGACCTGTTCCAGGAACTCCTGTACCTGTTCCATCTGCTGCTGGATCTGCTGGTACTCCTGCATCATCTGCTGAGGATCCTGTTGCTCGGACATATACCTAGACTTCCTCCTCGTCTTCGATGGTAATTTTGCTTCTCGCAACAGAGTGCTCGCTGCCGAGCTCTGACTTGAGAATGTCGCGGGCGTGGTTGAGCGATTCAGCCTCTACTTCTCTCTCGAAAGGATTTTCACTTCGTCCCTGCTCGATTTTACCTGAGAAATTGTACGTTGGCATAACCTAAGCGAGGAGTACGAACTTTTTAAACCCTGCTGCAAAGTGGCAAATGGTATACAAAAAACCATGACAGAAGTAGAGGGTTGGAGAAGAGAAAGTGAAAATGAGGAAGAATATTCAAACAAGAGACCCTGAAACTAGAGAAACAGAATAGCTTGGTTTAGAAAATCAGAGAGGTTCCACGATGATTTCATCAGCTGATAGTTTCGGAATCTTGCTGTTTCCTTCTCCTTTTTCATAGCCTATGACAGAATGTTTCCAGAGAAGGTCTAGGTCGTTTGACACGTTTTTTATATCACGGTCGAGTTTCCGCGCCAGGTCCCGCTTCGAACTTACTTCTTCCTCCCTCAAGGTCTCTATAATCCTCATTCTCTCCTCTGTAAGAACTTCTCTCGCTACTTCTTTCGGCAGGATGTATACACTTTCTTCGTCACTCTCTTCGATTACTCGTTTGATCAGTCCCATCCTGTCTTCATCCAGCAGGTCCTGGAACTCTTCCTCTCGCGATACTTCACGCTCTACGGTGGAGGTCATTTTCAATCCCCTGTCAGTTTGTTGTTTGCAAGAACTTATAAGCGATGTGGTGGTACACCAACGCTTTTATTCTGGATTGAAAAATCACTGAGTTATGGAAGGTACTGAAATCACGATACCGGTAGGTAAGTGGAGAGGTAGGACATACAACATGACCGTCCGTCCCGACTACACTAACTTGGAAGATACTGAAAACATAGGAGAGAAGCTCCACGTAAGTATTAACGTCTACTACCGCGAAAAAGGAGAGAAACACGAGATAGTGCGGATAGATAATAGCCACAGTTACATGCATATTCACCGCCTGTACTCCGCTCAAGAGGAAGACGTAGAAGAAATACAGATGACTTACTGGGAAGCGATGAAGTACATACAGCAGAACTTGGAGAGATTCGCCCGGCTATACGAAGAGAATCATGTATAGTTATCAGTCCTCTCTATGCATCGTTCTGTCGATACGCCCTATCTCCGGACCTGTAGTGTCTTCTCCTAAAAGGAGGTTTTCATCGTTTCCGATAAGTCCGGAGCCGATGTATGGAGAGCCCAGGTTGACTGTTCCGATATCCACATCCTCAACCTTCAGCGCGTCCCGGATTTTCTCTGCCTCTTCCTCGGTCGCCTCACGATGTAGCAGTACACCGTGTGCGTTGGCAGCTCCGCATACGCCCGGGTTTGGGAGTCCAGCGACTTTCCCGATTTCTACCGGTACTTCGAGAGCGTCTTCTATCTCTTCCTTATGCTCCGACAGTTTATCACTGATAACCGCTCCTTTGTCGTTCGCAAGTATCATGTTGCCGAGCGCGTTCTCCCGGGATTCAAGTACGTGAAAGTTGACCTGTGAGTCCTCCAGTTTGCTTATTTCGCGGTCTGTTACTGTGTCCGGCACGAGGATGCAGTTGGAGTTACCCGCGGTAAAAAGCCCAACAAGCCTTGTACGTGCGATATGTGTCTCAGCGTAGTCAGCGTCAAAGAAGTCTTTGCGCTTGAAGTCCGGCGGGTAAATCGCCTGTGAAGGTGTTATAGTGGCGTAGAAACCGATATTCGGTTCTCCGCGATAGTTATATCTCTCGATCATCAGAAATCCTCAGCCCTGGGACTCTATCCATTCTTTCAGGGTCTTGCGGTCCTTATTATCCTCTTCAGCTTCCAGTGCCTTATCCCAGTCAACATCATCCATCTCCTGCAGCTGTTCTTTTGCCTCACCTACAGTCCCGGAGACGATTTCTTCGTAGTCGATGCTTTCTGTGGAAGCGCCGTCATCCCCGGTATCTTGCTCTTCTGCTTCCTCCTCTTCGAGCTGTTCTTCTTCAGGTTCTGGTTCCTCTTCGATTTCTTCTGGTTCAGGTTCTTCGACTTCTGCACCCGGAAGTACGGCTCTCAGTCCGTCGGCGGTTTCGACTACTTCCACCTCAAGCTTTGCAGGCGGTCGCTCGATACCGCTCTCCCATATCTTGCTGTTTACTTCTGGGGATACAGAGACTTCTTCTCCCTCTCTCTCCTCAAGTTTTTCGCGTAGAATTTTCATAGCCTTCGAGGCTCGCTTTCTTCTTGAGAATGCGCGTGCGCGCGAAAGGTTGACTGTGTATCTGGGCATTATGCTGTACCTCTAGAATTATTCGTCCAGATCGTCCCGTCTCCAGTGACGGTCCTTGCGAGGTTTGATAGTCTTGTGTCTTGCCTTGTCCAGACCGAACGCCTTGAGTGAAACCCATCTAGGGGCTGACCTGGCTGTCTTCGAGGCTTTTGCCAGCCTCTTCTTCTTACCCTTGGACTTATTCGAGCTCATGTTTGAATTTTCACCTCCTGAATTTTATATCAGTGTCCTCTCCTGAGTTCTGTATCTCCTTAAGTATCTTTTTTAACTGGTCGTCATCGATTTTATCGACCTGGCCCATCCTCCCGAGCTGTGCTATCTGGGCTTCGACGGCAGAAGCAAGCTCTGGTTTCGCCATCCTTACGCTCCCCAGTCTTTCCCTCGCATCCTTTGTGAGGTACTTTGCTGCCAGACTCTTTATCTGGTCACGCTGCCGGTCTACTGCTTTCTCACCGGACTCTTCATCCTGTAGCTCCTGCCTCCTTTGCTCTCTCAGTTTTTCAAGTTCTTCGTCGTCGACCATCGATACAGCGTCAAAATTTACGCGGTAAGTTCAGAGGATTTTTCGTCAAGAAAGCTCTTACCCTCGTCAGTTATGACGCGACCTTCCCCTTCTTCCTCTTCAATGTATCCGGCTTCCTCCAGGTTCTGGAGCGCAGTCCTGATAACCTTGCCCGAGGCTTTCCTGTGATGCTCAGGTCCGTGACCTTCGTTCTTCCTCCCACCGTAGATAGTGCGTAAACGGGAAACTCCCAGCGGTCCGTCGAGGTAGATCTTTCTCAGGATTGCTGCCGCGCGGATATGATACCAGTTCTCCTGTTCAGGCGTCCTTTCCTTGTGGACACCCGTCTTTGCGAAGTCAGTCCATTCCGGCGCGTCAAATTTATCTTCGAGTTCTTCCGCTACCTCCATGATGAGAGGCTCGGCTTTTACATCGTATACTGTTGCCATACTTCCCACTCGGAATCAAAATCTTTTAAATGGAAAACCTCTTTTTCCAGTCTTATAGATAATAGTAAGATTCTTAACTGTTAATTACTAATTTTTCTTACTATGGGAGTTTCCAAGATTACACGTAATTTCCAGGTTACAATACCTAAAGACATCAGAGAATTGAAGGATTTAAACGAAGGAGATGAATTAATCTTTATGATAGAAGAAGGAGAAGTTAAACTGGTTAAAAGGGATGAGGACATACTTGAAAAGGCAAAAGGCGTCTGGGATATTGAAGAAGACAGCCTGGAGTTTGAAAGAGGACTTAGAGAGGAATCGGAAGAAAGAAGAACGAGGGAGCTTGAATGAAAGTTCTGGACACCAACATATTCATCGACTACCTGCGAGGTTACCAACACGGAGTGAACTACCTTAAATCTCTGGAGGATGAAGAAATAGGATTTTCAGCCATTACTGAGACAGAACTCGTTTCAGGCGAGGAATGCAGGAAAAAAGAGACTAGAAAAACACTACTGAGGTTTTTACAAAACTGGCAGAAACTGGAAGTGAACAACCCGGTAGCCAGAAAAGCAGGGGATATCAGAAGAAACAATCAAATCACTATAAACGACGCTATAATAGCCGCGACAGCTCTCAACAGAGATGCCAAACTTGTTACAAGAAATGTTAAAGACTTTGGAACAGTTGAAGAACTAGAAGTAGAAAAGCCGTATGAGTAGATCAGCTTGGCAAGAGAATCAGCAGTTCCCGGAACTTGAACCGCGAAAAGAGAAGAAGTTAACCGAGGAAGTCCGGCTCTAGCCTCTTCTCCGCGACTTCTTCTTTGAGATGCTCGCGGAACTCTTCGACCGTGAATCCGCGGTCCTCGTTCTCTTCTCTATCACGGACTGATATCGTTCCCTCGCTTGCCTCATCGTCGCCGACGATAATCATGTAAGGTACACGGTCGTCGTGCGCCGCCTGTATCTTCTTCCCGACCGTCCAGCTTCTGTCCTCTATCTCCACTCGGAAGTTGCCGAGCTCTTCCTTTAGCTCGCGGGCGTAGTCGAGGTTTTCGTCGCTGACCGGGAGGATACGTACCTGTTCCGGCGCTAACCAGAGAGGGAAGTTGCCAGCAAAGTGCTCTATCATGACACCCATAAACCGCTCGATAGAGCCGAGAATCGCCCGGTGAATCATGACAGGGTAGTGCTCCCTGTTATCCTTCCCGACGTATTTGAGACCATAATTTCTCGGGATAACGAAGTCAAGCTGCACTGTTCCCAGCTGCCATTCTCTACCGATAGCATCCTCCACTTCTACGCCGATCTTCGGCCCGTAGAACGCCCCTTCTTCCGGCTTGACTTCATATACGTCCACCGTCTCATCCAGCGCGTTTTTGAGCGCGTTCTCAGCTTCTTCCCAGAGCTCATCCGGTCCCTGGGCTTTTTCCGGCTTCGTTTCGAGGATAAAGTTGACCTCGAACCCGAAGTCCTCGTACATCTCGATGATTATTTCCAGGTGTTTCCTGACCTCTTCCCCTATCTGGTCCTTCCGTATATACGCGTGACCGTCGTCTTGCGTCATAGTCCTTACGCGGAGGAGTCCTGATAGTTCACCTGACTGCTCGTTGCGGTTGACCGTGCCGAACTCGGAGAGCTTGATGGGTAGTTCGCGGTAGCTGCGCTTGTCGGAGTGGAATATATGGGAGTGGTTGGCGCAGTTCATCGGCTTCAATCCGTATTCAGTATCGTCCTGTTCCCAGGCAAACATCTCACCGTCTTCCTTGAACGCCTCGTAGTGACCTGTCTTCTTCCACAGCTCTGCCTTGTTGAGTTCAGGTGTCCATACCTCTTCGTAGCCAAGTTCCTCATTCTTCCCGCGGATATATTCTTCCAGTTCTCTCCTGATCACCATGCCTGCTCTATGGTAATGCGGTCCTCCTGGTGCGAAGTCAGGTATCGAGAATAGATTCATCTCTTCACCGATTCTTCGGTGGTCACGTTTCTCCGCCTCCCTCCGCTGCTCAAGGAACTCTTCAAGTTCTTCTTCAGTTGGGAATGCGGTTCCGTAGACGCGTGTAAGCATCTCGTTTTCCTCATCGCCGCGCCAGTACGCTCCCGCGATTTCCAGAAGCTTGAAGCCTCCAATTTCTCCGGTAGACTCAACGTGAGGCCCTTTACATAAATCGCGGAATTCGCCCTGTTCATAGAAGCTGATCTTATCTCCCCCTGCAGCTTCCTGGTCGAGGATTTCCTGTTTGAACCTATTGTCTTCGTAGAATTCTTCTGCATCCTCTCTTGAGACTTCCTTCCTCTCGATGTCAAGATCTTCCTCAATGATGTTGTGCGCCTCTTCTTCTATCTCTTCCAGGTCTTCCTGGTCGAGTTCCACATTCGCGATGTCGTAGTAGAAACCTTCCGATGTCCACGGACCGATCGTCAGCTTGGCGTCCGGGAACTTTCTCTTAAGCGCCTGCGCGAAGACGTGCGCCGCGGAGTGTCTTAGAACCTCCAAGTATTCCTCACTCTGGTCAGTAACTATGACAAGCTGGTCGTCCTGGCTCAGAACGTGCTCCTTCGCCACTAAATCTCCGTTGACCACGCCAGCTACAGTGTCGTTTCCGAGTCCTTCACCTATCTCGTATGCTGCGTCTTCCACCGTCGCGTTTTCCCCTACTTCCAGTTTCGAGCCGTCAGGCAGTTCTACTTGAATACTCATGGAGAACCAAGCGAGGAGAACAGTTTAATGGATTTTGGAATACAGCCGGAACTAGATCTGGAGAAGTTATTCAAGATATACCAGGGTAAAGCATCCACCTTTCATTGGAGACACGGGCAAAAGTTGTTTACAACCTTTAAAACGGGTTCGGAAAGGGAAAAAAGAAAGAGAAATGAGGGAGTATTTACACCATAGCCGCCATCACACCAGCGCCTACTGCCATCACCATCAATGTAATAGCTAGCGCGAAGAGGACAACGTAAGGTAGTGCGA
The DNA here is from genome assembly GCA_022729235.1 of Candidatus Nanohalarchaeota archaeon. Lineage (GTDB taxonomy): Archaea > Nanohalarchaeota > Nanosalinia > Nanosalinales > Nanosalinaceae > JALDAJ01. The sequence goes on from JALDAJ010000001.1 coordinate 28,383, forward strand.
TAGATGCCAGTGCTCTCCCTGTTGAGAGACCCTGGTATGATTCAAGTCCTCTCACCTGGATGTAAATCCCGTAGAACAATAGAGCTAGGTTCACGAGACCTCCAAGTAGAGGTATGAAAGCCACCAGAGATGTAACTACAGAGAGCGCTGTTACGTACTCAAATACAGACAGTGTCTGTCCGTAGCTGTTCTCTCCTCCAAGCAGGTGTACGAAGAGGTGAACTATCGCTGCCCCGAGGAAAAGACCTATAACACCGACTATAAAGGTGTATGCTACAGTACCTAGAGCCATAGCTGCTACACCTCCTGCCGGAAAAGCACCGCCCATTAAGTCCGCCGCAGTTCCAAAGACTCCAGCCCTGACACCGTTGATAACCGCTGCCAATCCTAGAGAAATAAGTGCGAACTTAAGCGGGTAACCGAACCCGTCGTTTCTGCCTTCCTCCTGGAAGAACTCCGTAGGTCCGGTTAAAACTCCCTTAAATGTCTCGAGCCAATTCTCGAATAGACTCATATCAAGTATATTTTCGGCAATATAACTATTAAAACTAATACTGGCTTGATCAGGCTATTTAACAGTTCCAAATAATCCTAAAACATGATCAAAGTTCTACGACTAGGCCATAGAGCCGGCAGAGACGACCGGATATCCACCCACGTCGGACTGACCGCAAGGCAGTGGGGTGCCGAAGAGATCGTCTACTCCGGCGAGAGAGACACCAGCATGATGGAGTCCCTAGAGGACATAATCGACCGCTGGGGCGGAGACTTTACGGTAAACTACAGAGAGGACTGGAGACCTGTTATCCGAGACTTCGATGGCGTTACTGTTCATTTGACCATGTACGGCGAGCGAATAGACGAAAAACAGGAGGAAATCGAAAAAGCGGTTGAAGGTGAAAACCTGCTGGTAGTTGTCGGCGCAGAGAAAGTCCCGCGGTGGGTCTACCATAATGTCGACTACAACATATCAGTGGGGACTCAGCCCCATTCAGAGATCGCGGCGCTCGCAGTCTTTTTAGACCGCGTGAGCGAAATCAAGTCAGAGTTTGAGGACGCGGATATAGAGGTCGTTCCGAGTGAGGATGAGAAATTAACCGAGGAGAAGAACTGATATCTCCAAACCTACACCTTAATATATGTTTTTGATTACATATATTCCCTATGTCCGTCACAGATGAAAGATGGCAGGATGTTCGGGATGAACTTGAGAGTATTGATAATGAACTCGATGAAAAATTTGAAGGAGGTTCTCCTACCGTAGAAAGAGAGGTCGATGAACTTACCCGCGCATGGGTTAAGAACATTCACGCAACCCACCACCGAATCAATGATGAACTGGCAAAAGTAGTCGAGAACCAGATAAGTCCCAGAGAAGCTGTTGAAAACGCCGCCGAAGCAATAGAAAATGATGTCATAAACCCCTACAGAAACCTAGGCATTGATGAATTTATAGAAGAGTACAATAACTACGCAGAGGTTTTTTCCGCCGAAAGTTTCAGCTCTCCAGAAGAACTTCCTCTTGATAGAGGGGACGACCTTCAGTCACAGTTAACTGCGTTCCACCCTAATACAGTAGATTTACTGGATAGATATGAAACTCTCGTTAATTTATACGGAAACGTAAGCGATGATAGAGAAAAATACTCTTGGAGAAAAAATAGAGAAATTCCCGAAAGAGGACAAACCACCTACGGAAGAACTACTCCGGTCGATTAGGACTTACCTCGAAGTGTTTCCCGTCTTCACCCAGGACAGTGTTCTCGAAGACCTCTCTTGCTTCTTCAAGCAGTTCTTGCTCTTTTCCGCCGCGGTAACGTCGGGAGAAATGCGTTAATACCAGTTTGCCGACCCCGGCTTCTTCCGCGATTTCTGCCGCCTGTTTCGCCGATGTATGGTAACGGCGCTCATCTATAAGGTCGTGACCGACAGTGGATTCATGGATTAGTATGTCCGCGCCCTCTGCTTTTTCGATAGTATTTTCGCACTTTGCGGTGTCGCCGGCGTAGACGACCTTCCTGCCCGGCACTTCTTCAATCACCTGCTCCGGCTCGATTGTCTCGCCGTTCCACTCCACGCTTTCTCCCGCCTTCAGCTTCCCTATCTTTGGCGAGGCTTCCAGCCCGAGTTCCTTCATCTTCTCCTTGTTCGCCTTCACGCTGTCCTCCTCCTCGAATACGTAGCCGAATGCGTTCACGGAGTGGTCGACCTCGAAAGGTCTTACCTCGTAGCCCTCGCCGACTATCGCGTCACCCTCGACCAGATCCTCCGCGAATATATCATAGTTTCTCTGGAAGTAGCCCAGATTCAGCAGGCGCTCCGTGAACTCCTCGGTTCTCGGCGGTCCGTAGATGTACAGCGGTTTTTCGCGACCTTCCATCTCCAGCGTCTGGATCAATCCTAGAAGTCCGGAGAAATGGTCGGCGTGCCAGTGAGTTATGAAAACCCGGGATATCTTCATCAATCCGAGCTTGTCCATCATCATCCTTCTCTGCGCACCCTCTCCGCAGTCAAACAGCAGCCGCTCTCCCTCGTAGTTCACCATGTTGCACGGCAGCGACCGCTCCCGCGTAGGTACCGCGCTCGAAGTCCCGATAGTCCAGACATCAACCATTTCTAATCACCTTATTGATGTCTGGTCGACACAGAATATCTTTTATTCTGTTTGAGAAACGTCTTTCAACGTTTCGAATGAAACTTGTTTCTTGAGTCCAGACGTCCATAGAAGGACTTTCTTACCGGAAGCTTTAATCGGTTGGCGGTCAGTTGTGGGGAAATGTATCAGCGTTTCCAGAACTATCGCAACGACTTCCTCAAAGAATACCATTTACGAAGCAACGTAGAAAGCTCATTCAATGTTATCAAAGAGAAGTTCGGGAAAAACCTAAGATGTAAAGACCCTACAGCACTAGAAACCGAGGTACTAGCAAAAGTACTATGCTACAATATCTGCGCGGTTATTCGGTCAATGCATAAGCTTGAGATAAAAGCTAACTTCTCTAGTAGAACAATCTAACTCTACTAACTTCCAAAGTATACTTTTAAGATTCTGATTACCTAGGCGCACTATGGGGTTGAGAATCGGTATAGATCAATCAGGGACTGTACACAAGACTAATGACCATACTGTGATAAGCTGGTGCGATCTTAATACCACAAAAAATAACTCAAGCATATATGTTCCTAAGAAAATCACCTCAAAAGTTCATCAGTATCTCAAATCTAATTTTAGAAGCGACCCTGATTTACGGCTAAACTCGTTCAATCCTAAGATGTTTTCAGTAACTCTATACTACTTGTTAAGAGATAATATAAACCGAGTAGATCATATCGTTATAGAAGATGAATATCCTGGAAACATGCCTCAGGTAATCAACGATACATGTAATTGGTTCCGAGCTGAAGGTAAGGATGTTTCAAATGATTTATTTGAGGTTCAGAATACTGACAGAAAATTTAATGCTCATAGAATAGCGAATCTTGTTAGGGAGCAACCATCTAAGGCTAAACTTGAGTTGGACTATTGGGATTTCTATAATAAGATGTTGCCTAGTCAGAAGAGGTAATAGTAAGAATGTGGGAGACCCCTCTAGTATTTGAGGAGTCGGTACCTGAGGCTTGCCTCATTGATTTGATGAGGTCACCTTCAGGGCTCCCACAATAAATCCGTACCAAGCCAACTTTATTAAACCTTTCACTAGAAAAACGCTACTAATCTGTTAAATAGTCTAGATAGCCTCTGATGAATCAAAAATGCCCTGTGTTCCTCTGTAATGTGTATAATACGGACTTTTAGGCTGCTGTTTAAAGAAAATTGAAACATATTATAATTAGAAATCGTGTTTTAAAGCTACTGGAAGCGGATTTAAAGCACTTTTAGTGTTTAAAAAATAGAGATTTTGTTTAAAGATTAGTCAATTAATAAACACAGCCGCCAGAATCGAAACTATTATATAGTATTACTGAGAAGTAACAATATATGTCCTCTGGTGTAGGTAAAGGCAGGAACACTACTCTCAGCGAGTTCGGAGACGATGGAGACGGATACGATTTCAATGACACCGATTACAGGGACACAGATACGCGTTTTGTTTACGGTTCTCTGAATGGCGAACTTTCTGAAGAACCTGGTTTCAAGAACATTCTTGAGTCTGATGTTAACGTGGTAATCGACCTCAAAGGAGAGGTCGGCTGGCACCGAGACCTTGAACCTGAAGAACTCGAAGAAGCAATAAGCCAGGCGAGTGAGTACATTGATCAAAAAGGACTGAATGCAGAAGGATTTAGCTTCAATAGCAGAGAGGCTACGGAATGGAGGTACATAATAGACGCTGTGTGGAGAGGTCTGGACGATGATCATCGCGGCAGAGAGGGCACAGAAAACTCTCATCCTCAGCCTACATTTGAGAACGCAGAATACAGCATAGATAAGTTCCAACAAGGTTTTCTCTCCAACAAAGACAGGTACATCGCAACCTTTGCGTCCTGGGGATGGATAGAGAATAGAGAGCCTATAGGGATAACAAACGTCGATAAGAACGTACTATATCATTCTGATAAAGCTCCAGGAGATGAGTTCGTCCTCCAAAAACAGAGGGAGAACAACCCTCGCAACGCATCCGTAGACCGGAAAGTAGAAGTACCGGGCGAAGAACTGGCAAGGGCGCTTAATGAAGATAAACACATAGAGCGATTGCTTGAACTCGATGAAGGCCCAGATATTAACCCTGATAGCGCTAAAGCAGCTAAAAAAATGCGCAGAACCTACTGAAGGAGATACACATACCTAGTAAGGTTCTTGTGGACGTATATCTCGTGTTCCGGTTCCATGTCGCCGATGTTTTCCCTGTCGCTCATGAAGACTATCCTACCGTTGACTAGTTCTGGAGCGACTTCGAGAAAGTCCTCTACCGGTTCGCCTTCTACCTTTGACGCCTCTCCATAGGGCAGGTCAGTGACTATAGCATCGAATTTTTGGTCAAAAATCTTTCCTGCATCCCTGACTTCGCCCTCTCGCACGTCGTGGACGATGACTCCGTACACCTCCAGGTTCTCTCTCGCTCCCTCAACCATCTCTTCCTGCACATCTAGACCGTGGACGCCTGCACCGCATAGTCCTGCCTCGATGAGTATGCCTCCGGTACCGCAGAACGGGTCGAGCACGCTTCCTCCAGGCTTGACGCCGGAAAGGTTCACTAGTACGCGCGCCAGTACCGGGTCGAGTGAAACCGGTGACTGGAAAGGTCTCTCCTCATTACCCCGCTTTTCAAACAGTCCGCGGTCGATATCCTCCATGAGGCGGGCGAGGACATACTCGTCTTCTAAAAGATATAGCCGGAGCTCTTCGTCCGGGCGTTCAAGGTCTACTTCATTGTCTCCTGTACCAAGTATCTCGCCGACCTTTTCCTGTAACGCAGCAGTGTCATGCTCTTCATCAGACACCTCTACCGCTCTTACAGCGAAGCTTGAATCCGGGCGGTATTTGAGATCCAGAGCCTCTATACTTCCTCTCTCGATTACTTCCGAGACCTCGTGTGTTAATGCCAGCCTTTTCAACTGTCCCTCCATCGGTTCTCCCGCGATAGCTAGCCTTCCCTCGCGTTCCACCCTGGTCTCAAGTTCCTGTGATTCGAGGAAGCCTCTCAGCTCGTCCTCCGCCAGTTCCAGGTTTTCTCCCGCCAGGAGGTATGCGTAGCTCATAGTGTTCCAGAAAGTTCTGAGGCTTATATATGCCCGGCTAGAAACCGTACCGGTTCACATTCCCGCACTCCCTGCAGTGGTAGTTAACCGTGGAGTTCTTCGAGTTGATGCGGACGGTGCAGTTGATGCCGGGCTTCAAGTAACTGCGGCATTCGTGGCAGAACTGTTTCCGTAAATCAGGATGTATTGAAACGTTGTACTTCATCCCTACATCCCTCGCCAGCTCCACGTACCTGTCAGCGAGTTCCTGACAGTCTTCGTTCATCCGCCTTTCAGCGAGTTCGAAGAGCCTTTCTATCCTTTCCTCTGCTATTTTCCGGGACATACCCTGAAGAAAACTGTCAGCTTATAAGTAAGTTCCCGGGTAAAGAAGAGATATGGCGACTGAAGAAGACGTTCTCGGGCAGTTGGAGGAAGTCATCGACCCTGAGCTGAACGTGAACATCGTTGACCTGGGGCTTATCAGAGAGGTAGATGTGGAAGATGACCGCGCAGATATACTCATGACGCTTACTACACCCGGATGCCCTCTACACGGTGTTTTCGATGAACTGGTAAGGCGTGAAGTCAAGAAGCTGGAAAGTATCGACGAGGTTGATGTCGAACTTACGTTCGAGCCGCGTTGGAGTCCTGACGAGATGAGTGATGAGGCACGGAACCAGCTTGGGAACATACCAGGCATGGATATCTTCTAGCCAGTTATCTTCAAACAGTAACCTGATTGTACATCTTTCTTGTGTTCTTCTATACGCTCTCTAACTTTCTCGGATACCTCCGAAACTCTTCTCATATCTTCCTCCACCACCTGTGGGTCGACGAAACGCGCCTTGGTCTTGACCTTGAAATCGTAGTCCTCCTTGTTCCTCTCGATGCGGAAGTCTCCGCAGAGCAGTTCAAGTCTCTCCTCTATCTCCGGGTCTCCAGATCTTTCCAGCAGATCCATTATCTCCTTATCCGTCCCGAACAGGTCCTCTTCCTCTATCAAGCCTATTTCCATCGCCCTCTTCAAGACGCTGGCGAATACCTCATAGATTCCGGCTTCTTCGGGCGACGCCCACACCTTTTCGTCAGCCTCGACATACTTGAGTGCGTACAGTTCTGCTGTTTCTTTATCCTTCAAGACGAACCGGTTATCTTTCACAGTAAGCGAGTTCAGCAGTTTCTCAACTTCACTCTCTCCGAGCTTCCCTGCCTTGAGAGCGTCCCTTAGGAAGTAGTCAATCCTGTCCGCACATAGATCCGGTGCATCTCTTTCAAGCAGTCTAAAATTGGATTCGTCGAGGATGTAGTCAACGTCAAGCCCATGTTCCTCAAGTATCTCCGGTATCTTGGAATCCATGACAACTTCTTCGAAGAAGTTGTCGTGGTACTCGTGCTCGCTATTCTTGAAGACGAAGTCTGCGACGTGTGAAAACGCTGTGTGAGGCACATCATGCAGCAGTCCTGCTATCTGTTCCTCTATAGACGCGTTAAACTCCCTGAGAAGGAACATCACTCCCAGTGAGTGCTCGAACCTTTTGGTTTCTGCGCGGTCGGCGAAGAAAGGTGATGGACCTCCCTGGTGTACGTGTTTTAAACGCTGGACAGGACCGGAGTTTATAAGATCCTGGAGAACTTCTTCCTCCACTTTTTGAGACCCATAGACCGGATCGTCAAATTCCATGGTTAACAGGTAGACAGATAATGCTTAAACCATTAATCGATACCATTTTCCATAAGTTCTCTCGCCCTTTCGATTGCCCTATCCGGGGCATCCCTGTTCGCTATCAACCTGTCGTTTAGGAAAGTGTCCCATGTTTCATCCTCCTCGAACTCAGACACCTCTATACGGTCACCAGTATCCCTGTGCTCCCATGCCCGGTGAAAATCGCTGTTTTTAGAGTCTAAAACGTTCCAAGATTCCTCATAATCCTTCATATACAAATTAGACGATTTTAAGAACTATTATAAAGATTTCCAATCGTTTAAACTGCTTAAAACCGTAACAACTTCAAGAATTATTGTTTCTTCTTCCTGCTTTTAAATATTGCTTTACTCCAGTACACTATTCCTGATTTAAGATTGTCCTCTCCCAGGTACCCCATGAACCTCCACAACCTCAAAAAAGGAGACAGAGTACTCTTCAACCAGCGAGAAATACCTCTTGAAGTATCTGACGTCGATGAGAACCGGGTACATGTCAAAGGTCCTAGAGGCGGAGAGTACATCCTGTTCCCTGCTGAAAACGACCCGGAACTTCTGCTGGTGGCGAACAAAGGCTCCCGGGAATACGCGTCAAAGGTCGAGAACCTTAGAGAAGTAGGCGAGTGGAAGAAAACGGGTGAAAACAAATGGAGACACTCGAAGTCGAGTTGCGAGATAAATCTCATTAAGAATGATGCAGGCTTCTGGACGATAGAAACAGCGCTCGAGATAGACCTCCCTAAATACGGCTATTCAAGTAAAGAAATAGCCGTAGAAGAGATAGAACAGCTTATAGAGAAAAATCCTGAAGGATGACAAAAAAGAAAAGCAGAAGGAAAGATTATTCCTCGGGAACTTCTTCGAAATCCTCGTGTTCCGGTTCGTCTACAGGCTCAGATTCAGTTTCCGTTTCAATCTCTTCTCCTGAAGAACCTTCTAGAGTATCAACTCCCAGGGCAGAGCAGGCAGGACACTGACGAGTGTAACCTGTCGCCAGCAAGGCTACTGCAACAACCGCAGCAACACCTGCAGCCATAGGACTCATACTCAAGTAGTATCCCAGATAACCTGCAACCGAAACCACGACCAGCACTGCTCCGAGCGCCAGTCGCACCATACTGTCTGTAGAACCTACGTTGGTTTCCATAACACCGTTATAGAAGTCTTTGTTTAAAAAACTCCGCGCCAGAACCCGGAAAAACCTTCTAATATCCGCTATCCGTTCCTAATAGAAATTACTCGATATGCTCAGTCAGGTTTTCAGGCACATCTTCGAGTCCTAGCTCCTGCACGAACTCACGGCTCCTCTGCCTTAAAGTAACAGTTGTGACATCCAAGACATCTGATATCTCTTTCATCGTACGGTCTTCTCCCTCCGCATAAGCTGACAGGTAGAGAGCGCTTGCGGCAAGTCCCTTGGGAGATTTACCGGATATAAACTCCTTCTCATGAGCCTGCTCCAGTAACTCCTCTGCCTGTTCACTGGTCTCTTGACTGAGATCTAGCTTTTCCACAAACCAGTCCAGGTACTCTCCGGGGTGTGGCGGTATTATACGCGCATCTGTATTCCTACCTATGAACCGGTAAGCCTTCCCAAGCTCTCGCTGGGGCGCACCTGTGATCTCAGATATCTCCTCCAGCGTCCTCGGCTCGTCCTCTTCCCTTGCCACGATATATACCGTTGCGGCAACAACATTCCGCAGTTCTCGCCCTCTCATCAAGTCCCTATCATGCAGTTCTTCAAGAAGATTTTCCGCCCCTTCCTGGACCTCCTGCGAAAGCTCCAGTTCCGCAACCAGAGTCTGTAGAGCCTGTAACTCATACGTATGCCTGTCCTTAACCTCCGGAAGCCAGCGCTCTACTCCTTCATACTGTGGACGAGCAAAAACCGTAAGTAACAATCCTGCAACAAGCAGAGGCAGTGAAAGACCGATAGCAGCGAGCCCTGCGACGGACGCCTCAGCCGGGACAGAAACCTCTCTTATATCTCTCTGCCTGGCTGTCCTAATACTGAAGAAAAGCAGGGAGAAAATAGCTGAGAAGGCAATGAATTCTGTAGCAAATACCGCACCCGTACTGCTGAAAAATACAGATCCAAAGCTGAAGAACCTGCTGAAAACCATCCCTGCAGCTAGAGCGATTACACCGTATTGCACGCAGAGACTGCCCATACTCCGCCAAGCCTCAAGCTTGTTGTCATAGCCCATAAAGACGCTCTCGGGAAATTAAGCCCCGTCCAGGCTTTTAACCGAGATTACAGTCAATCGCAACAGTCACAGAGGCTGGAAGAGGTCAAAAACAGGTTTTCAGCTACTAAGTGATATTACTCACCGCAGAACCATTATCCAGTTTTTTATACTAGTAGGAGCAAATAGATACCATCATGACACTGTACGAGTTCTACGGCGATGGCTGTACTCACTGTAAAACCATGGCTCCAAAAGTGGAAAAACTCGAGGAAGAAGAAGGCATAGAAGTCGAGAAACTTGAAGTCTGGAACGACGAGGAAAACCAGGAAAAACTCAAGGAACTCGACGACGGCAGATGCGGCGGAGTACCGTTCTTCATCAACACGGAAAGCGATGAATGGATTTGCGGAGAAGCAGACTACGAAACACTAAAAGCCTGGGCGAACGGCGAAGAAGTCGAGAACTAGGAGGTGAACTTTGATGAGCGATAAAGACGAGGAAGACGACAAGGTCTGCAGAACATGCGGACCCGGTCTCGGAGACGACGACCTCGAAGAGGATGAAGAAGAGGAAGAGTAAGTATAAGAAACTAGCCAAGGATTTCTCCACAACGGAGATCACCGATGGAAGAATTTGACCTAATAGTTATAGGAGCAGGTTCAGGACTGGAAGTCGCAAACGCCTACGCACAGCGCGGTAATGAGGTCGCGGTTGTTGAACCCGGTCCTCTCGGAGGTACATGCCTGAACAGGGGATGTATACCCTCCAAGATACTTATCCACCGCGCCGACATCATAGAAGAGATTAATGGTTCAGAAGAGTTCCACATCGACGCGGAAGTAAACGATATAGAGTTCTCCGAGATAATTGAAGAAGTCAACAAAGAAGTAGCGGAGGACGCTGAAGGTATCGAACGCGGAATCGAGAACTCAGATAACCATGCCTTATACCGGACAAAGGCTAAGTTCGTGGACGAGAAAGTCCTGGAAGTCGATGGAGAGGAGATAACCGCGGACAAGATAGTAATCGCCGCAGGTTCAAGACCGCTCATCCCGCCTATCGACGGGGCTGAAGCTGTTGACTACCTAACCAGCAAGGAGGCGCTGGAACTGGAGGAACAACCCGATGATATGGTGATAGTCGGCGGAGGATACATCGCTCTGGAACTCGCGCATTTCTACGATGCTGTAGGAACCGAAGTAACGATAATAGAGATGGCTGAACAGCTCCTGTCAAGATCGGATCGCGACGTCTCGGAAAAGATAACGGAAATCGCCTCGGAAAGATTCGATGTGCACCTGGGGTATGCTGCCTCTGAACTCGGTGAAAGAGACGATGGCCGCATAGAGGTTACAGCCGAAAATGAGGAAGGTAACGAGAAGTCATTCGAGGCAGACGAGGTATTAATCGCGGCAGGAAGAGTCCCGAATACTGACGAGTTACAGGTCGAAGAGACCGGTATCGAGACCACGGAACGTGGTTTCGTAAAGACCAACGAGTACCTGGAAACGAATATAGATGGGCTATACGCACTGGGCGATATCGCGGACAACTGGATGTTCAAGCACTCCGCCAACCTGGAGGCAGAATACGTCTACAAGAACCTCGTGACCGGTAACAACTACAAACTGGAACAAGAAGTCATGCCGAGCGCCGTTTTCTCCAGTCCGCAAATCGCGGCTGTAGGAAAGACAGAGCAGGAGCTGGAGGAGTCTGATACGGATTACGTCTCCGCAACATACCCTTACTCGGATACAGGTATGGGCATGGCGCTAAAAGAAGAAGACGGATTTGTCAAGGTGCTGGCCTCGGAGGACGGCGAAATACTGGGTTGCCACATACTCGGTCCTGACGCCTCCACGCTCATCCATCAGGTTATCGTGGCGATGACCTCAGGTTCGGGAACTGTCGACGATATCAAGGACACGGTTCACATACATCCTGCATTGAACGAAGTAGTAGAGAGAGCGTTCCAGAAGCTGTAATCACACCGGCGAGTAACGCCCCTTTAGCTCTACATCATCTACCACGTGACCTGCTATCGCGTCCTCGATCTCTTCTCTAGAAGCTCCTTCCGGTAACTCCAGCCTGGTGTCGAGAGCGTAGAGCCTGAAAACGTAGGTGTGCTCGCCGTCAGGAGGGTTCGGACCCCCGTACCCGACCTCCCCATAGTCAGTCTCTCCCTCAGTTCCAGGTGATTCGGCCTCCGAAATCATCTTTGTAGCCGGATCGATATCGAAAACAATCCAGTGATCCCAGATCTTTCCCGCAGGCTCCATCGCATCCGGGTCGTCCATGATCAAAACCAGCGACTCCGTGCCCTCCGGAACCTCGGAGATCTCAAGAGGAGGATTAACGTTTTCCTTCGGGTAACCATATTTTTCCGGTATCTCACCGCCGTCCTCGAACTCCGGGCTGGATAGTCTCATACATCCATCTTATCGTTTGCGAGATAAAAATCTGATTCAGTTCGATACTTAACCGTATTAAAGAGAGTCAACTTATCCTACAACAGTGAAAGAACCTGAATTCATCCAGGCAAGATCAGGTCTTGGAGGCAACAAAGCAGGTACCGAAAAAGGTCCCAGAGAAATCATCTCCAGGCTCGAAATCGATTCTTCGAGAATAGTGGAAAACAGACTTGAAAGCACTGACAAACCGGGAGATGCGAAGAATGAAGAGCAGATAGCGGAGTTCTGCCGGGAGCTATCAGACACCGTTTCCAAGACGATAGATGAAGACAAGCTACCCGTAATCCTCGGCGGAGACCACTCTATCTCAATCGGATCTATAAACGGCGCTGCCGAAAACTACCCTTCACTAGGCGTTATCTGGATAGATGCACACGCAGACTTCAACACTCCAGAAACATCTCCGTCCAGCAACATCCACGGCATGCCTGTCGCAACTGCTCTCGGAAAAGGACGCCTTGACTGGGGAGATGCAGATTTAGAGGAAGAGAACATTGTGATGATAGGGATAAGAGATACGGACGAAGAAGAACAGGAGAACCTCGAGGAAAGTGATATAACCGTCTTCAGGATGGAAGACGTCCGGGAAAAAGGCATAGAAAAAGTCCTGGAGGAGACTATAGACATCCTTTCGGATGTCAAGAGTATCCACGTCAGCTTCGATCTCGACTTCCTCGACGCTAAGAAAGCCCCAGGAGTCGGAACACCGGTAGAAAACGGCGGAACAATCGATGAGGTAGTGAAGATAATCCGGAGAGTATCTAAGGAAAGTCAGCTACGGTCTCTTGACATAGTCGAACTCAACCCTACTCTGGACGAGAACGGGAGAACTGCGGAGAAAGCAGTCGAATTAATAAGAAGGTCTTTTCTGGAGATAAAGCCTAAAAAAGAGGTCTAGTGCGGCGTCGGGGATTCGAAACTCTAGCGAGTTTCTGCACCTCAGAACTCTGTCGAGTTCTTCAGTTGAAGACAAATCCCGGTCCTAGCACATGAAAAATGCGGCGTCGGGGATTTGAACCCCGGTTACGACCATGGCAAGGTCGTGTCTTAGCCACTCCAAAACGTCGGAGACGTTTTGTGCGAAGCTTGAACTCCGCACAGGAGCTTTAGCCACTGGACCAACGCCGCATCTCATAGAGATGCTGGGAGCTGAAAACTCGTAAGAGTTTTCAACACCGCGCAACTGCTGTCAGTTGCATCAACAGAAGCCACATTCGCTGGCGCGAAGTAGCTTTCAGGATAACATGTTGTTTTGAGATTGTTAGTTTCTTAAATAGCTCGGGAGGGTGTGCAAGAAATTAAAGGTTGGGCAGGCATCCTGTTAGTATGATGGATGAAGAAGAGTTCGAGGATTATCTTGTGGACAAGGCAAAGGAGATCCTTAACGAGGATATAACGGAATCTGAAGAGGTTGAACCAGAAACACCTCAGAAAGAAGATGTAGTCGATGAAGACGTCAAGGACAAGTCAGCAGGAAACATACCGTTTTCCTGGGACCCAAGAGAAGTAGAGCATCTCACCCGTAACAGGAAGAAGATGTCTAATGAAGACCTGAAGAAGTTCTTCGAGCGGGATAGCGAGTTCCAGGAAAAATTGCAGGAAGTCGACAACTGGAAGGGTTTCACGCGCTGGGAAGAAAGATTGATGGTACAGCAACACTCCGTCAAGACCCCTGAGGAAATTGCCATGGATCTCGACCGGGATAAAAAAGAGGTGGAACTAAAAATGCATATGATGGGTTTGATCCCGAAAGATGAGCTACGATAAAAGGGATGAGGCGCTTGAAAGAGCGCGCGAAGAGTTATCCACGATCGACCGAGATAGACTTGTTGCGAAGGCAGTCATGCAACTTGAACAGGCAGAAAAGAATTTACGGGAGGAGATGGAGCGTTTCCGTGACTGGTATAGCCTGCACTTTCCTGAACTGGTTGACGAGGTAGAAGACAATGAGAAACTCGTGGAAATCCTGTCAGAAAACGCGGACCGGGACGAGCTTGACGCGTTCAGTTCGCTGGCGGAAAAAAGTAAAGGTGCAGACCTAAAAGAGGAAGACCTTGAGATAATAGAAGAAGTAGCCGAGAAACTTGAGAAAGACTTCGACTACCGGGAAAGCCTCGAAGAATACGTATTGGACGTGTGCGAGGAAGAGATGCCTAACCTTTCACAACTGCTTGAGCCTCTACTCGCCGCGAAACTTGTCGCGCTGGCAGGAAGCCTTGAAGACCTCGCGAAGAGCCCGGCGTCAACCATCCAGATGCTTGGTGCGGAGAAAGCCCTGTTCCGCTACCTCGGCGGGGAAGGAACTCCTCCGAAGCACGGCGTGCTGTTCGAGCACAGGTTCGTCCGCTCGCTCCCTGAAGGCGAGCGCGGGAAGATGGCACGTTTCCTCGCAAATAAAGCTGCGATGGCGGCGAGACTCGACCAGTACGGGGACAAGCAGAAAGGCGGCGAACTCAGAAACGAGGCGCAGGAAACGTATCAGGAGCTTAAAGGATAAGCAATGAAATAGTTTGTCGACTGTAACTTGGGTATGCAGCAGATCCAGACAGGTATCTTCAGGGAAAACAACAGACTCTATACAAGAAACGCTGTCCCTGGAGAAGACGTTTATGGGGAGAAACTTGTAGAAAGAAACGGCGAGGAGTACAGAGAATGGATGCCCGGCCGCTCAAAGGCAGGCGCTGCAGTTTTGAAAGGAGTTAACCTGGAGCTGGAGCCAGGGCATGAGGTGCTGTACCTCGGTGCTGCCTCAGGGACTACTGTTTCCCACTTCTCGGATATACTCACAGACGGGTTCCTGGTAGCGGTGGAGTACTCGCAGGATGTAGCTAAGAAACTCGTGAAACTGGCGGAGGACAGAGATAATATAGCTCCTATAATCGGTGATGCGAGAAAGCCTAGAGAGTACAGCGACTTCGTAGAGCAAGCAGATATAGTGTACCAAGATATATCCCAGAAAGATCAGGCAGAGATATTCAAGAAGAACTGCGATCGGTACCTGAAAGAAGACGGAACAGGGTTAATCGCGGTTAAGGCACAGTCAGTCTCATCAACGAGAGACCCAGTAGAAGTCTTCGAGGAGGTAAAGAATAAGCTTAGACAGAGGTTCGAGGTAGTTGAAGAAACAACACTGGAACCTCACGAGAAAGACCACCTCTTCCTGAAGCTGGAAAAGAAATAAAGAAGTTCAGGCTCTGAGGCCTGGTATGAAGTCCCTGAACGACTGCCCTGCGATGTTCCTGTGGTAACCTCTCATGTCCTCGTAATCCGGGTCCGCACAGCAGCTGGCGTTCTGGTTGACTATCGGGAGAGTCCCAAGGATAGTGTGTTTTCCAGGCAGCAGGTTTTTCTCCACCCTATTTTCACAATTCAGACATCGAAACTCTATGTTTTCCATTATTTCCCCTCACCTCGCATCCACGTATTCGCGAGACTTGGTTTATAAAGAAGCGGAGACTGTTCCGGAATTCCGGTAGACAGATTAGTTTTATATCAAACCGTGCAGAGACTCTTAACGTGGTATAGATGACGAAATGGGAATGCCAGGACTGTGGGAACTCCGTCGAAGCCCCGACCGAGCCGGAGCAGTGTCCCTGCGGTTCCGAGAATATCGAAGAGGTTGAAGAGCCGAGTCTTGTCGAGAGATTAAAAACTAAGATAGGGCTCTGATAACCAATTAACCTCTCTAAATAAGTATTAGCAGTACTCTCTAGATCAGACTATACTAGCCATTTAAATATTTGAGATAAATTTGCCATATGAACGTAACAACTTCAGACATAGATTTTGTGGAATCTTATCCACCTGATGAGAAGGGATCTTTCTGTGAAATATATCTCAGACCCAACTCAGTTTTAAAGAGAACCTCTAAAGTAACTGAAAACCAGTTAGAACACAGTATCTCTGAATTACCTCATTTTACTCCCGATACCGGCTATACACGTCCAGACTCTGATTTTCTAATAATCAAACAGGAAAGAGTCGATCAAGTTTACAGACCTGAAAACAGAGAGGAACTTGATACTTTTCTAGAGGATACTCTTGAAATAGTCAGAGAGTCATTCACAAGAGACCTAAAATTAGACTATAAACCACCCAACTTTGGTCAATTTAATGGAGAAGCACTCTATATAGATAACCACGATATCGGATCATTTCTGAACACAGAAAACCCTTTCAGCGAAATGGCTCATCAATTGAAAAGACACCTAGAAAACCAAGATTACTACTCCGCGACGATACCTTCACCAGAGGAAATAAACTCTTACTGGTGCTCTACATCTCCGCTTGCTCCTTAGCCCAGTCGTAGCCCTCGTCTTCCAGGCGGTGAGCGAGTTCAGGTCCACCAGACTCGACTATCTTCCCGTCAACCATGACGTGGACGTGGTCCGGTTTCACGTAGTCGAGGATGCGCTGGTAGTGGGTTATCATCAGCAGTCCGATTTCCTGCTCCTCGGCGACTGTGTTTATACCCTCAGAAACAACTTTCAACGCGTCGATATCTAGCCCTGAATCGATTTCATCGAGAACCGTGTATTTCGGCTCCAGAACGGACATCTGGAGTATCTCGTTCCGCTTCTTTTCTCCACCAGAGAAGCCTTCGTTCAGGTAGCGCCGGGCGTATTCATCGTCCATGTCAAGAAGGTCAAGCTTTTCTCTTAGGTGCTCTCTGAACTCGGAGCTTCCCATAGGTTCATCCCGTCTTTCATCAAGAGCCTCTTTCAGGAACTCTGCAACTGTAATTCCTGATATCTCGCTAGGGTACTGGAACGCGAGGAAAAGTCCTTCTTCAGCTCTTTCATCGGCTTCTTCATCCGTGACCTCTTCACCGTCAATAATGATCTTTCCAGCATCTATCGAGTACTGAGGATTACCCATAAGCGAGTGCGCAAGTGTCGATTTACCGGAGCCGTTCGGACCCATCAACGCGTGGATCTCACCCGGCTTGACTTCCAGGTTTACGCCTTTGACAATTTTCTCGCCCTCGATAGAAACCTCCAGATCTTTTATCTCTAACATAGTGTTTTAGGTAGGCCTAAACTTTCTTAACGTGCCGGGTCCTGAAGTTCACTTCTCTCCCCGCATCTCTTCCTTGAAACGTTCCACGTATCTCTTGACGTACTTGTGGCGGTCCTCCGCAATCTCTCTTCCGGCGTCCGTATACATCCTGTCCTTGAGACCCAGTATCTTCTTCTGCAGGTGGTTTAGAGAAGTCTCCCCGGAATCGGATTCGTCATGTTCGACAGGCAAGCCAGGGTCTGCGATGACTCCACGGTTCTCCCCGCCGTACGTGAAAGTCCTTGCGATTCCGGTGGCACCGAGCGCGTCCAGGTTGTCGGCGTCAGATAGGACTTTAGCCTCAAGAGTCCCGGGCTCAGGTCCTCCCGAATACCGGTGCGAGCGGACGCAGTGCTTTACCTTCTTAATTGTACTTTCACCGTAACCGAGGTCACTCAACACTGTTTCTGCCTCATCGGCACCCCACTCCGCGTGGTCATTGATTTCTCCATCGTCTTCGAGCCCCCTGCCTATATCATGGAGCAGCGCCGACAGCCTCACTGTCTCGAGGTCTGCCCCCTCATCTCTCGCGAGCTTCTCCGACAGATTGTAGACTCTCATGACGTGAAACCAGTCGTGGGCAGGATTAACATCGCCAAAATATTCTTTTGCCCTCTTTTTGACATCTTCAAATCCTGAGTCCATGAACCAGCTTCAAACTACAACCATTTTCAGTCTTTCTCCAGCGCCTCTTGAACAGTCTTTAAACCCAGTACTGCGCATTTGACTCGCATCGGCGAGATCTCGATACCTAGCTTGTCTATCATCCAGTCTCTGTTAAGTTCCTTGACCCTATCTACATCTACGCCTTCTATCTCTTCACTCAGTACAGAAGCTCCAGCAGTCGATATAGCGCATCCGTCGGTCTCGTGCCTCATCTCCTTTAGTTCTCCGTCTTCAACGTGGACGTAGACGTGACAGTGGTCGCCGCAGCTCGAGTTCTCTCCTTCCGCTTCCAGCGCGTTCTCAAGAGTCCCGAGGTTCCGCGGGTTTTTGTAGTGGTCGAGTATCTCGTCCCTGTACACTACCGGAACACCTCACGGACTTTTCTTATCGCTTCAAGGAATTTTTCCACGTCCTCCTCAGTGTTGTATAGGTACGGCGAGGCGCGGGCGGTCGCGGAAACGCCGAGTTTCTCCATAAGCGGCTGGGCGCAGTGGTGACCAGCACGAATCGCCACATCCTCCTGGTTGAGTATCTCGGAGATGTCGTGAGGGTGCGCCTCCTTCATCGTGAACGAGACAAGACAAGCACTCTCAGGAGAAAGAACTTTGACTCCGTCGATTTTCGCCAGCCCTTGAATCATCTGTTCCGCAAGTTCTTTCTCGTGTTCCTGGATATTCTCAAGTCCAACGTTTTCAAGGTATTCGATAGCCTCTGCAAGCCCTACTGTTCCGGCGATGTTTGGCGTCCCGGCTTCGAACTTCTGCGGCGACTCCTCCCACTGTGTCTCATCGCGCTTGACCGTTCTTATCATACCTCCACCTGTCTGGTACGGCTCCATCTCTTCGAGCAGCTCTTTCCTCGCGTAAAGAACTCCAATTCCTGTCGGTCCGAGCATCTTGTGACCGGAGAACACGAGGAAGTCCACATCGAGTTCTTTCACATCAGTAGGTATCCTCGGTACTGACTGCGCGCCGTCGACCATTATGTAAGCATCGTTTTTGTGCGCCAGTTCTGCCAGCTCTTCTACCGGGTTATCGTTGCCGTACACGTTGGATACGTGAGAAACTGATACCAGTGCCGTATCCTCATCGAACATCTTTTCTGCGGCTTCGAGGTCGATACCGTTTTCGTCCGCAGGTATGAACTCGAACTCCAGCCCTTCTTCCTCCGCTTTTCTTCTCCAAGGCAGCTGCTCTGAGTGATGTGCAGTCTCCGGCACCAGTATCTTTCCATCGAGTTCAAGCGAAGAAGCAACGAGGTTGATAGACTCGGTAGCGTTCCGGGTGAAGACTATCTCGTCCTTTCTCCCGCCGATGAAATCCGCGACTTTTTTCCGCGAGTTCTCGTACGCCTCCGTCGCGCGGTATCCAAGTTCGTGTAGCGAGCGGCCAATATTCGCGTTCTCCTCCCTGTAAAACCTGTTGACTCTCTCGATTACCCGCTCCGGGGTCTGCGTGGTCGCAGCGTTGTCAAGATAGGTAAGTTCCGGCTTCTCCTGGAATACAGAGAAGTCTTTCTTCAGTTTTTCCGAATTCATAGGACAGGCTTTACAGTCAAATCTTTTTAGCTGTTTAACTAGAGCCGGTCCCAGTCAATAACTTCAACGCCTTCAATTCTTTTGAAGTGTTCAGCGTTTGCGGTCAGGATTTTTTCATTGTATTTCAACGCGGTCGCTGCTATGTATATGTCGTTTATTTCTATTCTTTGACCGGATTCTATAAGATCCGCCATTATTTCTCCTGCTTTATCTGCTACTTCTTCACCTATAGGTATCACTTCTAGATTCTGGCCTATCCTGTCAAATTTTGAGTCAGGAGCGTTGTTCAGGTATTTTCCCGTCGATAGCTCCATGTATGCTGCTGAACTGATAGAGTGTTTTCCCTCCGGCAGTTTCTGAAGCTTCTCAACACCTTTCCCCCGATCAAGATCAACGAGTACAGAAGAATCAATTATCATGCATGTTCATCCTCTAAACTGTCGAAATTCTCATCTGATGCCTCTTTAACACCTTCTTTAACTTTCTCCCATTCGTACGAGACACCCGTATCCTTCAGCTCTTCGAAGTCGGTCTCATCCCTCATATCCCGTATCAACTCAGAGAAGCTTCTATCCCCCTTCTTCTTTTTCATCCACTCATACACATCATCAGCGACAGAAATCGTCCTCGCCATATATACATATGTGCAAACAGATTTTTAAATAAATTTCTCTGGAGCAGTAGACGCCTAAATCGTCCGAACTGGCTCGAAAAATATTTCTGATCAAGACTAATTCTGGAGCTTTTTCTCGACTTCCTCTCTGACTGTTTCTTTGAGCTGTGGTAGTTCGATTTCTTCCATGACGGGCTCGAAGTAGCCTTTCACAACGAGTCTTCTCGCTTTTTCCTCGCTTATTCCCCGGGACTTCATGTAGTGGAGCTCTTCTTCAGGGACTGTTCCTGACGAGGCGGCGTGTGACGCCTCGACATCCGGGTCTTCTATCATGAGCTTCGGCGAGGCATCAGATTCTGCCCGGTCAGAGAGCATCAGTGTTTTCTGATCCTGGAAGCTTTTCGTGTCGTCCGCCGAGTCCTGGACCTGTTGAAGTCCCTCGTAGACACTTCTTGAGGTATCGTCGACAACTGCACGTGAATCCATGTCACAGCTCGTGTTCTCGCCGATGTGGTATGCCTGGAGCGAGATGTCGATGTGCTGTTCACCGACAGGGTACCATACGCCAGTCTTGTCGACGGAAGAGTTGTCGCCTTTCAATACTGTTTCTATCCTCGTCCTGTTGAGGTCGCCGCCGAACATCGAGTTTAACCAGTCGATCGATGCATCTCTACCGAGGACAGCTTTCCTTATGCTGTAGCTGAACCCGCTTTCAACAGATTCTACTGCTCCGTAGCTCATCGTAGTGTTATCGCCGAGGTAGAACTCGTTTATCGATGTCTGGATCTCAGGATTTCCGCGGAACTCCTCCGTCAAGGCGAGCTCGGAGCTCTGCGCGGTGTCAACTACCAGGTGTGCAAAAACAGGAGAGTTTTCCTCGTAAGTTATGTTTACTTCCGCCTCACCTTCAACCTCAAGGTAAATCAGAGAGTTCATCATCACGGTGTGTAGCGCAGTAATCCTGTTCTCATCTCTTTTCACAGCATCCAGCAGATTTTCTCCTGCTTTCTCAAACGCCTCCGCGTTCCTGTAGACCTTTACGTCGCCTTCAGACTCAATCTCAGGCTCTACATCCTGTACGGCATCCAGCTCTTCCTCCAGGTTCTTCGGATAGCGTGTCCACGTCCTTCCTGGCGTCCTGATGCTTTCAGGGAGATTGAGTCTCTCAAAGTCTTCACGCGCCTTCTGCCGTAGTTCAGCATCACCGCTGCCGAAACTGTATTTCAGTAGCTGGCTCATCCGAGAGAGCCCTCCATTTCAAGCTCGATGAGGCGGTTTAGTTCGACCGCGTATTCGAGAGGCAGTTCTTTTGCGATCGGCTCGATGAATCCGCGGACGATCATCTCCTTCGCTTCTTCTTCCTCTATCCCACGGCTCATAAGGTAGTATATCTCTTCGTCGCCGATACGCCCGACCGTTGCTTCGTGGGCGATCTCGACGTCGTCCTCCTTGACCTCGATGTAGGGTTCGGTGTCGCTCGTTGCCTCGTCGTCAAACATCAGGGCATCGCACTCGATAGAGAGTTTACTGCCATGACTTCCTTTAGGGACTCGTACAAGCCCGCGGTAGTTCGTTCTTCCGTCGCCCTGTGATATCGATTTGGATTCGATGGTTGAGTTGGTGTTCGGCGCGTTGTGGACTACTTTCGCGCCCGTGTCGATGTCCTGTCCGTCTCCTGCGTAGGCGATAGTTATGTGGTTCGCCTTCGCACCTTCTCCGTTGAGGTGGCTGGAGGGGTAGAGCATCGTTACCTTGGATCCCATGGAGCCTGATACCCATTCCATCGTCCCGTTCTCCTGTACCTTGGCACGTTTAGTATTCAGGTTGTATGTGTTCTTCGACCAGTTCTGGACGGTTGAGTACTGGACGTGTGCGCCCTCGCCGACGAAGACTTCGACGCAACCCGCGTGAAGATTCGAGCGGGTGTACTGCGGAGCGCTGCACCCCTCGATGTAGTGAACTTTCGAGTTCTCTTCTGCGATTATCAGGGTGTGTTCGAACTGCCCCATTCCTTTCTGGTTCATGCGGAAGTACGCCTGTACCGGGATCTCGACTTCCACGCCCTCTGGAACATAGACGAACGAGCCCCCGCTCCAGACCGCGCCGTGCAGAGCCGCGAACTTGTTGTCCTGCGGAGGGACGCACTTGGTCATGAAGTATTCTTTCACTAGTTCCGGGTGTTCTTGTACTGCTTTATCCATGTCGCAGAAGATGACGCCTTTCTCCTCCCATTCCTCTTTCATGTTCTGGTATACTACCTGGGACTCGAACTGCGCTCCCACCCCCGATAATGCCTCGCGTTCCGCCTCCGGAATCCCGAGCTTGTCGAACGTTTCCTTGATTTCCTCCGGTACTTCTTCCCAGTCGTCGCTCTGTTCGGCGTCCGGTCTCACGTAGTGAGATATCTCTTCAAAATCAAGTTCTGAAAGATCTGGTCCCCAGTCCGGCATCTCGCGTTTTTCAAAATGACGGAACGCCTTCAACCGGCGTTTTTTCATCCATTCCGGCTCGTCCTTGTCCTCGGAGATAGCTTTTATCGTGTCCTCCGTCAGCCCTTTTCCTGCGTCAAATGCTTTCTCGGTTTCAACGCGGTGCTCGAAACGTTCCTGGTTCTTCTCGATATTTTCTTCCGGCATGTTAGTTTTAGGTACGCCTAAACCTTTAAATCTGCTGAACGTTTCCGGTTCAGGACTTGATATCTGAGGACGAGTAGTCTCCCTTCCCCTCTATCCTGGCTACGTCTACCTCATGACCCGTCGCCTTCTCCGCCATCTCTTTGACTTCTTTCTCATCGTGTCCCTGGTCGTATCCTAGTGTTATAACGTCCGGGTCCACGCGTTCCACGGTATCATAGATGTTTCCTTCCGTTCCTAGTACTGCCCTGTCAACTGTTTCCAGTGCCCTGATCATCTCTCTGCGCTCTTCTTCCTCAAATACCAGGTTCTTTTTCTCCGTGATACGCGAGTCGCGGGCTATCACAACTACCAGTCTGTCTCCGAGTTCTCCTGATTTCTTCAGGTAGTGGAGGTGTCCGGGATGAAGTACATCGAATGTTCCCTGAGCCATAACCGTTTTCATACCTAATTATTCTTCTTCAAACTATTAAGCTAGAGCACTCAGTAGTTCCAGTGCCTCGGGACCTATCGCTGTGAAGAGTAGGGCATTGAAGACGATGTTAAAAACTGAGAACTGGAGATAACGGGGTACTTTGTCTCTCATTATAAGAGAAGTGCATAAAAGGAACACAGACTGCAACCCGATAGTCATAGCCGACCCCAGGAGAATTATGCCTGTACCGGCGAACATACCTGCGAGATAGCCTGCAGCAGCATATCCTGGCACCACCCATATTATGTAGACTCCTGGCGGATTCCCTGTAAACAGCTCGGTCAGTATGAACAGCAGTCCCAGTAAAGCCCCGGTCTCAGGACCGGAAACTACACCCATCAAAACCGTTGAAAACGTTGTGAGTTCTATCCCGAGACTGTTAAGTTCTAGTCTCGTGGTCATGATAGAAACTGCGGAAATCATGGCAAGTAGGATGATCGGGATCATATAGTCCAGAAGGTAGAAACCTATGGATATCAGCGCCAGTAAGAGAATCAGCTTTCCTGCATGTTGGTATAAATGCTCCACGGCGTCTTCGTACAGCATCTCTACCCTAGCCTTGAATGATTCAAGCTCGATATCAATCACGTGCAAAACGATAGATTTTGAAAAGAGATAAAGGTTCGTCAGTTATATAGAGGGGGGTCGAGAAACTTCACCTATGTCGGACCTGATGTCGGAACTCCTGGCTGCCCTGTTCACAATGGCACTGTCATTTTCAATACTTTTAGCCGCGGTGAGCGCTGATTTTCTCGGTATCTCGGAAGTATTACCAGACACCGCTGTTTTGGTAATTTCGCTCGTGTCTGGGATAGCGGTTTTCCTGATTATGCACCTTGATATCCGGTAAGAACCTATTAAACATGCTCTAGTCGAAGAACTCTTCTATATCCTGCCATGGAGCCCTGGTTTTCTTGAGGTCGAATCCTGGTGGAAAGACTTTCCTGTAGTTCGACCAGTCGTAACGCTCGTCCATGTAAACCATGACCCCGCGGTCCTCCTTTGAACGTATGACACGTCCGGCAGCCTGTATCGCCCGGTTGACCGCAGGATAGCTGTAGCCATAGTCCCATCCCTTGTTGAACTTGTAGTCATAGAAATTGATGAGAGCCTTCGTCTCCAGGTCCGGTTTCTGGAGCGGTAACCCGATGATGAACGCCGCCCTCATGATGTCGCCCGGGTAGTCCACCCCTTCTCCCAGTGAACCGGCAGCAACCCCGAGAAGCGCTGCGTCACCCTCATCCTTTCGTGAGGCGAACTCTTCAAACAGTCTCTGCTTGCCCTCCTTATTCATCGACTGCTTCTCAACGAAGAGATTTCTGTCCGTTTTCTGCTCCATCTCCTCCTTGACACGGTGCATGAAGCTGTAGCTGGGGAAGAACACACCTACATTCCCGGGAACCGCCTCGAAGCTTTTCGCGAGGTACCACGCGTATTTCTGGTACATCGAGTCGTCACGCTCTGAGTACTTGGTCGTGACTGTCGGGACCATCAGGTCGAGCTGGTTTTCCTCCGGGAAAGGTGATTTGAACGCTTCCGTTTTCGCGCTAGTTTCCAGGCCAAGAAGATCCTTGTACATCTTCTGCGGTGTTAGAGTTCCGGACATCAGGATGCTTGCGTGCGCATCATTGAGCGGCTCCTTCGTTGACACCTGTGGGTCGAGGCAGGTGTACTTTATCTCTATGTACCGGTTGCCGGCGGATGAACGCGACCTCTTGATGCAGCGGAAGAAACCGTTATCATCGCCGTTCCACGCATCCAGAAACTCTGCGACTCCGCCACAGTAAGATTTCTCCCGTTCATCTCTTACCTCCTCTGCTATCGCTTCCAGGTCTACGATGAACTCTCCGTAGTCCTGGATGTTCTCGACCGCGTCTTTCAGGTCGTCCTTCTCTATCTTCTCCTCGTGACTTCCACTTGAGAACTCATCCGCGGCGATGGATTTCACCGCACCCATAAGTCTTTCGAGTTTCTCCTCCATCTCGTAGAACCCGAATTTTTCCGCCTCTGTAATCGCGCGGTCTATCTGAGGTATCGACATCGACTCGGAAAACAAAGAGCGGGTGCGCGATGGAAGGT
The DNA here is from genome assembly GCA_022729235.1 of Candidatus Nanohalarchaeota archaeon. Taxonomy (GTDB): domain Archaea; phylum Nanohalarchaeota; class Nanosalinia; order Nanosalinales; family Nanosalinaceae; genus JALDAJ01. The sequence goes on from JALDAJ010000001.1 coordinate 53,487, forward strand.
TATGGGCTTCGTCAACTACCAGTATCGTGTCTTCAAGCACGCAGCCCGCTCTCTCGAAAATCGATTCGCGGACACCAGGGTGGAATATGTGGAAGTAGTCTGCGATTATCAGGTCGCTTCTGCGGGCGAGTTCCATCATCATGTAGTAAGGGCAGAACTGAGGTGTTGAGCGTTTGAAATCCTCCGCGTGTTTCGGGTTACCCTCCAGTGTATCAAGTTTTTTCTTCGCCTTGTCTTTTAGCTGATGCTCGTCCATGTCGTACATTGCAGTGTAGAAGTCGCATCTCTCCTCATCGCGTAGAGTCTGGCAGTAGTCCTTGAAGTCGCGGGAGGTCATCTCCTCTACGCCGTTGACGTTGCACAGCCATTTCTTCCCGAGCAGGTCGATAACTGTCAGTTCTTCATCGTGACGTTCCTGCATCTTCTTCACAGTCTCCACGGCTATACTGTGTTGGGAGTGTCTCGGTGTCAGGAAGAACACCTTCTTGTTGTTCTGCTTCGCGTACTCAAGTGCCGGCGTCAAAGTTGCTGCGGTCTTGCCCAGTCCCGTGGGTGCGTGGGCGACAAGGCTATTTCCTTCTTCTATCGCCTCCTCGACCGATTTCATGAGATCATCCTGTTTTTCCCTGACCTTGGAGAACGGGAATAGCTCCATGTGTTAGGGTGAGGATGAAACAATAAAACTCCTCGGACAAAAGCAGACCACACCTTCAAGAGAATTTACTACTTTACAATAACAAGATAATATAAGGCTGGAGTTACAATACTCTTTGTAGAAAATGAAAACGGACTGCTCAAAGTTTCAGGGTATCGAAGCAGGTGTAGTAATCGAAGACCCGACTACAGTAGGATATGACCTAGAGATAGATCCAGAAGCTGTTGAATACATAAGAGAACAGGTAAATATCAGTAATGCAGAAAATCCTACAGAGTATGGTATCGATTTAGTTCACGATCTATTGGATGTCAGGACAGAACATTCAGAAAACATGCAATTACTCAGACGAAACAGAAGAGAAAATGGCGGTGGAAGTGTTCCATTATCACTCGTTCACGATATCGGTTCCGGCGTATGCAAAGATTTCGCCGCAACCGGATGTATAGTGTACGACGAACTAGGCCTGGACGCTCAATACGTCCAAGGAACGTTTGACGAAAATGAAGGCGATGACTTTTACGACCGACATGCATGGATAAGAGTAGAATATCAATTAGTTGATCCTATCTGGAAAAGAAGCGGACCCTATGATGAAATGGCAGATCAGTTCGGATATACTGCTGGAGAAAACCCTGTTAGAAATGCATAGACCTTGGATTCAGAAAGCGTTTAAAATGCTGTCCAAGAAAACTTCTCCATGTCTTGGTACGCTGTAGAGGAACTTGAGAACGCATGGGAGGAGACTAAAGAGGTTCTCCTACCCTTTGACAGCGGTACCTGGGCGCGTCTTGTAGTCATAGTGATACTGACAGGTCATGGATTTAACTCCTCCGGCATTCCCTCGCCCGGCGGGGACGCCGACCTCCTTGAAGACGATTTCGGGGAAAGCAGCAGTTACGATGAAATCTATGGCACCGCACTACAGCCCGATTTAGACGCCGCGCTCGAGAATGTTCCCGAGAATCTGATGACCGGGGATTACCTGAAATTTGCCCCGACAGATACACCCGCTGACGGTGTTTTGTTTGCGGTATTATCGACCGCGGTAATCCTTGTGACAGCGTTATTCCTTATCAGCAGCGTCTTCGAGCTCATATACTACCAGTCCCTGCTCGACAAGGATGTCAGGATAAGAAAGAACTTCAAGAAACACCTTGAAGGCGGGGCGAGGTACTTCGGCTTCCGGATAGGAGTATTCGTCCTGACCGCGCTAGTCCTAGCGGCCGTCGTGGGAGGGTTCATGGTCCACACCGCCGTAGGGATAATCGGCCTGCTTCTCGTACTTTTTGCGGCGCTTCCGGTCTGGATCTTCCTCGTCTTGACACACAACTTCGTACTGCTAAAGATGATAGAAACCGGTCTCGGAGTACTTCCATCATGGAAAGAGCTCTGGCCCGACATCAAGGCAGAATGGAAAGAAGTACTGGTTTATCTACTCGTGAGAATCGGCCTTAACATCGTTTTCGGAATCACGGCGCTGATATGGGCGCTAATCACTTTCATGATCCTTGCTATCCCCGTAGCCATACTGGGTGTTCTACTTTATTTAGCGACACCTGCGCTGGCAGCGATACCTCTTGCCCTGGGAGTTATAGCCTGGGTAATCCTCCTACTCGGCGCCCAGGTCGTCTTCCAGACCTACCTCTACAACTACGCAATCCTGGTCTACCACGACCTTACCACGTGATAACATCATGATGTCGATTAAATTCGAAGACAGTCTTATCGACCTGATACTTGAAGGAATGAAGGATACCACGTGGAGACTCTGGGACGAGAAAGACGTGTCACCGGACCAGGAAGTTTCGCTTCAGGACACGGACGGCAACGAATTTGCAAGAGCACGCGTTCTATGGGTAAAAGACACGACTTTCGACAGGCTGACAGAGGAAGATAAAGAAGGCCACGAATCCTACGAGTCCAGAGAGGAGATGTACAGCACCTACGAGAGTTACTACGACAGGGATGTCGAATCCGACACAGAGGTCAAGATCATCAAGTTCGAGCTTGTCAAGGAATAAGAAAAAGGAAATGAGGGGAGGGGGAAGGATCAAGTGAAGCGGGTGAATCCGAAGGAGTCTGCCCTCGCAGAAAACCTCCGGTTTTCGAGTGAGTGATTATAGCTCGTAATCGTCGTATTGCAAGAGTAGCAGGCGCACGGCTTCGTGGAACGCATCGGTCTTGTCCTTGAACAGTCCCTCTTCCACCATCCGGTCAAGTTCATCGTTCAGTTCGTCGGATAGTCTTACAGAAACCGTCGCCATCTCTTTTCTGTACTACAATTCATCGCCAGCTTTTATAAAAGAAACGGTGTTTCGTATTATGTTTCTGGAGAAATCAGGAGTATGTAATACTAATGTATTAATCCCACGTTCCAGTACGGTAGTAGTTCTTCAGGTAGTCCGTCCATTTCTCCAGCTCCTCCTCTATCTCCTCACCCGACATGCGTTCGCCGGAGGCGAGCTTGCCCTGTACTATTCTGGTCGCGCCGTGACCAGCCGACTGCCGGGTTATCCTTATGTCGGTCTCATCCAGGTACTCCGTCTCCGGCGATGCGATTTCCTCTCTTTCAGGCTCCTCATCAACTTTCTCCTGGAATCCATGGAAGTTGGTGAAACCTTCCGCCGTTTTCGACCAGAGGATTCTCCATGACTCGTTCAGGTATTTTTCCCTGTCACGCGGCACTTCCTCTACGAGGTCATCTTCCAGAGTGGTGTAACGGTTGCCGGCGGAGTCCTCTACCACGAGAACATCGTATCCCGAGCGATCCTCCACTTTTATGCTGACAGGTTCTATGATACGCTCTCTTAGCTGCGATTTTTCTTGATCCGGCATTTTTATCCTCCAAGATGAACTTGTACCTCAAGGCTTTTGTCTCTTGTTCAGAAGTCGGAGAGCGTGAACTGTCTTCCGCCCAGCAAACGGCTCTTATTCTTGATGCGAGAGTAAAGAAGGCGGAATTCTCTTCCGAGCTTCCAGTGCACGTCCCTGAACTCGTCCAGCTCCGTGGAGTTTCCGGGTTCCGGGTTGTCAAAGGCGTTCCTGACTGTTTCACGTATCACCCATACGCCGAGCGGAGCCCAGTACTCCGGCGTCACGTCCCGGACTATCAGCACCTTCGCCTGTCTTCCCCGGGACGCGAGGTGTTCGAGCGCGCCTAACCTTGCGGCGTAGTATGCGCCCGCGGTCTCTTCCGCGTAACCTGTTCTTCCCGAGTACGGCTCGTAGTTTGCAGGGATATAGGTGTCGCTGGCAGCGTTCCAGGTTGACCCCGGTCTCTTGAGTTCTACGAGTTCGTATTCCCACTTACCCGGAATTAGGAAGATGTGAAAGTAGTTTCCCACATAGCTGTTTTTGTAGTATTCTATCTGTCCCAGTTCCTGGCAGTCCTTCACCCGTTCCCGGAGCCTCTGGGATATCATGTCATCGCTCGCGGTTATCGACCACCTCGTAGGCACTAGCTTCCTGTTCTCGACCTCGCCGAGCATTCCCGCGGATAAAGCCTGCTGGAGCTTGTAATTGTCAACCCCCTTTGTATAGAGTTCTCTCACCGCGCTCTCTGCTTTCCAGTCCGTATCGTAAAAGGCATCCTCCAGTTTTCTCTCGACCGACGGGTTCTCTCCGAGTATGAACTTTTCGATATCCCCAGAGGCTGAAACCGGTTTCACACGACCACCGGATATCGAGCTCTGGGGCTGTTTATCAAGCGATACCTCGACTTCAACAGGTTTTCGCGCCATCGCGATTTCCCGCGTGTTGTCGAGGAACCGATCGCTGTCCTCCACCTTTAGCTTTCTCTTCGAGTTGACAAGCGAGGTCCTTAACTGGGCTATCTTCCTGATATCGTAGCCCTCCCTGTACCATTCATCCGGCGAGTCAAGGAGTTCGGAACTGCCCGGGTGCTGCGGCGACAGGACGCCGGTATTGACCTTGGGATAGTTGCTGGAGCCTATGAAAACCGAGGGGGGCGACGTTCCGTGAAAGTCCTTCTTCCGCCGTTGTGAAGGCATCATGACCTCTTCCAGCCGTTTCCTAGCCTCCGCTGCACTCATACCCTTCGCGAGTTTGCCGTAGGCCATGGTGTAGAATTAGTGGCGAAAAGACTTGTAACTTTGGAACAGTCTTTTGCATATTCTTTCCTGATAGCTACATAGATGACAAGCAAGGACGATGTGAGAGCTCTTTACAAGAACTTTCACGATATCTTTGACCTAGAATACGCGGAAGAGGAAAGATGGTGGTCGGATTTAACTAGTACGGAAGGTTATGTCGAGACCGCAGAAAACCGATACTATCCTCTACCTGAGGATGCAGACAACATCAGGCACGCAGAGGCGACTTTTGAGATAGGTCGTGAGATAGCCGATACTATAGACCAAGATAAAAGAGAAATAGAACGATTACGTGAAGAGTTCGAAGAGTTGAGAGGTGAAATGCACGATATGCGTAACCGGAATAGATCTGTGTATAAGAAAAATCAACTAGTACAGTACGGCGTTCTATTGGGCATCGTTGCAGAGGATATAGACCCTGAACCCGAGAACTGCTTGCCGGGTAACCCCTTCACCACCGGCAGAGAAACATATGAGGAAGAGATTCTCGAATTTTCCCAGAACATAGTTGACGCTCTCTCAGATGAAGATGAGAGAAAATTGAGAGCAGACTAACCTATCTTCCAGTGCGGATTTACTGAGTCCTTGATATTGACTATCTCGTCCAGGACGTTTTTCTCACCCTGCCCTATTATATCATCCAGCTCCTGTAGCCGGCGGTAGTCATCGCTTGTTATATCAGTGTAGAGTGTCTCGCCTTCCTCGAAGTCTCTACCTACCGTTGCACTCGATACTGAGACCGCGACCTCGCTTCCTCTCTCCGCCTTATCCAGACTCTCGTTCTCCTCCTGGACCGACTTGACACGACCTACTTTCTCACCTTCAGTATTGAGGAGATATCCTCCTGGCTTGAGAACTCCTTCCACAACCTTTACCCCGCAAACCGCCGGATTTGACTGTCGGAAGACGTGTCCCTCAAGAACTCTTATCCGGGCAGGTCTCTGGATTGCTTCAAGAGCCATTTCACGCTGTTGTTGCTCCATCTCCTGCCTCCAGTCGTGATAGTCCTCTATTATCTCGTATATCACCGGGCTCTGGAATACCTCGACATTCTTGTCACGTGAAGCCTGTGTTCCCTGTTGGTTGATAGAGGTGTTAAAGGCAAGTATCGCGCGGTACTCCGGATCCTCACTGTCGATTTCTACTACGTCGTTTTTGGTGACCTGACCGACTTCGGCTTTCTGGACCTGGATCTCCTCTTTCTCCAGCTCACGCATCAATGCCTCGAGGGAGCCGAGAGAGTCCGCCTTCGCGATGACCCCGTGTTTATGAGTTTCAAACTCTGCTGCCTCCAGCTCATCTTCTACTTCTTTCTTTGCATCTTCAAGCTCATCCACGGATGCAACGCGTACAGGGGCGCCGGATATCACGCCTTCCATGTCTTTCCCGACTATCTTCACACCAGAGGCAGGATGTACCTCCTCCACATGGTCGAATTTCCTGTCGACACGTATCTCCTTCAACGGTTTTGGCTCCAGTAACGCACGTATATCAGTTACCTTGACGCCCTCCGACGTTCCGTACACTAGTTTCTCTTCCTTGGATATCGTGCCATCGTAGTGTATCACGTCGATAGTGGTTCCGAGCCCCTCCTCCTGCGAGACCTCTAGGACGGTCCCGCGCCCTATACCTTCCTCTACTTTCAGACTGTCGGCGAGGTAGCGCTGGGAAAGCCCGGCGACAACCATCAGCAGCTCGGGGATACCTTCGCCTGTCTTCGCGCTCATCGGCACCATAGCTACTTTTTTACGGAAGTCATCCACTCTGTCAAACCTGTCCGCGACTATGTCGTACTCATTCAGTTCTCCCATCAACTCATAGATACGTTCGTCCAGCTGTTGCTTGACCTGGTCGGACTGTTTCTGGAGGCACTGCAGGAACGAACCATCAGAAGAGTTCCAGCCGTGCATCTTGTCAACTTTGTTCAGCGCGACGATGAAAGGCGTCTCCGACTCTTTCAGTATCTCTATAGCCTCCTCTGTCTGCGGCTGCACACCCTCTTCTATATCAATAACAAGAATCGCGATATCGCTTATCGATCCACCTCGCTTCCTCAAGGACGAGAAAGCTGCGTGACCCGGCGTGTCTATGAAAAGTACCCCGGGGATAGTCACCTCTATATCTAAACGCTCAAGCAGGTCGCCGCAAACCTCCTCTACTGTTCCAAGAGGGACTTCTGTCGCGCCAATCATCTGTGTGATGCCTCCTGCCTCTCCCTCAACTATACGGGACTCTCTAATACGGTCGAGAAGTGTCGTTTTCCCCGAGTCGACGTGACCCAGTACTGAGAGTATCGGCTGGCGCGGCATAGAACATCACTATAACCTCTATCAGCTGGAAATTTTATAAAATCGACCTAGCTTCGGGCGTCCTCCTCAAATTCAGCCGTCTCTCTATCATACCTTACAGCTTCTTCAATCTCTCCGAAGAAATGATCTAGAATATCATCCCCCTCATCTAGACTTTGACGGGTTATTGTAGCAGCTCCGATATCAACTCTGCCTTCACTACTCTGTGTAGGATCAATATCTACGTACTTATCACGCTGTTCCATCATCTCCCTGAAAGCGTCAGCAGCTGTACCTGCTTGAATTACTTCCGGCCACACAGCTGCATTTAGGGCAACGAAAACATCTTCATCCTCAGGAATCCCTTCTCCAGAACCTGAATAATGACCATCGACATATATGAAGATGCTGGCAGTCGTATCTTCGTCTTCATAGACAAACTCAGGATCGGAAACTTCAACTAAATGTTCCGCTCTGATCGGTTCATGAGTCCATTCATCATCCTCATACCTTCGTTTTCTCCAGCCATAGTCGTTAACTATATCTACAAGCTCCTCATAACGCTCTTCTGATACACCGTGAAACTCTGCAAACTCCTCTATACGGTTTTGACTCATGTGTGATAAAAACATAGCAACTTTTAAAAATCAGCCGATACTCCTCAAGCCACTCAAAGATAATAGAATTTCTTCTATTCTTCTTTATCAGGGTAGCTGAGTGAACGTTCATTCAGGTAGTTCTTCTCGCACTTGCTGGAGCAGAAGTAAAGCTTCTCTCCTGACTGCAGGACAAGCATCTTGCCCTTTGTCTTTTCTACTTCAGTTCCACAGTAGTCGCATTCCATTTTACGAAAACACCTCCGTGTTTTCTTGAGTTCCTGAATTCATGAATTCAGTCATCCCTCCATCTCCGTCTCCTTGATATGTACTACGTCGTCTTCTCTTACCGGTCCCCGGACATTTCTCACAAGGATCTTTCCTTCCTCATCACCTTCTACTATCCTGCAACGCACCTTGCGGACACTGCGGTGTCCCTGTTCTCCGATTACTTCAACTATTTTTGCGAGGACCATGATACATCAGTTATTCTTCTTTTTCCAGGAGTTCAGCTGATTTTTGGGCGATATCTTCGACATCGTTTTCTGCAGATCCGCTCGCAGTTATCGCGATCGCGGCTGATTGAACTCCGATACCTGCAGCAAGACCTAGTTCCTCTCTTTCAGGTACAAATGTGTACGGGATGTCTCGTTCCTCACAGAGCGCAGGGATGTGCATCACGATTTCTTCGGGAGAAACATCGCTGGCGATAACAACCAGTTCTGCCTCGTTCCTCTCAATCGCCTTGGTAACTTCGTTGGTTCCGATAACTACTTTTCCGGAACCTTCTGCTTCTTCAACTGTGTCGTAGGTTTTTTCTGCTAGTGATTCTCCTGGTTCAAATTTTTGGTAAGCCATTATTTTTTGCACCTCGATTGCGTCATCGGTTGCAAGCCTTAGCAGGCCTGTGTCACTGAAAGAGGATGAAACTTTTTTATATACCACGCGGACTCGGTGAGAGCTACAGCTATTGAGAAACACAACCATAGTCATGCCGTTTTACTTATCCCGATAGCTCTAGCTTCATTTCTCTCCATGGACGACTACAGGCTTGTTAACGCAGCTGTCGACAACGTGAAGAACTATCTCAGGGCGATAGACGCCGACCCCGCCGAAGTGGAGGTATCACTCCAACCTTATTTCGACGAGGAAGGAGATACGGTACGGATAGACTACCGCGCCTCGATCTCACAGGGAGAGATAGAGCTAGACCATAGGATTGAGAGAAGCCATGAGTTCCACAACAGCCAGGACTATGAGCTGGATTATATCCTCTGGGTGGAAGAGTTCCTGCAAGAGTTCCGGGGTGCACGTATCAACTATATGTCCGCCCCTCTGACAGGAGAGATGATAGATACATCTGTGGAAAACGTGAAAAATTTTCTCCAAGTGATACGGGAGGAGCCGGAGAACATATCTATACTTGTTGAGCCCGACTATGATGATGAACTGGAGTCATGGATTATAGAATATTACGTGCGGCCGACAGAACTGGATGTTACTTCCTCAATGAGTATGCAAGAACCGCTGGGAGAAACAGAAGAAGAGTTCAAAGCTGTTTACACTCTATGGATAGCCCGGTTTAAAGAAGAGTTCCCTGAATCAGAGATGTTCTATCCTGAAATAGAAGACATCCTATAACTATTGCTGTTCCGGGTCGAATTCCGCCAGTTTGTCGCTTTCGATGTAGTCCAGCTCCTCTTCCAGTTCACGGATGAGAAGGTTGAGATCGTGTCTCTGGCGCTCGGTTGCGGCTTCGTAACTTTCCAGTTCGTTAACCAGTTTGCTGCTCAGAAGCTCTACAAGTGCGTGTTCAGAGTTTGCATCACGGAATTCGTCGAGAACCTCCAGTACTTCTTCTCTTTCCATAACAAGTGATTGTAGGAGCCAGTTTTTTATTCTTCTCGCGGGGATATTATATCCTCGACCGCTGTCCTGTTATCCTCGAACTCCATAAGGATCTCTCTTACATCACGCTCGATACCTTGATCCTCCTGTAAACCTGCTTCAAGATCGTTAACTGTTCTTTCCATATCATCTGCGAGGTAGAGCATATCCTCTATCATCTGTTTCGCGCGGAGAAACTTCTGCTGTCTGAGAAATAGCGGTCCCCGGTCGATTTCAGGAACATCGATTTCACGTGTCTCGGGCGGTGAAGGAACCTCGCTACTCAGTTGGTCGACGTTTCGAGAATCCGTGAGACCTGCCTGTGTAGTCTTAGACCGTTGCTGGTTTGATGGCGGAGTATCCGATGCGGTCTCGTCAAGCTGCTGTTGCTGGGGCTCCTGTGGAGCCGGCTGTTGACTCTGCTGTCCTTCCTGCCAGGTATCTTGCTGTTCTTCACCGAACTTTTCCTCGAACTCGTCAAGTTCCTCCTCCATTTCCCCTCCAGATCCGTTCTGGGAAACTGGGTCGAAAGAGTCTGTACCAGAATTTTCAAAACTCTGGGACTGCTGTGATGCGCCAGTACTCTGCTCTGCTCCTTCATCAAAACCTGTTTCAAAATCCTCTCCAAGACCTGCTTCGTCCCCTACTTCTTCTCCCACGGCTTTTCCATCTTCAACCATCTCTTTTATCTGCTCCATATTCTCCCGGAGCTTCTCCTTGTCATCGTTCCCGAAATCGAACATCCTGTCCAAGAATAGCCCGAGCTCGGGTTTAAATATTCCGGTAGTCTCAAGGCATTCCCGGCAACCAGGAAATCACTGGGATTTTCCTGCATGTTCAACAGCTTCTTCCACGAAATCCTCGAAGCGCTCCTCGTAGCTCTCATCTATAAGTTCTCCCTCTTCATCGAATACATCCCGAACGTTAGATATCGGAAGATGCGGTCCCGGTTCAGCGTTCAGCGCGAGCGTGATGTCTTGAAGATGGTCGAGAGCTCTTACACCGCCGAAGCCGCCGGCTGATACTGTCACGTACGAGAATGGCTTGTCTTCATATTCAGGATAGAGGTAGTCGAGCAGGTTCTTCAACGCGCCGGGGATCGAGTGGTTGTATTCCGGGGTAACCAGTACGACTCCATCCGATTCTTCTACTTTCTGTCCGAACTCTTCTACGTCTTCCGGCGGATCCCCAGAATCTGTATATCTACGTGTACCGAGGAACGGTATCTCTTTCTCCGCAGGATCGAAAAGTTCAGCCCCGTATCCTTTTTCACTCAAAACCTCAACTGCTTTCCTGGCAGCATGGATACTTCTCCTCTGCTCTCTTACAGTACCTACGACAACCAAGAAATTCATGCTACCCCCCCTATATAACAACCTGTTATTCAAGCCCTTTATTCTTCCTGTTCTTCTATGAAGTCTTTCACTCGCGTCTTTACTTCAGCCCGTGAAAAACTGTTCTCATCGATGTCGAACACAATCTCGCTCTCTATAGAGATTCTTAAGACCCCGTCTTCGGACGGAACCAGTTCTACCTTGTCAAATTCCTCCGGGTAGTTCTCAAGGATCTCTTCAGCCGCCTCAACAGCTTTACCTAGGTGACCACAGTCCGTGCAGTAGTCTATAGTCAGTTTCATCGATTGTTTACTCTTCTTCCTCTTCGGGTTTAAAGTCTTCGAGATCGTACTCAAGTTCTTCTCCCTTGGCGTCCGCCATCTGCCGGGCTATCAAGAAGTAAACTGTCGCGACCGCGCTACCGCTCTTGTTGTTGGCAGGGATAGCAAGGTCAACATTTTCCAGCGTGTCCGCAGAGTCAGCTATAGCTATAACAGGTATCTTGGCATCTACCGCCTCGTTAATCGCCTGCGAATCCTTCTCCGGGTCAGAAACCATCACCAGCCCAGGTTCAACGAAATCGTCTGACTGCGGGTTGGTGAGCGTTCCCGGGGTAAAGCGACCTGCGATTCTCTCAGCGCCGACAGATTCTGCAAACCTTGTGACCGGTAAAAGAGCTTCCTCGCTCCTCGCAACCACCAGGATATCCTCCGGCTCATAGTTCCTGAGGAACTGTGCCGCATCTCTTATACGCTCGTCAGTCTGTTTAAGATCAAGTACTGCGAGCTGGTTCTTCTTCACGTGAAATATGTATTTTTCCATGTCAGTGTGCTGGGACTTAGTACCGATGTGGACACCGTTTGACAGGTACTCCTCACGGTCGATTAGAAGGTCTTCCTCTGCTTGTTGTTCGGTCATACGAGGGCTTTGAGGAACAAATATTAAATAAGGTCTAGATTAGATGCTATCCTGTTATCAATATCTTACCCACATCCTTCCTTTGTACCCCTCCTCTCCTGCATCCTTGTGATGTTCAAGAAGTGTATGTGGTCTTGTCTCATAAAGACCGTCAAAAAGGGTGTCAGCGACAGGTTTACCTCCTATGCTCTCACCCTCATTGTAGTGGAAAAACTCTCTGTCAGCATTGGGCTGCCACCGGGACTCTGACTTAAGGTTTAAGTAAAAATCATAGGCTACAGAACCTATTTCTTCTCCAGCTACATCGCCTCCTTCCGCGGGAAAGAACACCTCCGCGATTATCCTTGCATCCTCATCTGACTGTGACTCTTCCGGCAGGTTATAGGCTCCTCTGACCTGTGCTTCAAAATGAAAGGTTTCAAGAGATACTTCCCTCTCTTCCAGCCCCATAGAGAACAAGTTATGGAACTCTTCCTCAATTCTGTTCTCTACCGCCATTCCAGGGTGTTTATCATCTACCCATGTCTGCGGAAGCTTAATGTTACCCCTAAAATTGCCTTTATCAGCTAGCTTGCGCTTTAGAGCGGTGTCGTACCCATTTCGCCGTATAAGTTCCTGGGAAGGACCGGAAACAACTTCAAAATTCTTCCCGCCAAAGCCATCCGGATATACCATGGGTGCAGGTTTCTTTACCTGCTTTTAACCGATAGTTACAGGTTAATAGATGCTATAGACTGTACATCTCCACTCCATCAATTTCATCCCATAGCCGGATGAGCCTGTTGAGTTTCGCGATGCGGATGTCGGCGATACCTGCCTTTATGAACGGGCATCCCCACTCCAGCGCCAGGTGGCTGATGGTCGAGTCACAGGTCTCCCCGCTCCTGTGAGATATGACGGGCGTGTAATCGTTCTCTTTCGCAAGTTCCACAGTTTCTTTTGCATCTGATACCGTCCCTATCTGGTTGGGCTTGACTATGAGTGAGTTGCATGCGCCGTTATCGATTCCTTCCTGCAACCTCTCTTTATTGGTGGTGAACAGGTCGTCTCCGCATACCAGCACGTCCGGGTTCTTTTTCGTGAGTTTGGCGTGCATCCGGAAGTCTTCCTGGTCGAACGGATCTTCTACATAGAGTAAATCAAACTCATCGATAAGTTTCTGGACAAATTTAAGCATCTCTTTGGGCTCCAGGTCCTGTCTCATAGAGTCGATACGATACTTGCCATCCCTGTAGAGTTCGCCCGCGGCAATATCCAGACCGAGGCGAGCATCGTACTTGTCCGCGACCTTCTTCACTGCCTTAAGCGTCTGCTCATCATCCATGGATGTGATAAGAGCACCTTCATCGTTCATGCCCTTAACTTTCTGTGAGTAGCGCTCTTTCAGTTCCAGGTATATTTTCGTGTTGGTCTTCACGGCTTCTGGAAAACTCTCCGCATTGACCGGGACGACAAGGAACTCCTGTATCGCAGTATTACCGCCGTGCTCTCCTCCTCCAACGACATTGCTGAGCGGGTAAGGGAACTGGTTACCGTGGTCGAATCCTGCGGCGTTCTTGAAGGCGAAGCTAGAAGCAATCGATACAGCTCCTATCCTTGAAAAGTCATCAGTATCGTCCAGCTCTTTCAGTTTCCCGTCGAAATCTTCCTGTGACATGTCACGGTCCTCCAGTTTCTTCAGCAGTTCTTCTGTCGCGTCGAGGTGTTCCGGTACCGAGCAGTTGACCTCGTGCCTCCCGGTCGAGGCGCCTGACGGAGCTTTTCCCGTACACCTATTTATCTCCGCCTCTACCGTCGGTTTTGTCCTTGAATCGATGATCTCCCGTAGCTGGATTGAATCAATCTTCATACCGAAAAATTGTCGGGATGGTTTAAACCATCTTGGCTCTCTTTTAGACACGTCTAAACAGGATTCACAGAAAAACCTATAAAGCCTGCTTAGAACCTATTCTCGTATGGTTGAAAGAGTCGGCACTGGAGTTCCAGGTCTTGATGAAAATCTGGATGGAGGTTTTCCTGAAGGCTCTGTGACTCTGATAACTGGAGGACCAGGTTCTGGTAAAACCACTTTCTGCACACAGTTCCTCGCTGAAGGGCTGCGTAACGAGGAGAGCTGTCTTTACCTGACGACAGGACAGAGCCCGGACGAGATAAGGAGAGATGCGAAGGAGTTCGGTATCGACTTTGATAACTACTTCGAGAACCTGTCGATGGCACACATCAATCCTTCACGGGAGCTGGAAAGCGAGATAATCGAGTACATCCAGGGAGAAGAGTTCGACAGGATAGTACTTGACTCACTCAGCGTATTCGAGATGTACTGGGGTGAGAAAGATGGTCTCCGGAAATATCTTAACAGGATAATCGAACGCCTCAAGGATATGGATGCAACAGCAGTGGTTACTTCCGAACTTCCCGAAAACAGGTCAGGCAAGCTTTCAAGATTCGGTATAGCCGAGTTTGTGGTTGACGGGGTTATTCGGCTTGAGGGCTTTGCTCTTGGAGATACCACCTACCGTTCTGCACAGATAGTGAAGATGAGGAGAACTAATATAGAGGGTGATTTGATGGAGGTCATAATAGATGAGAACGGTATCCGAATTGAGGAAGAAGAGAAAATATAGCTAAGATCAATCTTTTTACCTCATCTTCACTACAACTTCTATAATGCAGGATTTCAAAAAGTTGGAGACAGAGTTCTTTCTTGATTCAGATCCTGGAGATAAACATCTGGAAGCACTTATTGAAATGGTCCAGTCCTCTTTTACCGCAGACGGTTTACCTACGAAGGAGGACATAAGAGACCATTTACTCGGGAAAGACCTGACTCTCGTAATGACTCTAGACAACAGAGAGCCTGTAAGTTTCGGTAGCGTCCTGCGCGAGAATGACCTAATTATCCAGCATGGGGCGGCAGTAGATAAGAATTACAGGGGCGAGAAACTCGCCAACATTCCGGTGGATCTAGCCACGCTACTGGAAGCTGAAGAAGATGAGTTCATGGTCGGAGGACGACACCAGTCAACTTATTACCCAGAATATCTTGAAAAAAGGGCTGAGTACTACCCTCAACCTGGAGAGCCTTTTCCAGACAAATTTGAAGAATACTTGAAAACGCTCTGGAAGTTCTATTCTCCGGATGCAGAGCTCGAAGACCAGGTTATGAAGGAATCACACACTCCTCTTTATGCGGATAAACACCTTAGACGATACGAAAAATCGCTTTCAAAGTACGTGGATGTTGAACTAGATCTTTTCCAGGGTGACGCAATTCTTACAGTAGGAGAGACAAGCATCTGGAGGCTTCTAAAGGCGCTCGGTGAAGATCTGGATGACTCCTCATACTTCCCTGAAATCTCTTTAGTTGACAGAGAATTACGGCATACCAAGACAGGTCCTGATGAAATACTCGCTCTTTTTGGCGGAGAAGAACCAGAATACTCGAGAAAATCTGGAGATTATGAAGAAGATATGGAACGCCTAATATCGATGTTGGATTCAAGGTGACCGAAAAACCAGACCATACCAGAAATCCTAATTATACCTATTATACATCTTGTAAGACCTTATAAAATACTCTAGAAGAAAATTATAGACACATGAGAATTCATCAACTACATAAATGTTAGAAGATTAAGAACAGGTAAAAAGGTAGGAAAATGGCTCTGGGAGAATTAATAAAAGATTTAATCCGTTCCAACACCCTCACATATGAAGAAGGTCACATAGAAATACTGGACATACCAGGAGTCATGCTGCCCGCATCCACCTATTTTGACTTACTGGAGGAAGTAGCGCGGAGGACAGATGAAGATGTTCTTGATATACTATTTGAAGTCGGTCTAAGACACGGCGAAGTAGCAGTCGAAGATGTAGGTCGGAAAAACAACACGAGCAAAAGACAGTTTATAGAAACCATAAAAACAGGGAACGTCATGGGAATGGGAAAAATTACGGTAGAATACCACAACCTAGAAGAAGAAGTCCTGGTAACCAGTATAAAAGGATCTCCCCTGAACTCGCTGTTCAGAGAATCGGATGTCCTCAACCCCAACGGTCCTGTACATCATTTCTTCCGCGGAGTAATGCACACTATTAGCGAGGAGATGTTCAATGCAGAAGTAGAGTCGGAAGAGGAGCAATGCGAGTACCTTGGAGACGATAAATGCGTAATAAGATGTGAAACTATTCGGTAGACTCTGCATTAGCCTAGTGCTTGCTTCTGGGCTCTGATGAACTCCATTTTAGGATCGTCTACTGTCTCTCTAGTGATCTCTTCATCTGAAGCCTCCAGAATAGCCTCTATCTGGCCTACTCCTTCACCATACACCTCTAGTCGGTCTTCGTGTCGAACGGAGTATGAAGCGTTCTCTAGCATAGCCGCAACGCACTCTTTGGACCAGTAGTACTGTCTAAGAGGTTCTATCTCCTTACCCTCCAGGAAACCATTGTAACCGTCCAGACCGGCATCCATCCATACCTCGTGGTCTATAGGGACTTCGATATAATCTACTTTCCTGTCCTCATCATAACCTGTGCTTAACGGAGCGTTTTCCCCGGGCCACGTTATCCACAGTTCGCCGTCCTGTCTCAGAGCATCTCTTACTGGATTCTGAATAACACTCTCAAAATCTTCCAGTTCCTGGAAAGAGTTTATCGCCATCACTACATCCACACTCCCTTCTTTTCCATTCAATACGTCACGGCCATCCCCCTGTTCAACATTGAAGTTATCTATCCCTGATGCATTCCCTTCAGCTTTTTCAGCCATAAAAGAAGATAACTCTATCCCCAGGAACATGTAGTCTCCGCCGAGACGGTCAGCCAGCTCATAGGACGTATAACCATCTCCGCATCCCCAATCAATAACTGTCAATCCCTCTTCTTCCCCGTAAAGTTTATCACGTAAATCCTCAAGCTGACTGGTAAACATGTCTAGGTTATCATCTACTCTGCCCGGGGAGCTAGGGTATATACCTGCATTGTAGAGCGCATCCCACCCCGTTTCTATATCTGGATCGGTCATAATACACTTATAGAATACAAAAAATAAGTAGGATGAGAAATGTTATTTTTTCACTGTGATAGGCAGCTTTCCTTCCTCGAGTTCCTTCTTCGCGATGTCTCTCGGCTCCTGTGCGTCTGTATCAACGAAAACCGGTGCCCCCATCGCAATCTGCAGTGAGCGGGCGCCTATCATCCGTGCCCTTTCGTAACGTGTGTGTTCCGTCATAGTATCAAGCATCGTTGTCATCATCCTATGTATCCGAGGTCCTGTTGACCCTGGTCCTGGTCCTGACCCTGTTGTTGCTGAAGATTCTGAAGTTTTTTAAGTACTTCCTGTGCTTCTTCGACCTTGTTGTCAAGCTCTGTGTAGTCCAGGTCGAGGTCCAGAATATCTTCTACCACTTCAAGGACAGCCTCTGTCGCCTTTGGGTCGCTCAGCAGGAAGCCTGGAGTCTCGCCGAGCAGGCAGATACCGTCGTACCCTCTCTCTTCTCCTAGACCTAGTAGAAGACCTGAGGCGCCGACTATCTGACCTACCTCGTGGTCAAAGTTTATGCCGTTATCAGAGTATTTTTCCCTAACCTCAGTCGAGCTTACCGCTCCGAAGACCTGTGGATCCTCTACGACGTCACCGGTACCGTAGCCGCCGATAGTTATTATCTCCGAAACGTTGTTTTCATCGACAAAGTCCAGGATTCTCTCTGCCACCTGGAAATGCCCCTCTGGCGTGGATGCCTGCGCATTACCTTCTATTATCAATAGGTCTCGTCCGTCGTCGCGCTTTAACTGGTAGATATCGTTTTTGAGAAGGTTGACGGTCTTATCGTCGTGGATTATTGTATAAGGCGGGAAATGGTGAGAGTAGAGTTCACCTATCTTCTCTGCGTCCAGGTGGTCCGCGAGGTACGAGACGCAGGTCTTTCCTATGTGACCGATACCTGCAAGTCCTTCGATAAAAACAGGGTTTTCTACGTCTGGTTCTTTGTCAAGTTCGATTCTAGTTGCTTCCATCTTCTTCCACCTCTTTTTTGGTCCTGCGCCGGTATTTCCCGTATCTATCCGGGAATGAGAATTTCGGCGGTCTCGCCGGTACTGTTTCAACGCAGTGCTCGTCTTTCAACGTGTAAGAGTTACATTCTGGACACTTTTTAATCATTGTCACGCACGCGAGAACTCGAACTCTCCCTCGAGCCCTTCTACCTGTTCCCGGATGTTTTCAACCGCGTCATCCATCCTCTTCTTCGCAAGTCTTGAGTTCCTGCCCCACGCGGTTATCGAGTAAGTTGGGGCTGAAACGTATTCCACATCTATCCCCTCTCCGAGATTGCCGAAGGAGTCTCTTATCTTTTCCACGCCGTTACCCTGACTGAAACTAATCTCGAGTTCGCCTTCGAGCTTTTCCTGCCTGAGGTTGATGTTCTCCTTCGCGACTTCCTGTATCGCCTCGACAGTTTCCCCGTCGAAAAGCTCTGTCAGTTTCTCTTCCTCGCCGACCGCGATTTCGAATCCGGTGAATGATGACCCGAACTCTCTCTGCATCGGGAAAACCACGTCCTCGTAGAGGTCTTCCTTATCTTCACCTAGCTCTTCAGCCAGGTCTTCGACAAACTCTTCGGCCTTCTGCTCCTTGTTCCACCGCGACATGGTATCCTTTTTCTGTTTCTCGTTGACACGCTTGAGCGACAGGTCTACTGTGTCGTCTCCCGCGTCAACTACCTGTGCCACAGTTTTCTCGCCTTCATCGATTTCCTTGGATACATCCTGCACCCAGGAACGCGAAACCTCGGATATGTGTATAAGCCCTGTAACATCCTCGTACTCGTCCAGATCGGCGTATGCCGAGTTCTTGTCCGCGTCAGTTATCGTCACGACGACAAAGTCGCCTTCCTCAGGTCTGTCTTTATACCAGCGCATAGTCACTGCTTGAAAAGTGACTTTTAAAAGCAGAACGATGCTACACCATCAGTTCAAGCATCAATGGTGCAAAGTAGTAGAACAGTACGAGGTTGAACCCGGTATTGGTGACCGCGTACGGTAGGTACCTGTCAAGACTGCCGAGGCTCGTGACCGAGGAGAGCAGGGCGAAAACCACCTGCATCCCGACTGTTAACGCGGCTCCTAGCACGAATATATCTCTCCCGGAGAAAAATCCTGCGGCAAACCCTGCCACGGCATAGGACGGGATAACCCATATTATGTATCCGCCAGTGTACTGCCCCGCAATCACCTGTAACAGTATCAAACCAAACCCGGCAACCGCACCTATAAACGGACCGTAGACAGCTCCTATCAAAACCGTTGATAGCGTGGTGAGTTCAATTCCGACAGTTTTGATACCCAGCTGGTTCACCGTCCACGCCGTCAACGCCACACCCGCCACCAGTAAAGCGGCT
The DNA here is from genome assembly GCA_022729235.1 of Candidatus Nanohalarchaeota archaeon. Lineage (GTDB taxonomy): Archaea > Nanohalarchaeota > Nanosalinia > Nanosalinales > Nanosalinaceae > JALDAJ01. Next base: position 72,680 of record JALDAJ010000001.1, read on the forward strand.
GCAACGTATTCCGTGAAAAAGAAAACTCCTGCCGCCACCATACCGATTATCCCGGCAGTCCAGTAAATCCTTGGGTTCTTAGAATACTCTGTTAGGTGCTCAAATCCTTCAAGCATGCATAAAATCTGGTTTAAACACCTAAAAACTTATTCCGGGCTAAGTACTTCAGCAATATCTGCCTCGACCTCTGCCTTACCACCTGAAGGACTTACAAGCACTTCTCCACAAACCAGGCATTCAACCTCTGTAGAGGCGTGCGAGAAGACGTTCTGCTCGTTTCCACATTCCGGACACTCTACCCTGTAAAATTCTTGAGTCATGATTATCTACCTCTCTATCTCCAGTTTAGCAGTTCTTAAAGGTTCACTGGGTTTCCAGGACTTTCCGCATTCCTTACACGTGAACTGCATGTCCTTCTTCTCCGAAGTCGGATTCTTCCTACCACGAGCACGGATAGCCGGGTTCTCGAACGGGAAAGACCCGTAACCTTTGTCGACCTTTCTCTGCCTCTTCCTGTGCTTCTTCTTGAAAGGTGAAGCCGAGCGGTTGGTAACTTCCTTTACAGTTTGCTCTGTGTGCTCGTCACAGTTCGGGCAGTAACGGTTCTGCTCTTTTGGGATCTTGACCATATCAACCCGTCCGAAGTTAAACTTTAAAAGTACTACTCGACATCCGTCCCTTCAGCGTTTTCAGGATCAGCCAGGTTCTCCAGGGTTCCCTCGAAGATTCTTGTCGGAATGTTTGAACGCCTGATTATCTTGACCGCTGTCTCATCGATCAGTTCGTAGCTTCCCGGCTCGTAGTCATCACCTACTATTTCCAGAAGTTCGTCCGGCGTCACCTCATCAAGTTTCTCCGCACCGTCTTCATCCGGGTGTTTATCGTGCACCCCGTTAACCGTAGTTGCGATGTAGAGCTCCGCATCCAGCATCTCGGCAGCGATAGCTGCGGTAGCATCAGTTGAGTATCCAGGCGTAAGCCCCCCCATCACGACATCCTTTCCGGAAGCGGCTGCTACCTTGATCTCTTCAGGTCTTTCAGGTATCGAAGGATAAGCATCCATCACGGTCAGCAGAGTCTGCGCGTTCAGCCGCGTTGCCTTGATACCGACAAGGTCCTGCTCGCCGTTATTTGCAATGCCTTTGACAGCTTTCTGGTGCTTATTGAGGTCGCCTGCACCGGTAACAACCAGCACTTGCTCATCTCTTTCCAGCGCGTCCGCCAGCTCTTCTATCCTGTCAAGGTTTTCCCGTACAATCGAACCTCCTATCGAAAATACATAATCTACCATTATTCCATCCTCTCCGCACTCCCGCGGTTAACCAGTATCTCTGCGTTTTCCTCCGGGACCTCGACCTCATCTCCCTCGTCAAGAGGTCCGTAGCTTTCCAGGTCGGTTCCCATAAACTCAGGTACGTGAGACGTCACTTTTATGACCTCGTATCCCTCTTCAGCACTGTCTTCGTCTTCCGCCTCTAAATCATCTTCGAATTCTTCATCCTCCTCTACCTCTCCGAGGTCGACATCCAGGTCGCCGTTCACCTCGCCGTCGATACGGTCGCGGTGCTCCTCGAAAATGCTCTTTAATTCCCGGAAAAGCTTCTTCTCTCTCGGCAGGAGATTCAAACTTGAAGCGTTCACATCAGATTTCACCGCGAGCCGCGCGTTCTTCACTATCTTGTCCTCTCTCAGAGAAATTATCTTGTCAAACACACGTTTCGAGTTCCGGTGCTCGCGCTCATCAACATCTTTCTTTCCATCCAGGAAACTACCAACACGCAGGAGGAACTTCTCACCGAGATCAGTCAGATCATCTTGGCGAGCCTCGCTCTTCTGCATCTTCCGCAACTCCTGAAACGTTAACTCCTCCATGAGCCGTGGTTTAGTTGAAAGATTTTTATCTGGGTCGCTTTAGGATAGCCAAAAGTTAAAAAGTATAAGCAATAATATAGTATTGGAAGTATGACAACAACTGTCGATCTACCGAGCGAAATCGAGAAGGCTATAGAAGAGAAGATCGAGGGAGGAGAGTACACCAGCAAGTCAGATTTCGTGAAGGAGGCGGTGAGGACGCACCTAGACAAGATACTTCTAATCCCTGAAGATGTATCCAGGAGAGCTGAAGAAGTTAGGAAAGGTGAAGCTGAAACAGTTGAATGGGAAGAAGTCAGGGAAGACATGTAGACATGGAGTTCGAAGTTCACTCTAAAGCGGTTGAAGAATTTCTGGAGCTCCCTGGAGAAGACCGCGAGAAAGTGAAGGAGAACATCGACTCCCGGCAGAGAAGAGAGAACAGCATCCTCAATCAGCGAGGCACAGGCATCAGCTACGACAACCACGGAGAACCTGTCCACTACTTCAAGGCGGAAGGAGAAAACCAGAACTACAGGGTTTTCTTCGACATCCAAGACGACACAGTAATCCTGCTAGGCGTCAGACCACGAGACGACGATACCTACCTCAACCTCCGAGAATACACCAAGAGAACCTGAAAACACCTTTTACCCAGGTCAATTCCTTTCTCCGGTGCAGGAGAGACTTGAACCCTTATCACGGTTAATTTACTAAACCAGCCACGAATTGCCGGTTTAATAAACGGCTGATGGTTGTGAAATACGGTTTTTCAGCCTTTAATTCTTGATTTTTAGGTTATAACCATTAAACTTTTAAGTTGTGAGGAGTAAGTAACAAATATGACTGAATTGTCTAAGACAACAGTTTATATTCCTGAAAAAATCCATAGTTATCTGAAGTTTGAAACTCAGCAGGATGCTGAGAATCAAGGAGTTTTAGTTTACAGAGAACATCCAGGAGCAGATAATGAAGACGATATTTTCATCGAATACAAGCTACCTACAGGCAGAGGTACTCCGGGAAGAGTGGAACCACAGCAGGAGAAGTTAGATGTTTTACATCAATTCATGGAAGATAATCCTGAATACAGAGGAATTGTATACCATACTCACTCGGAAGGAACTCTTGAGGAGTTCGGAGAAATTTACGGTCATAACTTTTCGCCAGGAGATATGCCTCAGATTAGTAGTGAGAAGCCTTCAGGTTATGAAGATTGGGAACTTTTGGTTACTCCGGATTGGATTTTATCTTCGGAGGAATGGCAAGAACTAAGTGGTTCCTATAATGGAAGACACAATTTCATCAGTGAGGAAGAACTCGAAAGGGCGCACGAGGAAGGAAGAGGAAAGCCAGAAGTTGTTATATCTGATTGGAGCATGGATGACGGAACACCATTCATGCCTGAAAATCCTGGAACAGATGAATCAGTCTGGGGAGATGTCAGGTCAAAACTAGGTCAAGCAAGAAAAAAAGCTACAGAAGGAGTATAGAGGGATTATTATGTCGGGAGATTTTGGAGACTCACTCAAAGAATTCTCTTTTATTGAACATGATATTGAGCCGGGTAAAACGCTTTCCGGCGGGTTAGGAGCTGAAATAAGGTATGATGAGAGAAGTCCTGATGTAGTCGAAGAACATTTCGATACTGATACAGAACCCGGGGATGAAATATTTAATCACTTCACAAACGATAGAGGAAATTACCATAGTATTGAGGAACAGGGAATCTCAACTGACAAAGACGGGAACCCGCTCTTTTCGGAATTAGTTGAAGAAGAGGTTGGCGAGTGCCTTGAGATGGCCTTAGTAGGATTAAACTATGTACAAGATGACTTTGATGAAGTATATCTGGTAAACGGTTCCTTACCTGATACTGACCAACTTAATTACAAAGTTCCAGAACACGCATACCTGATTTTAGAGGATGAAAAAGGTTATGAAGTATTCGACCCGGCAAGACTGATTGGTAATGAGCCAGTTCGGGGCAGAATAGTAGGAATAGGCGACTCCAATACTCTAGAACTTGAAAGCGATGTACAGGAAGATTTTGAATCTGCATTTGGACAAAAATATTCGCTTCAATAAATTAATTGGTTCTATGGGCTTCGGTGTGCGGAACGCTTATCACGGTTAATTTACTAAACTAGTCGTGATTTGACAGTTTAATAAACGGTTCTATGATGATTTTTGTGGCTGTTCAGCGCCTAAAAGTTGATTCCACAGATTAGACAGGCGGGTTGTGATAGTCTTCCAAATATCATGTCTTCGTTTGTATAATTCTGCCAGTTGTTCTACTACATTGATTTCGAATTTTATCTTGATGGCTGTAAATGAAATAGGAATCAGAACTAAAATTGAGATGACTATTGATATAGACAGGTAAACTATGTTTACAGACCTTTGAATTACTGGAACCACAATATCATATTCGCGAATATTTCTGACTGACAATGTTCTTTCAACTTCATCTTCTAACTCCTCGATTTCTTGCTCCTGATTTTCTATCAGTTCCGACTGGTTCTCACTTTTTTCTTCATAATAATCCGCTTGTTCTCGTAAGTCACTTCTGTTATCGCTGTAGTTACTGGCGACTGCTTGGTAATGTTCTTTTTCAGACTGCAGTTGCGATATTGTACTTTCAAGTTCATTTATTTCAGCTTCTAAACTTGATATGTCCTCCTCGTACACCTCTTCATCTACTGTATCGGCGTTTATTTGTTGAAACATGGAAGGTACTACGGAGAGTATCCCTACAACAAGTATAGCTACTGCTATACCTGTACACGCAGTTACTATATCGTCTTCTGTCACATAGAATTTCTGGGTCGCAAATATTATCTGTTTAATCTAATTCGGATTGGAAATACTCTTCGTAACCCAGATTCGCTATTAATCCTTCTAAATTCAGGTCTAAATCTTCAATATTGTTTTCGGGATTAATTTTGTCTTCTTCAATTTCTTCTTCCGTTAAAAATGCGGTATTGTCTATTTCGGCTATATTGGTTGCTAGTTCTTGTCTATCTACTTCTTTTTCGGGTATTTCTTCAATGATATTCTGATATAGTTCGGTCTTTCTGGTTGCTATTAGCCCAATCATGTTGAGCGCCTGTTCTTCTTTCTCCATTATGCCACCTCAAGCGCCGTTTTACTTACTTCGGCAGAACCAGTCGTTAAGGCTTCTTTAGTACTCCCTTCAAGCATTTCTCCAAATACTTCTTCATCTACTGTATCGTTGGTAGTGTCTGCTAGATATTCAAGTCCGCCAGAATCTTCTACGCTATTCCTCAAGTCTTCTGCAATTTCGCCCGCCTCTTTTTCTGTGATTTTACTCGCTTGAAATGCGACACCTTGTTGTTTTGTTTCTTCTACTAAATTGCTGAATCTATCAGAGGAATCTGAGTCACTCCATGCGTCATACATTCTTTTTCCGGCTTTTCCAGTAGTGTAAGCAGTGTATGCTGTAGCAAGATGAGGATTAGTAGAAGCCACTCCGCCTAAAACCATTGCTTTACCGACTGTTTTAGCTGAATCCTTTACATCTTCCTCCGAAATACTATCTTCGGAACCAGAAAACCCTGCATCTTCCGGATGTAGTGCGCCGTTACAGCTACATTGACACTGACTGGCTGGCATTTTTACAGCATTCTCACAACGAGGACTGTGCGACATAGAACCCCCTCCCAATAAATTGAATATTAGAAGGAATATCTAATGTATTTTTTCCTATTCAAAATTTCTCAAGAGTTCCGACAAAATTACTATTTATCTCAACGCTTCCTTGATATGCTCCTGTTTAACCGTCTTGTACCCGTTTTCTTGTGCGATTGCCCGGGCTTCCTCCACGATTCAACCAAAACATTTCTGGACGTGTTTCTTGTAGTAGTGTTCCATCTGGTATTCTTTGCCGCAGTACGGGCATTCAAAGACCTCGTCTTCCTCGTCGTCTCCAGATTCTCCGTCTGAGGAGTTGCCGATGTCGAGGCTGTCGTCGCCTTTGGCTTTGCGGAAGGCGTAGGAGACGGGGTTGGGGACGCGTTCTTCCAGGCTGTCGCCTTCGTAGACCTGCATGTCTTTGTAGTAGCCTTTCGCGTCGTAGTTCGGTGGCGGGACGTCCTCTTCCCTGTCGCGGTGCCAGTTGAGCTGTCCCCTGACATATGATTCGCGGAGCGCCTGGTCGTTCTCCTCGTTCCACTCCCAGATACGTGATTCGATTTCCTCCCAGCTGTAGCCTACTGTTCTCAGGAAGTTGATGAGTATGAACAGTCCGCGCTTTCTGCCGTCTTCCAGCCCGTCGAGTATGTTGTGGATGGTAGGAGGCCAGTGCTCCTCCGGTATCGCGTCGTCGGGTCTGTCAAAGTCTTTCTCAGCCCGCTCCTTTCTCCTCGCCTGTTTCTTCCTCTCCTCCTCCGCAACGTTTTCCGCCGCCTGCAGTAGAAGGTTGGTGGCTTCTCCCTCCTCGTATTCTTCCAGGAACGTCGTCTCGAAGTCTATGCTGTCCATCTGCGCGTCGCTTTTCTCGAAGTCCTGGATCTGCGAGGGTTGGATGGGCAGGGATACTAGCCAGCTCCCGTCGTGCAGTGAGTAGGGCATGCGGAAGAGGTGGCGCTGTCCCCAGTCGTTTTCTATGTCGGCGACCTGGTACGGGTCCCAGCCGGTGTCGACTTTCATATCCTCCTCGAAGCCGTATTCGCGGACGAGGTCTTTCATCTCGTTTTCGAGGTTGTCCCGTATGTATTCGATTATTCCTCTCGGGAGTTTTGGATACAGCGAGGCAACGTTTTCCCCGCGGAATATCTCCGGGACATCCTCGCCTTCGAGCGTGTCGGGAAACGCCTCCCACCGCACTCCTATGTGGAAGCCTCTGTTGCCGGAGAACTTGACACTGACGTTTTCTATACCGTGCTCACGCAGTTCTCTCACGACGAGTTCCGCGGTGTCTTTCGCGAGTTCAAACGAGTGGTCACAGTCGATGTCGATGACGAAGTCCCAGCCCTCGCGCAGGTCGTCAAGGTTGTTGACGTTGTCGATGAGTAGCGGGTTCTTCCAGCGCTCGACCGACGAGTGTAACGCGACCGCGCCGTCCTCGACTAACTGTGAGAAGTCCCCCGGAAAGTTGATAGCGTCCGGCCGTTTCCCATAACCGTTCGGATATGTCGGCGCTATCTCCCTATACTCCGCGACAGAAGTGATGTGTTCGGAGACCTCTTCCTGCTGGTAGTACTGTCTTATCTTCCAGTCCTGCGGCTTTTCCCCTTCTCCCATATAGAGAAGTTAATGAGAAAAGAGGTAAAAGATATGAGGTCAGTAACTTGTATCTGAAGCTGATTTATATCCTCCACTAACTGTAGAACCATCCGCTTGCCTCTCTACAGATTCTCTAACTTCCCTAATTATCTCTCCGCAAGAGCGATTATCCGAGAGCGCCCAGTATACAGTTCCGTCCTCGAAATCAAATTCATCTTCAACATACCCCAGACTGGATAGCCCTCTAGCTGCTTTAGTCACACAGTGGTCAGGATAATGACTTACGCTCGACATCAGTTCTGTTGAAGAGGTTCTTCCATTTTCATCCAAGTGCCTTACTACACCCTCAAGACGCTCATCCTTCAAGGCATCCAAGATTTTCTCGTCAAGTTCTTCTACAGACATCACTCTTCCTCAATCCGTGGCGCGAGTACGAAGCTGAGGTTCGCTTTGTCAGGCACTGTGAACTCCATTTTCATCGGGAAGTCTTCGCCGAGCCTGAGTGTTAAAGTATCGGCGAGTTTCTTGGCGCCGATCATGTTGTCGAGGTAGTCGAGGGAGAACATCGAGTTCGCCTCATCTCCTTCAAGTTCGAGGACTCCGTCTGCACCGCTGTCGATATGGAAGTTAGCGTTGCTCTGGTCTCCTTCTGCTTCTATGTTGATGCCGTCTTCGTCCGCGGAAATCCTTACTGAGTCGCCAACGACCATGGCGTCGCCGATAGCGTCTTCGATGACACCGGTTTCAAGTTCCGCTTCCACAGTAAAGTCGAGGTTTCTCGTGTCTGGTATGTCGTCCTCTGAAAGGTTGAGGATCGGTAGGGAGAAGTTTCTCGTTGATCTGCCTTCCATCCTTATGTAGAACTTGGAGTCGTCTTCTTTGACCTCGAAGACGATAGTATCGCTTGAGTTTGCACGTCTGAGAATCGAGTAAAGGTTCTCAAGATTGAGACCTACCTTTGTCTCTTCTTCAAGCTCATAGTCTTCAAAAACGTCTTCTTCCAGCTGGAAATCGACAAGCGCGACCATCGCAGGGTCTGCCGCGATAAGCTCTACCCCGTCTTCGTTTAACTGGAAAATCCCTTCTGATATGAGATCTGAAATGGTTTTCATTGAATCCTGGATAAGGCTAACGTCTTCTAGTTCTGCTTTAAACACTCCTCTCCCACCTTTGTGTTATTCAGAAGTGTTGACAACTTTTTTAACCCTGTCGTAGACATCTGGATCGACGTCCTCGAAGTCCTGGGCTATCTCGCCCTGTATTTCGAACGAGTCAGGAGTTGGAAGTACTCTTCCAAGGACGCGGATACGCTGTCCTTCTTCCACATCTTCTATATCGTCTTCTTCAAGAAACACTTCCACTGTACCCGTCCCATCGTCAAGCGCTACTGAACTGTCATCCTTCGATATCAATGTACCTACTACGCGGACGCGTATGTCGTCCCTGGGTTCGATTTCTTCGATATTCTTTGGTACTGCGGGTGCTCTTCTCTGGTTCTCCGGCATATCTTATGCGAGGGGTTAAACTGTTTTAACTATATTGATTCCCGGGAGGTTTCAAATACAGCCGCGTAAAAACACTGTTTATGGACCCTCTGGGGAAGAAAGGTGAGCAGGCGCTTGAAGGCGTCCAAAACGTATCGCAGAGACTGGAGCAGCTTGAATCGCACCTACAGGCGGTTGACAGCGCGCTTCAGGACTTTATGCAGGATTCACGTGACATCCTCCAGGAGGAGCACGACATCGAACAGCGGGAGCTGGAGCAGATAGGGAAGCTGGCGGATAAAACTCCTGATGAGAAAACTGTTGAAGAGCTGGAAGAGAAAGTTGAAGACCTTGAGCACCGGCAAAAGAAGACGGAGCGGAAGATAAAAGAGGTACTTGACAGCGAGTTGATGGGCGCGGTCTCAAGAGTTACAGATACTATAAAAAAAGTTAACCGATCTTCGAGGGGCCTCCGAGAAGATTTACAGGGATTGGAAGACCGTGTCGGCGAGCTGGAGAACAACTTCATCCTCGAGGAGAACAAGCGGGACTACGACTTCCAGCAGAAACTGGACAAGTCCGAGTTCGAAGCCGAACGTGTGGAGATGCTGGACGAAATCAGGAAGCTGCGCGCCTCAGTCAATGTCCTCGCGGACGAACTGGACAAGAAAGACGAGATAGAGGTTGAGTAGTCGTTTGTGAAGTTTTCGATGCGCCAGAAGACAGCAAGTCCTGTATCACCGACTAAATATCGCTTAATTCGTATACCTTAGAAATCGAGATTTAAACCAGATGGTTCTTCGGGAACTTCTAGTTTATACTTAAGCTTTACTCTGAAACCAGTTTTTAGGATGAACGAGTCACAGGATCATGAAAATTCGGAGTCCTTAAACCTTGTGTACGACGGAAACATATTCAATGAGTCTGCTAATCTAGGAGGTCCTAAATTCGTGGATGCGAGAGAATACGAATCTGCTCTTTACTCTTTAAACCAGATTGAAGCCGATGGCACTGTTGTAGATATCTATCATCATGATAAAACATCCCGGTCTGAACCAGCCAGATTCCCTGCAGAGCTATGGGTAGAGACTACAGATCCTGAGCACCTCAGGGAGCTCCTTAAACAAGACCCCGCTATTAACTATCTGCCGGCTGAGTAATCAGTCATACTCTTTGTGAACGTTTCCGCACTCCTTGCATTCGTAGAACCGTGTTGGTGGTTCGTCGCTAGCTCTTGTCTGTTCCATCCACCATTCGTGTTCTGTTTCTTCCCCACAGCTTGGGCATTCTTTCGTCGTGACTGGCCTGGTAGATGCCTCGTCGTCTTCCGAGGAGACGTTTAACCGATCCATAGGGTCTTCTTCCTTCTCCTCTGTCACTGTGTAGTCGCCGCCTTCTACGTCCTGTAAATGCCCGCAGTTACGGCATTTCATGACTGTTTCACCATTTTTCTTCTCGGATACTAGCATTCCTCCGCATTCGTCACAAAATTCCATACTTGAGCATTTTACCTAAGTTACCTTTAAATGGGTATCGTCAGGCAGAAGACGGGAAACATCTGCACAACTATAACTCTCTACCGGCGCAGGAGTAGATGTTGTTGATGCTGAGCGGATTGTTAGAACCTTCTACATTCGACTCTCCTATCCCGGTTATATCCATCGCCAGAAGCTTCAGGTTTCCTGCAAGAGGAATCCTGAAAAGTACCTGTCCGTGTATCTGTTCCGGACGTATATCTCGTTCCCACTCGTTTTGACCCCGCGTGTTATCTCCTCTTGTCTCCAGGTACCCGTCGTGCGTATCCACTACCCTGTGGACGACCGGTATCTCTACTTCCGGTGTTGAAAACACTATTATGTCACCCTCCTCTATTTCTTCGAACTCCATCCCGCTAACCAGGAGGATATCTCCTACGTCAAGCTCCGGGTACATCGAACAAGAGACAACAGAAACAACAGGTCTGTCCGTATCCATGACTGTTCCAGCAGTTTGCAGGGTTCCAAAGGCTAGTATAAGTGCAACTGCCAGGAAGTAGAACTCCCTGAAACTTCTTGAATCTCTTACGTTTTCCCATCTCTTGCTCATAGAGTATCTTGCCCCAGTCTTCTTTTTCAATCAATCGAAAGCACGACCCATCATGTGCGCAACGCGTATAGGTTCAGGTGTGAGCCCATGGATTATCGAGCTTTCAACGATGCTTTTCGCTCTTTCAAAGTCCGTTCCCGCATACTGTATGTAGGTTTTGCCATCCTTCAGCTCGATTTCTTCTGCATCCCCTAACCGGTCAAAGACTTCATCGTAGTTACCTGTCTTCTCCATAGTGTCCTTAAACCGGTCACGGTCCGGCTTGTTGGAGGTTACCACTATAACAGGTCTTTCTATCTCCTCCGAGACCTTTTCGAAGTCGACAATATTGAAACCTGCAAAACTTATACCGTCCAGCATCACAGCCTTTATCTGGGTCGTGTTATTGCAACGGTTGAAAAGCTCCACCACTTTTTCAGTCGCGTCACCGCCATCTACCTCGATATCGGTGGTAACGATATCTTCTATGAACTCTGTACCGCGGTAAACAACACCGGTCAGAAACGTTTCCTCATCCTCGAATTCAAAGGCAGCATCGTCTATACCAAGGACTCTGATACCTTGTTTCATAAAGAGAATATTACTGATGAAGAAATTTACAGTTGATCCTCTATCTCATCCATCCACTCTCTCGCAGTCTCGATCGCGTCCTCAAGGATCTCTTTCTGATCGTCACCTTCGATTATTAGCTGTGACTCATCGCCTAGAGGGTGACCTTTGTCGTAGGCTGCCTGTCCGCTTTTCTCCCATACAGCCTTCCGGATAAGATTTGCGATACCGTGGTTCTGTTGCATGTCGATGATAAGTCTATCGTCTTTCTCAACTGTCTCAAGTTCCATTGTCGTCTATCCTCCTTGTTATGATAACATCAACGGGTGTTTCCCGTGACTCTTCGGTGTGGAAACCATAGCTCGGACCGAGCGCTATAGTATACTCCTCGACTCCGAGCACTTCATGTCCGTATTCCTCCGATAACTCTTTTATACGTTCCCGCACACCTCTCGGAGCCACGCTGTAAACCGCATCAGCGATGGAGAAAGCTTTCCGGAAGAACTTAAGCCCTGTATCAGAGTGTACAGAGAACGGCGGGTTCATGACACAGGTATCGAACTTGCTGTTAACTCCTGTCGCATCTCGTTCCACTAACTCAATCGCGTCAACAGCATCCAGCTTCTCGGCGTTCTCCCTCGCGATCTCCAGCGCCCCGGCATCCTTCTCTACCGCGGTAACTCTTGCTCCTGCTAAAGCCGAACCGATAGCGAGAATTCCTGTACCTGTGCCGAGATCGACAACCTCGCAGTTTTCGATGTCACCCTGCATGTACGCGGTATGGATAATATCGGCTGCCAGCTCCGGCGGGGTCATATACTGCTCCAGCTCGATATCCGGCTGGGAGAAGCTGTCGAGCTGAGAAAGTTTACGCACAAGCTCTGTCTTCATGTTCTCAGGTCAGACGTGAAGGATTTAAGATTAACGCTCCATCACGTAGGGCATGCCCGAGGCAACTGAAGAATTCGAAGACCTTTCACGTGAAGAGCTTGTAGAGAAAATCAAGAAGATGCAGGAGGATAAAGTGGTTTTCTTTGAACCACAGCGAGAGATAATAGTTTCGAATCCTTCTGAGGAAACGCTTAATGAGATATCAGAAATCGCGCACATGGCAACCTCCTCGGGCGAACACTACAAGTTCGAAGTACGGGAGATGGATATCTGGAACTCTGAGCTATCTCTTGAAGAAATGAGAGAGAAATACACGAGGATACTGGGATCGTATCCCCGGTTCATAGAATGGCTGGAGAGAACCTATGAAAAGCAGGAGATGTTCTCGATAGAACATGAAGGTACCTATCACGCCCTGGTAGCGGAAGACGAGGAACGCATGGAGTGGGCGCGCAGTATCGAGGGGGTACGGGACAACCTCGCTGTTGACCTTACAGACAACAAGTCCCGTATCGCGATGGGAGCCAAATCCCGCGCAAAAATCAAGGAGGCTCTGCTGAAGAAAGGCTACCCGGTAGAGGACAACTCCAAGTTCCGGGAGGTCGACGAGAAAATCGGTGCTGACCTGAAAATCGACCTGAGGGATTACCAGGAAGAGTACGTCGCGAGAGCTTACGATGAAAAGGCAGCAGTACTGGCGAACCCTGCCGGCTCAGGTAAAACAGTTACTTCTATCGGCCTCATGGCCAGGATAGATGCGCCAACACTGGTGCTCGTACCACAGCGCTCGCTGGTGAACCAGTGGAAGCGCGAGATACTTGACAAGACAACTATCACCGAGGACCAGATAGGCGAGTTCCACGGCGGTGACAAGGAGATGAACGATGTGACCATCGCGACATACCACATGGCGGGAGAGAAGACCTCGCTGTTCCGGAAGGACTGGGGTCTGATAATCTTCGATGAAGTCCACCACATCCCCTCACAGCTTTTCAGGAGAACCGCATCGCTACAGTCAACGCGCAGGATAGGTTTAAGCGCGTCACCTGTCAGGGAGGATTCAAAAGAAAGGGAGATATTCGCGCTTATAGGTCCTGAAATCGGCGGTGACTGGGCTCGTTTCTTCCAGCAGGACTTCGTCCTCAAGCCAGACGTGAAGATACAGTTCGCGGAGTGGGAGAGCGATGCCTACCGCCACAAGTACAACCAGGCATCCGGAATCAAGAAGGCTATAATCGCCTCTAAAAACCCGGCGAAAAAGCAGCAACTGGAGAACCTCCTCGATGAACACAGCGATGACAAGACCATCATCTTCTGTGACTGGATAGACCAGGGAGAAGAACTGGAAGAAGAATACGATATACCTTTCATCTCCGGCGAAACAGATTACGAGGAACGGGAAAAATACTTCCAGAAGTTCCGTGACAACGAACTTGACACCCTCATCGTGTCCCGTATCGGCGACGAAGGTCTCGACCTGCCCGACGCAGAGATAGGTATCATCATGTCCGGACAGGGAGGCTCAAGGAGACAGGCAACCCAGAGAGCAGGAAGAGTCATGCGCCCGTTCGGCGACGCCAAGGTCTACATGATAGCGACCAAGGGCAGCAACGAGGAAGACTTCGCCAAACACCAGGTAGAACTCCTGAAAGAGAAAGGAGTTCCTGTAACGGTGGAAGGGTGAAGAGATGACTGAAGTAATCTATTTAGCCGACAGAAAAGACGGAGAAGAACTTCGTGCCGTAGAACTTCATGAAATAGAAAGAGAACTCGAGGAAGAAAGCGATGGATGGTCGATAGATAATAAACTAGAAGATATCCCACAAGAAATCAGAGAACACGCCGAGCAAATAAGAAATGAGAAAGAAAACTCTGACCGGTTCTACGAAAACGTAGTAAGATATGAAATAGAGGGAGAAGGAGAAGCATACTTATTCAGAACTGAAAAGGGATACGTAATCGCCTCCGAAGAAGGTCTACCCGACGCCCTCCCCAATGAGGATAGTCCTGACGAATTATACTTCGACCCTCAGTGAGGAGAATTATTAACTTACTGTTCTTAATCAACCGTATGCCTATAATCGAAGCAGAGAACCTGTCGAAGACGTTCAGGAATAAATTTTCTGGACTCTTCACAGAATAGTGGAAAAGAGTGCAAACTCAACGACAACAACAGTAATTGCAAGCAGCAGTATCGTATATATAGCGTCAAACCAGAAGAAACGTAGTTTATCACCTACATAAATTAGCGCCGCTACAGGCATGCCCAGAGTCGCAAACAGCGATCTTCTCCATTCTCTTTTAGAATGATGCCAAATATTCTTGGCGTCCGTTGAGCTTGGTATAGCATGCATACCTGTACTAAAACCTATCCAGGCAATGAATAGAGCTATCAAATTTAAAACCAAATTATTCTCGTTGATAGCCTGAACCTCAGTTGCAACAACAGCCAAGAGGGCGAGAGGTATGAACAACATAATTGCCAAAAATGTATTTATCAGGAAAGGAGCTCCTGAAATCGCAAATGTATCTGCAAAATTGTTAGTTCGTTCATGCTTAACATACCCTGCAGGATTGCCTATACGGAAATAACACACTTCAAAAACACGTACATCTCTTCTATTACACATTCTCTCATGAGCATATTCGTGAATAATCACGCCTGGAAAAGTCAATATAGATATAAGCCAGCCCGGTATCACGATTATAACTATTAATTAAGCCCTATATAGAAGTTTTCCCGTTTAAACCTCATAAATTAAAACTATACTCGCTCTTCAAAATAATATGCCCATAATCAAGGCTGAAAACCTTTCCAAGACATTCAGAATTTACCAGCGAGAGGAAGGTATAACCGGATATCTAAAGGGCTTTCTTACCCGCGACTATCGGGAGGTCGACGCCGTTGAAGACCTTGACCTTGAAATCGAGAGAGGTGAGATGATAGGGTACATCGGTGCGAACGGCGCCGGTAAATCCACGACTGTGAAGATGCTGACCGGTATCCTCGAACCCTCGGGCGGCAGAATCGAGGTTGACGGGAGGAATCCTCACAGGGAGAGGAAAAAGAACGCGATGAACATCGGGGTCGTGTTTGGACAAAAAACGCAGCTCTGGTGGGACCTGCCGGTGCGGGAGTCCTTCAAGCTCCTGAGACAGATCTACGAGGTCGATGAAGACGATTTCGAGGAGCGTATCGAAGAGTTCGACGAGGTCCTGCAGCTGAAAGAGTTCTGGGAACAGCCCGTCAGGAAGCTTTCACTCGGACAAAAGATGCGCTGTGAGCTAGCCGCTGCATTTTTACACCACCCGCCGATAGTCTACCTGGACGAACCAACTATCGGTCTAGATGTCGCCGTGAAAGAACGGATACGTGACTTCATCCGGAAGATGAACCGGGAGAACAATATTACGGTAATGCTGACCACGCACGATATCGGCGATATAGAGGATTTATGTGATAGGATAGTGGTGTTGGACGAGGGCCGGAAGATATACGACGGCGAACTCGACACGCTCGTCAACAGGTTCACGTCCCGGCGACTGATACTTGACCTGAAGTCGGAGCCCAACTTCCACCTGGAAAAAGAAGGTGTTGATGAAATCGATATCGACGGGAGGACGGAGATAGTTTTCAACCGCGAGAAGATCTCCGCGTCGGATCTTATGAAGCGCGTCCTGGAGCGATATGACGTTATCGACTTCGAGCTGCGGGAGCCGAACATCGAGCAGGTTGTCAAGAAGATATACAACGAGGGTCTGTGAATGCACCTGAGAAAGTACCTTGAGTTCACGCGTATCGGTATCAGGGAGGGCTCAGCCTACAGGTTCAACGCAGTCATGGCGCTCGGAACCTCGATACTCTACCTACTGCTGTACTTCTTCATCTGGAGCGCTATCGACGAGGCAGGGTCTATACAGGGAGGGCTGGGACAAGTCATGGCCTACCTTGTCATCGGGCAGCTGGTGTCTAACACAGTATTTATGAACACGGAGGAGTTCTTCGGCGAGAGGATACGTAGAGGTACTATCGTAAACGAGCTGAAGCGCCCGATGTCCCTGCGTTTGCAGACCTATTTCTACGAAATCGGTTGGGCGTGCTTCAGGTTTGTGACAAGAGGGTTACCGGTGTTCATTTTCGGCATGCTGTTTTTCGATGTCAGCCTTCCCGGTCTCTCCACGCTCGCGTTGTTCGGAGTGAGCATGTTCCTCAGCCTTAACCTAGTCTTCTCCTTCGCATACATCACCTCGATGCTGGTGTTCTGGACCAAAATAGACTGGAGCGTCAGGATGGCAAGGAACGTCATCCAGAACCTGTTCTCGGGAGTTATGTTTCCCCTCTACCTGCTTCCCGGGACGCTTGAGACCGTTTTCAACGCACTGCCGTTCCAATCCATGGCTGACGGTCCGATTTCGATATACCTGATGCAGCAAACCGGCGAGAGGCACTGATGGTTCTGGTCCAGCAGCTGGGCTGGATACTGTTCTTCCTCCTCGCGGGGGAACTGTTCTGGAGAAAAGCCCGGAAAAAACTGACGGTTCAGGGGGGATAGTATGGACGCGAGGAAGCACCTGAAAATCTACTGGTACTACTTCAAGCAGTACTGGAAGTCCCGGCTTGTCTACAAGAAAGACTTCCTCCTCGGGTTCACCAGCCAGATGATCAACCTAGCGGTGTCGATAGCTTTCATCGGTCTCCTGTTCACGCAGGTCGACGCCATCCAGGGCTGGACCTTCAACGAGATGCTCTTCCTCGCGGGACTGAGCGGTTTCATAATGAATCTGCACCACATCTTCATGTTCAACATATACCGGCTCGGAGACAACTACGTCGTCAGCGGTGACTTCGACCGTTTCCTGGTGCGACCGCTCAACCCACTGTTTCAGGTGTACGCGGACGACGTCGGAGACAATAACCTGTCGAAGTTCCTCGCCAACATCTTCCTGATAGCGTATGCCTCCAGCCAGATAGGTCTCGAACTCCTGACTCTTAGCAACCTGACCTATGGAGTTTTCGCTGTACTGAGCGGGGTACTGGTGTTCGCATCGATGTACCTCTGGTTCGCGACCACCGCGTTCTGGACTGGTAGGAGCCGGGCCGCGATATGGCTGATCTTCCGGCTCAGCGACTTCAGGAAGTACCCTTACAGCATCTACAGCTTCGGTATACAGATCATACTGATAACCATCGTCCCTATCGCGTTCGCCTCGTTCTTCCCCGCTACCTACTTCCTCGGGAAGGAGGGCTGGGCGTTCTGGCAGTACCTGACAATATTCGTAGGACCATTGTTCTTCCTCGTTGCCTACGGGTTCTGGAAGATAGGGCTGAAGAACTACTCAAGTACCGGGAGCTAGAAAAAAGTAATAAGTTATACCATTTGGGAGGAAAAACACGATTAGATAATGTTTACTAGAGAAAAAAGAAGTGCTGAAGAAATTTATAGGTTCTCAAATAAGTCGAGAGGTTATATCCAATCAGCCTTTGAAAACGGTTATGAGAAGGACGTGCTCAGTTTTTTATCAGAAATTTATATTCCTCTGGTTGAAAGATATCTTAGTCTCGATCCAGATTTAAGAACACATGATGATTTTCCGGAAGACATAGATTACTGGGAAACGAGACTTGAAGGATTTGAAGGCGATTTCGATTATACTCCTCTTGAGGTCCCTGATCTTTACAGAGGGTTCTATGAAGAAGTGTATAATCTATGGGACGATACCGATTTTGATAAAGTAATAGGTATCGCCACCAGCGGACTTCCTTTTGCAGCCATAGTCGCAAACCTTACAAACACACCGTTTGAAATGGTGAAATACTCTCACTGGGATGGGAACGATGAAAGAGTAGTAGATAGATGGATAGGAGACAGTCTACAGGGGAAAAAAGTTGTACTTGTAGATGATACTATATCTACAGGAGAAACCGTAGAGAACGTAACTAATTACCTTAATAACCAGGGCGTCTCAAGTATTCACGGTGCATTTCTAAAAGCCAATTCCAGATGTGCAAGTAGAATCGAGGAGAACTATGAGGAGTTGCTGATTATTAGAAAAACAGGAATAGAGCCTCTAATTCGACAGAACCTAGAAGAAGATATCAAAAAACTTCAATATTTAAATCCTGAAGTCTCTCACCAAGAAGAGAGGTTAAAAAGTAGAAAACCTAAAACAGACCTGCCTCTACCTCTAATGTGAACACGGTATTTAAAGAAACGTCGGGTATGAAGGTGCTAGGTGCGACCTACTCAAACTCTTCCCTGTAGAGCTCCTGCGACCTTTCAATTGCTTCCTTCGCTTCTTCGACATCTCCCCAGCCCTCGATCTCGACTTCTTTCTTGGGCTCCAGGTTCTTGTAGGTCTTGAAGAACTCCGAGATCTCTTTTCTCGTGTGTTCTTCGATGTCGTCAAGGTCTTCGACATCGTTCCACCGCGGGTCTTCTGTCGGTACCGCGATGATGTTGTCGTCCTGTTCACCGCCATCGTCCATGTAGAGGATTCCGACTGGTCGGCACTCGATCACGCATCCTGGGAATGTTGCTTGCGTTGTCAGCACAAGGATGTCCATCGGGTCGCCGTCCTCGTAGTATGCCTGCGGGATGAAACCGTAGTCTCCCGGGTAGTGAACCGCGCTGTGAAGAACTCTATCTAGAACAACACTCTCCATGTCTTTGTCGTACTCGTACTTGTTCTTGGTTCCCTGAGGGTTTTCGATTACTGCATAAATCGTGTCCGGCGCCTCGCCGTCCGGTCCTGTCGGATAGTCCTGCCACTTGTTAACCATTCTGTATCACGTAGAAAGGATAGAGGAGAGACTTTTATTCTTACTCCCGCTTCTGTGTCGTGGCGGAAAGCCTTACCATAGAAACATTCTTGATGGCTCCGCACCTGGAGCATACAACTTTGACCCAGTCAACGTTGGGTTTCTCTACAGGATTCACGTGCAAATCTCGATCACATTCGTCGCAGGTAGCGGGCATCTAACTTCCTCCTCTACGAACTACTTCTCCATCGAACTATTTAAGCATAACTTTGAGACAGTCAAGGGAGTGATAGGGAATAAAAAAGATTACACAGAACAGGGAATATACAAAGCCAAACAAGACCAAAAAGCCTGAAGTGCGTTCGTCTTACGAACGTGCTATGTTGATGAAACTGACAGCAGTTTCGGGTTCGTAGTCTAGCTTGGTTATGACACCGCCTTGACATGGCGGAGATCCCCAGTTCAAATCTGGGCGAACCCATACGGGCGATGATATGAGTCCAACGGGAAGGTAGCTCAGGTGGTAAGAGCGCTGCGCTCATAACAACTTTATGAGCGATGAGGGTCACTGTCTCGCCATGCGTGACAGTTCGAGAAGATCACATCGTTCTTTAAAGAACGATGTTCAAACACCGTTTCCCGAAAACGGTGTGTCTCTGATCTTCGACCCGATGATTAAAACATCTTGAAGTGCGTTCGCTTTGCGAACGTGCTATGGTGATCGAACTTCCAGAAGTTCGTGAGATACGCAGAGGTCGCGGGTTCGAGTCCCGCCCTTCCCATTTCTGCTTCCGAAATATTCGGAAGGAGATAGAGAAAATCTTTGATTTTCGAATGTATAGTCAGCGTGGTCGAGAAGCATCCGGGTTCGGATGCGTTCGTTCCCAACCTATAAACCATTCAGTTTGTAATCCAGTCCGCCCTTTCACCTGTTTTTCAAGAGATAACCTCTTCAGACTTATACAATATCCGGAAAATTCTTGAGCGCGCCATTTCTCGCTAAGTACAAATAATGTTATTAAATATTGGTATCCAATAAACCATCATGGGAACGACTACTGTTGATATTCCTGAGGCACTGGAGAATGGTATCGAAAGAGAACTTGAGAGAGGTAAGTATGCTTCCAAGTCCGAGCTTATCAGGGCGGCTATAAGAGCGTTTCTAGAGCAGGAGGATATGATTGTTGAGAGAACTCTTTCAGAAAAAGCAAAGGCTAGAATTGAAGAGGCTAGAGAACAGGACGACAGTGTTTCACACAGAGAAGTATTCAGTTGATTAGAGAATGATACCTATAGAGTATAAACCTGTAGCACAGTCAAGCATCCAAGATTTGGATGAAGAAGTCAGAGAAATTATAGAAGAGAAGATAAAGGAAGTAAGAGAGAACGGAATCTTCAAGCACAGGAATGTTGGCATAGTTCACGATGAAGAATGGGGAGAAATATGGAGGATTAAAGCGAAGAACGCCATCGCTAACCATAGAGTGTTCTTCGATATACAGGATAACAAGATGGTCGTACTTGATGTTCTGCACAGAGATATCGCATATGACTAAATGACAGAATTTCGTTACAACATTTACCATCTGAAGAAATCATGTCTTTTGTTTAGTAGCTCTCTTCCCAACCTATAAACCTTAGAGAATACAGCTTTGATGACAGTACCCTTCACGGGTCTTCAGGTAGTTCTCATCAGTATGGACTCTGGAGCCGCATACTGCACAGAATCCTAGTCTCTGAGTTGTATCAGACACGTATTATCTTCCCTCCCCTCGAGACATAAACTATCTGGATGTCTACTTAAACAACTCTACAGTCTGTACAATGAGTAACTTTCAGTAGCCGGACTGTTATTCAAGAATGAGTGTAGTAGAACCTGTTCTCGTCCTCATACCTGACAAATCCGAAGCGTTCGAACTGTACAACCTCGTCTTCCTCTATATTGTTCGGTTCAATCACACCCTCTACTTCCGAGGCATCAGGCATTACTACAGTTGCTTCCTCTGAACTTGTAGGCGTCCAGTGGATGATAGGCGCGTCTTCCTCGACCGCAACAGTGTGGTCTCCCTCTACGTACTCCGCTGATTCTCCTTCAAGCTCGATATTGCATAACCCCTTGAGCCTCATGAGTCCATCCTGCAGGTCTTCCCTGTTGATAAGAACTTTGACCTTGCCGTCTTCACGGGCGAGTCCAGGAGTTCTCTCTCCTCTTTCAGGATAGTCAGGATGTAAAGGGATTTCAGGCTCCAGACTCTCCGGAACACCGCTTATCTCTATCTCTACAGGGTCGGCGACGAAGAAGTATCTATTGGACTTTTCTTCGACTATGTCACGGTTGTGGGCTTCTAGGGTATCAACAGATGCCTCGATATCTTTCTCGTTGACACCCATCTCTATGAAGAACTCCTGTATTGCTTCAGGTCTAAACCCTCTTTTCCTTAACCCTGCGATTGTGGGTGCGCGGGGATCGTCCCATCTCTCTAGCTCTCCGTCGTCTATCATCTCTTTCAGCGTTGAACCGCTTACTGGTGCGTTGAAACCAGATATCTTGACGTTGCCCCAGTACCTTACCTCTGGATACTCCCATCCAAGATAGTCGTAGATATATTTCTGTCTCTTAGTTGATGCCCGCAAATCCTTACCGCGGACGATGTGAGTGGTCTCGGTGTAGTGATCCTCTATCGCCCCAGCGAAATCTAGCAGAGGCCAGACTCTGTAATCGTTTCCTGTCACCGGGTGGTCCGCGTCTTCGATTATCCTGAATGCGACGAAGTCTCTTACCGCCGGGTTCTTATGGTCCAGATCAGTCTTGATTTTGAGAGTTGCACCACCCTCTGCAATATCTCCGTTCCTCATCTCTTTCCAGTCTTCCATGTTTTCCTCCACGCTCTGACGGCGGTGGGGGCATGCTTCCCCCCTGGAACGGTATTCCTGACCTTCCTCAGGCTCACATTTACAGACATACGCCTTTTCCATCTTGATAAGCTCCTCTGCATGCTCGATGTACTTGTCGAACTGTTTCGAGCTGTAAACTATCTCATCCGGCTCGTATCCTAGCCACTCGTAGTCTTTCGGGTACATCTCATATGCATCAGCTTCTTCGGTCTTAAGCGGTCGCTTATTCCTTGGATCAGTATCGTCAAAACGTAGAACCAGCCTTCCGTCATACTTATCCCTTAGCTCGCCGTTGATCACCATTCCCCTGGCATGTCCGATGTGCGGAGGTCCGTTAGGGTTAGGCGCGAAACGTACTACGACCTCGTCTTCTTCCGCTCCCGGCAGGTCAGGTATCGGGTCGTGCTCGTGTTCTTCTTCCTCGAACTCGTACTCTTCCAGCGCCTCTTCCTGTTCTCCGGGTGAAAGCTGGTTGACCTCAGAACATACTCTACCCGCGACTTCCTGGACTTCTTCCGGTTCGGCATCTTCCTCACTCATAATCTTTCCGATAACCGCTCCAGGGTTGCATTCTCCGCCGTACTCTACCGCGTTCTTCAGCGCGTACTTCCGGGCGAGTTCTTCAAGTTCCATGTTCAAGAAGTCGTGCAGAAATTCTTTATAACGAACGGATTCCAAGAACCAGTCTTCATAACAGCAGCTATCTACTAGCTCCCAGATAACTTGCCGAGAACAAGCTCGAAAGCAGGCAAGTTATGGCGAAGTATATCAAATACTCATAATCGATATAAGTATTGGTACATGTACACAGATTATGGCTTCGAAAACAATATCTCTCAAAGAAGAAGCATATGAAAGGCTCAAAGCCCTGAAAACCAGCGATAAGAGCTTTTCCGACGTGGTGCTGGAGCTGACAGAGGACAAGAAAAAAGGCCTGGAAAAGCTCAGAGATGTCAAAACAGACTACACTGTAGAAGAACTTATCGAAGACCGTGAAGAGGAGGAGTTCTCAGATGAAAGAAGAGAAGATTTACTTCGCTGACACCAGTTTCCTTATAGATATGATCCATGAAAGAGAAGAAACCATAGAATTGATTGAGACTGCTGAAAAAGTAATCACAAGCGCTCTATGCGCCTACGAACTTAACAAAAAGATAAGATTTGACTTCAGCTCGATAGATGAGGCATTCATCAGACCCTTCAGAGTTGAAGATGCAGAGGAAGCCTCCAGACTTTCCAGGAAAATGGAAAGAAAAGGAGAGAAGATAAACGAGATAGACTACCTGATAGCAGCACAGGCACGAAACACAGGCATACCTGTACTAACCGCTGACCAGGACTTCAAAAAGATAGATGGTCTGGAAACCATCTTCTACAGGGACTAGCCTATCTCAATGGTGCGCCCGTTCTCGCCTATGAAGACGTTCTCTTCTAGGCTGTATCCTTCCTCTCTCGCGAGCTCAACGTAGTCGCCGAGCTTCTGGATGGTTCCGTGTGAAGGTACGATATTCTCCGGGTCAAGGTACCGGATGAAGTCTCGGTGATCCTCCTTGTGGGCGTGACCTGTCGTGTGGACATCCATGTAGAGCCGGACACCTTTCTCCTTCAGCTTCTTCTCAAGGCTGTACCGGTTCGCCTCAGTGAGAGGTGTCGGGATAGTCCTTGATGAGAAGATGACATGGTCATCCTTTGAAAGCTCGAACGGGTAAGTTCCAGATGCTAACTTGTCGAGCTGTGCGCCCGGTTCTCCCTGGTTACCTGTGGCAACGACAAGCCATTCCTCTTTCTCGTTGTCAACACGGTTCATCAGCTGTTCGACCTCATCGAAGTATGAGACAACTTCAACATCTGAGAGGTCGATGAGCCCTAAATCTGCAGCGGCTTCAGTGTACTCCTTCAGCGAGCGACCGACGAACGCGACCTTCCTGCGACCATCGTTTGCCCTGAGCAGGGAATTAAGCCTTGATATCTGGGATGAGAACGTGGTCACGATGACCGCGCCTCCCGCCTCGTAGCACGAGTTCAGGACTCCACGGAGTTCGACTTCCACTGATTCCTCTGAACGTGCTCTACCCGGCGAACTTACCCTAGTAGTTCCCGGAATCATCAGTTTGACATTGTTGCTTCCTGCCTCTTTCAGCCGTTCTATATCGGTCGTCTCCTCGATAACCGGTGAGAAATCGATTTTCATGTCGTTCCCGTAAACCACTTTTCCTTCAGGCGTGTCGAGAAGAGACAGTGTCGCCTGCGGAATCGAGTGGTTAACGTGCATGAATTCGAGAGTGAGGTCGTCGTTAATCGCGTACTCATCTCCTTTCTCGACCGCGATAACGTCATTCTTGATGTTCTTCCGGTCGTCCTCCAGGATACCCTGGATAACTCTCTTTGTGTACGGTGTACACAGAATCGGTGCATCGTACGCGCCCGCGAGTTTTGGAATCGCTCCGACGTGGTCAAGGTGTCCGTGTCCTATGACGATCGCTTTGACATCTTTGTCCATTATCTGCTCGTCGAGAGGGATAGCCCCAGTCTCTAATGCATCATTGGTGGTCATCTCGTTGACTTCGCCATCAGCGTTGATGACCTCCTCCATTTCGAAACCCATGTCAAAAATAACTGTCTGATTTTGAACTTCAACTGCTGTCATGTTGCGGCCTACTTCCTCGTAGCCGCCTAACGTATGTACTTTCATCTATTTTATCACGTTTCATACTTCTAGTTCAAAACAGGAACTCTTTTAAATAGAGAAGTCCGATTTAGTAGACTTCCTGTATAAAGTTGTTAAACCGGTCGTAAGAGCCCGAACCCATAAATTCCCGGTATTCTCCGGTCTCCGTGTTGTAAATCAGGAATCCAGGAGTTCCTCTAACAAAGTCAGGGTTTCCTGGGTAATCAAAGGATTCCGCCTCCGCCTGGTCCTCTTCTACACTGTCAATGGTCTCCTGGTTGTCTATACAGCTCATAAGTTCCTCTGTATCCAGACCTGTTTGATCCGAGTACTGCTCTATCTCTGAACGGATAACTGCCGAGTTAAGCTCTCCCTGGTTCTGGTATATCCAGTTCTTCATATCCCAGAAAGCATCAGTGTCCTGTCTTAGAGCACACTGAACAGCTATATCCCCAGTGTCGCTGAGGGTGTGCATGGTGTTGAAGTGCTTGTAGAAGTACTGTACATCTCCTTCAGCCGCATACTCCTCGACTATCTTGTAGAAGTTCCCTGTGTTGTGTTCACCACAGAACCCGCAGTCAAAGTCTTCGTAAGTTACGATAACTATATCTGCTTCCTCGGAACCTATGTAAGGTTTACCCTGTAAACTCACGTCTCCGCCCGGCCATTCAAAGCTTCCTTCTCCCAGACCGGTGTTAAATTCTGATGCGTCGAACTCGTATTCTTCAGCAGGGGCGCCGTCAATCATCAGTTCATCGTCTTCTGTACCTGCGGTCGGTCGGTCCTGAGTTTGTTCTTCCTGCTGAGGCTGTTGTTCGGAATCTCCGGTTGGCGCAGCGTCACCTCCATCTTCTAGAGGGTTTTCTCCGAACTGGACGTATGTAGGCGGTTCATCATCTACAAAAACCGAGATAGCTACAGCACCTGCCAAGAAACCTGCCGCAAAAACCAGTACAAGCGCATTCCTGACAGTTAAAGTGATACTGACTGCATTACCCTCTGTATCCATACCCGCAACTTGGAATCATACGCTTTTGTATCCTTCGAACTCGCCACAGAAAGACCTCTCAAGCATCTTTTACTGGAGCACTCTTTCATCCCCGAACTCGTCTACATAGTGAACATTTCCGTCGATCCAGGCTGTCCCGGTATTCGCCGATGGACTGCTTCCAGTGGCTGCTCCATGATATCTTCTCTTATCTCCGTTCTGGTCTATCCAGTAGAAGTATTCTCCATCTATCCATGCGTGACCCTTACTACCGGTGTGACCTGAAGACTCCACATTGTTCTCGTTTATTATCCAGTACTCGGTGCTTCCATCCGTCCAGTGGAACGCATCTCCTTCAATCCATGCCATCCCCGGATCAGCCTCGCTGTTGGATTTAGTATCACGCTGCATGCATGGACAGTCGTTCGTTTCACATGGTTCAGACTCAGTATCTGTGTACGTGTCAGAGTCACAGCTACCGCCGCTGCAACCCTTATAATCAGTACACTCCCCGTCCCTAGACATGGAGCCGTCATCATCACAGTACCAGTCACCCCAGTCATCACACTCCTCATCGGTACGGCAGGTCTCTACTGTATAAGTGTTCGTTCCTGTACAGCTTGTCGAAGTACAATCACCACCGTCACACCCTGTGTAATCAGTGCCTGTGTTCTCCTCATCCTGGACAACATCATCACCATCACAGTAAGGATCACCAGTATCCTCCCAACTACACGTATCACCAGTAGAACACGAAGAACCATCATCAACCCAACGAGTCTCAGTAGAAGTATCTTCCTGGCATGACCCGCCGCTACAACCCTCATAATCAGTACAACTACGCTCCTGCTCCTTTATCGGCTGATCACCGTCACAACTTGTCGCACCCGTATCACTCCAGGAACCACAGTCCTCACCTGTAGGACACGACTCTACAGTGATCGTCCTACTACCACTGCAGCTTGTCCAAGTACAACTACCGCCGCTGCAGCCCGTGTAATCAGTGCCTGACTCCTCTTGATCCTGGACAACATCATTACCATCACAGTACTCGCTACCATCATCCTCCCAACTACACGTATCACCAGTAGAACACGAAGAACCATCATCAACCCAACGAGTCCCGCTGCAGCTTGTTGAAGTACAGCTACCGCTACTACAACCAGTGTAATCAGTACCTTCATACGACTGCTCCTTCTGAGGCTGATCACCGTCACACCTCGTCGCACCTGTATCCTCCCAACTACAAGTATCACCAGTAGGACATGACTCGCTGCTGTAATCGCAGTAGCCGCCGCTCGAAGAACAGCTCCAGTCCCCGTTATACAGCCGTGTATCTCCATCACACGTGTCATCACAGCTCTGATAGTCATCCGAACTACCCCATTCACAGGTCCAGCCGCTCGAGGTACAGTCAGCCGAGCCATCATAATAACAGGTACCCATACCATCCATCTGATAGTCGCAGTCAGGATAATCACTGTCCTGACCGCTGTAATCACATTGCTCTTCCATCTGATTACAGACACCGTCGTAGTAACAGGTCATCGAACCATCGACGTAAGTATCACAATCATAATCTGAACCACAAGTATTACCCCAGCCTGCAGAAACACCGGAAACCAGAGATAGTACCAATAGAGACAGAAGTATTGCAGATATAAGTAGTCCGCCAGGCAACCTGGTTTTCACGGCTGCCAACCACCTCCTTCAAAGGAAGCTACGCTCTCCTGCCCTGATGGGAACTCAAGCACCAT
This sequence comes from Candidatus Nanohalarchaeota archaeon, assembly GCA_022729235.1. Lineage (GTDB taxonomy): Archaea > Nanohalarchaeota > Nanosalinia > Nanosalinales > Nanosalinaceae > JALDAJ01. The sequence continues at coordinate 99,855 of JALDAJ010000001.1, forward strand.
GTGTTTATCCATGTTTTTACAGTCGTAACGAACATAGAACTCTCTCTCAGTCTTATTACATTCTTCCCCTAAATAAGAACTCACCAAATCAACTGCCTCGTTCCGGGACATATTATCAGGCAAAGCCAAGTGTACAAACCTATCGTTATATACTCCAATTTCAATTCCTTCCTCACAGTCACAGGAACTACCACCGCACTCACAGTCTAAAGCTTTTGAAACTCCTCTAGTGTAGTATGCGAACTTGGTGTTGTTAGAATACTCGCCCTCAAGAAACTTCGATCCAGAAGGATTGAACTTTGTTCCCGCCGTCCTGTTAACCTCAGCGTATCCGAAACACGCTGTCTGCTCACCGCATGGGAAACACGCGGTGTCAGTTCCGTTCATCTCGTCGAAGTAGAACTCTTCGCCTTCACAGCCGATAGCTGTCAGGCTCGAGTTGACTCTTTCATCCATGTACTCCGTTGAATTAGCATAGAACTCACTGCTATCCATCAAATCATCCTGTTCAGAGAGTAAAAGGTAAGAAGAGACGGCAGTTACCGAAATAATCACTACTAACAGGACTGCCAGCAAACCTTTTCTAGTTATCATATTATCGAGCCTCAATCCAGCACCACGTCAGTACATGTTCGCTCCTACAGGGAATCGGAAGGTTTGTGAAGCCGATATGTCGTCCGCATTCACCTGTTCAGCGTTGTCTATGCTGTTACCGTTCATATCCACATCGCTGGCAGGGTCAAGGTTACCACTGCCGTCTAAATCATTCGCTCCGCTCCAGTCGTCGATATTCCCGCTAGAGTCAAAGTCATTTGCGGAACCAAGAACAGAGCCCTCATCAACGTTCAAAGTCGTGGACTCACCGAGAGAAACAGAGCCGCCACCAGTTAAATGGCTGCCAGAACTAACTGTGATGTCATCGTTAACTAGTTCGCTACTTCCTATACTATTGGAAGCGACCGCAACATTATCACTGCTAATCGTTAAGGCATTACCTGTATTCACATCCAGCTCCTCGTTGGTTCCATCCCAGGAGAGACCTGAACCACCCATCGATGACTGCGCGATATTCTCAACACTACCCAAACCAACATCTGAGGCAGAAACATCCGACTCATCAATATCAAGATTACCCCAGCTCAAATCATACGTATCCGTCTCATCCAACTCAGAAGAAGAAACCGCGTTAGAAGCAATATTACCTGTGTTAACTATACCATCACCTCCAAGATTCCCAATATTAATGATATCGTTTTCATGCATGTTGATGTCAGCATCCTCAGTGATATGCAAGGTACCAGTCATCGAATCACCATCAATGCTAACGTAGTCACCGGAAACCTCTCCTGATACATCCCTGCAGTTGTACGTACCGTCATCATCTACACCCGCAACCACCTCTCCCGGATCACAGTCAGCAGCAAAAAAGTTCTCAATACTCTGACCACTCATATCCAGGTCCGAAAACATCCTTAACTCGAAAACATCCGGGTCATACATCATAATCTCCTGACCTGTCGCATCCCGTAGAGTTATGCTGCCCGGGTCCGGTCGGGCGGTGATGTTAGTCAGCTCCGCGTCTGACAGGTCCTGGATGCTATAACCTTCAAAGTTCAGGTCTTCATCAGCAGGTCCTATCTCGGAGAACGGGTGGTGCTGCATCTGTGCAGCTGCTACCCCTATCAGCGCTATCACTGTAAGTATCAAGAATACCTTTCTGGTTTTCACGGCTTAAGCCCCTGACTTAATCCATAAGTTGTAGAGCTGGAATATAAAACCAGGTTTTTATTCTAGCGTCCGCAAATTCTGGGCAATGAAGCGAGGAGTAGCTGCCATACTGTTTATCCTTGTGATGGCGTATTCCGCTCAGGCGATATCCGCTGATATCAAGGATGTAGGAGAAAGCTGCGACCCAGAGCAGGAGGCGTCACTAGTGTCGATAAACGATACTGATGGCGGACACGTTGCAGAGCCCGGGTATTACGGACACGAGGTCTGTGTAGAAGGCGAGATAGAATACAACGTAAGGGAGAGCTGTACGGGCGGAGAGACACACGTTTTCTCTCTATTTGACAGGACTAACTCCCACCTGAGCATGTATTCAACATACAATTACGATGTGTGTTCACGGCAGACACGGGCATGGGTTGACAGCACTTGTAGCGAAAACGGTACAGCTGTCCTGTCAGTCGAATCGGATAACAATACTCACGTGGCAGAACCAAACCATGAAGATTTCTCCCAGCAGATTTGCATGTCATTTATAGAACCGGAAAACGTCACCGTGGAGCTTTCAGGTCTTTCCGGCGACGATTTCTACGTTGACGATCACGAGGAGACTGTCGAGCCGAGAGAGGAGTCCTGGAGACTTCTCGAGTACCCATACGTCGTTGCTGAAGAGAACAACCACGTCACAGGTCTTGTAAGCCAGGGTGACTTTGTCAAGCTATCCCATCCCGACGAGACCGTGATGTCCATGACTGTAAGCGAAGGAAGTATACTGGTACCTCACACAGAAGGCGGTGTAGAGAACATTGAGAGAAGGCAGGATATGGTGCTGGACAACGTGTTCCTGCGGCAGTTGAGCCCGAGCTTCGCATTCTTCATACCAGACCAGCCAACAGTGAGAGTGGTACTCCAGCCCGATCAGGAAGTTGAGGGCTTCTCCAGCGTCCTCCGGCGCGATATCACGATCGGGGTAAGTAACGAGGGACTGCGAGACGGAGAGCTTGTGATAAATATAGAAGGTTGAAAGAAAAGCTGTTATTATTTTAGATAAGAACGCAGTACTATGGAAGAATTCTCGGTTGTCATCCCAACGCTGAACGAAGAAGATAATATTGGAGAGGTTATCGACGCGATAAAAGGTATCAGCGACCCTGAGATAATAGTTATGGATGACGATTCCAGGGATAATACCAGAGATGAAGCCAGAAAGAGAGACGTCAAGGTCATCCACAGGAAGGAGAAAAGAGACCTGAGCAAGTCAGTGGTTGAGGGGTTGAAAGCCGCATCTTATGATAGAGTCGTGGTCATGGACGGCGACGGCCAGCATCCGCCAAAGAAAGTACCTGAGATAGCTGAGAAGCTTGAAGAAGACGGACTAGTTATCGGCTGCCGTGAAGAAGTAATAGGCAACTGGGGGCTACACCGCCGATTGATGTCTCTTGGGGCAGAGCTACTGGTCAAGACGCTTTTCAAGAGCTGCAGAAGAACGAGAGACCCTTTATCAGGATTCTTCGGAATCGATAGAGATGCTCTAGACCTAGGCAAGATGAGCCCAAGAGGTTACAAGATACTGGCAGAAATACTGGTTCTCACCGGCATCAGACCTCAAGAAGTCGCTTACAGTTTCCATCAGCGCCAGAGAGGGAGGTCATCAATCGGTATTTCTTCAATCGCAGATTTCCTTACTCACGTGCTAGAGCTAAAATATAGGCAACTAGGTAGCAGCCCTCAATACGCGTCCCTCCAGGAGTCACTGATAGATCCGGTTGACCGCCGTAGTACTTCACGGTCTCTAGCGTGTAACCCCCCTGAAACGTAGAGTAGTCCTGCATAAAGAACTGTGAGAAACGCCCCGAGAAATGCGCTTTCTAGCGGACTAGGAGCTAAAAAGACCTTCAGACCGTAAACTACTCCCGAGGACAGCATTATAGCCGGAATTGCTTTCAGGTATTTACGGTTATACGGCAAACCACCGACCTCTCTCCTGGCAAATATCAGGAGTAAAGTATCGCCCAGGAAAAAGCCTATCGTGGTAGATATAGCTGCCCCCATTATACCGTAAACCGGTATCAGAAGGAGATTAAGCAGAACCGTGAACGTTGTTATAACCCCTATACCTAACATCTGTAGACGTGTTTTACCTGTCGAAAGAAGTATCATGCCTGCCGGTCCCTTGACAGCGTTGTAGAAAAAACCTATCGAAAGGACTGCCAGAGCGACAGACCCTTCAACGTACGAAGACCCGAAAAGCAAGTGTATTATCTCTTCAGGGAAAATCAGCATCCCTGCCAGGAGCGGGAGTGTTAATGTAAATATCCAGCGAGTGGAAGTGCTATATACCTCCAGAATTCCGGACATATCCCTTTTTCCGTATAGCTCAGACACCACCGGCATGAACATGTAGCTCAGGGAGCTCAGCATGAAACCCATTATGCCCGCGATCGCATATGAGACATCGTAAATACCTGCCTGCGATGAGTCTATGAGCCACCCTAACATCAGGACGTCCACCCACCTGTTAACGATGAGCAGTATCGAGATCACGAACAGCGGCCAGGAGAAAGATATCAGACGCCTCACCGGAAAATCCGGATTAGAGAAAAGTCTGCCCTCAGACACTTTCCTGCAGAAGTAGTACCCTGCAACCACTGCTATTGATGTCGCAATTATATACGCGTAGACCGCGCCCGTTACCCCGTAACCTGCCGATATGAAACTCGCTACTAACAGAAGTACCCCTCCTGACCATATAAAATCATCCATGTATATTTTGTGCTTGGCATCCTGCATACCTCTCAAGAGCGATTTGGCGAGTTTAAACAAAACCAGAGGAGTTATAGCAAGAGAAAACAATTTCAAAGGTTCTTCAAGAGCCGGTTCATCGAAAACCGAGACAGAGATCCATCCTGACAGGTAGAAGATGATCGCTGAGACCAGCAGTGATGAGGGAATGATAAGATACAGAGAGGTAGAAACTATACTGCCTGTAAGCTGTTCATCCTCACTGCCCGTGTAGAAAGACATGAAACGCGGTATGCTCATTGACAGACCAAGCAGAGATATCATGGCAGCAGCCTGGGCTATACCCATTCCTTGGACAAAAACACCGTAAGCCTCGGGACCGAGAAAACGTGCGAGAATGACCTTGACCAGATAGTAGAAAAAAGCCCCTACAAAAAAACCGGTTATGACTATAGCAGACCCAATACCCACCTTTGTGAGAGCTTCCTCTCCATCCATACCAGAAAGTGTCGCACACCAATTTAAAACGGTATTCAACAGAGGTATAGGTACATACTATGGCTCAGAAAACCTTGCTCAGGAAGACAGTTCATCCTACCTTACGTAACCTCTGAAACATATCCTCCGTCAGGAGAAAGGTAAGTAGAACAATATTATCGAGTAAGTCCCCAAGAGAATACTTTGAATTCCCGGACCTCCTTGGTAGGAACTCTATCGGAACCCCTACTACATCACAGTCCAGACTCATAAGAGATGCAGGAAGGAAGTGAAAGCCATCCGGAAGATCATTTTCAAGTAATTTCAGAGCAACCTCCCTCTTATATGCTCTAAAACCACTTGTAATATCCTGGACTGGAGAACCAAGAAGATGAACGTACAGATACACTCCTACAAGAGCCTGTACTCTCCTGTATAATGGATCTTTCCTTTTTCCATTATCAACGTATCTAGATCCTATTGCTATATCATGACCTTCATTTATTGCATCAACAAGTTCCGGTATCTTTTCTACAGGATGAGAAAAATCAGCATCTAAATGAACTATGATCTCGCCTTTTGCAGCCGAGAAACCTTCCTTGTAAGCCGAACCTATACCTTTCCTGCTCTGTCTTTCGATCACCTTCAGGCTGTCCAGTCCCGTACTCCTTGCCTCTTCAACTGTTCTATCCTCAGAGTCGTCATCGATAACCAGTGCTTCGTACTCCTCCTCGATTATAGAGTCTATACGCTCAAGAAGCGGAGCAATGTTTCCCGCCTCATTATAGGTAGGGATAATTACAGAAATCATTCTTCTGCTCTATAAAGTGAAACTCAAAGATATTATTAAAACATGCGGAAAAGCAAAAAAGAGTACCCCTTAAAGTATAGATAGATGCCTAAGACAGCGCTCATAACAGGGATCACTGGTCAGGACGGTTCTTACCTCGCCGAACTTCTGCTTGAGAAGAACTACGAAGTTTACGGGATGCTCAGAAGAACTTCCTCTCCTACTGATTGGAGGATAAAACACATCTCGGATGAGATAAACTTCGTGAACGGGAACCTCCGAGACCAGTACAGCCTTATCAGAACGCTGAAGGAGTCTGAACCAGACGAGATATACAATTTAGCGGCGCAGAGTGACGTGAGCGTTTCATGGGACATACCTCTGCAGACAGCGCAAATTACAGGAATGGGAACACTTAGAATTCTGGAGGCTTACAGAGAATTCGCTCCGGGTGCGAAGTTCTATCAGGCTTCCTCGAGCGAGATGTTCGGCAATATTGGCGAGGAGACTAGAAACGAGAATACGAAGTTCAGACCACGGAGCCCTTACGCCTTCTCAAAGGTATTCGCTCACAACGCCGCGGTGAATTACCGTGAAAGCTTCGAACTGGATATCTCATGCGGTATTATGTTTAACCATGAATCGCCGAGGCGAGGAAAGGACTTTGTTACCCGAAAAGTGACTGACGCAGTTGCCCAGATACATCTCGGAAAGAAAGAGAAACTGACGCTCGGGAACATGGAGCCGGAGCGGGACTGGGGCTACGCACCGGACTACGTCAAGTCCATGTGGAGGATGCTCCAGCAGGAAAAAATGGATGACTACGTGATCTCAACCGGGGAAACTCACTCTGTCAGGGAGTTGGTCGAAACCGCTTTCTCTGTAGTAGGTATCGATAACTGGAAAGAGTATGTGGAGCAGGACCCGAAATACATGAGACCTGCCGATATCCAGAAACTGAAGGGAGACTACTCGAAGGCAAAAGAAGAACTAGACTGGGAGCCAGAGACAGAATTCGAGGAGATGATAGAAGAGATGGTCAAAAAAGATATAGATCGACATAAAAGCTGAATTTAGAAAGATTCTTTCCTCAATATTTTAACAGACCCTATTGTTTTTACTGTAGAGACCAATCCATCTACATGGAAGCCAACCGCAAATCTCTATACCTAGCTATCTTTCTCCTCGCAATTCTTTCTGGCGTCTTAGCTTCCGGTCTAGACCTTCATTCTGCAACATTGGAAAAAGGTGAAAATCTAGTTGAGAGATCTATTTTTTCAGTCTCGAGCCAAGAGGCAGAGACACCGGTTTTCCTAGTAACTATTGAGACACTGAGAGCTGACCATTTAGGACCGTGCTACGGCTATGAACGGGAAACCGCACCGAACATGTGCGAATTCGCGGAAGACAGTATCAAGTTCAAAAACGCATACGCACCCGCATCCAATACGCACTCCACTATTCCCGCAATGTTTACCTCTACCCCTCCGAATGCGTTCGGAATAAATTTTGATGAAACTGTTGATCAGAAAGCCCCGGTGATGACCGAAACACTCAGGGAAGAAGGATACTATACTTCAGCGTATTCAGACACCCCAGAACTAAATGAAGAACACGGATTTCTACAAGGGTTTCAAGAGGTTCAAGAGACCAGTTACGCAGAAGACAAGAGCATGATCTTTAGACTTAGAGATATAGAAGAGAATCATTTCTCTTTCATATTTTTCAGACACCAAGCGCACGCGCCATACGAACCTGAACCGGATTACGTGAAATGGGGAGACCCTCCCGAACAAGGAGTAGAGATAGATCCCTTTGAAGACACCATCGAAACCCCGAACGCCACTCTTCAAGACGCTATCGATGCTTATGACGCCGAGATACGTCAAGCCGATTCACGCGTGGGGAAAGTGCTGACACATCTGAAAGAAGAGTCGCTATATGAAGAGTCACTGATAATCATCACTTCAGACCATGGAGAGGGGTTCATGGAGCGCGGTGAACTGAGTCACTCCACAACCCCCTACGAGGAACAAATCCGTGTTCCTCTGTTTGTAAAACCTCCTAACAACAAACATAGTGGAAAAGTAGTTGAAGACCCTGTAAGCCTCATAGATATCCCTCCAACTATCTATGGGATAACAGATACGGAACCCGAATCAGAGCAATACGGTGAATCTCTTCTTCCCGTAGAGAGGAAGTCTGAAGGTTTGGTTTACGCCACAGACCCTACCCACAGTGAATGGTCTATACGCAATAACTCGATGAAATACATGCTCCTGAATACAGGGAGGTACTGCACCCAGGAAAACGTCAACCCCCGGGAACGAATGTACGATTTGAAATACGACCCAAGCGAGACAGAGAACATGATTTACGAACATCCGGAGAAAGCCGGGAAGTTAAGAGAGGGTCTATGCAAGATATATCTGGATGGTAGAGACCTAGCGGCTCAGCCTGACGAAGCAGAACTGACGAACGAAATGGAAGAAAAACTACGTGAGCTAGGATATATCGAATAATCTGTTACATAAACAAGAAGTAACGGAGAACGATATTTACCCTGTGATACACTATTCCCCTCCTTTCTGATAGTAACATCTAGGACATCTCAAGTCCGTATTCGAACCCTGTAAAATAAAAAAATAAGAATTAAACACAAGCAAGCATGGAGAAGCTGTTTTTATTCGCTGTTCTAGTATTGTCTATCGCTACAGGGCTTACAATTGGTAATTCCTCCTCTGTCAATGATTTAATCTCTACAACTTTGGAAGAGATCAACAAAATGGATAAGGCGCCTATTATAGACTGTCAGGGACAATATTTTACCTGCAATGAAGGAGCAATCGAAGAGCGTCCAGAATCCTGTAATCCATGGAGTCATTGGGAACCCGAAAGCAAACTGGAATGTAATTATACATCAGAAAGTATTGAATCAATTTCGCTAGTTACAGACCCTGGGAACTATGTTAATATTCCTAAAAAAGATGATTCCTATAGAGTTAACAAACCGATATCAGATACAGGAAGATCTCCGTGGGATATAGAATTTCTTCCCTCCGGTAAACCTATTTGGACTACGATTAGCGGAGAGCTGAGAAAATATCAGAACAATACCAAGGTAGCAGAACTGGAGGTAGTCCAAGTGACCAATACAGGTCTCCTAGGTCTAGCTATCGATCCTGACTATAGTGAAAACAATCTTGTTTACATGTATTATACCTTTGAAGAGACCGCTAAAACAAATGACACGGAAGAACCTGTTTACTTGAATAGGATTTCAAGGTTCAAGTATGACGAAGGTCTAGAGAATGAAAAGGTTTTAGTGGATGAGATACCAGGAGGTAAACACCATTCCGGTGGGCGTCTGGACTTTGGTCCGGACGGAAAACTTTATGCGACCACAGGAGACGCAAATATACCTCATAAAGCCCAAAATCGCTCCTCCTTGGCTGGCAAAGTTCTGAGAATAAATACTAATGGAACTGTTCCTGATGATAACCCGTTTGAAGACAGTTATATATACTCACATGGACACCGGAATCCGCAAGGTCTAGACTGGCATCCTGATACAGAAGAGATGTTCATATCAGAACACGGAGAATACAAACACGATGAAATTAACCGTATAAAACCTGGCGAGAACTATGGTTGGCCTGGTTATGAATGTGACAAAGAAAGAGAACCTCTAGAGCACCTGATCAGTAAATATAGAGAATTATCGGAAAATTTTCAGGGTAATACTCTTCCCGTATACTGCTTCAAGGACTGGACTATAGCTCCTTCAGGAGCCACTTTTGTTGATGATTCCGATCATCCCTGGCATGGCGACATGTTCGTCGCGGGTCTAAGGGGCAAACAGATTTTCCGGCTTCAGTTCGATGATGGCGAACCCTCTACAGCAGAAGTTTTCTACGTTTCGAAAGACGAGCCTGAGATCAGTCTGAGACTCAGAGAAGTAGAATATCATGACGGCGCCTTATACGCGATCGGAGACCTTAAAGGATCAGTCAAGATTAAACCGGAGTAGCGATCTCAACTTAACCAGAAAATCATGAAGATTTTGAAACTATTCTTCCAAAGAAAGCTTATCAGATGAAATTAGCAATAGTTTCCACGTTTCCGCCAGAAGATGAGAGACATCCTGTAGGCAGTTATGGCGCATCTAGTTATACGAAAAATCTTGTTGATAATCTTTCTCAGAAAGCGGATGATTTAGAAGTGTTCTCGAACTGTGAATCTTACAGCACAGAAAATTATGACGTTATAGAAGCCTGGAACAAGGGGGTTCTGTATCCGTTGACTGTCCTAATATCTCTTAGAAAAAAAGAAGAAGTTGATACAGTTCATATCCAGCATGAGATGTTCCTCTACGGCGGAATACTGTCTGCTCTAGTTTTCCCGATTCTACCTTTCTTATTGAAAGCTCAGGGCAAAAAAGTTGTTATAACACTGCATACAGTTCCTCAGAACATCGATGCAGGCTTCTGTGAAATCCACAGTCTTCCAAAACTGACCTCTATATGGAAAATCGGAGCAAAACTATATTTCAGGGTTATTTCCTTTACCTGCCACAAGATGATTGTACACGAAGAAATATTCAGGAAAACCCTTTCCCACAACTACAACCTGAAGGAAGAGAAAATCGAGGTCATATCTCATGGTGTCGAGGAAAAGGAAAACACTGACAAAACGGAGAAAGAGAAGAACACGATACTTTTCTTCGGATTTGTAGCGCCCTACAAAGGTGTAGAGAAACTGATTGACATAGAGGATGAGCTAAATTTCAGACACGAGACAGTTATTGCAGGAGGGAAACATCCTAGAACAGAGAAAGACGATATCTACGATATATACTATCAGAAGATCAAGGAAAGAGCATCAGAGTTCCCGGACATAGAAACCACTGGCTGGGTAGAGGAGGACGATATGCCCTACTATTTCAGAAAGGCAGATGTTCTCGTCCTGCCGTATAAAGATGTCTTCTCCGCTTCAGGACCTCTTCATCTAGCTCTTGCATACAGGACACACATCCTCGCCTCCCGACACTTCGACTGCAGTCTACCTCAGGAGCTAGTTTTCAAAGACAACGCGGAACTAATAGAGAAACTGAATCGATTATTCGATAATCAGAAATCAGAAGAAATATTTAATCAGTATCTGGAACCTATAAGAGAAAAGCGGTTATGGTCAAAAGTCTCAGAGGAAACTTACCATCTCTATGAAGAGTTACACAGTTAGACTGCGAAGAGAATTTAACTTCGTCCTTCATAATCGACTTACGTGAATAAAGAGATTTGGAGAGGAAATAGAAAGTATAAGATTGCTGGTCTGGGCATATTTTTAGCCTATGTTCTGCTTCATATAGTCTTCCAGCGCCACGAACTACTCGCTTATGACGTTTACACTTACATCTCATTTGCCGACCACTATTCGGAAAACTGGTTCTATACAATAATTCCTGAACAGGCTCACGGTCTGGAGATTGTGAGTTATCCGCCTCTGTTCTTCCAGGTATCCGCGCTACTATCCTTTCTACCTTTCATCAATGAAACTCTACTTTCTATCCTAGTAGCTAGCGCTGGCGCTACAGCGTTCTCCTTCGCATTTTTCTACCTATTCAAAACAATTTCAGGGATAGAGACAGACCATGACCTACTTATCATTCTCTTCATCGCGTTCTCACCTGGTTTACTGAGATTTATCCTCGTGCACGGACAGCTTACCCTGATATTCGGGACCACCTTTGGACTTCTAAGCACAACCTACTTCTACAAAATAATAAATGGCGAGGATTACGGAGTCTACCTGATAATAACGCTTATCATTACCGCCTTTATCCACCATTTCAGCTTCCTTATAACAGCCCTCATGTTTGCAATTATCTCTTTAGTTCAATTCCGAAAAGTCGTTTCGAGAATAGATTATCTTGTTCCCGTGTTTTCAGTATCTGGACTCATCGTTCTCCTTGGTATGTTCCCGATGGTTTATGAGATGCTTTTCGGAGTCATCCAGGACGAAATCTACCACGGCTCAAGATATCCTCTCGAACATCACCTTGCATTTAATTCGTACATTACTAGTCTCTACGGAGCAAGTATCCTCGGAATAGTGTTCGTCTTCAGGGACAAGATAAACCACATAGAACGACCGAACTCACTTACAATCAACCTGTTGACACTGATATTCTTGATACTGGGTCTGGGGCTAACCACGCCTCTACCCGAAGTACTGTTCGGAGATACCGCAACTAAGCTTGTCTATGATCGTTTCTCTCTTCTAGCATCACTGTTCCTGACCTCTCTCGTAGGCGTTTACGCAGCAACCTATCAAGGCTCGCTTTCCCGAAAAATACCGCTCAAAACAGTCCTTCTCACAGTTTTTGTGGTTCTCTCGCTTGGAGCAGCTTTCTGGACAAACAGCCTTCATCATGGCTCATACGTAGGTTACGGACATGAAAATCTAGGCTCTTACAATCAAACTCAGGCGCAAACGGCTTTGGACTTTCTTAACGAGGAGGCTTCAGAAGACTATCTCTACATGACCCACGGTCACGGTCTTCCGATCGGCGAAATCGAAAGGAACACTGAAATACCTACTCTAGATACAGGTTATTTCACAGGCAGAAAGATAGAGTTCGCCAGCTCTTATGACAAATTAGATAGGACAACTAGGTCAGAACTGGAAAACATAATACATCACGCCTCCAACGTATCACTTAAATACGTACTTACGTTCGATGACCAGTCAGCATCCTGGATGAACGACACCGGATGGGATGAAGAAGAACTGGGAAATGATGTGAAAGTATGGACTAATCCAGATCCTGGTTCAGAATATGAGCGAGACCTCGGTGAAAGACGTATTCTATTCGGAATTATACCTCCGATATTCCTAGTGATATCATTCGCATTTGTCTTATCAGAACGCCTCAGATCAAGAGCAGAAAAGGGAATAAAAACATCTCAACAGTTCTTAAACAGTTTTCTGAACTTATCAAGAGACTCTCTTAGTGGCTACAGCGCTTACGGCATAATACTTTTGCTACCGTTTTTAGCTGCCGCTCCTGCATTTCTAACATCAGGACTTCCTGCAGGAGTAGACTCGCCCTTACCATTATTCCGGGCTGAGCTCATGACCTCTTTAATAGAAGAGTACGGTCAGATATACTACTGGACTGATTTATGGTACAATGGATCTCCTCTCTTGGCGGTTTACTCACCTCTAGGAACCTATCTCCTGTATTATACCAACGTTCTTTTCCAAGATATCACCCTGTCATACAACACCCTCCGTCTTTTAACGCTGGTTCTGACAGCATCAGCAGTTTACACCATTTCAAGGGAGATTTCTGAAGATAAGAGAGTAAGACTATTTTCCGTTGTCCTAGTCACATTTTCCTATCCGCTATACAGCAACTTGTTCACTGTTGGACGTTTCAGCTCGGCCTTAGCAGTTCCAGTATATCTTTTCCTGATCACACTCCTAGTTAGAGACGATTTATTTCAGCAAAGTATTTCTTCTACACATGTCCTTCTCGGATTAGGATCCGGAATTCTGTTTCTAATGCATACCATGATGGCGTATCTCTTCCTGTTCACAGGCACTATATTCTTTTTAGTATACAGAGACAACCTGAGAGAACTCGGACTGGCTCCAATAGCAGCAATACTTTTCATACCTCTGCTTTTGGGAGCACCATATTTGACCCGTTTTATCCAGCATATGAACGTACTAGGACCTGCCTGGAACGTTGCGCCTCTGGACTTCAGCCTAGTATCACATATAGACCGTAATTTTGCCGTCCAGCCCCCTCCATTACACATGGGATGGATCCATGCAGTACTTCTAGCGGTCGGAGTCATGAGCTATAGGCGTATGAAAAACAAGTTTCTGCAATTTTCCTTACTGAATCTCTTACTCTTCTATATACTGTTCTGGTCCCGGAACTACGGTCTCAAAATAATACCCTTCATGAACCAATTTGACCTAGCGCGATTCGAGATTCTCTTCGCAACCTTCGGGGTTTTTATAGCAGTATATGGTCTAGATCACCTTCTAGAAAATAAGCTTTTAGGAATAGACCATTCAAAAATAACCTTATTCTTGATTATTCTATCAGGACTGGTGATTCTGGATACAAGTCCGATGCTTACCCAGTCAGCCAACTGGAGCCCTGAATTCGAAGAGGAACTCAGCGAGTTGCCTCTAGATGATAACTACCGAGGTATGGGTATAGGTATGCGACACTGGGATGCCTACCTCCTTTGGGATGCTGGAGTTCCGAATGTATTCGGATGGTTCCCTCAAGCTAACCCTAACGAGGAATTCACAGAATTACTGCAAAAAACAGGAGGAAGGTGGTACGCAACAGATCTTTCAGAAAGAGAAGATGATCCAGAACTCCGTAAAAATCTAATGCACATCTCTAATACAAGATACATTATCTCACCTAAAGGACAATGGCTACCTTCTCACTACGAAACACAAACTATAGGACTGGAATCTACTATACACCCTAGTGATAGACAGCTCAGAAATGAAACATTCCTAGACGAAGAGTTCAAACGAATACACTCATCAGAACACCTTGACGTGTATGAGCTTGAGCGGGAAATGTCTTACTGCGAGAGGATAGAGCCTGTCTGGATAGAGAACAACTATGCGGATACGGCGAAGGATTTCTTCAGAGAGGGTCAGCCTCTTCCCAAATTCCCTGTCGAGGGTACTCCTGCAGAAAAACCTGAAGGAGGCGATATCGAAGTCAGGTGTGATAAGAAAGATCCTTACACTATCTCTCTAGATGTTGATGGTTCAGGATGGGTTCTGGTGAAGGAGTCATACTATCCGTTCTGGGAGCGGGTTGACGGCGGCGAGATCCACAACGGATTCGGGTTCATGGTTGTTTACGTGGAAGAAGGCACGGAGCTTAAATATCAGCCTCGAGATTTATCCACATTCTCAATTGACGACCTGATAACATTTATTTCGTGAAAGGACTCTTATGAGTCTCAAGGTCGAGAAACGTACGGTCATCGAATTCTAACGAGTTAATCATAAAGCTGAGGCACCGATTATCTTCGGATTCTGCCTCCTCCCTGACGGGCGCCTTGCATCCCTTTACACTCTCAAGTTCCAGAATGTTTACTCCTTCTTCCAAATGACTTCCGACACCGAAACTTCTGGTAAATCGCTCATCTGATTCAACTTTTTCCAGTATCTCCCCATTCAAAGACAGCTTCAGAACAGGATTATCAAGTTTGCTGTATGGTGTCGCCTGTAGAAACATTGAAGTATCCTCATTTCCAGATAAGACCACTTTTGTCTCATTCGCCATCCATCTTCCGTCTTCCTCTTTTTCATACCAGCCCCCCAGGTACTTCTTCTCTTCTAAGCTTTCCACCAGTTCGTGTTCAACTTTGAAGCTCAGGCATCGTTCATCCGTCGAGTCTTCCTCATATTCTGCCGGAGTTATACATCCCTCCCTGCTCCTAAAGCGGACATAGTTGATATCTCTGCCTGTCACAGGGACGAGGTGATGGTTATCTTCTCTTTCAGGAGTTATCGTCTCATGTTCTTCGCCGTTGACGTAGATTGTAAGCTCCGAGTCCTCGACGCCATGATAAGGTCTAGCCGTTACATTGAGGAGAGCTGAACGAGAACCGAGCATGACTTCTGATTCGTCTTCCATCCATCTGCCATCACTTTCTTTCCCGTGCCATCCCTTACCTAGAGTTTTCTCCGGCAGTTCATCCTTTGAGAATGTTGAGAAGCTTTCCAGAAGATAGCTGAGACAGCGCTCATCATCGGAGTCCTCTTTTTCTGCAGGTACGACACATCGATCAGCCTCAAGCTGTAACTCGTTCCATCCGCTATCCGGGACACTAGCATAAATCAAGGAGTCGGATGGCTCAAAGGTTTCCGCCCTTTCTCCGTTTAGGCTGACTTCAATATCGCTGTCTTCAAGATAGCCTGCTTCAGTCATGTTAAGCCGGACAAACTGGTCGCTACCGTCCGAGTAGAACGCCAGTCCTGCCTCCTCCCGCATCCAGCCACCTTCTTCAGAAAGTGTACCCGAGTCATGCCATCCCTGAAGAAGAACAGGACCGTCTATCTCCTCTGGAGACCTCAGGGACATGTTTTCTATTCCGAAGGATAGACACCTTGTATCCGATGAGTTGCCGTGGAGCGCAGGTACCTGACAATCCCGGGATTCAAGCTTGATCTCATTTCTTCCCTCGCTCACAGATGGGAAGTAAAGCTCTTCGGAACCCCGGACCTCGTAAGTCCTTTGATTATTTCCGTTGACAGCGACGTTCAATTCCAGTATTTCGTTCTGAGATACATCAAAGACCTCAATATGCGGTACCTCTCTCTCATCGGCGTAAAAGATAGTGGTCACGCTCCCGTTTACGCTGTCAAAGTACTCTCCGCTCGATCTGTATGTCTCCCCTGCAGCGTAAATGCTGGAAGTGCTTATCGAAGCAAGAATTAACAAGACTATTGCGCCTATACCTACAAACCGTAGTTTCTCAAGTTCCCTCCATAACAGACCTGTCAGGATAGCTACCGCCAGCATCACCGGCACGAGATTTGTCGAGAATAAAAGAGCTTCGTCACCTATAGCTCCCAGTTCAACGAACTCAGGTCCGTAAGGTGCTTCACGGGTGATGTCCATACCCTTGTAGCGACCAGTCAAGCTCATCATAACTTCTGACTGAGGTCCGTACTCTTTGAACTCGCTCACAAGATGCGGGTAGAATTCGGGTTGAACAGCCGAAAAGCTGTGGAAGTTATCGCTATATTCATCCTGATCCATGTCGATACTATGCCAGGCGTTAAATCCTAGCAGCATGCCGAATACAGAGAAAAGAAAAGTCAGTAGGACGAAAATCTGGATAGTACGTCCTTTCTCCATCATCTTTTCAAGCCCTAAAGCAACCGGCAGAATCAGGAAGGGAAGCCCGACTACGGTATAACGAGGTCCAAAGCTGACTCCTGCAAGCCAGTTCAGTTGAGATGCCTGGAAGAGCAGGAAAAGCAGGAATACTCCTGGGAACAGGATAAGAAGCTTTTTGTTCCTCTTGTAAAGCTCGTAGGTTCCCGGGATTGCGAGCAGCAGGATGGGTGCGTAGAAGAACAACCCTCTAGTAGGGAAAAAGAGAAGACGAAATGCTGCATTTAAAGCCCTCACAGGGTCCGCAATAAAGAAAGCATTAATTCTTGAGTCAAGACTATAACACTCCACGTAAACTGCACACTCGGCTTCTAAAGGTCCTAGAAACATATCCGCAGCGAGTAACGGAGGTTTTAGAGGATTACCTGTAGTAAACCAGTTATAAAGGAGCAAAGGGATAGACCCTATTAGAACGCCTCCGATGAACCTCTTAACATCTTTCTTCTCTCCAGAGGCAAATAAGTATAAGATGAAAGGAACCAGAAGTAGACTGGCGTAGTACTCAGTAGCAAATGCTAAGGCAGATAATATACCTGAAACGTACATTAACAATGAAGCCCCCGTGTTTATCGACCTCTGAAGCACAATATACGCTAAAAAACCGAAAAACGCTGCAGTTATGACTCCGAAAAAGCTTGTCGAATATACCATCAGAGGCGTTGAAATACCAGCTAAAACCGCAGTGTAAAGAGCTGCTCTCACATCAACATAATCTTGCAGATATCGATAGACAAGCACCAGAAGCAAGGCTCCCGGAAGAACGGAGAGAGCGAATACCATAAGAAACTGTCTGAATACCGTCTGGAAAGAAAGTTCTACAGGGGAATCAGAAGACTCGCTCTCCATCCACCTATCTGCACCTTCATCGAAAAAGCCTCCTAGGATGTAAGCCGGTACAGCTAGAAAAGAAGACATAGGCGCTTTATCCGTATAAATCACTGAGGCATTCTCAAAGGATTGAAGCCTTAATCTCCTTACCATCTCTTCTCTCTTACCAGGAGGACCTTCCTCATAAATCTCCCAGTATTCAGATTCGTTGATTTCACCCCAATGCACCTCAGGGCTTATCTTGTCCATCGTGTTATGCGAATACTCAGATATTTCAAGAGACCGATCTTCTACCATAGCTTGGGCAAGATTGTATCGAGACCAGGCGTTATCTCCGCCCCAACTGATGAACATCGTGAAGAGGAATAGGAACACGAGAAACAGCTTGATCTCGGTCCGGTCCATTTGAAACGGAATCTGCATATGCTATCTCTGCTATCAGAAACTTTTATCAGTTCTCACAGGGTAAAAAAGAGCCGGTTTAGTACCGCTTATTTCTCTATAATAAAGTTCTCTAAAACCAAGATGTCCATACCTGTACCGTAGAAAGTTTTTATCGCCTCCTCCGGTCTATTAACTATAGGCTCTCCACGTATATTGAGCGAAGTATTGAGAGATGCCGGGATGCCCGTTCTCTCTTTGAACCTCTTTATAACTCTATAAAGGCGGGGGTTAGTTTCCTCCGATACTGTCTGCGGTCTTACTGATCCATCGATATGCATTGCAGCAGGAATGTTCTCTTTTTTCTCAGATCTGACATCGAACGTTTGAACCATGTTAGGCGCTTCTGCAGCATCATACACATACTCCTCAAAATCTTCAAGAAGTATGACCGGAGCAAAAGGTCGAAATTCCTCGCGGAACTTAATTCTTCTATTAATCACATCCTTCATCCGTGCATCACGTGGATCTGCTAGAATCGATCTGTTCCCAAGAGCACGCGGACCCATTTCCATCCTTCCACTAAAGTGCCCTACAATCTTCCTCTCTGAAAGCTCTTCGGCTATTATCTCCTCGACATTGTCGGCTCTAGTGTAATCTATCTTGTTTCTATTAAGCACGTCTTCTATATGCCCATCCGAATATTCTCTCCCTAGGTAAACACTTTCATAACCAGCCCTCCCTTGAAATTCCAGCATGCCTGCTCCTATCGAAGTTCCGGCATCGCTCGCAACGGGAAACGGATAAAAATCCTCTGTCTCGTCCATCCCTCTAAGTCTCTGATTCATCTTACAATTAAGAGCTATACCTCCAGCGACTGCTAAATTTTCGTGTCCAAGTTCATCCAGGTACTTTCTAGCAATCGAGACAACAGTATCCTCAAGAAACTTCTGAACTTCAAAAGCCAAATCTTTGTGCCAATCTGTTATATCCTCTTCTCTTCTTCCTCTACCAAAAATCTCTTCCAGAATTTTGTATCTCTCTCCCAGACTTTGGTAAGTCAGCTTCTCAACATTATAATCTGATCCTCTCTTAAAATACTCATCTAATACGGATCTGATCTCTTTATTCGGACCTCCATAGGCTGCTAACCCCATCAACTTGCCTTCTCCATTTAATCTTCTGAAACCCAGGTACTCGGTAAAGACAGAGTAGAAATTTCCTAGACTATTTGGAAAACTATAAGTTCTGACTCTCTCAAGCCCGTCTTCTGTTCCTTTCCAAACAACTGTAGAGTCATGTTCTCCCACCCAATCCATAGTCAAGACTATCGATGAATCAAATTCAGATGAGTAAAAAGCGGTTGCAGCATGACACCGGTGGTGAGAGAACATCTTCACCTCCGGTACCTCACCAAACTTTTTCAACTCCTTAATTATTTCCCTATACGGCCAGTTTTTAGTGATCAGATATTTCTCTATAGCTCTTTCACACCTAAATATAAGCTGAGGTACACTGCAAGAACTCCTGAAAGCATTTTTCAGCTCAACTCCTGCCAAATGTCTAACTCGGGAAATATCGAAGGGAATTAAGATACGTTCTAACTCCTCAAACTCTATATCACAGAAATCCAGACACGCTTTGACAGAGTTCTCAGGAAACTGATCAAAAGCATGTTTATCACGCGTCAAACGCTCCTCCTCTACCCCGAAAACCAGTTCTCCATCCTGATAAATAACCGCGCTTAAGTCATTATAACCAGAATTATTTGTAGCAGGTACAACAGATAGAACGTACTGAGACATATCCCGTATATACGCTCTAATCTATTTAATCTTTAATTCAAAGAGTTCAACAGAGTTCTAAATCATGAAAAGGCAGCCTCAGAGGAAAATCAGAAGCACTCGTTACCCGATTTACAAGTCGCAACCTCTCTCAAGACACAAACCTCTTTTCTTCGTAGAAGAAAAATCTTCCTCCTATATAGAGCTCCATGGACACAGCAGGTACGGTCTGAGGCGAGCCATAGAAATATTGGGGCTGGAGGAAGGTTCTGAAGTACTTTTACCCTCATATCTGTGCAGAGAGGCGGTAGAGGTATTTCAGGAGAAACATATTGACATAGAGTTTTATCAGGTAGAAAACGATCTCGATCCTCGAATACCCGACCTAGTAGAGAAGATAAACGAGAAAACAGCCGCAATACTTGTGGTTAACCAGTTCGGGTTTCAACCAAATAACTTTGAACAAGTGGAAAAAATCGCCGATGAATATGATCTCTTTCTAATAGATGACTGTGCCCACTCTGCTTTGAGCACAAAGAAAGGTAAAATACTGGGTAGTTTCGGTGACATCGGTATTACAGGCCTTTACAAGTCTCTTCCTCTAACTGACGGATCTGTCCTCCATGTCGGTAAAGAAATTGACGTAGATTTGGAAGGGATAGATACAAAATTCAAACCCCGAGATATTCTAAAAATAATGGGAGAGATCCTATCGAGAATAGAGCCGTACCATCCCGTCGCTGTACAGAAGATAAGGGAAGAATTCGGAGGAAACACAAGACGTCACAAGGGAGACCAAAAAATGTCTTCCATATCTTTTCTAAGAGCGACAACGCTGAATGTTGAAGATCTTAAAGCTGATAGGAGGGAAAAATTTCAAAAGTGGAAAGACATCTTCCCTCCCAAAAAGAAACTGGAGAAAGGAGTTTATCCTCTCTGCTATCCAACTTTTGTAGAACAGCCTTCAAAGACAAAATCAATTCTGGAGAAAGAAGGTTTATACGGTGTTCAGACCTGGAACGATCTCCTTGCAGACGAGGTCACAGGCAATCCTGAGTTCAAGAATGCAAACAAGTATATCAAACATTTTATCGGATTGCCCGTCCACAGCGGAACACGGATCGAAACAGAGTATCTCAAAGAAGCCTTTTCCAGGGATAGGATAACCTGAGCGACCGCAGTATAGACCCCCCCAATCTCTATAAAGAGATAAGAGAACACATATACGTGAAACCAAAAAGTTTAGGCATAATAATCGCGCTAGGATTAATTACCGGATTTAGCTTCTCAGTACTTTACAGCCACAATCAGCTTCCTGATGATTTTAAGACGGATAACCATGAACTTGTTCTTGATGATGCAGACTATTTTAACAGGTTTGAAAGAGAAATGGGCAGCGAGAATAAAACTGTTTATAGAGGGAGATTTAGCGGCGAGTTAAACGGTTGGCAGGGTTCTGGTTTTTACCTAAGTCATGGTTACTCTCAAGATGTTCCGCGTAATCATACCGCTGAAATATTCGAAAACGGAGAAAAAAGGACTACAGAAGGCTTTAATACTAGTACCTATGACAGAGGATTAGTTTTCCTACTTGGATCTGATAGTGAACTAAAAAGGCAAGAGAAAATCCCTAATATAAACCTTGACTTGCAGATAGAAGCAGTCAACATGTATAGAGACGCCCTCCATCATGCAGGAGAAGTTGAGAACATATGCTTCGATCAGCCGATAGGCATCTTCAGAAACGGTAATCTCATCGCTGAGAAAAACATTACAAACACCAGAAACTACGAAAAAATCGTCGTTGAAGACTTTACCGACCCTTCAATCCTATCTCAGATAGTTAAACCGGAAAAATCTGCGGAGTTCAGTGTAGCAATGCTAGACGCTCCTTGGTGTGAAGAGAAAATAACGACCGTGGCTATCAAAGAGTTCTATATTAGCTCGTAAACCATATTGTATCTTTCAGGAACAGGCATAACTCTCAGAAAATAAAACATCCCGTCAAATTAACATCGCCGCAGTTTTCTTGTAAGTTTCTACCTCATGTTTCTGCAGAGGTTTTTCAAGACCATAGATGTCTCCCGCAACTACTTCTTTCTCCTCTCTTATTATCTCTATCAGGTCTTCAAGCTCATTCAAGTCAAGTACACCCTGACCAAAACTTGTCTCCATAAGTGACTTGTCCAGTATATCAAGATCTATAGATACGTAGACTTTATCGGGGAAATCATCCAGTTTCTCCCGCAAAATCTCTCTCCAGTCTTCTTTCTCCATCACCTCATCAGATATACAGTCCAGACTGTGGTAGTATGCTCCTATCAATAAGATACTAGATACACTGTCAAGAGAACCTATATCAGATACAAAGCTTGAGAACAGGAGGTTTTCCTCTCCTTTCTCCCGTAGATTAGCTGCGTCGTGATGGTTATCGATATGAATGTAACCTATATCCTCTTCTTCAACACCTTTGACAAGACCATAGGTGAGGTGGTGGTAGGTGTTCTCAGTGAGGAGTACCAGACTTCTATCAGGTAAATCAGCTTCCGCAACTAACTTTTCAACATCATCCTTCGATGCTTTTGCCTTATATTTGTGAAATAACTGGTTTACTATCAGAGAAGGTAACCCTGGTCTGACCAGGTTCCCGGGCATAGTCTCTCCCATATCCTTGGATAAGAAAAAGTCGATTTGAAACACGCATGGCTCAAGTTCTCGCATTTTTCATCCCTCTACAAATCATCCTGGAGAATAATCTTTCAGATAACCTCTGTGCAGAGCGGTTGAGACCAGAACTCCTGATATATTATGCTTTTCCAGTTTTTCGACATCATTAACATTCCTGACTCCTCCACCGGTTATGAACTCCTCCTCTCCATACTCATCAGCTTTTTCCAGTAAGTGTTCAGCCACACCTGACGCCGTTCCAACGTTACCGATATCCAGCAGAATAATCTCTTCTACATCCAAATCCTCTACATACTCCAACAACTCAGAAGCCGAGTCAAAATGCCCTATATCACCAGCCAGCTCTCCGTTATACATGTCTACGCTGAACACAGCTCTTGAACCGAGACATTCCATGATATTTTCCATGTCGCCTAC
The DNA here is from genome assembly GCA_022729235.1 of Candidatus Nanohalarchaeota archaeon. Lineage (GTDB taxonomy): Archaea > Nanohalarchaeota > Nanosalinia > Nanosalinales > Nanosalinaceae > JALDAJ01. Next base: position 122,647 of record JALDAJ010000001.1, read on the forward strand.
CGACCTCACTGTTTCAGACGCCACTATCACCTTGTCAGTTCTCTCAACGACCCTGCTTTCAAGACCTTCAGCGGTTTTTATTCCCCTATCCAAGTAGAACTGTAGGTCGAAAGTATCGAACAACTCTATTATACAGTCATCGTTGTCCCCGTTGTCCTCTAGAGAATCGATATCTGCTATATACACCTTCTTGAGCTCAAAATCGTCTTTTAAAGCCTCAAGAACGTCCACCGGTTCCGCAGAGTCAGTCAGACAGGATTCGACAGGTTTGTAGGAGTCCCTGTCCCCTTCCACCCCTCGGACAACCTTACCTTCCTTTATGTCAAGTACAGGTATCAGCTCCACAAAAGAATGTTTGCACCTTCAAAGGTAAAAAGTATTGTAATACTGTTCAGTCTATGGAGACCGTTGTCAAGGTGGGCGGTTCAACAATCCGCGACCGAGAACGTTGTCGAAAAGTAGTTAACGCGTTAGAGGACATAGAAAGCAATATCTCAGTAATCGCAGGCGGCGGCGAGGCAGCGGACGTTGTCAGGGAACTAGATGAACGTTTCTCTATTTCAGATGAAGCTGCTCACTGGGCAGCCATAAAGGCGATGGATGTCAATGCCCACGTGCTATCCGGTATGTCGCCTGTATTCCAGTACGCAGAGGATGAAGATGAAATCAGAGAAACAATGAGTAAAGACCATATACCAGTAACAGGCGTATACCAGCTACTCAGAAAAGACGATTCGCTGGATAAATCATGGGATGTCACGTCTGACAGCATCACCGCACACCTAGGTAAAAAATTCGGCGTAGAAAAGATAGTGCTGGTAAAATCCGTTTCAGGGATCAAAGATGACGAAGGAAAACTCCATCAAGAGATAACTGCGGAGGAAGCCAAGAAATCAGCAGGCGAGGTAATAGATCCAATTCTACCTGAGATACTCCAGCAACACCAGCTATCCTGCACACTCGTCCACGGTGAATACCCGGAAAGAGTAAAATCGGCTATAGAAGGAGAGAGAACAACTGCGACCCAGATCTTGTCTAAGTAATCAGGAGATCTCTACACCTCTATAAAAAGCCACAAATAGTAAGAGCATACTGTGAACCCTGTCAAGTTTTACAGGCTAGATACCTGGTACAAGAACATGGGGATGGCGCTGATAGGAGTCTTCAGCGCCGGAGTTTCGCTGGACAACGCATTTGCAGCCGCGATAGGCTTTCTACAAGTATTTCTTGTTCAGCTGCACTCATTCAGCATGAATGATTATTATGATCATCTAAGATGGGGTGAAGAGACCTACGTTGGAAAGCTTCTCTCTGAAGGATGGGATCTCTGGCAACTCCGGTTTCTTATGTTGGCGCCGCTTGCGTTAGCATTGATGTTTTATCCTGTTTCGCAAGAGTTCACCCTACTTCTTGTGCTTTACAGTCTTCTCTTCTACCTTTACCAGGGACCGATGCGTTTAAAACGGCATTGGGCGTTCTCCATACCCCTAAACGCGATCCCTCTCGGTCTTATAATCTACCTACATCCTTACCTAGTAACCGCAGGATCACTTGGAGCTACCGGATTATTCTTTTCTATACTTTTCACGTTCTATCTGGCGTTTTACGAGATAGCGCACCAGATCGAGCATCAGGAAGAGGAACGGGAAGTATTTTCGCTCATTGACCAAATAGGAGTCAAAAACAGTTTAATCGTCGCCACGCTTTTCCTAATAGTCCCTGTTGTAACAGGGATCTTCCTTGCTTGGTCAACCGGTGTTTGGCAACTGTATCTTATACCCGCATTCTTCTTTATAATTCGAGTTTTGCAGCTTCATAGAATAGAGGACTACGGGAGGATAAGAAAAAGTCGGCACAAGTTCTACGCAGCACATGAAGGCATTTATTACTTAATTATACTCTCTCTAATTAGTGCAGGAATGCTATGAAATCACTGATAACGGTAACAGATGCGGACGAGGCAGAGGTTGTTTCTGATCAAAGACCTGAGATAGTGGACATCAAGAATCCTTCCGAAGGATCTCTCGGTGCTTCAAGACCCAGTAGAATAGAAGAGATCTGCGATGAAATAGCTGGCGACTCCGAAATCAGCATAGCAATCGGGGACTGCCCTCAACTTCCCGGAACCATAGGTCTGGCTGTGGAAGGCGCTCTGCGCTTTGATCCTGATTACATCAAGATAGGTCTGAAAGAGGCTGAAACAATTGAAGAAGGTGTAGAAATCATAAGGACAGCGGTGAAGACAGTAGATAGAAATAATACGGACACCAGCGTGGTCGTGGCAGGATACGGGGATTATAAAGCCTCTGGAACCCTTGAACCGAAAAATATCGTCGAAGTAGGTTCGAGAGCGGGCGCAGACACAGTTATGCTTGATACGTTATCCAAAGATAAGGGAAATCTGTTGGACATATTACCACGGAGCGAACTGGAAGGATTCACTAGATACGCCAGACAGAACGGTATGGATGTGGCGCTCGCCGGCTCCCTCACGACAGAAGACATTAAGAAGGTGGACAACATAGGAGCGGACATAGCAGGCTTCAGAGGCGCTGTGTGCGAACAAGGGAGAGAGTCAAGTATAAACAGCGAAAAAGTCGAGAACATAGTCAAGAACTGCAAACTGAGGGAAAAACAATGATGCTCAGGAAAGGGTTCTATCTTCATAGTTCATTCAAACATCTCGAACAAAGTCTGCCTCATATAAAAAAAACTCAAGAGGAACGACTAAGAGAAATCCTAGAGGAGGCATACAAAAGACCTTTCTACTCTGATAAATGGTCTAAACACGGTTTCCATCCAAACCAGTTCGACAAGCTAGAGGATATAAAGAAAATCCCTATCATCGATCCGGACAGAAACCAGATGGGAGATGTCAAGAAAAGTATAGACAAGGGCGGAAGTCTGTTAAGCTCAGGGTCTTCGGGAAGGCAGAGACTTAAAGTCAATTTCGGGAACCAGCCCTGGGACTGGGTCGAGGCAGTGTACCTCAGAAACCTGATTATCCAAGGCTACCGACCGTTCAGGAAACAGCATAATTACTGGTATGAGAAAAGGAAGAATAAAATCAGAAGAAACATTTTCGTTCCGAAAGAAAATATCCTGTATGAACGATCTTTCGAAGAACAACTGGAAGAGCTTGAAAGCACCTCCCATGACTACATAATATACTACCCTATTGTTCTCTTCACGCTAGCCAAGAAAGCCTTGCAATCAGACAGGAATTACGACATCAGTCCTAAAGCAATATTCACGCAGGGGGAGGTACTCACTCCTACCATGAGAGAAACTATCCAGGAAGCCTTCAAAGCACCCGTCCACGATAACTATGGTTGTACGGAGTTTCACCGGATAGCCTGGGAATGCCCTGAAGGAGACGGATATCATCTCTGTTCCAACTCAGTGCTTATCGAGATACTGGATGAAAATGGGGAAGAGGTATCAGCCGGAGAAAGAGGACGGTTAGTAGGTACAACACTGGTAAACCACGTGACACCTCTGGTAAGGTATGACCTGGGAGACGTAGTGATGAAGATGGAGAATAAATGTGCCTGTGGAAAGAGCTTCCCGAAGATCAAAAAGGTAGAAGGAAGAGCCAGAAACTTCTTCGACGCCAAGAATTCTGTCGTATCGCCCTACGAAATTATCGACACCCTTGCCAAGTACAGGGATTTGCTTGTCTTCCAGCTCGTAAAGCAGGACGGAGAAGTTACCCTGAAGTACGTTCCTAATTCTAACTTCCAGCAAGAAACACTGAAGGATGTTGAAGGCGATCTCAAGGAGGTATTAGGAATCAGGGAGATAGAGTTCCATGAAGTTGGAGAACTAGATATTACAGAGGGAGGAAAGATCGTGTCCGTGAAGAACAGAGGTAAGAACGTTGTATAGGACAGATTTGTTTATTCAAAAAATTCTAAACTTTGCGAAATATAGGATACTCTTATAACTTAGGCAGGTAATAGACTCTCTTATGAGATACACCCAAAGCAGAGTCGAGGTACTCTTGAACTACATCGCAAGACTCACTTCAGGAGGCAACTCCTTCACACGCACGAGAGACTGATAATCTGAGAAACCGTTAGAAATATCTTCTGAATAAAGAATATCTCTATCGTCACATCTATAGTTTTTGACAGTTCGTGAAGATTCGCCTAACAGATCTCGGCACTGACTCTCTCTTCTAAAAGAGTAAAAAATATGGTACTTAAGGAATAATTCAAGGTATGGGTAGCCCAGACATCCTGCTGTTCTCTCCTCCCGTGAAAGAAGATTCGTTCATGCCTATGATAAACGCCGGTCTCGGCGCCATTTCAGGCTGGCTGGACGAAGAAGGATATGAACATGATCAGAAGAGCCTCCTAGCAGACTGCCGCTTTCTGAACAAAAACAAGTTCCAGAAAGATATAGTTGAATTATCAGTCCTGAACCAAGAGGACGTCCTAGACTATCTAAGAGGCGAGAATAATGAGGAAATAACGAAAGTAGCTAACCAGTTAGGAGATATGCTTGACATCGACTCCTACGATGTGATTCTCATATCAGCCAAAAGCGATGACTCTCTTATCAAAGGACTACCTGTACTGAAGGAAAGAGCTCAGGAAAAATTAGTGGTTATAGGCGGATCATGTACCTCCACAAACGATTTAGAGATAGTAAGGCTGCCGTTCATTGACTACGGAGTTATAGGTGACGGAGAAATACCTATCTCTAATATACTCAAACACGAGCTGGACGGCGAACCCTTGGAAAACGATACAGGTCTGGTATACGTTGAGAACGGCGAACTAATCCGAGGGAAACCCTATAAACACCCTCTCGATATGAAACCTAAGCCAGTTTTCAACCAAGATATTGTAGAGAAGCTAAGAGACATATCCTTCTTTGATGAGCCCATACTCCCGTATCAATTCGGCAGAGGCTGCACCCAGAAATGTAGTTTCTGTAATTACATTGAGAACCAGAAATTCCAGTATAAAAGTATAGATAAGGCTATAGAAGAACTCAGAGATTACAGAGACAGAGAAGGGGTTAGAAACATTTTCTTCACAGACTCCAACTTATTCAACAAACCGGATTACGTCAAAAAGTTTGCGGAAAGAGTTATTGAAGAGGAGCTAGATATTCGCTGGGGAAGCCAGGCAATCATACTACCGCGTAGACAGGAGTTCTTTGACACACTCGCAGAGGGAGGATGTGTCTGCCTAATGCATGGTATCGAGTCCGCTTCAAACAGCGTACTTCACAGGATGAGGAAAGCAGAAACGCGATCAATGATAGAAAACACCCTTGAAAAAGAGGCGAAAGCCGGTATAAAACCTCACGGGTTTTTTATAACAGATTTCCCTCATGAAACTCAAGAAGAATATTATGAGACAATCAATTTCCTTAGAAGCAATGATAACTTGTTGAGCGCCAGTGTAGGACCTCTTGGAATATATAAGGACAGAGAGGAGAGAATGTCTATTTATACGAACCCCGAGGAGTTTGGTCTCGAACTCGAAGAACCCGAACACGAAGACTTTATCGATGCAACTTTTAACAGAGCTGTAGAATACTATATAGACGGAAAACCGCGCGATCACAGGCTAAAACAGCTGAAGTACAGGCACATGCAGAAAGCCGCAGACTATAATCTTCTTCTGAAAAACTTTGGTCGAAAAAAACCTGTACACTTCCTGAGCAGGATGTTTAAGAAACTGTACAGGAAGGATTACCGAGACTATTCTTTCCTATACGCTTAATAGACAACAGGCGACTCAGTATGAAAACACAAATATGACAGACCAATTTTGACCACACTAGGACATCCCCGGTCAGTATGCTGAAACGGCAGCTTAAGACATTCCTTATTCAGTTGATACTCTCTCAACCACTCTACAGCACGGCTCCACGAAAAACTTCCTTACTTTCTCCATTCTCGACTCACTTCTAGCGATGTAATCAGCTACAGGAGGACTGAGGCGGTAGTAAGCCCTGGTAAAGAGACGACCGAAGTAGAACCTCTTCAGGTAGCTGTCCCGAAAATCCCTCAGAACATCTATCCGTGGATGTGTTTCTGTCCCGTAAGCCGCAGTCGCGATGAAACATCCTTCGGGAGAGTAAGGGTCAAGTTGCTGTACGTCCTTCATAATCTTCATCTTCGATCAGGATATTTTAAAACTTCAATAAGCCTCTCACGAAAACAGAGATAGATGAATGACAGCGAGCTTGAGAACACTAGCAAGCTTTTCAACAGCGGTCTAGGTATAGCGATAGGAGCGGTTATAGCCGGAGTTGCCAGCCTCCTGACCCGCGTGGTTCTGGGCAGACTTTTGCAGCCGGAGAAATACGGAGTTCTCAACGAAGGTCTCGCCTTTATGAACTTCTTCATAATTTTCTCGTTGCTAGGACTGGGAAACACGCTGGCGCGTTTCATATCCCACGGAGAAGAAAAAGACGGTTATACGTCTCCAGTGTTAGCAGTCTCTCTGCCACTCTCCTTTTTATCCGGCGCTTTACTGTTCCTCTCATCAGGGCTTTTTGCGAGCTGGATGGGCTCGCCCGAACTTGAGACAGTTCTCAAACTGTTCTCTTTTAGCATCCCCGCAAGTGTAGCGGTCGCTGTATTTATATCGGATTTCCGGGGAAGAGAGAAAACACTGGAAAAGGTGGCTCTTGAAGACCTCCTACTCCCTCTATCAATACTAATCCTATCCGCGATTTTCACTCTTTACCGAACCGCTCCATCTTACGCCGCGGCAGGCTATGTTTTCTCAGCCTGGATAGTACTGGTCTCAGCTATCGTCCTCTACCGGATGAAAGGCTTACGATTTGTGAAGCCTTCGACAGATCGCGCGAAAAAACTCGTAAGGTTCTCGACACCTCTATGGTTCTCTGACCTCGCCCGGTTCGGAATAATATGGGCAAACATATTCATCCTCGGATTCTTCCTCACATCAAATGAAACCGGTCTATACAACGCAGCCTATCCTTTAACCTACACCACAGCCATGGTTCTTTCCTCCCTGGGCTATCTCTACCTGCCTCTTATCAGTTCGCTACATAGCAAGGGGCGTTTCGAAGAGATGAAGTCGCTGTACAACACGGTTGTGAGATGGGTGGTCACACTGATACTACCGGTTACGCTTGTTTTCATCCTAAAATCAGAGCCAATCCTCCATATACTATATGGACCCTCCTACGTAGCTGCATCCACACTGCTCACTATCCTGATACTGGGAAGATTTGTGCAGACCGCTATAGGTCCTGTAGGGAGAATGCTGATAGCGTTCGGAGAAACCCGGAAAGAAGCTCTTTCACAGATAACAGGTCTCGCCGTTATAGTCCTCGGTAGCATAGTACTGGTGCAAGAGGTAGGTCTACTTGGAGCAGGTATAGCGTACGCCGCAGGAGTATCGATCGCAAACATCATGAGGCTTAATTACAGCAGGAGATACGCCAGTTTCAACCCTCTAAAAATAGATCTCAAGAAACCAGTGATAGCAGCTATACCGGCGACATTCATACTTCTCATCCCTACGACAAGCTTGATAATCGACCTAGCTTTTATCGCTGGTTCCGGACTGATTTACGCCACAGCACTGTTAGCTCTTAAACCTCTGAAACATGAAGACATCCATTCTATCGAACAGATGCTTGGAAGAACACCGTTGTCCGGGACGGATAAAATAGTTGATAACCTTAGAAGATTCGAGGAATGAAACCAGAAACCCGCAACTACCTGCTACTTCTCTTCGCGAATCTTTCCCTGCTTCTCTACCATACCCGTTCATTCCTCACAGCAGAAAAACTGGCGGGACGAGACCTCATCGGCGCGTATTCGCTTGTAGAAGCGTTCGAGCTCGGCTGGAACACACAGTGGTTCCTTGGATTCCCGATGTTCCAGTTCTACCCTCCCGGATTCTTCGCAACGGTTAAAGGGCTTGGTTTCATAACCGGCGATCCGCTAGCATTCAGGATACTGGTGTTCTCAACCCTCTTAATCTTCCCAGTAGCAGCCTACTACGCTTTCTCCCGTATACATAACCAGGAAACAGGTCTTGTAGCAGGTCTACTGGCGATTTCCCTGATTTTTCTCCGAGAACCTTTCTCCCTGGTTTACCAGACCTTGCAGGTCGGTCTCGTGGCACAGGGAGCCGCCTTTCTCACGTTCATCCTCTTTATAGGAGTCCTTTGGCAGGATTCCAGAGATTCCGCCTATCTTTCCGCCGTCCTGCTGGGCATCACAATACTTCTCCACCCTTTCATAGGAACAGTAGCCCTTCTCTATCTTCTAATATACCTGATACTTGAAAGAAACCTTTATGGTATCTTCACAGCTCTTATCGGTCTCGCATTATCAGCCTGGTGGTGGCTTCCAGCGCTGGAGAACACCTGGTACATGCCGACCTACGTCGGACCAACAGGACAGCTACTGAACTGGCCCTGGTTGTTCCTTCCTTTCCTGTTACTGAATCGAGGCAGGAAAGCAGTTTCACTCTCCTTACTTGGAATCTTACTGCTCTTCATCGGCACGTTTGATCTCGGCGTCGAGTTCCAGTTCTACCGGTTCTTCATCTATGGCCAGATGATAACTGTTTTGGCGGCAGCACCCGGGTTCATGAAGGCTTTCAATACAATAGAGAAGTTCGATACCAGTTCTCTGATAGTTCTCTTCGGTATAAGCATCCTGTTACCCGCCGCCACAGTAGACATAGAACCACACTGGAAGTCTGACGTGGATCTTGAGGGCGTGATACCTGAAGACGGGCGTATGATAGTGGAAACCTCTCACAGCGACCTGTACAACAGTTACGTGCCGATTCAGATGGCGCCGCTTGAATCGAATGTCTCTGTCGTCAACGGTCTCTACGCCGACTCCTCTATCTCGTCACCCTACCTACTCGGGCTGGAGAAAGCTATAGCCAAGGAACCTGTCCCTAACCCATTGGCGGTCGAGGCAGAACTGACAGAGGAACAATTACAGGAAAGGATGGAGTACTTCAACATCTCATACGCGCTGGTCAGGACCGATCACGCCCGTGAGAGACTCGGCTTCATGGAGTTAGAAGCGGAGAACAACGACTTCCAGCTTCTCTCATGGCAGCCGGAGCCTGATAGAGAGGTCGAGGCTGCGAAAGTGTGCCTGACCCGGGAAGACTGGAGGGAACTTAACCGGCATATCTTCCAGAACAATCTAACTTCAACTCCAGTACTTGACTGTGAAACCGGTACAGCGATAAGCGCTGTAGACCCAGCCGGCATCCTCGAAGAAACCGAACAGTTAGAGAAAGATAATGTTGAAATCGAGGATGAAAGCATCAGACCTAATGACAAAGTTGAAGCTGTTTTCAGCCTGGAAGTCAGGAACCGCTGAAATCATTTACTCCACAATGTTATCTCCCAAGTATCTCTCTCCTCCAAATTCATCAATGTAGTGCAGGTGACCCTCATTCGGATCGATCCATGCAGAACCAGGACTTCCTTCTGCTTCCTCTGCTACCTCCCATTCTATCTCGACTTTCCCGTGTCCATCGTTAGCAGCGTACTCGTTGTCCACCAGCTCGCCGTACTCAGGGTTAACGTAGCTTCCTCCACCTCCTCCAGGAGCGTCATCGCTATCTGAGTCAGCATAGGTTCCTCCACCGCCGGAGTATCCCCCACCTCCTCCCGTAGCTCCCCACCCTGTGGACTGGTCAGTCGCTCCTCCTGCTCCGAAGCCACCGTCATTGTTTCCATGTCCATCTCCACCGAGACCCCCGTCCAGGAAGTTTTCACCCCCTGAACCAGAGTTAGACCCGTCACCTCCATCAGTGTACCATCCTCCGCCACCAGCACCCCTGTTACCGGTACCTCCTCCACCGTCTCCATTCGTTCCTCCGCTCCCTGGAGAGGATGCGCAGCTGTTCATACATGTTCCGTCCCCGCCGTCTTCTTCCATCCTACCATGAGAGTAGCCCGGACTATCCGAGTTAGTACCGATAGCGTATCCGGCACCACCACCCGCAACTACAAGAGGAACCACGTTCTCCCCATCAAACATCTGGTCGCCACTGCTGTCAACCTTTGCTACGAATGTACCTCCTCCCCCTGAAGGAGCATCAGAGTTACCGCTCGTGGTACCCATTTGCCCTATAAGTATCCTTAATTCGTCTCCAGCCTCCAGACTCACTTCGGCCTCGTATCTCGCTCCCTGTCCTCCATCTCCAGAGCGACTACCTTTCGGAGCCGCAGCCCCGTAAGCATTAAACCGGTATGTTCCATCTTCAGGAGCGGTCCATTCCTGTATACCGTCTCCTACAACAGTTACCTCGCCTTCAAGATCAGTACCGCTGTACTCCGAGTCACAGTCAGTCTGTGAAGGACCGGAACGACCCGTCGAACCACAGGTCGTGAAAGTTACCTCTCCCGACGCGGTTCCCGAACCTCTCAACCATCTCCTATTTTGTTCCTCATCTATGTAGTATACCCGAGCACCATCAATCCATAAAGAACCTATCGGACCAGAAACAGAACTACCTCCTCCGGTCCGTGGATCATCTCCATCCATCAGCACCCTGTACTCAGTACCGTCATAAGCCCAGAGCAGGTTGTCGTCGTGGATCCACGCCGAGCCGTCGGGAGCAGTAGTACTATCGGTCTGTATGTAAGGCGCCCAGGCTGGGTCGGCCATGAAGGACATCCCGCCGATACTCACAACGATATAGAAAGCAGCGTAGAGCAGTAACGAAGCAGTTATAACAGACTCCTTGTTCTGCTCCGCCATCCTAACAAGCTCAAACCCCATCTGGTTGAATCCCTTCCTCCTACCCATCACACGTCACCACGCGTCAGTCCCCACCGGGAGCCGGAAACTATCAGTAGCCTCTATCTCATCTGAAGTTGTTTTACCTCCCACACTCAAGTCAGAGTCAACTCCTACCTCCCCCTCCGGCCTCATAACGATATCAGTCGGTGACCCGGCAGACGTCTCAAGGTACATAGTAGAGTGAGAGTCGATAGTGTTTCCAGAAGTACCAGTGAGCTCCACACCGTTCTGGACGGAAAGCGGACCAGAAGACTCGACACTTAGAGGCTGATGCATCCTTACCTGTGACTCGGTGAACTCTGCTATCTGTTCATCAGTACCGGAAACTTCAAAATTAGCATTAACAACTTCTACAGGTCCTCCTTCGTTGAAGCGCATCAGGTCTTGATTATTGGCGTCATCGTAGATCCTGAACCTATCACTTCCTCCTCCCGGAGTTCTTATGACGGGGGTAGTGCTAGCTGCTCCCGTGAAGTCGATATGTCCGTCAAGTGCAAGTGAATTTGTAGAGCCATCAGAACCAGCGATCGTGAGCTTCCCATTCATCGTATCCCCGTCTTCGTCCACCCAGTTGTCCTGTACGTTGTACTGGCTGCCGTCCCAGTTCAGGTGAGACCCGTCAGTACCTGAAAGGTCAACATTACCATCACTATCCAAGTCGACAGCATCACCCCAAGCAACGTTTACCGTGTCACCGTCTGTGATACTGTCCGGGCTGATACCGTCACCACCTGTCAAATCAGTTGGGTCGCTGCCGATACTGTCGCTATCGATACAGACCCAGTTCGTACCGTCGAACTCCAGGATCTGGTCGCTACCACACATCGCATCGGACAGCTCAGAAGTACCTATACTGTCAGCATCTATTTCACCTGAACCAACGGTATCCCTACCAGCTAAATCACCAGAATCACTGATACTGGACAACGAGATACTATCAACCTCGGAATCACTTACAACACCGCTCCCCAGAGAACCACCACTACCTAGATCATTAGCATCACCCCAAGCAACAGAGATAGTATCACCGTCAGTAATACTCGAAGGATCGATACCCTCGCCACCTGTAAAGGAGGCGTAATCATAATCGTACTGGTAATCATAATCGTAAGCATCAATACAGCTACCATCACCAGCTAGAACCTCAGAACTAGAACATCCTGTTAAACCTGAGACATCAAGATTTCCTTGTACTTCTAGATTTGTTTTCATACTAGCATCCGCTATCTCACTACTTGTTCTTTCTATCCAGAATCTATCGTGCTCATATGATACATCGTAAATATTGTACCCCCAACCACCTAGCTCTGAATCCGAAGTATATTCTGTTATCCATCGATCTCCACCGGAAGTATCACTTGGATGTCGTATAACTATACCTCCTCTCGTCTTCAGGTTGTTAGGTGAACCTTGAACATCGAGGTAATCTATATCATCACCACTGGTCTCAACATAACGGCTGTCAGTACTACCAGTGTCAAGACTCACAGATCCCGTACCTCCAAGACTCGCACCACTAGCACTGATGTAACTATCACCGCTTAAACCTATAGAATCATCAACCAGCTCACTACTACCCACAGAACTACTCTGGATCTCACTACTACCCACACTGTCCAGCGCAGCCAGATCACCGCTATCAGTAATATCAGAAAGACCATGGTCATGATCCAAGTTAGTGCTGATATCGCTGGTACCGCTCATCGTGATATCTAACGAACCATCGCCACTACCACTTACATCAGTCGCATAGTAGTTCTCCTGATCAATGTCTGACTGACTGATATCTAAATCATCCCAACCGCTTCCGTGGATATTACCCGCAACGGTCAAGTCTCCTGCCATAGAGGCATCTCCCTGACGGTCAATGTCGAAATGGGCTTCATCGCTTCCAACAACCATCAGTTTATCTGTTATGTCGTATTCGTGAACATTATGCCCCTCCGGTACATTACCAGGCTCCCAGTCAACAGGTTCCCACTGGTTACTGCCTTCGAGATCCTTTAACTGATATTCTACGGATTGAGTATCTCCCTCTCCATCTCTTGGTTCAACCCAGACCTCCAAGTACTTGTCATCATATGTATCTCCTCTCACAATTCTTGCTCTCTCGAAAACCGTCGAACTATGGATAGTATTCTGTAATAACGTGAAACTGAGTCCGTCACCACCGCTATTATCCCCAAAAGATGCACCGGCCCTGAAATTAATGCTTGAATGACCACAGCAACTTGTATCCATCAGAGTGAACTCTCCGCTCATCCTACCATCCCCCTTCGCAATCCTATGCCATCCTTGACCAGCACTGGCAGAATTCTCATATACATTTTCATACCTGTTATCTACGTCTCCAGTATCAAGCTCGGTTTGACCCACAGCACTGCTCTGGATACTACCGCCAGAAGTCAAATCGTTAGCGTTACCAAAGTCATCCGCATAACCACTAGAAGTCAAACCGCCAGCACTACCCCACTGAACATTACCACTAGAATCCAGATCATTACCCGAGTCTAAAACAGAACCCGCATCAACGTCCAGCGTCCTGCTGGAAGATAAACTTCCTCCACCTGTCAGATGATTACCGGAATTTACAGAAACATGATTACTTAAACGCCCCCAGGGTACAGTACCGGAAGTCAGAGTACCGTCAAGATCTAAATCATTATAGAACCTTGCATCTCCGTCGTCGTAAAGGCGGAAGGAGACACTGTCGGAGTCATCGTAGAAGTAATGGCTGCGCTCACCCAGTATCCGGTAGGCTAAATTGTTATCATCGTTGTATACCTCAAGAATTTCTCCACCTGCATTGTTATCCCCCTGAAGAACCACAGAGTCACTATGCCCCCAGTCAAGATCTGAGCGCGTATAGAACTTATGACCAGGACCTCCCGAAGGAGCTCTGGCATCTATCCTACCGTCAATGTTAAGATCACCTGACGCAGTTATCTCGCCAACATCCTCGATGTCATGTCCACCCATGTCAATGTCTGCGCCTTCCCTCATGTTCAGGTCGCCGGTCATCGTGTCTCCGTCAGTACTCACGTAGTCACCGGATACTTCCCCTGATACATCTCTGCAGGTGTAAGAGCCGTCATCGTCGACACCCGCGACCACCTGTCCATCGTCACAGTCCGAAGCGAAGAAACTCTGGATCTGCTGCCCCTGCATGTCCAGGTCTCCATAAGCGGTGATGTCTCCTGCGGTGTCAACCTCGAACTCTAGGTCGCCATCGTTGTAGTATTGAAGCGGATGAGAAGAATTGATGTCTAGAGCCGCTGAGAAAGCTGTGAACAGTAGCGTTGCTGCTAGCAGTACAGTTAATTTGCTGGTTTTCTTCACGCCGGTACCGACCTTGGAAAACAGTTGCATCAGGGTAAATAAAAAAACTCCTATTTTGCGGTCATAATCGATTCTCAGCTGATATCAGAGAAAGAGCATAGCAAACAGGAACCCTTATGTTACTGGATGTTTACTCCTGCACTGATATCCCTGAACTCCACGTCTTCAACCGGTGTAGCTGTGTAGTAGTCAGGTGCGGAGAGATCCTTTACAATCCTGGAGTCTCCCTGTTCAAGAACAAATTCTTCATCCGCTATCCGGAAAGTGAATTCAAGGCCGTAGCTAGCCTCGTTTACAAATCTAACTGCGTCTTCCGGAGCTATCTCCGGTCTATGAGGCGAGGCTCTCTCATCGTCCACGACAACCTCTACTATTTCTCCTTCGACCTCGCTTGCATCCGGACCTCCAGATGTACTTGCCTGTGAGACCTGTTCACCGGCGTCAGAAATCCGCTCGCCTAAATCATCAGGCGCGAACGAGTATGCCAAAACTCCGACAAGTAGAACACCGATTACACCTATAACTGCGAGACGTCTCTTTCTATCCATCTTCCAGGAGAGCTTATCCTTCTTACCAGAAAGCTTGTCTCTTATATCCTCAGTATCTGCATCGATACCTTCAAACTCTTCATCATCTCCCATTAGATGGGCTTTGGACTCGATTGTTTAAAACATTGATCAGCCGACAGCCGCGCCGCCCTGGTTCATAACCTGCTTCACCTGCTTCTCTGAAAGAGCATAAGGATAGATACGGACATCATCTATCTTCCCACCAAAAGGCCTGGTACCCTCATCATCCTGTATACCAAATAGAGGTCCTCCCCCCGCACCGAAGTCAATAGAGCTGATATCAGCATCTTCTCTTGTAACGACAGGTTCTCCATCCAGATAAACCGTCAAATCTGTACCATCAAAGCTGTAAACGTAGTGATGCCACTGGTCGAAGCTCCATCCTACGGTCTCACCATCCTGTGAACCATCGACTGATACATACGCTCTTCCCTCCGAACTACCATCCACTAGCATCCTTACGTTCTCCGAGCCGGTATTTCCACTGGACACTATACTACCCCATCCACTAGGATGAAGATCCGAATCAGCATAGAACCAAGTACTTAAGGCGAACTCATAGTCCGGAATCTGTTCACCAGCTACATGAACACTATCTCCTTCTCCATCGAACTCCAGTGCAGCGCCGCGTTTGTCATCCATAATGAACTCCGCATCGTAATTAGTTCCATGATTATCTTCACCGGACGTATCAAAAACAGGACTTGAAAAACTTAAGCTGTCGAACCATTCATAAACATGTCCATCGTTGTAACCCACTGAGCTGCATCCCGCATCACAGTTCTGAACTCTTATCCTTTCAATATTTGTATCATGCCGTAAAGTTCTCGTTCCTGTATGCGTGCTGTCTCCGTCCGCTGTTTCAAAGACGTAATCGTAAGTACCTTCCTCCCAGTTGAACTCCACATAGTATCTCGTCCAAGTGTCGTAATATCCTCCATAAAGTCTTTCACAAGTTTCTGGCGATTCGTCATCGAATACGCACCACTGCGGGTTATCATTATTGAGACCTAAAATCTCATTACCATAGCTATCATATAGGGCGATACCCGCACCTCTGCTTGAACTATCCGCCTGCCAGTAATACTCAAAGCTTTCTGGTCTTACACCACCTTCAAATCCTTCAGGAGTCTTGGACGCGAGAGCTATCGTACCGTCCTCAGGTAACTCGTCATCCATCCCGTATCCATCATCTTCCTCGGAAAATGTCTCAGTCATACCTGCCGAATAACCTTCAGCGTGCACCCGGTCAGTACGAATCTCAAAATCATCATTGTGAACCTCCCAACCCTCTAAATTACCGACTTCAAAGACCTCATTCCACCTAGGCTCAAACCGCCAGTGACCGGCAGGACCCGCGTCTTCAGTTGGACCGAGGTTGTCTCGTCCCTGAGAGTAGAGATGCCAGATCTCTTCCTCAGATAGGGAGCGGTCGTGGATGCGGAAATCATCTATTTTTTGAGGATACTGCCAGTCTCTACCGTCCATCCGCCCTATCCAGTTTGAATCAGAAGTGGTCGTAGCAGATGAAGGCGCTGAATCACAGCCTAATTCTCTACCATCCACATGTATACACATCTCACTTCCTCCTTCAAGAGTAGCTACTACATGCCGCCATTCATCTACTCGAACGGTACCCCCTCTTATGTAGCTACCATCTACTGTCCATGAGAATTGCTCTCCTTCAGACTGATGAGGTCTCAAATAGAAGCTGTAACCGTCATCATTCCAGGTTCCCTCAGTAGCGTCAAGTATCGCCACAAAATCACTATCAAATTCCGGTTTCACCCAGAAGGAAAGACTTAACTCAGTCATCTCTGAATTAATAGAATCATCGTTTTCAATCTCAACATAGCCGCCAGAACTCCCATCTCCATCAAACTCCAGGCATCTCCCGCTGACGCATTCATTACCTGTTTTCTCAACCGGTCCGTTCACGAGTTCACCGTGGTTCTCGCCCCCACTTTCATCGACCGCTATATCTCCGGTCATCCTATGCAACGCTTGAACTTCCGCCGACGCGAGGGCGCGATCGTAGATACGGACTTCGTCCATTTTACCATCGAACCGGCGTACATCACCATATTGACCGAACTCTAAATCACCACTCAAGTCTAATTCTGTATCCACATCGTCAAAATAAGCGATCTCATTACCATCTACGTAAATAGAAGCCTCGCCATTATCTATTACAGCGGAAATATGTTTCCATTGTCCTTCAAGAGCATCATGAGGATAGGGCCATTGATGATTGTCATCACCTATTCTTAATCTATGGTTGTCCTCATCCTCTCTTAAGTAAAGTGTTACATATTCATCCCAAGTTCCCCAAGTTACCAAAGATTTGTGTTCTTCTGACAATGTGTTTTCTGAGGCTTTAATCCATAACGAAATAGTTAACTCGTTTGTATCCGGATCCAAACTCCCTATATCTATATAGTTATCATCGCCATCAAAACGAAGAGCCTTACCTAATCTTCCATCGGTCCACTGCGCGTCATTCATTATGGTTCCGTCATAATCATTCAACGAGGTATCGTACGCCGTATCACCCGAGCCCTCCTCAAAAGCCCAGTATCCTACAAGAGATGTATCCGAACAGCTCATGGTATCCGGTCTACCGCATAGCTCGACACGGTCAAAGGACTGATGAAGCACTAGACTCTCGTCATCGGGTCTCTGCGGCGGTTTACTGTCGCTGCCGAAACGGGAGGCTCCCTGCGCGTACTTCTGTTTGACTTCGTTCTCAGAAAGGCTATAAGGGTAGATAATGATATCATCAAGTATTCCTGGAAACGTTTCATACCCGTGATATCTGCCTACATATAGGTTTTCGTAGACAAGGTCATAGGAATTAGATCCTGAATTAACCTCTTCACCATTCTTATACCAGGTCCACGTATCATCAACCATTACAAAAGTCCAATGAGTAAACTCAGTAGTATCTACACTTTCAGAGCTGGTAAATGTCTCTTGACCGAAAACCCGGAACTGCATCTCGCCATCATTATTTCTTACGCTCCAAGTATCAGTCACTCCGCCTGTAGATGCTACTCCCTGAAGACCGGTCCCCTCCTCAAAAGGTTTAGACCAGAAACTAACAGAGAATCTCTGCCCCATATCAAGACTACTTCCGTCCTCTATATCACCAACTTCTACACGGGCATCATCACCATCAAACTCTAGAGCTGTTCCTCTATCCGTTTCAACCCACTCAGGACCGTTAACCAGTTCACCATGATTCTCATACATCGAAAGGTCACGGGCGATGTCTCCCCCTCCCTCGTTGAAACGCATGTCGAGTACTGCTCCACCGCGAGGCAGACCTGCCTCCCGGATGATCTCTTCCTGGGATAGAGCTTGGTCATAAATTCTGACGTTGTCTATCTTCCCGTTTAGGTAGTAACCACTACTGGAGTCAGAACCGATCCGAAGACTATTACCATGGTCTATAGACTTCCCTGCATAACTGTCTGTTTCGCCTATTAGTCGACCATTTAAGTAAGCTCTTGCTGTGGTCCCATCCCAGGTCATCATCGCATGATACCATTCGCCTTCTTCTATCTCATTGAAACGTAAGTCATCATGAATTCTTGAACCATCTTCAAAACCGATATTGTAAGATATATCTCTTTCACCGCTTTCCTCGTTAACGAATATCCAATAACCTTCACCACTGTCCCTCGAGGACATAACCGAGTGCCACGAATCGCTATTATCCTCTTCAATCTTGAACCACCCTCCAAAGGCCAGTTCCGAGGGCTGAGGTGTCGCTGAAAAGTCTATATAATCATCGTTACCGTCAAAACTGTAACACCTCTCGACCTTGCAGTAAAGAGCGGTTTCCTGACTGGCGCCGTTCTGAGGCATACCATGGTTCTCGTTGCCGGACCGGTCGATTACTTCTCCGTTCTCGATGATGTTGAAGTCCATGTCAAGGACGGGTTGAGGGGAGTCATCCTCTTCAGCGCCAGAGATCGCTACTGATCCTTCGTTGTAGAGGGATTTTATCTCGTCCTCTGATAGGGCGCGGCTGTAGAGTTGAACGTTGTCTAAACTTCCTTCATAGGATGTATGAGCTCCTGAACTGTATGCGTTACCGATGTTGTTGAAAGTGAGACCTGTTGCTATTCCTCCTTCCTCCCCTATAAGCTCCCCGTTGTGGAAGGCAGCCATACTTCCATCGCCGTAAGACACCCAGGTAATCTTCTTGTATGTTCCATCAAATAAGCCGGGAGCTGATCCGAACGTCGTATAATCGCCGTCAGCGTCTCTTATGCGAACAGTCTCATCTGATCGCAGTAAAAGAGATTCTCCAACCGAACCTCTATCACCAAACCAGAAATGCCAAGAATCGCCATGGTCTGAAGGATTAAACCATGCGGTGGCAGTCCACTCTTCACCGGAATCAAAGGATAAATCCGAATCGAGACTTACGTATTCTTCGTAGTCGCTACCTCCTTCAAACTCGAGCACCACTCCCCTCTGCGAGTCTTCGATCCATTGCGGGTCGTTGGCGAGGTTTCCATCATTATCTCCGGCGGAGTCATAAGCGGTGTCTCCGCCTCCCTCGTCAAACCTGTACTCCGCGACGAGGTCGCCGGAGCTCCCTGCCTGGAGTACCCCGGATGCCTGTATAAGACCTATGGATAAAACAACTAAGACAGCTAGTAACGCAGCTAGTTCGGTCTTTCTTTCCAGCAGCTTCCTGTAGTGTTGTTCAATCACTTATCACCTTCACGTACATTGATCACCTATACACATCTCGCCACCGCTGCTTGTTACGGAGTTACCCTGTGTATCTATGTTGCTACTCGTGGTAAGTCCGTCCATCGTGAAGGAGTCAGAGTTATCTAGTTCGGTATCGGTGACCGAGTCAGACGCCAGTTCAGTAGTCCTTACCGCTCCGGAATCTATCTCCGAAGAACTTACACTGTCCATACCGGCTAAATCACCGGAATCACTTATACTGGACAAGGAAATACTATCAACCTCAGAATCAGTAACAACCCCGCTCTCCAGAGAACCACCAGTAGTCAGATCATTAGCATCCACCCAGTCCACATTTATCGTGTCACCATCAGTAATACTTTCAGGATCAATACCGTCACCACCAGAAAGATCAGTATCACCACCAGCAGCCTCAATATCCGTACAAACCCAGTTAGTACCGTCAAACCTCAAAATCTCATCACTACCACACATAGCATCAGACAACTCACTATCCGTGACGGAATCAGAGGCAAGCTCAGTACTTCCTACCGCTCCTGACGCGATTTCGTTACTTCCTATACTTTCAGAGGCTACAGCAACATTATCACTGCTAATAGTTAAGGCATTACCTGTATTAACCTCCAGTTCTTCGTTGGTTCCGTCCCAGGAAAGACCTGAACCGTCCATCGAAGACTGAGCGATGTTCTCAACATTACCAAGCCCTACATCACTAGCAGAAACATCACTCTGATCAACACCGTCAAGATCTCCCCATCCGACACCAGTCAGACTGCCGTCCTCGCTAAGGTGAACGGCGCCACTGAAATCACTGATATCGCCGTCCGTACCGAGGTCGTTTGCATCACTCCAGACAACCGTTAAAGTGTCACCGTCCGTGATACTGTCCGGATCAATACCGCTGCCTCCAGTCAAATCAGTATCACCACCAGCAGCCTCGATATCGACACACCCCCAGTTAGTACCATCGAATTCCAGTATTTCGTCCTCATTACACATGGCGTCAGAAAGCTCGGAGGTACCTATACTGTCAGCATCGATCTCCGACGAACCTACAGTATCTAAAGCCGCTAAATCACCGGAATCACTGATGCTTGATAGTGAAATACTATCGACCTCAGTGTCAGTTACCACGCCCGAGTCCAGGCTACCTCCTGTAGATAAATCGTTTGCATCAGTCCAGTCAACGCTCCACGTCTCCGCGGAACTACCATCATAACTGGAACCGGTCAGACCTGAGTCAGGACTCAAGGAACTCAGACTGACATCGTACTCCTCATTAGTACCGTCCCAAACCAGTTCATCACCGGCATGGTCACTGAGCGGTATATCATCCGCGTTAACCTCGCTCTGATCCATCGATGTGTCATCCCAGTCGATACCAGAGGGATCGACGTTCAACGTCGTGGAACCTCCTAACGCAACTTCACCGCCACCAGTCAGGTGATCTCCTGAAGAATAAGTCACCGAGTCATCAACCAGTTCATCACTACCAACCTCATTACTCCCGATCTCACTAGAACCGACAGCACCACTAGAAATCTGACCAGAATCAACAATACCGGTTCCCGTAAGATCGCCTATATCAATAATATCGTTTCCACCCATGTCGATGTCGGCGCCTTCTCTCATGTTCAAGTCACCGGTCATCGTGTCTCCGTCAGTACTCACGTAGTCACCGGAAACCTCTCCTGATACATCCCTGCAGTTGTACGTACCGTCATCATCTACACCCGCAACCACCTCTCCCGGATCACAGTCAGCAGCAAAAAAGTTCTCAATACTCTGACCACTCATATCCAGGTCAGCATTAGTCATTTCAAGTGTTCCTGGGAGATCTTCGGAAGTTCGGTAATTTATAGCCCCATAATCACCTTCCATATCCCGTATTTGAACAGGCTCATCTGGGTATGCTCGAATGCGATGCCCAACCCCTGAAACAAGATTAACGCCGATGATCCCCGCGTCATTGAAAATTTGCGTAGCGTCCGAATGCATACGGACTCGTTGTATCCCGCTACCATCCTCGATAGACTGCCCTGTGCCAAGACGGAGATCACCACTAGGGATCTCAACGTCTCCACCTTCCTGGAACCGGGCGATGTCAACCGGGTCATCTCCAGATGTATCGACTATCTCCAGGTCTCGTCCCTCGGTCTCTATCTGGTCGAGTTCTTTAAGTTCGCTGCCGGACATGTCGATGCCGTCGAATACCCTCCACTCGACCTCACCAGAGTCCCAGAGCATGATGTCCTCTCCAACAGAGTCCTGGAAGACCAGATCTGATCCATCTGCTATCAGTGCATCAGTATGAACTCCGGAAATGTTGAAAATCTCTCTTTCAGACATGTTGAGATCCTTGTCTACCGGATCTATATGGCTGAGAGGGTGTCTAGGCTCTTCCTGCGCAACTGCCAGAGGTACGGCTAAAATTACTACAGCCAGGGTTACAGCTATCTTATTCATCTATAGGCGCCTAATCTAGGTTCCTGAGGCTTGAATAAAAAGATTCAGGAAAACACAATCATTCCTCGATATCATAGTTACAACCGGTGAACTCCTCTATATCCTCGATCTCGTTGACTCCTTCAAGCACCGATCCTCCGAGATAGAATCCCGGTATACGTTCAACTCCTCTATCCTGCGCCTCCTGGAGGTTTTCTTCATCGTTGATATCACGGTAGATATCAGAGACTACCTGTGTTCCACCAAGAAGCTGGATCTGTAGCTGTGTCTCCTGCTGCGCGATGTTTCCATACATCACAACGTTGTTCTCATCAAGGCATTCCGCAAAATCCTCCTGAGCAGCCATGACCTGTGTCGCCCTGTCGATATCGGTCAGAGCGTTCTCCGGTGCAAGCATCGAACCATCGCGTGTCACATAGAAAGTGGATAAACGGTCGTCAGGCGTCCTGACATCGACCCGGTAAAGCTCGTTCTCCGACTCTACTCTGATAAGCTCTAGCTCTTGATCAGTCTGCTGCTCCAGTGTTGAAATCACTTTTTCACCTGCCTGGTCTTCGGATATACTGTCGAGACCTGTGAGGGCATAAGTAGCTGCTGCACCTATAGCAAGCCCGACAACAAGAAACGTGGCGAGCATCTGGCGTTGAGAAAAGTTTAGGTCAGGCATAACGCAACCTTGGGTAACAGTATTTTTAACACCTGTGTATACTTCGATTTTAATAACGAGCCCAGCCGATTTTTAGACATGTGGAAAATCCCTGTCGCAGTAACCATCATCTTCCTGCTGATGCCATTAGCCGCATCTGAATCCAGCCTTGATTCGATGATAGCAGAGTCCTGCCCGGATGATTACGAACCGGTTATCTCGATGGCTGCGCCAGACAAGACTTATAGCCATCCTGGACCACCAGACTTCTTCCAGTACAATTTATGCGTCCAGGGGATAACAGAGACCAGAATCGCACACGAGTGCACGGGAAATGAAGGATTCTACCTACACAGCAACAATACCGATTACGCGCACTTCTCAATGCACTCTACCTACAACATACCTGTATGTACAGACCAGATGGTTACACAGGTAAGAGACTCTTGCCAGCAAAACCAGACCTCTCTTTTCTCAGTTTCAAGCGAGCATAACGCCCACGTTGCCTCTCCAGGAGTATTCGATAACGAGGTGTGCGGGTTCTTCCAGCCTCCGGAAAACGTGACGCTGAGCATGGAGTTCAACCTGACATCAAGCGACGATGTGTACTTTGATGAACAGACTGTAGATGAGGGAGAACAGTACCTGGCCGAATTCCCCTACATAGTCTCGGAAGGCGATAATCACGTCGCAGGGATAGTTGCGGACGACATGATAAAAGTCGAGAGACGTGTCGGACAGGAAAACAGAATCTCGATGGAACGCGACACAGGAGAATTCCTGGTGCCTTTCACACATGGGGACCATCTTAACGTAGAGAGACGGCAAGAACTTATACTAGAAAACGAGTTCATGGAGCAACTGCTTCCAAGTTTCGGGTTCTTCATGCCAGAACAGGCACGGATAAAGACAGCTCTTGACACCGAGGTCATCATAGACTCAGGTATAGAGCTTGACCGGGGTTCCCACACCATCGAAATCACCAAAACCGGTGAGAACCAGGTAACTATAGAACAGAAATGAACTCTTTCCGTAAGGGTCAGGGCGTCAACATCGACTGGACAGTGGGTCTCGCTGTCTTTCTAGTAAGCATGCTTTCAGGCATGATACTGGCAGCCGCGATGAACGTTGACCATGGCGCAGTAGACGAGACCCGGCAGGCAGCATCGCTTGTCCAGCAGGCTCTGGAGGAAGAAACATATGTAACTGGCAGACAGGCACCGCTCATCGTCCATACCCCTTCAGAAACAGGGAAGATACCCATCGACCGCGACTATATCTTTCCAGAAGAAGCCTATCCAGGATCAGGCGCGATGGACACCCCCGCCGACATCGACATACCAGATCAACGCGTCACAACCGTAGTTGGAGGGAAAAACACGACTCACAGCCTGAGTTACTTCTTCGAGGATAACGCCAATATTAGTTATCAGGAAGAGAACGACATAGAAACTGGCGACCGGATGGAGAACACATATATCTCCGTTAAACCAGAAAGTCCCGGTCTTCAGTCCCTGCAGATAAACGGTAACGAAATCCTGAACGATAACGCGGACCTCAACGGCGGCGACTTCTCGATAGAAGAGCACGAGATACACGCATCCACACTTGACGGAGACCTCAAACTGTACAACGGTTCCACCGAACTCATACTTGAAGACGCGGGAGATGTAGAGTTCTACCTGAAAGACTTTGACGATCTTTACTGGTACGCCGACGAATCCACGACCACACTCGACACAACCAGCACATACAAGTCAGGAGAGACGAAAGGGTTCACCATCGCCTCGGACTACGGCATCACGTTCATGGGTGAAGACCTGGAAGCCACGGTTTCCAAAACCGATAGCTCAACCGTAGAAGCTGACATAACAGACGCTTCCCGCCTGAGAATCTACCTGCACGACTCCGGGACAGAAGCAGGCGAGGACAGGATAGAGTTCTTCGATGAAGGCGACATAGTATTCGGAGCCGAGGAAGTAATCGAAGGCGCGGACCAGGAAAAAGTCGAAGAACTGGCAGAAACCTCTGAAAGAAACTTCGAGAACAGGCTTGACCTGGACGACGTAAGTTACAACATCGCCTTCGGACCCTGGCTCAAAGACCTCGTCGCGGAGCAGCAGGACTGGAACACAGGAAGCTTCGAAGGAACCTCCGCGGACAGGAAAGACAACTCCGGCGACCTCGGACTCGGATACAGGAACGGTACCGCCGGAGACTCACTAGTCGGATACTGGAGACTTGACAGAGAGGTCGCGGGAGATGGAGGAACAGTAATTGATTATTCAGGAGAAAAAAATGACGGCGCAACAGTTAATGATGTGGAAACAGGAGCACCAGGCGTATTCGGGACGAACGCATTCGAGTTTGATGGTGAAGACAGTAAGGTAGATATTGATTCTCCTCTACTCGGCACAGAGGAAGCCACAATATGCTCTTGGATGCGTAGAGAACGAACTGATTTATCCCACGACTGGGGTCATGGAATCGTTAATGACTATGAAAATACAGATGGAGAAAGAAACTTTTTGTTCAGAGAATATCCAGCTGGTTCCGTACGTTATGGGTTTGGTGATGGTTCGTCGATAGATACCGGAACAATAGATATGGGGATTGAAGCTTTCAAATGGCATCACGTGTGTATACGGTTCCAAGGTTCCGATAGCAAATCGGCATGTGTTGATGGTGACTGTGTCTCAAGTTCGACTAGTATCAGCTCACTAGGAGAAAACGACAATGATAATGCTGAGATCGGGCAATACAGAGGTACTGCTCCTATGGATGGTAAAATCGATGAAATCAAAATCTACGACCGCGCTCTCTCGGAGGAGGAGATCAAGGAGCTTTACTTCCATGGTGAGCCTTTCAAGGGCAACTATACGCGCTCTGAAAGCTTTGATACGCTGCAGAGTTGGGAGTCTGTAAGGGCGGATGCGAGTGTTCCTGCGGATACCAGTCTGGAGATGGAGTTCGAGGCGGTAAGGTTCGGGAGCGTTGTTGACAGCCAGACATTCGGAATTCAGGACGGAGAGGAGGAGTACCAGCTCTCTCTTGAGGAGACTGATGAGTACAGGGTTGTCTTCAGGGGAGAGTCAGAGGATGTCGAAAAGTCGTGGGAGGTAAAGGAGTTTGAGGTAGAGCACGGGCCTATGGTCAAGCGAGGTCAGACATTGCCGTTCCGTGACGTGGTTGTCTCTGATAGTCCGTCCGTTATGCTCGGGCGTTATGGAAACTTTTCTATAATCGACAGCAGGGTGGCGGTATGGCGGTAGTTTCCTTACTCGAAGAGTTAGCGCACCTCAAGAAAATCTCCGATTTTCGCCGCAAAGGCTTTGTCTACACGCTTGAGGCTGTGATCGCTGCGACCCTCTTCATGACTATTATACTAGTTGTCCTCCCGGGGATCCAGGATCAGTCACTGGATAGAGGTCTGCAGGAGTCGGTTCACGCCTCTATGGAGTCTCTTGACATGGCTGGAGAACTTGAAGCCGGGATGTCTGCTTCTGAGATAGAAGCCGAGCTAGACCCTTATATCCCTCCAGGAATCAGTTACTCGGTCAAACTGTCAGAGCTGGATACAGAGACCCGGCGTTTCAACGCGCCAGAGGAGTTTTCTTTCAGTGAAGAAGGTGACCGGGCAGAACTAAAGCTGTGGATAGATTACGCGGACGACCTTACCGTTACATTCCAGGACGAGACCATTGTAGAAAACCACGACTCCCCGGATTATATCCAGGGAGAGCTCTCTGGGGCAGATGGTGACCTGAGCTTTACAGGGGACGGAGAGGGCAGGTTCGACTTTGATGTGTATACTTCGAGCGGTGAAACACCAGATACAGAGAACCTGAGGTCGGTTAACTACATCATCTCAGGGGAGAAAATAACAGAGATACAGGTGTTCCTATGGCAGGAATAACCAGTTATACCGGTAGAAAAGGGCAGACATTTATCCTCGGGTCAATAATTTTCTCACTGTTCCTTGTCATCGCGTTTATCGCGACAGGACCTGTTATCCTTACTCCAGAGACAGGTGTGTCAACTTATTTCTCGCAGACACTGGGAGAATCCAGCAATGTCTTCAACCATGCATTAGAAAAAGAGCGTTCTGCAGAGCATATCAGCACACGCATACACCGCTACGACCGTTTTGTGGAGCGTAGGGCGCTGGAGAAAGGCATAACTTACGAGACATACACTCTTGTGGTTCTCCCGCAGGAGGGAGAGGCAAGATTCACCAACCTGATGGATGAAGACCTGGATGTAAGTCTTTACACCGGCAGCTGGGAGGACTATGAAATCGAACAGGGTCAGAACCTCTCCACGACCTTCGAGCCCGGAACTGTATCGGTCGAGCTCGTGGTAGATAACCTCGACAAAGAGCACTCTTTCGATGCTTCAACACCTAGATTACTCAAGCATTCAGTGATGGAGTCTGAAGGCGAGAGATGGGAGAACACGCTTCTAGGGTAATCATTTAAGCCGGCGAGGAAAAAATGCCTGTATGAGCAAGGGCTTATCCCAGATAGCGACCGCCGCCCTGTACGTAGGTGTTACCATTACCGCGATCTCGGTAGCTCTCACCGCTGGTCTTCCTGCGCTCGAAAACATACAGGATGCCGCCGCGATATCACAGGCGGAGACCTTTATGCACGAACTCGACTCCAACATACAGGAAGTGGTCTCCGAGGGAGAAGGCTCTACGCGAACGCTTGAGGTAAGCTTTGAACGCGGAGAGATGTACTTTGAAAACGAGACAGACTCATTGATATACGAGCTTCAAACAGACGCAGAAGTTATCTCGCCGCAGTCATCCCAGAGAACAGGAAACGTTATCCTGAGCTCTAACGCCGAGGTGGAAGTATTTGAAACAGAAGTAGGTGGCGAGGACTGCTACATGATGAGAAACGAACACATAACAGCATGTATCAACAATACCGGTAGCCCGGACAGCTTTGAGGACATAGACACTTCTGACCTCCTAGTAACCTATAACTTCACCGGTACAGAGCCAGACAAGGCTCTCGACGCCGAGATGAGCGTAGAACTTAATGAAATAGAAGAGACGTCCTGGGGAGAAGGGTATATCGAAGCTGAAACCACTGGCGACTTCATAGGTACCGGGCGCGTCCGGGCAACTGTAATCAGCGAGTACGGCTACACTTACGATATAATATTCTCACTACCTACCGGCGCGGATTTCCTCCAGGTAGATGTCCAGAATTTCCGGTAATCAAGTCCCGGGAACTCCTATAGCCGTAAAGGCTGTGACTTCAAACAGGGCAAGTATGTAAAGGACTACAAGCACCGATACCCACGCGATCAGCCCTATACCGGCTGCTTCAGTCCATCCTCCAGGATACATCATATTGATTACAGCAATCCATGCCAGGAGCGCCAATAAAGGTCCTACAAGAGGTATGACTCCGAGAAAAAAGCCTACAACCGCCCAGACAATAGCGCCTATCAACGCGGTCACAACTGCATCAGAGTACTCTGACTCCTCAACTATAGCCATGGCTCCCAGGTGAATACCGAGTGCGCCTATCGCCAGGCTTACGAGGAAAACAACTATAGAGGCTAGTACCATGTCCCAAACCGTCTTATCCAGTTTAAAATCGTTATGCTCACCGGAACAAATGTTTTCATCGACCTAAATCCATGGTAACCGCTAATTACACCCGATAACCATCGCAACCCGAGACCTAATACACCTCCTTACTCCATCTCCTCTGTCTCTTCCCTGGCTCTCCGAGCCCATTCATCGATGTTATCATCCACGTAATCTCTCATACCCAGTCCGAAACCAAGACCTATGGCGAGCGCGATTCCGAGACCTAGCCCCAGCGCTGCAGCGCCGGCGAAGATATACAGGAACCCTACGTCGACACCCATCGTGTCGAGACCTATCGCGATAACCAGGAAGTAAAGGAATACACGGACACCGTCCGCGAACCAGCCGGTGTAGCGCATATGAGTAACTGCCCTGGTACGCTCTATCACATCTCCTAGAAAGTCGGCGAGTATGAACCCGATTATGATTATCAACAACCCGGCTATAAACGCAGGTAAATACGCGACAGCCATTGACATCCACTGTGAAAGCATCGGGATCGCAAGCACGTCGACCGCGGCGAAAATAGCAAGGATGTAGATGAACCATTTCACCAGTTTCCCGAAGAACAATGAGACCGCGTCCTCGGTCTCCCCTATCATCCTTCCTATGGGAGTACCCACTATCCTGGCATCAAGCTCTGTTCTCGCCAGTAGCCTCCTTACAAAGGACCCTACAAATATACCTACAGCCCATCCTATCAGGAGTATTACCAGTGCGGCAAAGATACGTGGAAAAACAACAATCAGAGACTGTAGCGGGTCCTGCATCCATGCAGGCATCTGGTTTATAAACTGTTCTTCCTGTACCTGTAAAGCAGTCATAGATTACCACGGGACAGGGAACCCAGTTACGGCGATTTTTAAACCCATTACTTCACTCTCCCGCAATATTTCCGCTAGAAAACCGGTTTGAAACTGTCAAACCTGCCTAAAACATCTTCTACAACCTCAAAACCACTGTAAATAACTACCCTAGTAATTTAACAGGAAGGTCAAAAATATCCAGTAAACCGTGAAAAAACACATCGCTCTACTTCTAACCCTGGCACTGCTATTCGCGGGCGTCGCTGCGTATCAAGCGGACCGAGATATGTCGCAGGCATCCAATATTTCTTCTTTCGAAGAGGAGACCATCAACATCTCCCACGTAAAAGATGAGATTCCCGGACCAGTAGAGCTTCTGATCCCCGGTCAGAGAATCAACACCAATATCGAAGGCGTGCACGAAAATGCCACAACCCAGTTTCCCCGGAATCTATCCGTAGAGGTAGACTCATCTCTTGAAGAGGTTACGGTAAGCAAAAACCATACGGAAGACCCGACGCTTGAGATATGGTTGGATATCAGCGTTCTAGCAGAGGATCCGTCACAAAGCGGGATTGTAGACCACATAAAGGAAGGAAATATAGAAATCAAAGCCCACGGATTACTGAACAACGCGCTGCTTTTCACCGCGGAGAGAACCTTCCTGAGGTAGTCTATACGCATCTGATACAAACTAATTAATATCGAAAACCTATTTTACAGCTTATGAGAGTCTTAAAAACCTCTATAATTGTTTTATCGCTAATCATAATCGCCTCAGGTTGTATAGACAGTAAAAAAATCGATCAACGCCCAGTAGAAGAGGTAATCGATGCTGACACAGTAAGAGTTAAAGACGCTCCAGGAACGGAGACCATCCGGATAATAGGTGCGGATGCACCTGAAACCTTTGGTCAGAACCAGCCAGAGTTCTTCAACCTTGAAGATACAGAGGAAAACCGGCAGTGCCTGGATGAAAAAGCCAAAGAAGCCGATGACTACGTTAGAGAGTTACTGGAAAACGAGACGGTCAGGCTGGAAACAGACCCGCTTGAAGGACCACGAGACCAGTACGACCGGAAACTGGCGTACGTCTTCATCGACGGCAAAACCATTGGAGAAAAGTTAATGGAGAACGGCTACGCTACTGTTTTTCCCACAGACTTCAGGTACGAGAGGAAATACCAGGAGTTAGAGGTAGAAGCAAAGCACCACGAGATAGGGGTGTGGAGCTGTTAGAAACGATGTACTATAGTAAGTTAATCGTTATCGGATAGTCCCAGGCTTCTCCTTCAGAAGCCTTGACAGCAGCCACTATACAGAATATCAGGTCAAGTAGCCCCAGTATAACTACGAAGAGAAATCCTATCAGGACAACCATCAGTACAGCGGATATAACCATATAGATGGAGAATGAAATCTGCCAGTTAAGCGCATTAGCCGCATTCTCCTTGACAAACTCGTCATCAGTGAAAACATAAACCAGAAGAGGACCCAAAATCCAGGTAAAAAGAGCCAATATATGCGTTAGAGCCGCCAAACCCGCATCATTCTCGGTCTGACCTGAACTCTGCTCTCCGTTTTCCTCTTCCATAACTAAAACCTCTCCACCATATTTAATAGTCCTGCGATTCTTTGACAGCTTCTTAACCTGAATCAGTCCGAAATAGTTTCGTGGAGTAAAGACCTCTTGGTTGAGAGAGTCCTGAAAATTAGAGGCAAACACTTTATATCAGCTCATAAAAAACATCTCCAGGAGAGATAAACATGGACCTATTCTCGGCGATACTGCTGGCACACTTCATGGGCTTCATCATGGGTGTCGGCGGCGCCACGGCGAGTGATGCACTGTTTTTCAAGACCATCAAGAACCGTCAGATAAGCCGGGACGAGTACAAACTCCTGCACGAGGCTGGCAAAGTGGTTATGGGCGGACTGTCCCTGGCGATTATCTCGGGCATAGGTCTGCTACTTTACCAGTACTCCCAGATCGGTGAGATAACTTACTGGGAGAACGCGTACTTCCAGGCAAAGCTTGTCCTCGTATCCCTGGTAGCTCTCAACGGTATCGCGTTCCACAGGAAAGTCTTGCCTTTCATGGAGAACCACCTTGGAGAAGACATGAGAGAGGAAGAGTTCAGCTCCCGTTTCTGGCTGTTCTCACTTACCGGCGCGGTTTCCATCACTTCCTGGTGGGGAGTGATATTCCTAGCAGTACTGGCTCCAACGCTACCGCTGCTGTACATCCTTAATATCTATCTACTCG
The DNA here is from genome assembly GCA_022729235.1 of Candidatus Nanohalarchaeota archaeon. Classification (GTDB taxonomy): domain Archaea; phylum Nanohalarchaeota; class Nanosalinia; order Nanosalinales; family Nanosalinaceae; genus JALDAJ01. The sequence continues at coordinate 153,867 of JALDAJ010000001.1, forward strand.
TAATCGCGTCCGGCGCGCTGTTCGGCTACCTGATGATGACACACGAGATATTTGCCGATAGGGAAATCCGAGAAGACTTCTCCGAAATCCCACATCGCTCCCTGGGAATCGCCGGCCTATTATTCGCAGGACTGGTTGTTCTGGGAGGAGCCTACCACGTAGCAAGTGCGGATGAGGCACACCATACTGTTTGTATAGTTGAAGATCCGCCATGGTTTGACTCGCCGGTTCTAGAAATAGAGCCGGGAGACACCGTTGAATGGGTTTACTGTGACGGCGACCACGGCATCCACACCCATCCTATCGAATCTATAAGCGGTCCTGAAGAGTTCAGCAGCGGTTTTGGTCTTGTTGGGAAAGGCGAGGAGCGTGATACCTTCCAGCATACCTTTGAAGAGGAAGGAGTCTACGAGTATATCTGTCCGACACACCCCTACATGATGGGTGTTATAGCTGTCGGCAGCGACTACCATGACGAGGTTGGAAAAGAAGATGTGTGGCCGAAAGAGTCGATGGTAGCGGAAGAAGAAATACTTGACGAACCCGATGTTCCAGGAGTTGGAGAGATATGGGTGAACACGCAGTATGAGGACATCGATGGTCAGGAAAATCCTGGCTCGATAACTGTTATCGATGCGGAGACCTGGGAAATAACGGATACTATCACCCACGAATCATTCAACAACCCTCACAACCTGTGGAACGAGTACGAGGAAGAGTACGTTTTCCAGACACAGTGGCACTCAAACGTCATAAACAAGATAGATGTAGCGAATCGCGAAGTGATAGAGACTCAAGAAGTCGGAAATGCTCCCGCCCACCTGTTCGTACATCCTGAAGAGGACAGGCTTTACACCACGCTCAACAACGAGAACCGTGTGGTTGTTACAGACCTTGACCTGAACATACTCGGAGAGATAGACAGCAGTTTTGGAGCACACGGCATATGGATGGATCCCTCGGGCGAGCATATGAGCGTCGCCGCCACGCTCAACGAGAAACTTGACATAATAGACCTTGAAGAGGAAGAAGTGGTTGAAACATTTGACGCTCCAGGCTTCCCGCTCGCAACACAGGTAACACATGACGGACAGTACGCGATGATAAGCCTGCTTTTCGAAGGAAAGGTAAGATTTGTAGACCTTGACACGATGGAAATCGAGAAAGACGTGGAGGTCGGCGAACTACCTATCTGGGCGATGCCTGGTCCGAAAGGCGATTACGTCTTCGTCCCTAACACAGGTACTGCAGACATCTCCGTGATAGACTTGGAAACATTGGAAGTCGTGGAGACCCTTGACGCAGGCGCAGGCGCTCACGGAATCAGCTTCGGCGAGAAACAGGGAGGTGGCTATTACGGATACACCAGCAACAAGTATGAACACGTTGTAACAGTTATAGACTACGAGAACATGGAGACACTGGGTCACATAGATATTGAAGAGGAAAAAATCGGCGGAAACGGCATATTGACGATTCCTAACCCTTACACGGAGATGGTAGAATGAGTGAAGAGCAGAGCTTTCCAGGACTGAGATTCCCGATTGCGATGCTGGCGGTCGCAGGTGTACTGGCAGCAACGCTGACAGTTCAAACAGTCTTCCTGATAGACTCAGGGGAGTTTCTTGCGGAAACGGCAGCGGAGGAAACAGACCTGAGTCCTGAAGACGCTGACGTGCATGTAGCAGTCGGAGACGGCTACTTCATCCAGGATGACAGCGACCTGCCGGACGATGTTGTCGAGGCAGAGGTAGGAGACGTGATCTACTTCTACAACGAGGGAGACATCAGGCACACCGCCACAGTACCAGAATTCGGATTTGACAGAGAGCTTGATCCAGGAGAAGAAGCTTTCCTCGAGGTCGACGAGCCAGCAGAAGAAACAGTCCTGGACTGCACACTGCACGCGCACCACGAGGCAGTTCTGACAGTCAGGGAGTAAGTAGAGAAAATGGCAGGAACCCTGATTCGAAACTCGAAGATTCTCTAGGATCTGAACCGAAATTACAGAGGGGTGCGGGAAAAGATAAAAATATTCAATACACACATCTGTGTATGTCAACAAAAACAGTTTCACTCAGAGAAAGTGCTTACGAAAAATTGAGGAATTTGAAAAGAGAGAACGAAAGTTTCTCTGATGTAGTTGAAAGAATCTCGGAGGAACAAGAGCAGAACTTAGAAAAATTCAGCGGCTCATTCCCAGAAATCGGAGAGGTCGAAGAACAGTTGAAAAAAGAAAGGGAAGAGTTTGAAATGAGGAAGGATTAAACTTGAAACTATTAGATACCTCTGTGATAATAGGACTTCTGCGAGGAGAAGAGAAGATAGAAGAACTAGTGGCAGCTGAAGAAGAAACTTTATGTAGCTGCTTTCCTGTCCAGTGTGAGCTGTATCGGGGAACCAGAATAGCTAGAAGAACTGAAGACGGAGAGAAAGAAGTTGAATCGCTGCTGGATGAGCTTGAAAATCTAGAAACAGACAGAGAATCAGCGAAAAAAGTAGCGGAGCTCATAGAAAAATATTCGGAGATAAACATTTTTGATCTGATGATCGCAGGAAGTTGTTTGGCAAATGATGCCAAAATAATTACAAAAGACCGAGACTTCGAAAAGATAGAGGAGTTAGATGCTCAAATAGTTTAGCTCAGAAAGATGATGGCAGAGCCCGGATTTGAACTGGCAAGGGAAATCTATAATCATTCAATCTAGCGCGGAATAAAACAGAAGAAAACAAATCGAAGTCTAAAAACCCTCCTTTCTCCATATTTAACAAACATTTAAAGAAATATAGTTTCTTAACAAATTTCAAATGAGCCTCAAGGACCTGCTTGAGCGCATACTACCGGTAGAGCTAGAATTACTTTCCGAGACAGCTTTATTTCTGACTTATACCATATTGGTTTTTTCTCTGGTTCAACGCCTATTAGTTGTTATTTTCGGTCCTGAAACCTTAGGATTAACCCCGCAGTCACTTATAATCATCGAGACCATCATCGTCCTAGGATCACTCGGACCATTTATTCCGTTGGAAGGTATCTTCTTGGCAGCATCAATAGTTTTACTCGCTGTTTCAGCTCTATTTGTCTATTTCATAGATTCCAGAGAGTTACGTTTCGTGGAGAAAATAAAGAGACTTAGATTTTTGGGCGCCTACCTGTCTTTGTATACTGGTCTATGGATATACACTACTCTTTACGATTTAACAGTGTCTCGTTTTGGCAGTACTATCGATGCAGATGTCGTAGTAACCCTGTTTGAATTTAATCTCCTCTCAGTCATGTTAACTCTTCTAGGGCTTTCGATCGCTCTACTCTTTCTTAGCCCTATCCTAGTATCAGATAAGTCGAGAATAGTGAAGATGATTTCCGCGCGAGCTTATATCTTCGCGATCTCAGTTGTAAGCAGTATTATAGGGTTCGGAGAATTTGGTGCGTTGATTCTTATCCCATTAATATCAGTACTTATGATAATAGAGTTCATCATATCACTTCTTAGAATCCGACTGAAGTAAATAACACTGTACTTGAACCGATTTACCTGTAAAAAAGCGATAGAGCATGGTTTCACCGACCGTTAGATTTATTACTATAGTAGCACCATAGAATACTTAGGTGAAACATGCATGGCTTCAGTATCCGTCAAACTGCCAGACAAATTGAAGAAGCAGATAGAGGACAGAACAGAAGAAGAAGGCTACATGAACAGTTCCGAGTATATTCGACAGGCTGTGCGAGAGAAAATTAAAGAGGAGACTCAACTTTATCCTGACGAACTCAGAAGGCTGATTAAGCAGGGAGAGAACCCAGAAAAAGGAGAGAACCACAGCCTGGAAGAAGTAAAAGAAGAGTTCCGATAGAAAATGGAAGTTATTTTAAAGGAAGAAGCTCGCCAAGACTTGGCCGAGCTAGATGAAGAAATCAGAAATAGAATTCTAGACGAGATAGGGAAACTAGAGAAAAACGCAACGCCCGACAAGTCAACATTCATAGAAATCGGCGATATGGAACTTTTCCGGCTTAAGTTACAGAAGAGAGACAGAAACTCCCCGCTCAATCACCGCATATTCTACCAGATTGAAGACAAAAAAGTCTACATTAGAGGAATTTTCCACCGACAGAAAGGATACGGGACAGAAACTGAAGAAGAATTAGAAGAAAGGATTTGAACCGAGTCATAGACAAACAAGATTGGAGTAATTTGGATTTCGCTATATTCTTTAATAATTTTAGTTAATATGATAGGTCATGATATTTAGATTAAAATCAAATTATGAAGGGCAAGACGTTGTTCTATTAGAAGATATTCATCCTAACTATGGGGAAACTGCAGTCTCTTCATTCAAGATAAGCGAGACTAGAAGAGCAAGAGAACTTCAAGCAGAGGCTGTGGAATATCTACAGCCGGATATTGTTTTGCATGAAGGCCTTCGTCACGAGGAAAGCGTGGCTCCTGTTAGAGAAGCTGTTGAGAATCTGAATGGCGATAAGGATTGTCAGCTCTTAATGTGGGGTACAGATTATGAGGAACTTGAAAAATCCAAGTTGAGCCAATACATGGAAGATGCGAAAGGAAGAGAATTAGATGACAAAGGATGTTTTCAATATTCTCTACTTGATTTTGAAAGAGATGCAGCGAGACTAGAAATGATTGATGGAATACTCTCAGAATCTCCTGATACGCCAGTAGTGGCTGCTGCCGGAAATGCCCACATACATACTCTTGAGTACGGAATCTCTATGGAGGGCTATACAGTTTACAAACAGATGCTCGATGTATAGTGAAGGACTTTTGGAAATAGAACCTTTTGAAATCAAAGAAAACCGTTGGCAGTTCCACATTTCTATTAAATCTGGGTAAAAGCAATTGGCAGGACCCGGATTCGAAACCCGTAGGGTTTCTGCATCCTCAGAAAATCGCGCGGATTTTCGATGGACTTGAACCGGGGTCCAGGCGTCCCAAACGCCCGATGATTATCAGAAGGAGAAATTCATAAAATCCTTGAGGGCTAAACAGGTACATATGAGCGATTACAAACATCAAGAAATTTTAGAAGATTTTACGGAGAAAGTTAACAAGAACCTAAATGGTAGAGTAGAGGAAGTCATACTCTTCGGTTCATACGCCCGAAACGAACAACTACCAGGAAGCGATGTGGACTTGTTAATAGTTCTCAGCGATATCAAGAAGAATGATCAGTCAAAGATTTCTCAGATAGCTGGCAACTACTTCTTAGAAGATCAACTAGTTCTCTCGCCTAAAATCATTACCTCAGATGACTTGGCAGAGAAGTCAGACTACAGCTTCTTTCAGGAAATACAGGAAGAAGGTGTACAGATATATGGATGAAGAACAAAAAGAACTCTTGAAAGCAGCAAAAAAGAAGCTATCCGTCGCAGAAAAACTATTGAAGGAAGAAGAACTGGCAGACTCTGTCTCACGAGCATATTATGGAATGTTCCACGCAGCACGCGCATTACTTCTAGAGAAGGATTCTAACCCAAAAACACACCAAGGAGTGATATCAGAACTTGGAAAACTATTCCGAAACCAAATAGATCCTGAACTAATATCACAAATGTCCCAAATACAATCTCTTAGAGAAGACGCAGACTACGAACCCTATTTCACAATACAGAGAGAAAGAGCAGAAGAAGTCATAGAATACTCATCCACCTTCATTGAACAAGTAGAAAACCAAATAGAAGAATAACTAAGAACTCAAAATTGAATATTCGCTGATTCTACCTCTAAGACAAAAATATGGCAGGGCCCGGATTTGAACCGGGGTCCAGGCGTCCCAAACGCCCGATGATAGTCCACTACACCACCCCGCCGCTACACTCTGGGATGGTTCGAAAACCGTTAAAACGATTTTCTTATCCTCCGAATCCTAGACAGATTCATCGGTACACCACCCTCGCCGCTACAAAAGGTCTATTGGAAGGGTTAACTCATAATGTTTTAAACTTGAACTACACGAAATCATGTTTACGTATTACAAAATTAGCACATAAGCCAATATTAACGTATTTTGTATTACAATATTCTATGCTGGTGTAGATTCTTAAGGTTTGGAATCCTGGGAAAACATATGTACTCGGAGGAAATCCAGCAAGAACTGGAGGACAAAGATATCGAAATCGGCGACCAGGTAAAAGTCGGAGAACACGAAGGACGTTTAATGCCGAAGCCCGAAACCGGAGACCCCGACACCTACCTCCTCAAACTTGATAACGGCTACAACATCGGAGTTAAGGGAGAATTAGGGCTTTTAGAGAAACGAACAGAGGAAGAACCTGAAAAACCGGAAGTCAAACACCAGGAAGACAGACCGGACATCCTGGTACTTCACACCGGAGGAACAATCGCCTCAAGAATATCATACGAGGAAGGTGGTGTCAAGCCCGCTTTCGACCCGGAAGACCTACTAGAGATGCACCCTGAAGTCGCGGAAGAGGTCAACATTCACTCAGAAGTCGTCGCCCAGATGTACTCAGGAGACATGGAACCCGGGCACTGGTTCCAGATAGCGGATAAAGTAGACGAGATCAAAGACGACTATGACGGGATAATAATCGGGCACGGAACAGATACAATGGCGTTCACCGGTGCCGCACTCCAGCTGATGCTGCAGAATATTGACACAGGCGTACTAATGGTGGGCTCACAGAGAAGTAGCGACCGACCGAGTAGCGATTCCTCCATGAACTTCTACTGCGCGACCAGGTTCCTGAAGGAGACAGATTTCCAGGGCGTAGGAATCTGTATGCACGCATCCTCTAGCGATGATACCTGTAACATCTTACCGGCAGCAAAAGCTAGAAAAATGCATACTTCAAGACGCGATGCTTTCAAAGCCATTAACTCTGAGCCTCTAGGGAGTGTAAACTACCAAAAAGGAGAGATCGAGGAAAATTTCGAAAATACAAGAGGCGAATACGAGTTCCGTCCCGAACTAGAGACAGATGTACGGATGCTCAAGGTGAGACCAGGAATGGAAGTCGATGAGATAGAGTTCCTGCTGGAAAAGAATCCGGACGGAGTAGTAATCGAGGGCACCGGTCTCGGTCACGCACCCGTCGATGTGCTGGACGAGAAAACCAAGCACCACGAAGAGATACTGGAAAAGATAGACGAACTGGCGGATGACTCTGTAGTGGTGATGAGCTCTCACTGCCTCAACGGCAGAATCAACATGAACGTCTACGAATACGGGATTAAGCTTCAGGGCGCAGGAGTCATCGGCGCGGAAGACATGCATCCTGAACTCGCCTATGTAAAACTCATGTGGGCGCTCGGACAGGCAGACTCGAAAGAAGAAGCAGAAGAAATATTCCAGGAAAACATCGCGGGAGAGATAGAGGAAAGGAGTTTATACAAGGATGAATAGTATCAAGTACGTCGATGCCTCGTTGCTTGAAGCCCAATACCTAGAAAGAGGTCAAAATTCCTTCCAAGGCGAAAGATATGAGGCGCTCACTCCGAAAAAACTTATAGAAGAATACGCAAAGGAGGTCGGAGTTGACAAGATGCCGGCAATAGAACTCGAACCACTGAAGAAACGAGACTTCGATAACTGGGACCACTACAAACAGGCACTTGAAGAAGTCAAACGTACCGCCTTTCTAGAGGTAGCAGAAAATGACTAAAATCTACGGAGTAACAGGGATGCCTCTGTCAGGTAAAACCACTGTAGCGGAGATGATGGAGGAACTCGATTACACGTTGCTAGACATGGGAGAGGTCGTCCGGATAGAGATGGAGAAACGCGGAATCCCTCCTGGAAACGAGGGCGAGTTCGTGAATGAAATGCGCGAGGAGCACGGGATGGATGCCATCGCCCAGCTATCGATACCCTACCTGGAAGAGATGATAGATGAACGCGACAAAATCGTCATCACCGGTATGAGGGGCTGGAGCGAGAAAGAAAGGTTCGAGAAAGAGACAGGAGAAAACCTGGAGATTATCGCAGTATGGGCGTCAAGAGAAACCCGGAAAGATAGGCGTGAGGAACGTAAAAGAGAGGAAGACATGAAAGGACAGAGCTTCCAAGATCGCGACCTCCGGGAAATCGATAACGGCGTATCCAAACTACTCGCACTATCGGACCACATGATTAAAAACGATCAGACGACGATGGAAGAACTAAGAAACGATGTGGAAGGACTTATTCGATAGGCCGTCATATAAAAGCGTGGCAATACCGGGGAGCGGGAGTAATAGATATAAAGCAATCAGCGCCGCAAACCTGTATGTAGAGAGAGTAGTGAGCTCTCAATATGACAGTGAAGAGGACTTACCTAACTACCATCCTGACCGAGGAGCAGAGTTCTGGCCTGGAAACAAGAACCGTGTAAAAATATATAATCATCAGTATCATGAATGGGCTGAACGTCTCATAGTTAGAGCCAGTATAGAAGTAGAGAGTAGAGATGTAAGCGATGAATGGCCTATAATAAGGAGAATGCTAAACCCGGTAATGCCTGATGAGTTAAAACCTGAGACAGAGCAAGATACACTGGATAACTACAGAGAAAGCGAAACAGAAGAGGCATAATAATGAACTACGAAGAACTTGGATTTCGTTGCGGAATAGAAATTCACCAGCAGCTGGCGACAGAGACAAAGCTGTTCTGTAACTGTCCTATAGATCTAGAGGATGAGGCTGCTGATGCACAGGTAGAGCGCTTCCTTTCCGCGGTCGCCGGCGAGACAGGGGAAAAAGATCTAGCAGCGAGAGTAGAGGAGACCAAGTCCCGCAAGTACGTATACAACTACTACAAACGAAACAACTGCCTCGTAGAACTGGACGAAGAGCCTCCGCACCCTCTCAACCGCGAAGCACTGGACACCGCGTTAACCTTTGTAAGGATGGTAGATGCAGAGGTTCCGGACGAGATACAGGTGATGCGGAAGCTGGTGGTCGACGGATCAAATACAAGCGGGTTCCAGAGAACCGCTATGGTCGGGCTCAACGGCGAACTGGAAACGGAATCTGGCAGCGTAAAAATAGAGGATGTTGAACTTGAAGAAGAGTCGGCAGGAATCCACAAACGCACCGACGGAAAAGCAATCTACGACCTGAACAGGCTAGGAATACCGCTGGTAGAAGTAGGAACTGATGCATCCATAAAGAACCCGGAACACGCCCGAGAAGTCGCGATGGAAATCGGGATGCTCCTACGCTCGACAGGAAAAGCAAGGAGAGGACTCGGTACTATAAGACAGGACGTAAACGTATCGATAGAAGACGGCTCCAGGGTAGAGATCAAAGGATTCCAGGATGTCCAGAACATCGACAAACTAATCGAGCTGGAGGTCAAGAGGCAGAAAAAACTTGTCGAACTCGGAGAGGAACTGAACGAGGCAGAAGTTCAGACGGAAAACGTAACAGAAATATTCGAGGACTCGGAAAACGAGATAATATCAACTGTAATCGAAAACAACGGTGCCGTCTACGCCCTGAAAATACCGCAACTCGCAGGAAGAATGAAAGAAGAGATATCCGGCGACCGGTACCTCGCGCTCGAACTGGTTGACTACGCGAAAAGCCGCGGACTCAAAGGAATGATTCATACAGACGAGGATATCGAAAACTATAACCTAGACGAGGAATTCGACCGGCTCGCGGAGAAATTTGGAAGCGAGCCTGAAGATGTACTCGCGATACTTGCCGGACCGGAAGAACAGGCAAGAGAAGCGGCGGAAGCAGTCAAACACCGAGCCGAACTTATTTACAGTGGAGAAGTACCCGAAGAGACCAGGAACGCGGAGCAGGACTTCACCACCTCATATTCAAGACCGCTGCCTGGAGCCGCCCGGATGTATCCTGAGACCGATATACCCGCGATACCTGTCAGCGACGAAAAAGTAGAGGAGATAGACGAGAACCTGCCAGAGACCCTGGAAGAACGCGAGGAGAGATACGCGGAAGAAATCGGGGAAGAACTCGCATCGCAGATAGTCTACGGAGACTATCTGACCCTTTTCGAAGAATTCAACGATAAGATCAACACGAAGCTCGCCGCAAACATCTTCACCAATACGCTCGCACAGCTCGAAGCCAGCGACGTGCCTGTTGAACAGCTAGAGAGGAAACATTTCGAGGCGCTCTTCGACTCTCTGGATTCAGGAGACGCGGAGAAAGGCGACATCGAGAACATACTCGAAGAACTAGCGGAGAAACCTCTTGAACAACCGGAGGAAGTCGTGGAAGAGACCCTGGAAGGAAAGGCAGACGAAGACGAGATACGAGAAGTTGTGAAGGAAGTCCTTGAAGAAAAAGAGGGGATGGTAGAAGAACAGGGCATGCATGCCCAGGGCGCACTGATGGGACTGGTCATGCAACAGGTCGATGCGGACGGCGGGACTGTTTCACAGATACTCCAGGAAGAGCTCCAGGAAAGGGTCGAGTAGCGTACTTGTGACCCGTATACGATTAGTTTTTATAATTTGGTGTTAAGTCTCACAATGTTTCTCAAGGTGAAATCAACTCATGACAGGACTAGGTGGACAACCCGTATTCATCATGTCGGAAGACGCACAACGACAAACTGGTGAAGACGCACAGGAAAACAATATCTCAGCATGTAAAACAGTAGCAAAAGCTGTTCGAACAACTCTAGGACCGAAAGGAATGGACAAGATGATGGTCGACTCCATCGGCGACATAGTCGTGACCAACGACGGAGTGACTATCCTGGAAGAGATGGACCTCGAACATCCAGCAGCGAAGATGATGGTAGAGGTCGCGCAGACCCAGGAAGAAGAGGTCGGCGACGGGACAACGACCGCGGTCGTCCTCGCAGGAGAACTCCTGAAACAGGCGGAAGACCTGCTTGACCAGGAAATCCATCCAACAGTTATCACAAACGGATTCAGGCTCGCAAAGGACAGGGCTACTAACGTACTTGACGACCTTGCAGAAGAAGTCACAATCAACGACCAGGAAACACTTGAAAAGGTAGCGATGACAGCGATGACAGGAAAATCCGCAGAGGCTGCAAGAGACTACCTCGCAGAAATCGCAGTTGACGCAGTCCGATCTGTAGCAGAGGAAGACGGCAACGAATACGTGGTCGACCGCGACATGGTAAAGGTCGAAAAGAGTCAGGGAGCATCCGCAGAGGATACAGAACTTGTAAAAGGCGTAATCCTTGACAAGGAGAAAGTTCACAGCGGGATGCCTTCAAAGGTCGAAAACGCGAAAATCGCGGTACTTGACTCACCGATCGAAGTAAGGGAAACTGAGACCGACGCGGAGATCAACATCTCCGACCCATCGCAGATGAAGAACTTCGTCGAACAGGAGGAAGCACAGCTGAAAGAGATGGTCAACGCTATCGAAGAATCCGGCGCAAACGTCGTCTTCTGCCAGAAAGGAATCGATGACATCGCACAGCACTACCTCGCGAAGAGAGGCATCTTTGCGATCAGAAGAGTCTCCTCCAGCGACGTAGATAAACTTGCAAAGGCTACAGGAGCCAACATCGTAACCTCTGTAGACGACATAGACTCCAGCGATCTTGGAGAAGCAGGAGCTGTTGGACAGCGCAGAATCGGCGGAGACGCCATGACGTTCGTCCAGGACTGTCCAGAAGCCAAGAGCGTTTCAATCCTCATCAGAGGCGGAACAGAACACGTAGTAGATGAAATCGAGAGAGCGATGGAAGATGCGCTCGGAAGCGTATCAAGCGCACTAAGAAACGGTCAAATAGTTGGCGGAGGCGGAGCTACAGAAGTAGAACTCGCCCGCGAACTCAGAAACCATGCAGACTCAGTAGGCGGAAGAGAACAGCTCGCGATTAACGCATTCGCAGACGCACTCGAAGTCATCCCCCGGACTCTATCCGAAAACGCAGGTTTCGACCCTATCGACACCCTCGTCGAACTGAGAAATCAGCACGAGGACGGAGACCACTGGGCAGGAATCGACGTAACCTCCGGCAAGAGCGAGGCGCTCTTCGAACAGGGAGTCGTCGAACCACGGCAGACCAAGACACAGGCAGTACAGTCCGCTAGCGAGGCGGCAGAGATGGTTCTCAGAATCGACGACGTTATCGCTGCCTCAGGATTCGACAGCGACGGCGGAGACGCAGGCGGACCACCAGCCGGCGGCGGAATGCCCGGCGGAATGGGCGGCATGGGAGGAATGATGTGAGGTCGAGAGACCGAGCATCTTCCGACCTTGCAGAAGATCCCTGATCTTCGAATGGGCGGTATGATGTAGGACTCTCAGACAGAGTTTCATCCGCAGGAATCAGCGATTCCTGTTAAAAGCAGTCTTTACAGAAGACTGCGTCATACCTAAGCCGTTCCTAGAACGGCTTCCTATCCTTTTTCCCTCCCAACAACTATCGATCTTTAAACACACCTGAAACACCACCAACCTACTTAAGTTTTTACCCTTCAGTAAAAACATATGACATCTGAGAATGGTTTCGAGAACGTAAGAAAGAAACTGGACGAAGAAGAGCTTGAAGGAGACTTAGAGGAAAGACTGGAAACTTTAATGGAATACCGTTCTCAGGCAAGAGAGGTCGCCTCAGAGAAGAAAAAGGAGATAGAACAAGAAAAAGAACAGATTGAAGATACCATCAACGCTCTTGCAAGGGAAACAGTCAGAGCTTACGATGGACCGCATATCTACGAACTTTCCGATCAGATAGTCAAGGTACTAGAAAACGTTGATGCCGATATTGCCTCACGAGGAAGCAGAACAATAGGAACGGAAAAGATGACTGACGACTTATCAGACCTAGGATTGCCCTTCCTAAACACCATGAACTATGAAGATCATCTTGGAAGAAAATCCAAAATGGAGACAATTGGAAACGAATCAATCGCTGGAAGAGGCGTACTTGAGAAATCCAAAGAAGGACAGATAGTTAGTGCGGCTGTTCATGGAGACCATCTATTTTACAAAGCTGAGAACCCTCGTGCTGCAAATATGATCGGTATAGGAGGACATCACTTCCAGAAATCGAAGTCCCCAACTGCTATAAACGGCGTAACTTATGGAGAACATGCCTTCGAAAAAGCAGATAGTCCTTATCTCGAAAGCTGGCATCTAAGCGGACGTCACGCTCTAGCAAACTCAGAGAACCCTGTAATAGTAGATGCAACGATAGAAGGAAAACACGCTCTAAGAAATGCCAGATCACCTACATTGATTAACGTTGATGGGACCTATGACGCACCAGATAATAGTATAGTTTACGAGGAAGTTCCAGATGAGGTAATTGCTGAAATTGGACCAGAAGACGATATAGAAGAACTAGTTTCTGATGAATACAGAGTCACCTGAAAACAATCTTCTAAGCTAACACTTCATTATGCCCTAATCAAAGAACAAAAATAAACTCTCAGAGGACTTCTTCAATAGAAGAGTCGACAAGGTAGCGGAAGAACTTCCGGGCAAACTTCTAGTATACAACAGCGATGGAGGAACTGCTGGCGGCATAATAGTCGAGACCGAGGCCTACCTAGGAAGGGAGGACCATGCATCACACCTTGTGAAGGCGGGAGAGAAACGCGAGAAAGTTTTCGATAAAGGCGCGGGAACGGTCTACATTTTCAAGATATACCACTGCAACCTGAACTTCATCACTGAACACGCCGGGATTGCGGAAGGCGTACTTATACGGGCGCTGGAGCCTACAAAAGGAATAGAGTTGATGAAGCAGCAGCGCGGAGTAGAAGAGAAAACAGAGCTAGCCTCGGGACCGGGAAGACTAACGGAGGCGCTTGGAATCACGAAAGAACAGGAGAACAGGAAACCGGTAGAGGACAGTAATGTCTCAATATACGATACAGGTCTGGAGCCAGAGATTGAGAAGACAGGTAGAATAGGTATCTCAGAGGCGAAGGACTGGCCGCTGCGGTTTACTGTAAAAGGGAGCGATTATGTTTCCACAGCTTCTAGTACGGAAATATCAGAGGACTTTGACATTGGAAAATACTATTGATTTTTCCGGCACCCACTGGAGCCTTAACACATGATCCAACTTTGTGAAGTTGGGTGGGTTATAAATACGGGCGTCAGGAATTTTGACCTGTATAACCGGTGTCACAATCATGTCGGAGGAAGAAGTTGATTTAGGTGAAGAAACAGACGACTACGAAGTCGTACCTGTAGGTCCTATCAGGCGACTTGAGAAAAGGATAGATAATATTGAAACAAAGGCTCAGGGTGGCGGTCCGAGTGATGATGTCGTACGTGACGTTCTCGACATCATGAAATCTAACCAGAAAATCGTCAACGACATGACCCAGTCCACCCACGAACTGAAGAACGAAGTAGAAGACCTGACCCACAAGATGGACGAGGTAGTTGACAACATGAACTCGTTCATGGACTTACTGAAGGACGCCTCGGAGATGGATATGGAAGGTGAAGTGGTCGGAGACATGCAGTCAAGAATAGCCGATGCTGTAGGGAACCGGATGGAAGATATAGTTACAGACATGCAGGAGTCCAACCGGCAGCTTGTTGACTCCCTGGAAGACATAAACCAGAGTATAAAGCGCTCATACGCCGCCCAGAACAAAGATGAAATTCTCGAGAGAGGTGACCGAAGACAGAGGCGTTCAGGCAACCGTCAGAGTCAGCAGCAAAGAGGTGCAAATGACGGAGGTCAAGGGCAGAGACAGACCCAACAGCCTGAAGACGAACGAGGTCAGGAGCGGATGAGAAAACTTAGAGAACGTTTCAACGATATGAATGAAGAATCGTGAGCCCGGTAAGCAAAGGCATAACACCTGTTGTCGCAACAGTTCTTCTTTTGACCATCAGTGTAGCCGCCACCGCGACAGCATATAACTTCATAATAGATACACAGGAAAGAGTCGCCCAGGGCCTAGAGGAAGATCTCACCACCCAGGAGCTAAAACAGCAGTCAGATATCAGTATAGACTTCGCTTACAACAGCACTGGTAACTTCACATTGATCAACCTCAGGAACAGCGGTTCTATAAGCATACCTATCAACGAGAGCGGGATGAAACCGCTCCGGCTTTACGCGGACGGCAGACCAGTAGAATCAGAGGTAGGTGGGCCAGGAGAAGGATGGAAGTATGGCGACTCCGATGACCAGGCACCGGAAGAAAGAATCCTGATAGACCCTGACGAAACACGGACTATAAACACCACCGTACAGTACCCCGTAAGAGGCGAAAGTAAGGCTTTCAGGTTCGTAGGACCTTATGACAGCGTGGCATCGAAAACCTGCTACAACTCAGGATCCTCCTGTTAACTTATTTAAAGAAATAATAGGAAAACACTTCTAGAGACAGGTAATATGAAGAGAAAAGGTATCACCCCTGTAATCGCCATCGTACTTCTAATGCTGATAACAGTCGGAGCTGTAGGTGTCGTCTACACACAGTTCGAAGAGATAACAGACAGACAGGCCGACCTGGACTTTCTAGAAGACATGGACATCAGAGTACAGAGTACGGTACTCGAAAGCGATGGGAACATGGAAATAACGCTTGAAAACAATGATAACGAACAGGTTAACCTTACAGAGACTGCAAGGCTCGAATACAGTGTAGAAGGTGAAGGCAGAGTTGGACCTACCACATTCGAAACAGTATCCGGATACGCGTATGAAGGTGGAGAATGTCTCGAACAAGGTAATGCTGATTATGGAGCATTTGAACCAGGAGATATAGTAACTTGCGATACCGGCGTTGAGATGGCTGATCCCGGGGACCCTATCACAGTTTACCTCATAGAAACAGGTTCCGGAGATGTAGTGGATTCAACCACCTGTTCGCCTTCGACATCCAGCAGTTCAACCTGTTGAATCTATTCTCTTCCACTTATTTTATATTCGAGCAAGGAGCTTTTTGAGATATGAAAGGGCAGACCCAGGCGCTTACTGCTGTCATGATAACGACTGTGACTATAGGGGCGATAGCTACTGCCTATGTCTGGGGAACACCGCTTCTGGAGAAGCAGCAGAGCCAGGCACAGCTCCAGGAGGTTGAGAGATCGGTGATAAATCTTAAAGATGATATACTCTCCATCTCGAACAGCGGTGAAGGAACTACAACTGAAGTAGAGATAGATGTTGACAGTGGCAGGGTCGAAGTAAATCCTGAAGAAAACTATATCGACATCACCACTAACACTAGAAGACCGCCTTACCCGCCAGGACGGTGGACGCTGATCGAAGGTGAAAGACTGCAGAACCTTAGTATCGGTGAGGGAAGTTATGCTCTGAAAGAATCCGACCTGCCCGGCGTGGTAGCAGTCAGGGCTGCATCAGGCACTGGTGATACAGTCATCACCTACCGTGTAGAGTTCAGGAACATGTATACTGAAACACCAGCCGGTCCTGAACTGGAGCTTGTTGATTTGCAGACAATAGGTGCGGAGACTGCTACAGACACAGTCAGGGTTCTTATATCCAATGATGGAGAAAGAAAGGACAGTATAGACGTGAACGGAGAAAACCTGCAGAGAACAAGTACGGAAATAGAGATAGATCTTAGGTGAGCAAATTTGAAAGGACAGTACCTTGCAGTGGAAAGCGTATTAACCCTGGGGATGGGTCTGGTAGTTGCTATCGGAACAGTATCCGCATTCTCAAGTTACAGGAGCGGAGTGCTGGATATGGCAGGAGAAAGACAGGTAGACATCATAGAAGCGGAACTCGCCTCGGCGGTATACAGTCTAGAAGGCGTTGAATCAGGCGAACTGGAAGTTAAGCTCCCTGAAGACATCGGCGGGCAGGGATACCAGATAGTATTTGACGACGGTATAAAGATACTTGTGAACAACCAGGAATATGTTACGGAACTCGAACACTTCAGTGATAAGGAGTTCCAGGGTTCGGTTGAAGGCGGTCCAGTAAAAGTATTCAAAAGCGGAGACCAATTTACACTGGGTGCTGACTGATGAGCATGAACTTTGCCGGTCTTGTGAAACGCCTGCAAAAGGCTAACCATCCTGAATTATACGAGAAGGATGAAGAGGAAACAGAAGAGATATCAGAGGAAGGAGTGAAGCTTCCGGCTCCAGGAAGTTTCCAGCCAGAGATGGTGACGGAAGAGGAGGAAGACGGGGAATCCATGACCGACGTAGATGTGTCATATCCCTTGATACCCAAGAACCCTGAATCAGGGGATATAGTGTATGCGTGGGCTCACATAAGCTGGGATGAAAAAAACGGGGAACTACGATACAGGGTCATAGAACCCGAACTGAACCCTGAAACAGAGAGGATACTTGAGAAGATAAAGAGTATACTGGAGAGAAGCTTCGATGTAAACTTCACCGAGCTCGAAACAGAGGAGGCTGACAGGTACCTGTCCGAGAAAATCGATATGATTGTAGACAAATACAACATATCCCTTACAGATCAGCAGAGAGATGTAATCCGGTACTACTCTTACCGTGACTTCGCCGGACTGGGCAGGCTACAGCCATTGATGAACGACAAGGAAGTGGAGGATATATCCTGCGACGGAAACGGCATACCGGTCTATGTCTACCACCGTAACCCACGATTCGGTTCTATCAAGACCAATGTAACCTGGGATGAAGAAGAGGTGCTCGACAGTTTCGTTATGAAACTGGCGCAGAGGTGCGGTCGTTCCATATCCGTATCAGAACCTCTGCTCGACGGTTCACTTCCCGATGGTTCACGTGTCCAGGCTACCCTCGCAACAGATATCGCCAGGAAAGGAAGCAACTTTACGATAAGACGTTTCACAGAGGATCCATTAACCCCTATACATATGATGGACTTCGAGACGGAGAACGCGCAGATGCTGAGCTATCTCTGGACTCTCGTAGAACACGGCAAGTCGATACTGGTAGCAGGAACCACCGGAGCGGGTAAAACATCGCAGTTGAACGCACTATCACTTTTCATACGACCGGAGAAGAAAATCGTCTCCATCGAGGACACGCCGGAACTCCGGTTGCCGCACGACCACTGGGTGCCAGAGGTCGCAAGAAGCGGGTTCGGTTCCAGCGCGGAGGAAGGTGGAGAGGTATCAATGGACGACCTGCTGAAAGAGTCGCTGCGCCAGCGCCCGGAGTACATCATAGTCGGTGAGGTCAGGGGTGAAGAAGCATACATCCTGTTCCAGCAGATGGCAACTGGACACACAGGATTATCGACAATCCACGCTGACTCCCTTGGCATGCTTATGGACCGCCTGACAACTAACCCTATCAACCTGTCACCAAGCCTTATAGAGACCCTGGACGCGGTAATGCTGATATCGAGAATCCGTCGTGGCGATACGTATGTCAGGCGTATCAAGGGCTTATACGAGGTTGAAGGATATGACAAGAGAAAAGGTATAGACGCAAACAAGGTCTTTGAATGGGACCCGAAAGAGGATACGTACGAAGTAGCTAACAATTCCATGCTCCTGAAAGAGATAGTCCATGAGACAGGGATGAGTGAAAAAGAAATCCAGAAAGAACTTGTGAACCGTCAGCACGTACTTGAATGGATGCAGGAAGAGCAACACAAGCATTACAGGAAGGTCGGAGACATAATATCCCGCTACTACTCGAACCCGCGGTCGGTACTGGAGAAAGTCGGGCAAAGCTTAAACTCGGAGCAAGACCAAATCAAAGTACAGGAGAATGCTTGAGGAGTATGCAGAGTTCTGCTACGATCAGATCGGTAGCTACGTGCTCGACTATCTTAACTACTTTGAAGACCTTAGACCGCAGATATCAAAGGCTAACATAGGTGTATCGCTGCCAGAGTACGTGGCGATGCTGGTATTCTCGACCATGGTAAGCACCGTCTTCAGTCTTTTCGTTATCGGCGGCATACTTACCCTGGGGTCCGGGATTACAGGAGGCATCATGGCAGTGGCGGTCTCACTTGTCATAGGAGTTGCGACCATGCTGATGTTCTACCTCTACCCCTCCCTGGTGATAAGGAACAGGGCGACCAAGATACGCGATAAACTACCCTTTGCAACCATGTACATGTCAACTCTCGCAGGGACCGGGACCTCTCTATCAGAACTGTTCTCTATCCTGGCAGAACAGGAAGAATACGGAGAAGTCGCCCAGGAGGCGGAAAAAATCAGTCGTGACATCGAAACATTCGGTATGGACATAAGCGAGGCTCTGAAAAACGCCGCTGATAGGACACCGAGCAAGGAATTCAAGGAGCTCATGTGGGGGATGAACCACGTCATAACCTCCGGCGGATCGCTCAGAGAGTTCTTGCAGGAGCGCTCAAGGACACTGATGAACGACTACCAGCGCAGGGTCGAAGAATTCGCCGAACAGCTGGGTCTCCTGGTAGAGATGTATATCACACTTGTTATCGTCGGATCCATCATCTTCACCTCAATGAGCGCAGTGATGAGCTCGTTCACCACTTACCCTCCTGAATTCATAGTAGGTATCCAGATTCTGTCCATCTTCTTCGGACTACCTCTTATATCCGCGATGTTCATAATACTCGTAAAAGGCATGGCTCCCGGAGGCGTTAGATAGTGAACAGAGGTGATAACCTATTATAGACTTCTTCAAGGAAGATGAATACGAACACGGATACTCTCCCGAAGATAAAGCTGTACTCGGGTCCATCGCCCTGGGAGCGTTCCTGATAATAACAGGGATCGGGGTATACATCACAGTATCACCGCAGACAGGGGGCGCCCTACTGATACTTGGACTGATAGTGGGTATACTACCCTACTCCATCATATCATTCCTGAAGAACCGTGCCATAAGAGAGATGGAGGACCAGTTTCCTTCCTTCCTTAAAGACCTCGCAGAGTCCAAGAGAGGTGGTATGACTATCCTCCAGGCATTCGGATCCGCCCGAGACACTGATTACGGGAGATTGAACAGCGAGATAGAGAAGATACACAACGAACTGACCTGGGGAATACCTTTCCCAAGAGTTATGGAAAGGTTCTCGAAGAGGATGAAAGATTCTGCGGTAATCCAGGAATCAGTCTCCATCCTGCTCCAGAGCTTCAAGAGCGGTGGAAACATAACAAAGACCATCGAGGCAATAGGCGAGGACGCATCTAAATTAAAGGAGACCATCCAGAAGAAAGATTCGAAGATAAAGCAACAGGTTTTCATAATGTACATCATCTACTTCCTGTTCATCGGCATCACCATAGGAATCTACGTGATGCTGGCTCAACTACTCGGCCTTGGAGACCCTGGCGGGGGAGCTCTAGACGGGATCGAAGATGATTTCCTTGGAGAAGGTCAGCAGGAAGCGGTAAACTTCTGTAGTGGAGAAATAATCGCCGCAACACCTCTATGTGAGACAGCCAAACTCTTCGGGTTCGTGCCTTCAGAGGTAACCGACTTCACAAGCGAGTTCGCAGTGGAACACAACTACGGGAACATGGCTTACTACAAATCCTTGCTTTTCTGGATGCTGATGATACAGGGTGTAGCAACCGGGGCAGTAGCAGGGCAGATCAGTGAGGGCTCCCCAAGTGCAGGGGTCAAACACGCACTGATAATGCTCCCAGTAGCATTCATAGTATTCATGTACGCGGTAGGACTGGCAGGTGTGTGACAATGGTAACAGGAGGAGGTCCAAGTTGAAAGGTCAGATAAACCTTGAATTCCTGGCAGCCGCGTTCATATACATGGCAGCACTTGGAGGGATTGTACTTGCAGGTCAGGGCGTCCTACCCGCATTCACGGGTGACGTGAAGGAGGCATCTCTGCACCTGGAAGCTCGACAGGTATCAACCGAGATGCTGACCACACCAGGGGCGCACTCATTTCCAGAGGTAGACGAACAAGAATGGGAGTACAATGACACGACCATCGAGCAAACAACCTCATTTGGACTCGCCTCCGACTTTCTTGTCGTTGAGAGAGATAAACTGGAATCTATAAAGACCGTGGACCACCGTGAAGAGGATAACTACTTCAACTACACACAGTTCAGGGATGTCACAGATGCTGATCACCAGTACAGGTTTGAATTTACCTGGATGCCTCTCATAAACACCAGCGGCAGCTTTACGCGCGGAGAAGGAGACCAGAACGACCCTGAAATAGATGAACCTCTATCAGGAGAAAGAGGGGAATACTACAACACGTCAGGAAACGTTGTCCACTACGGCAAGGAAACTCTCAATAGAAGAGACTACTACTTCCTCGTCACTTCCCATGACGGCGTGTTCAACACAACCTACGTATCAGAAACCCGGGACTTCCAGGGTAGAAGCCCGATAGGTGTCGGTGATACTTTCACCCACGGTGACGAACCATTCGAAATCGAAAGATTCCAGAACAGAGAGAACAAGCCCGGAACGATGCTAATCGTTTCCAGACACATCAAAACCTTCGGATCAAATCCGGGAGAGGAGACCCGGGTGGTAAACCTGAACCGGTACGCGGTAATGGATAACGAACCATTGAAGGTGAAAACGCTGGTATGGTAGATACATCTTTGTACCGAAACCTGTTTGAGAGGTTCCCTCAACGGGGACGTGACAGAAAAGGACTCGGATACAATATCGAGGCATTCGTCGCAGTCCTGACACTGTTTGTGTTCGCTTTAGGGAGTCTACAGTCTCCTGCAGACGTTGACTGGACCGAATTCCAGACAGAAGTAGCTGCAAAAGACGCGGGCTATGTGCTGAAAGAAACAGGAACTCTGGATGAACTACTTGAAAGAGGAGAAACCGGGTCAATACAGACAGCAGCGTCCACGATAACAGGTGACCAACTCCAGGTATCAGGAAACGTTAGAGGTCTTCCGATCGGAGAGCACAGGATAGGCTTCCACGTGAACGATGACGGGATAGACGACTTCGAGACCGAGCAGGTAAGCGGTAGTTGTGAGGGCGAACTAGAGGAAATAGAAGAGACTACTGACGAGGACGTAATGAAGACTCAGGAAACGGAACACGGAGTACACCTCTACATCGCAGATGCGGACCCGGAAGTTGTCGGCGATTCAGAGCCCGAGGAAAACAGGTACGACTCGGTATGGGTTGACAACGGCACACAGTGCCAGTTCGCCGCGGCAGACGGACCTTACTACATGGACGAATTCTTCTGGTGGGGTGACGGGGATGAAGGCACATACTACGATATAGAGCATATATCCGAAGACGGGGACTACTTAACCCTCTACGAGGCGGATCAGCCTGTAAGATTCAAGAACACTGCCGGCAGTAGCGTGAACAATATAAAAACCGACGTGAGATTCGATACCTTCAACTTCTCCAAACCTGACCTGTCGACATATGACGTACTGGTATTCCGCAGGGAAGAAACACTGGAACTTATCGAAAACAATGAGGACAAAGAAACTGAGGTACTGGAATTTCTAGAAGACGGGTCTGTCCTGTTCCTGGTGGACCTTGAAGAAGATAACTTCGGCGACCCAGGAGACAACTTCATGTCGAGAGCAGGTCTGGAATGGCTGGATCTTGACTGGGAAGGAAACATAGAAGGCGCAGGTTTTTCCGACACCCGGGACTCAAGAGATGTAAGAAATCTGTTCGAAGGTCAGAACCCAGAGGAAGACGTATCCCTTCTCCCCGGAGGTGATATCTCGTCAGGAGATAGAGAACTGGTGTACGCAGGCAGCGGGTTCTACGACACTACTCCCTGGAACGCAACCAATACTTCTGCAGAAGAGATAGAAGAGGGAGACCTCCCGGAAGGTGTTCCCGAAAGCGACTGCACCGATGAAAACTGGAACTACTGGAAAGCAGAGTTCATCTTTCCAGACGATGAATACTTCGTATACGGTTCACGACTTGAATGCGATGATAACATATGGAGCATGAGTATAGACCTAGACAAAAACGGGCAGATAGAAGACGAACAGGTACTCCTGGAAGGAGATACAGTGGATGTGGATGGGAGAGAACATCACGTGGTCAGCCACCTGTCAAACGGTGCGGACTTCGTATACATCGAAAACCAGCTCATAGAACTGGTGAACCACCGCACCGAGTTCCCTGACCGAGACATACATAAATTTGCGCGGGCTGGCTATCAAGAAGAATACGAACCCCAGGACCGGGAACTGCTTTCAGCCGTGATTTACTGGCTAGCAATGGAGGAAAAACAGTTTGGTCCCGAACAAACTGCGGCGACAACCACGACCGTAGTAGGAGGTATAAAAAACGAGGTATACATGCCCTACAGAGTCGACCTGAGGTGGGAGAGATGACCACCTCCAAGGGACAGTTCTTGCTGATATCCGCCATAATTATAGGTGTCCTGCTGATATCCGCATCATCAACTATCGCAGAAATCCAGGCACAGGAGTTCACCCATAACCCGCCATCGTACGAAATCAACATGATACACCAGGAAGCAGAAAAAGTAGATCCGGCAAACAGAGAGGAACGTGAAAGCTTCAAGGAGTTGGTGGACAGCATACCCGGTTATACCTCCAGAGCGGAAGCATGGGACGGAGACGGCGATGGGATATACAACTGTTTCAACGTGACCCTGCAAAAACCGGGAGCTGTTCTCCGGATGAACTGTATTGACTAGAACTCCTGGATAAATTCTACCTGTTCATCTGAAAGATCGAGTTGCTCTGCTACCTCAGGATTATGAGCTATAACCCTGGACAGAAACGGCATCATCTGCTTTGAATCCTTTGAGGAGACGTGAAGTCTCTCACCCAGCTTTTTACCAAGTTCCTGAAGCTTATTCCGTGAAGCCCGGGAAGCACCCATACGCTGTATCTTTGAGGGATACTGGTAGCGCGTCCAGCCCTCGTACTTCTCCTCCTTGCCGAGAGCCACACCTACCGTCGATAACAGGTAGACATACTTCAAAAGCTTCCAGTTCTGCGTGCTACGAATCCTTCCATTGAAAACATCAGCCTGTGAAATACGGTTGTACGCCTCCGCAACGTCCCTCTCTTTCTGGTATTCACGCGGAACATTCTCTCTCAACCACTGCATAAACGTGTCCGCGTCCTCGTCAAGATCATCTGTCGCCTGGCTAGCCGTTCTAGCAGTAGTGGTCTTGAAAACTATCTTCAACGCCTCGAAAACATCTTTCTCAGAGTCACGGTAGCCCAGTGAACCAAGGTCATCAGTA
This sequence comes from Candidatus Nanohalarchaeota archaeon, assembly GCA_022729235.1. Lineage (GTDB taxonomy): Archaea > Nanohalarchaeota > Nanosalinia > Nanosalinales > Nanosalinaceae > JALDAJ01. The sequence continues at coordinate 177,918 of JALDAJ010000001.1, forward strand.
GTCAGTTCTTCGCGACCCCTCGCCACTGACTCAAGATCGTTTATCGCAGACCTCATCTGTCCTCCAGCCTGCCTCGCGATACGCTTCACTGCATTCTCCTCATAAGATATTCCCTCCTCCTCAAGCACCTGCTTCAGGTGAGCCGTGATAGAATTAGTGTGGACCGAACCGATTTCAATCATCTTCGACTTCTCCCGCAGCGAACGTATCTTCGAATCATACGCATCATTAGCAGTCATAACCACGGGGAACCGGGACTCATCTACGATACGGTTCAACTCCTGCGTCCCACCCCTATCCGAGACGCCCATACCGTCAACCTCATCTATCAATATAAGTTTCTGTGAGCCGAAGAACGATGCCTGACGTGTCGCCTCCTTCAATTCAGACTTCAACTTCTTCTTCGTACGGACATCAGAGGCGTTAGTCTCCACCAGCTCGTAGCCCAAATCATTCGCCAGCGCTTCCACCAGCGAAGTCTTACCTGTCCCTGCCTGCCCATGGAGCAGTACCGGTCCATCGCCCTGCTCCCACTGCTCTATATGCTCCTTCAACTCCTTCTTCTGCTTCGAAGCACCACGGTACTCATCCAGCGATTCAGGTCTGTACTTCTCTGTCCAGATCCTATTTCACCTCATCAAAGACTTGTCTGTATTTATTTAACTCCTCATCGGGATCTCCCGTCTTCTCAGCCGCAAGGTAAAAGATTGCTTCAAAACCTTCTCTCACTGACCCAACTCTTATGGTACTCTTGTACTCCTCGTCAACCTCTTCTAGATCTTCTAGATCTTCTAAATCGATATCACGATCCACGTAACTCCCGAAATCGATTACTTCATCAGTAAACTCTCCATAAGGATCCATGAGAATCTGTGTCTGACCATCTCTAAGATTGAAATACTCAGGTGGTTTGTCATCGAAAAACAGACCATATCCATTTTCATGACCTGACTTATCTGCCTCTATCTCAAGTCCTGTGACAAAAGGATGAGTTAATATCCCCTTCTCTTCAAGATAATCTCTAATCGCCTGCTCTAAACCATCTGAAATACTGTATTCATCTGCTTCAGTCAGAGCGTCCGCGTCTTTGTCATATATTTCCTCGTTATCCGACCTCGTGGTAACTACGTCGAATAAACCTATATAATCTGGATCCATCTGATTTAAAGCCTCTAACCCGGTTAAAGTGGCGTCTCTGTCAAGGAGTTCGAACTCCGCATCTCCCATGAACTCGCTGTTTATTACTTCATGGAAACCCGGCCAGTATTCACCTTCAAACTCTTCCGGTTCATAATCTTTTCTCTCCGCTATAAAATCTTCGCCGTGCATGAAAAGTTCAAATTCAAGACCGTTATCCCAGGACCTGAGTTTGGACAAAAACTTTATCCACGGATCGAGATCCCAGCCTCTGAAAGACTCCTCCATTATTTCCAGACCTTCAGAACCCTCTTTAACTAGTTCCTTACGTTCATGACCAGTTTCTTCAGCAGCACGCTCCAGTTCACCGAAAGAATAGTTCTCTTCAACAAATTCTGCAAGGCCTTCCCTGACAACAGCGGTGTTATCCTCAAGAGTCCCTTCCAGGTCTACCGCCACGTTCACCGCTTCTGCAGACATTCTAGCTACCTGCCCCCAAGATCAGCTATTTTAGCCAGAAGGGCCTCTATCTGGATGTCGCTGCTTCCGCCTTCCGCGATCCTGAACTCGAACTCTCCCAGGTTTTCTATAATCTCGAGCTTGCCTTCCTCGGAGATATCCAGGTCGAACACCTCGCGGTGAATCGAGTTGATAACGTCCTGACCGTCAAGACCTCTGTCAATCATCAGCTCCGAAAGCTCATCTCTAGCATCCATGAAATTGCCGTCCAGAGCCGATTCAAGTATCTCGTTAATCTCCTCCGGTCTCAAGGACGCGGCAGAGTCGTAGATATTCTCTTCCTCTATCTTGTCCCGCTGGATGGCACCGGTCTGTAGTATGTTCGTGACTCGCCGGAGGTCGCCGCCAGCGACCCTTATCACGGCATCGACCGCGCCCTGTGTTATCTTGAAATCCTCATTCTCCGCAACCCTCTTAATGTAGTCCTTCACGTCATCCTCCGCCAACCTGTTAAAGCGGAAGACGGCGCATCGGGACTGGATAGGGTCGATAATCTTGGAGGAGTAATTGCAGGAAAGTATGAAACGGGTATTCTCCGAGAACTGCTCCATCGTTCTACGCAGTGCCTGCTGGGCGTCAGCTGTTAGAGCATCTGCCTCGTCAAGAAACATTATCTTGTAGTCCGCATTGATGGACTTGGTGCGGGCGAAGTTCTTGATGTTCTCCCTGACAACGTCGATACCTCTTTCGTCAGAGGCGTTGGTCTCCATAAAGTTCTGTTTCCAGTCATCACCGTAAAGATCCTTCGCGAGCGCGATAGCTGAGGTCGTCTTACCAGTTCCCGCTGGACCGGCGAACATCATGTGAGGGACAGAGTCCTCCTCCACGAATGCTTTCAGCCGGGACTTTATGTCCTTATGGTTTATAACCTCATCAAGAGTGTCAGGACGGTATTTTTCAGTCCATATATCGATCTCAGCCATTATTCGACCCTAGTCATCAAGTCGGATACTAAGCTTTTATTCTTTCATCTGAACCCTTCACTATGCAGGTCGTAATAACCGGGACGCCCGGGACAGGGAAATCGTCCGTTGCCCGTGAATTAGAGGGATGGAACGTAATAGACCTCAAGACCTTCATCGAGGAACAGGACATAGGCTCGGTTAACGGCGGAGAGATAGAGGTTAGAGTAGAAAAACTAGTAGATAGACTCGAAGAAGAGTTCCGAGACTCGGAAGAAAATCTGGTTATAGAAGGTCACCTCTCCCACCACTACGAGGCGGACTACTGTATCGTTCTCAGATGTGAACCTGATACACTGAGAGAAAGGCTCTCAGGACGGAATTACGACAGGCAAAAAGCGGATGAAAACGTTGAAGCAGAATCACTGGACATTATCCTCCAGGAAGCGATCCAGCAACAGGAGAACATCATCGAGATTGACACCACCGGAAGAGAAGCAAAAGAAGTCGCGGAAGAAGTAATAGAAAGGATAGAAAATGAGGAAACCGGTTATGGTGAAATCGACTGGAGCGAGTTTCTCTAAGCTTTCTCCTCAATCCAGTCTTTCAGCTCGTCTTCTTCCATCAGTCCTTCGTTCCGCGCGACCTGGTCACCGCCTCTCACTATCACCGTGGTAGGTAGTGCTCTGACCTGCATCTGCTGCGCCAGCTGTTTGTGCTCGTGCACCGGAACCTTTCCGAAGTTGACACTGTCGACTTCTCCGGCGACTTCTTCGAAAATCGGCTTGTACTCCTGGCACGGATTGCACCACTCCGCCCAGAAATCCAGTATCCATGTTTCATCCGCGTTTTGAATCTCTTCCATCTTGTCAGGATCAATTGTTTCTGGCATACCGAACCATTCAAATCGAAAGCTTAAGAATTTCCGGGTGATTGAAACTATCTTTTTTAATCACTAAAATTTCTTCATCATACTCAAACCCTACCGGCTCATACCACGGACTGAGCGTATAAAGAAATCCTTTAATAGCCTCTTTTGGATCAGTAAGCCGTTCCTTACCCACTCTTTCACACATTCCCGCATTTAGACCTGCCTGAATGTAGCCATCATAAGCTCCAGTGTTCTTTACACCCACTTGGCCGTTCTCTATAAGTATATTCTCTAAATCCTCTACTAGCTGCTCTAAATCAGGGTCATCCTCAAGATAGACATAAGGAATTGATTCATCTGAATCCTCTATTTCATAACCTGCGTCCGTCATTCGCTTCCCTCCTGCATCAAATACTTCCTTAAAATGTTAAACCCTTAATCACGCCTCATCCATGTAGACTGTTCTGATAGGGTAAGGGATGTCTATGCCGGCCTCATCGTACTTCTGCTTGACCAGTTCCGTTACTTCTGAAGATGCTTTTACCGGGCTGGAACCTGAATTACGGATCCATCCTCTCAGCTTCAGGTTGACCGCTGAGTCTCCAAGCTCATCAACAAGAACCTCTGGCTCCGGGTCTGACTCAATGTTTTCCGCCTTCTCCAAGGCGCTCTCCGCCAGCTCTTTCGCCTCCTTGATATCGTCGTCGTATCCGATACCTACCATGACATCGAACCGGCGTTTCTTGTACCCTGTATTATTGATAACTGTTTCATTGTACAGCTTGGAGTTCGGTACGATAACCATCCGTCCATCATAAGTCTTGATTTCAGACGCCCGCAACCGTATATCCTTGAGCGTTCCTTCCTGTTCACCTACTTTTAACCGGTCTCCTATACGGAATGGGCGGTAAACCAGGAGGAATAGTCCTGAGATGAAATTAGCTATCAGTTCTTTCAGGGCGAATGATATGCCAAGTCCTATGAGACCGACAGCAGCGCCAAGAGCCGAAAAAGGAGCTCCAAAGACTCCTAGGACAGCTACGAACGTTAGAGGGTAGATGATGTATGCAGTCAGCCTTTTTGCGGACGTGATGGTGTGCTCATCCCCGTTATGCCTTTCTATACCTCGCTCAACGACGACATTAGACAGCCGGTTGATAGACCATCCAAGAAACGCGACCAGCAACGCTGCTAGAAGAGTATACCTGCTTATATTGTACCGCGCCAGAAAGCTCGATGCCGCCGCAAAAACGTCCTCTCTTGCCACATTTTCCCTCACAGCTACGACATTCATAAATCTTTCCGGTGCTTCTAATGACGTGTACTCCCGTTTCACAGCCCTAGAAGAATTCGCAGAAGAAGATCTCGACAGAATCCAGAACTCGACCGCAGTAGTCGTGGGTCTTGGCGCAACAGGTTCCGTTATAGCCGAGCACCTGGCAAGACACGGCGTCAACCTTATCGTTATCGACCGGGACTACCTGGAGGAAAACGACGTCTACTCCAGCAGCATCTATACGCCGGAGGACTGTCAAAAATTGCTTCCGAAGGCAGAGGCGGCAGGAAGTCATCTCAAACAGTTTACAGGAGTGGAAACACACGTAGAACATCTCAACTCAGGTAACCTCGAAATCCTCCATGACGCCGATATAATACTTGACGGCACGGATAACCTTGAGACCCGGTTTCTTATCAACGAGTACTCGGAGAAAAACGGAGTTCCGTGGGTATACACCGCGGTCCTCGCCGAGAGAGGGTACTCCATGCTCTTCGATGATAAATGCTTCAGCTGCGTGTTCGAGGACATAAAGGCAGGCTCACTGGGTACCTGTGAAACAGAAGGAGTCATGAGAGAGATAGCCTCAATAGCCGCCTCCAAGACCGCTCTTAAGGCAGTCAGGTACCTCGCCGGAAAACCCGCGGAAGAGGACCTCGAGATAGTTCCCGGGGGAGAAAGATTTGAGGTCGAAAACCCAGGGTGTGAGGTCTGTCAGGGAGAGAACTATCCCTATCTCGAGTCCTCGAGGGATACAGTGGCGGTCTGTGGTGAGGACAAGTTCCAGATCGAGAGAGATATCTCGGAAAATGCCTTTGAAAGTCTAAGAGACACAGGAGAAGTCGTAGCGGACAATGACTACCTTACACGGGTAGAAATCAACGGCAATAGCTTCACTCTGTTCCGGTCAGGAAGGGCGATAATAGAGGCAGAGGATAGAAAACAGGCAAAAGCAGTATTCGACAAAATTATAGGGAGTTAAAGCAGAATTTAAATCCTCCCTGCACAAATGATATCCCATGGATCTCGAACAGGACTACGTAGAGTACGTGGCAGAGTTTTCATTGGCATTACTCGCCATATCCGCGGCGTACTTCTTTGACCCATATGAACCGCTCTCGTACCTCACATTAGTCCTGATACCGGTGCTGTTCGGGTACACCACATACATTTCTCGGGACAACTTCTCTCAATCCTCTCTTCTAGCACTTATAGCGCTTATATTCGCAGTTATCAACTACAAACTGGCAATCATAGCCGTAATCATTGCCTTTGGGAACATCCTCGTATCCTTATTTGCGGGAGGAGAGCGCTTCCGCGACTTCTACAGCACTACGACTCTCCCGATGCTTATCCTGGGAATCCTGATAGGTCTAGTAGCGTTCTACGCCGCATCCAGCAACCCTGCAGTAGCAGATGAGATAAGGACTAGTTCGGCATCAGTACTCGGGGATTCCGTAGAGACAGCTATCGAGAACGCAGACATCATCGAGAGCCAGGAAGAAGCCCAGAAATACATTGTTGAAGAAACCAGCAGCCAGACCGTTGCCGCTACCAGGCTCTACGTGGTCAACGAGACCCACCACATGAATGAATCTGAACGGCAGGAAGTCATCGGTATCATGGAAGACGCAGAGGAAGATATACCAGGGATGATAGCTGACGAGGCAGGAGAGCAGATAGAAGATAACGATATAGATATCTCGGAGACTATTTCAGAACTTATAGAAGCCAACTTCCAGGGAAGCACAATGGCTGTACTAGTGCCTATAGCCGCAATATCGCTCTACAGTCTGCAGCCTGTAGTCGGACTACTGACGGCGGTATTCGCATCCATCTTTGCCTTCGCAGCCAGAAGAGGGAGAGACGACCAGGATTAGTGCGTTCCACCCTCTTAAAGATTTAGCCTTATCCTTCACCATCATGGGAGAAATAAAATTTGCGGACGAGTCGGACGCATCAGAGACTCTGCCAGAGGATTTTGAACCATACGTGAAGAACTGGTTTAATTCACAGTTCCCTTCCCTGTCAGAACCGCAGAAGCACTCATTCAACCTCATACATAACGATGAGAACTCGCTTATATGCGCGCCAACAGGATCAGGTAAGACTCTCAGCGCGTTTCTGTCGACTCTCAACCATCTCTTCCTCATGGGAGACCAGGGCGATCTTGACGACGAGGTCTACGTACTCTACATATCACCACTCCGGGCGCTCTCCAACGACATACAGAGAAACCTCGAACAGCCGCTGAAGGGTATAAGGGAAGCAGCTAAAGGTATGGGGATAGAGATGCCAGAGGTTCGGAGCGCGGTCAGGACCGGCGACACATCCCAGAATGAGAGGTCAAAGATGCTTGAGAAACCTCCGCACATACTCATAACCACGCCGGAATCGTTAGGGATACTGCTTGACTCGCCGAAGTTCAAGGAGAAGCTGAAGAACCTTGAATACGTAATCGTGGACGAGATACACTCACTCAGCGAGAACAAACGGGGAGTCCATCTCTCGCTGTCGCTGGAAAGACTTGAAGAGATGGCTGATACCTCTCCGACCCGTATCGGGTTGAGCGCGACACAGGCACCTATCGACGAAATCGCGAAATACCTTGTAGGCTACGAAGCAAACGTGGAAACAGGGGAGAAAGAAACACAGGACGGAGAAACTGTCAGGAGCGGGAAGCCTGCGGATAGAGAAGAGTTCGGGACCCGTGGATGCACGATTGTCGATGTCGCCGCATCGAAGGAAATCGACCTTGAAACCGTATCTCCTGTAAGAGATCTTATACATACGCCACCGGAAGAAGTGCGGGAGGTAATGTATGATAAGATGCACGACATGATACAGGAACACGAAACCACCATCATATTCACCAACACCCGCTCAGCGACCGAAAGAGTCGTGAACAGCCTGAAGGAGCGCTTTTCGGATTATTACGGCGATAATATAGGTGCTCACCACTCCTCGATGTCACGTGAGGAACGCCTCAGCGTCGAGGAGAAACTGAAGCAGGGAGAGATGAAGGTCGCGGTCACATCGACCTCTCTCGAACTCGGAGTTGACATCGGGAGTGTAGACCTGGTTCTCCAGCTAGGGTCGCCAAAGGGCGTTGCGAGAGGTATACAGAGAGTTGGGCGGTCAGGACACCAGATAGGAGAGGTCGCGAAAGGTAAGATGATCGTAACTGATAGGGACGAGGCGATGGAGTGCTCCGTACTTACAAAATGCGCGAAGGAGGACGACCTCGACCGCATACAGATACCGACAAACTCGCTGGACGTGCTGGCGCAGCACATAGTCGGGATGGCATGCAACCACCGCTGGGGAATCGACCACGCATTCAACGTTATCAGGCAGAGCTACAACTTCGTGGACATGGACCGGGAGGACTACGACAATGTACTCAAGTACCTGGGTGGCGAATACGAACTGGAAGACCAGAACGTCTACAGGAAGATATGGCTCGACCACGAAGACGGGCTTTTCGGGCGTTCGGGGAAGATGACCCGTGTAATCTACATGACCAATATCGGGACGATACCGGATGAAACAGGCTACGAGGTCTTAACACGCGGGAACAAGAACTACGTCGGCTCGCTGGAAGAAGAGTTTCTTGACCGTTTAACGAAAGGCGACATATTCACGCTGGGGGGAAAGACCTACCAGTTCTCGTACGCGAAAGGCATGAAGGTTTACGTCGACCCGAAACCGCAGAAACAACCGACCGTTCCTTCCTGGTACTCGGAACGTCTACCTCTAAGCTACGACCTCGGTGTCCGTATAGGGGAGTTCAGGCGCGATGTCAAGAAGCAGATAGAGATGGGTGCGCCGGACGACGGGATAGTCGAGTGGATAATGCACAACTACTACCTCGACGAGAACACCGCGCACTCTATCTACCAGTACGTTAAGGAGCAGAAAGACTACTTCGGCGAGGTCTCCACTCACGAAGGTATAACAGTGGAGCGGTACATCGACGAGGAGAACCGGCAGAACCTGATATTCCACACAATCTACGGCAGGAGAACACACGACGCGCTCGCCCGCATCCTGGCGCACCTGTTACAGAAACGGGTCGGGTCGAACATCGGAATGGTGATAGACGACAACGGGTTCATCCTTGTGACTCCACGCCGCCCTATCGATATAGACACATTGATGAACGAGCTCGCGGAATGCGACCTTGAAGAAGAGTTGAAGGAAGCAGTCGCGAAGACCGAGCTGATGAAACGCCGTTTCAGACACGTCGCCGGAAGAAGCCTTATGGTGCTGAGGAACTACGCCGGTAACTCGAAGACGGTTGGACAACAACAGATGAAGTCCCACTTTTTGATAAGCGTGATACGGAACCGTTACGGGGAAGACTTCCCGATGATAAAGGAGACCTACCGGGAAATCATGGAGGGCGCGATGGACATAAAACACGTCAAAGAAGTCGTGGACGGCATCGACTCCGGTGAGGTATCGTTCGAGGTGAAGGACTCGCTGAAAGTGCCGTCACCGTTCTCACATAACCTTCTGCTCCAGGGCTCAACCGACGTGGTCAAGATGGATGACAAGAAGGAGCGCCTGCAGAAACTGCATAAGCAGGTCATGGAAAGAATCGAAGCCGAGCACTGAGCTATAAAATCGGGCGGTACAAACAAAGAGTCATGCCTGTTGATCTTTTATCCCATTACTTCCTGAGTCCTACAGGACTCCTCGCGCTTCTAGGACTGGTTCCTCTCATAGCGTTCTACTACTTCAAGCCGGAGCCGGAGGAGAAGGTGATGCCGTCGATGCAGTTTTTTGCGAAAGAGGAGAAGTCCGGTGTTATCCACAGGGCGTGGAACCGGCTGATGAAGAATATCCTGCTGCTGGTCCACGTACTAGTGATACTTGGATTTGCAGCTGCTCTCGCCGATCTATCCCTAGGTGGCGGAGTACCTGACGATGCGGTTATAGTTCTCGACAGATCCGCAAGTATGTCGAGCAGCATGGATGATGCCAAAAGTTTCGTGGAATCTAACCTGGGGAACTCCAACACCCTGATACTGGTGGACGATGATATCGAGATCCCGCTGGAGAAAGCTTCTTCAGGAGAGGTACGCCGTTACCTGGACTCTGTGGAGTCCCGGGACACTAGGACAGATATCGCTGGCGGTCTCGACGTTGCACAGGGATACGACGGCACAGTTGTTGTTGCGAGCGACCTGAAGCAGACTGTCAGCGACCGTTCAACAGAGAACATGGTCGAGAGCATGGTAACAGAAGGACGTGATGTAAGACTCATGGACACCGCTCCGATCAACTCTTGGGGAATCATAGATGTAAACCCTGGCAGGCACAACACTTCAGTAGATATCAAGAACTTCCGCTCTACCGGTCAGCATATCAGCGTCGAAGTCAACGGGAACACTGAAGAAGTAAGACTGGATGCGGACGAGGTCAGGACGTTGAAATTCTCATCATCTGACCTTAGCAGAGTATCTCTTCCCCCTGACGAGATGGACGCCGATGATTCTGCATACGTAAGCGTACCAGGAGAACAGGAGTTTGATGTCTTATTGATCTCTGACGACGGTAACCCTTACCTTGAGAAAGCTGTAGAACTCGTAGACTTCACAAATATCCGGACAGCCAGACCTCCTGTCAATACCGAGTTAGATGCAGATGTTTACGTGATAGGAGAGACCGACCGCATCCTTACAGAGACCGCAGAGGAGATAGACTCACAGGTACAGGAAGGTGCTTCAGTCGTAACGTTCGCCCAGCCCCGTCTCAGGGAACTGGATATGGAAGCCTTACCCGGAGAGCTAGGGGGTGCCGGGCAGGAGAATGTGGAAATAGAGGAACCGCAGAGGATAAACATAGGTCCGACCACGGTTTACGACTTCAACAAGAGCCAGGGAGAATCGTTATCCCACCCCGAAAACGCTGTAATAAGGTCAAGTCACGGACGCGGAGAAGTCCTTTTCTACAACGTCAACGACCAGGACTTCCGGTACGACTTCCTCTACCCTATCTTCTGGAAAAACGTGCTTGAAGACCTTACAGGCAGACCTACTGTTGAAGAGCTAAACGTATTTACAGGAGAGAGCATAAACGATTCCAGGATAGAAACCCCTAGCGGAGAGCATAAACAGGGAGAGATAAAGATAACAGAGACAGGATTCTACAATACCTCCCGCGGCGTGTATGCAGCAAACCTCGCCAGTGAAGCGGAATCACAGCCTGAAGAAATAGAACCTGATCTGGAGGTAGAGGATGATGAAGGAGAGAGGAGTCTTCAAAACCTGTTAGTACTTCTACTTGCGGGTATAGCCCTGACAGAGCTGATCTACCTGCGGCATACTGGTGATATATAGTGGTTAAATCCCGGTCTTCTATTAAAAAGAGAATACAGGAGGTTTTCGAGCGATGATAGGGTTCGAGAACCCTGAACTCCTTGCACTACTTGTGTTAGCGCTACCCGGTCTCTACTTCACATGGAAAAACAGCGGGCGCTACAGGACAGTTGTCAGCTTTTCACACTCAATCCTGATAGTTCTACTGGTAATAACCGCAGCAGCACCTTACATAAACGTTGACGAAGAGAGCCTGGAACAGCAGGAAATCGTGCTTTTGAAGGATGAGTCGACATCAGCGAGCCTTATGGAGGAATACGAGCTTGACCTGGGAGATATCCAGGTGAGGGAGAAAGTTATCGCATCAGGAAACGAGTCAAATCTCAGGCGCGGATTCGAGAGAAGTCTTGAACCGGACACCATGCACCTCGCGGTAAGTGATTTCCAGTCCCAGGAATCACTGGACGGTCTGGAAGAGGAGTTCAACGATAGAAACGCAACACTCAACGCGCTCAAACCATCCATGGAGAACGAGGCTTCAGTATCTATAGAAGGACCTGACTCCACTGTCCCGGGAGCGTCCAACACTTTCCGTGTCAATGTCCACTCCACAGCTGACAAACCCGTACCCCGGGTCTACCTGGACGGGTCAAGAGTATCACTTGACCAGGTTGAAGACGGTACATGGGAGTTTACCCGTAGCTTCTCGGATAAAGGTAGCTACGAGATAGAGGCGGAGATATACTCACCGGACAGATTTGAACAAAACAACAGGTACTACCACGCCGTTGAAGTCATTGAGAAACCAAAGGTGCTTGTATACGGAAGAGAAGGTACTATGGAAGAACAGCTGGAAGAGTTTTATGACGTTGAAACTAGCGAAACACTTCCAGAAGACCTCTCGGAATACTACACCGTGATAATGAAGGAACAACCTCCTCAGGACCCTGTAGAATACGTATCACGCGGTAACGGCGTGGTCTACACCGGCGAATACGACGAAGGTATGAGTGTGTTACCGGTAAGGGCGCTACCAGAAGGTGACCAGGACCAGGGTGCCAAGGTAATGATTGTTTTCGACATCTCGATAGCGGCAGGAGAATGCGTAAGGGAACAGGAAATAGAAGGGTTCACGATATGCGTGGAAAGCGAGGGAGAAGGAGGAGCAGTCCAGGAATCAAAACAGATAGCATACAACCTCGTAGAACACTTGCCCTACAATAACAGGGTTGGAGCGGTAGCATTCAATGATGAAGCAGTACTCATAAGCGAACCTGAGCCACTCTACCTGAACAGAGACCACCTCACTGACAGGATCTCCCGGATAGACACCGGAGGACCTTCTTACTACCACACCGGACTGCTTGGAGGAGAAAGAGCTCTGCGCGGAGAGGGTAACATGATATTCATAACCGACGGTAAACGGCACCCTGCAGGAGAAGCAGTCAACACTATGTCCCGGGCAGAGGCTATAGCTGAAGACCTGGATGTACAACTGATAACTGTAGGAGTAGGGGATGAGCCAAACGAAGAATTCCTCTCCGACCTCGCAGAAAAAGGAAACGGATTCTACCTCGACGCAACTGACTCTCCAAGACTCCAGTTCCGGTTTGACGCAGGAGGTGCGGCAGGAGAAACAGTACCACTTGCCGTAGTCAACCCGAATCACTTCATAACCGACGGGCTTGAACTATCCTCATCCGCAACACATTTTGACTCCGTAGAACCAAAAAGAGGAGCAGATGTGCTTGTAACCGGTACAGACGGGAGAGAGTTCCTGACAACGTGGAGATACGGACTCGGCAGGACCGCAGCATTCACCGGCGGAACCACAGAACTTTCAGAAATCTCCGAGTTCGATCCCAGAATGCTTACCAGGACCGTGAGCTGGACAGTAGGAGATCCGAAAAGAAAACAGGAGGAATGGTTGGAAGTAGACTCAGCCAGAAATCCTGAAACCGTAGAAGTCAGAGCATCTCACAACATGGACGGATTAACAAGACAGGGAGAAGACCTTTACACCACCGAATTAGAGCCAGAAGAAACAGGTTTCCACGAGTTCAACGGACGGACATACGCGTACAACTACAACTCCGAGATAGAAAAAGTAGGTTACAGCGACGAGATGGAAGAGACCGTCCGGATGACCGGAGGACAGGTCTACGAACCCGGCGAAGAGACGCGGATAAAAGAGGATTTAGAACAGTTTGGAGAGAAGAGGATAACCACCAAGAAAAACCTTTCAAAATACATCCTGGCACTCGCCTTCATACTCTTCCTTGCCGAAGTCGGGTACAGGAAGATGAATGGTAAAAAGTGAGGTCGAGAAATATGATAAAGAGGGATAACCAGTGAAGACTCCGATGCTTAAGAGGAGACTGAACCCCTTCCTCCTGATCTCCACAGTTCTCATACTATCACTCCTTGCCGGACTCTCCGTACTCTACCAGGGACAGCTCGACAACGTAGTCTCACAGAAGGAAGACCTCAGCGAGGAACTGCAGGAGAAGAACGAACGCATCGCCGAACTCCAGCAGGAAACAACCAACCTGACGATGGAACTTGAAGACACGGAAAGCGAACTGGACCGTTACGTGGACCTGTACGAGTCCGAAAACGAACGCAGGGAAGAACTACAACAAGAAGTCGACTTCCTAGAAGGCGAACTCGGACAGTTCAGCGGAGGCGGAACAGTAAGCGAGATAAACCAGAGCCTGGATATGATGTGCGAACTTCACCTATCGGAAACAGGGGATAAACCGATTCACTGCACACAGTGGGGTCACTGATGAGAGTAGAGAAACTGCTTAAACGGTTGAAAAGAGAGTTCGTGAAGGTCAACCTTTTGCAGGCATCACTGGACGCGTTACTGTTCTTCCTTTCCGTCAACCTCGTACTATTCCTGTTCTCAATAGAGATAATCCCTGGATTCTCTGATACCAAGGCGCTCGCAATCCTGACCTTTTTCTTCCTGATCGGCGACCTGTACCACCGCGCCAAAAACTACAACCTGGAAATATACGAGTATGAGAACCCTGAACTAGAAGAAGTTCTCAGGACTGCAAGAGACAACCTTGACCAGCGTAACATCGTCTCACAGGCACTTTTCGACGACCTGCTTGACCGCGCCAGGAAGGTCACGTCGGAAAGTATAATCCCTAACAAGAAGATAATACAGAAGATAATCGTGGTCGGGATACTAAGCTTTCTCACTGTTTTCTCCGGTATCACCGGCTTCCAGATACAGGAAGACGGCGTCGAACTCCTACCCAGCGTTGAAAGATTTGAAGAATACATAGGAGGCGGTGAGGACGAGTTCCAGTTCAGGAATACAACACAGATCTACGGAGACGCAGAAGATGTAGACGCAGCGGATATGGATATAGACTTCAACATAACCGGTGAAGGAGAACGGCTGGAGGACGAAGGGATGGCAAGCCCTGAACCCGAGGACATGACTCTAGACGTCACGGGAGACTCCATTGACGAAGACCTCGAACTCGCAAAGGAATACAGCCTGGCAATAAGAGAAATGCGATAGGTTAAAATGGGACTTTCACAAAGTAGATACATATGAAAATACAGGGCATGGACAAGGCAACGGACGATGCCGGAAACTACGGGAAGATAAACCAGAAACTGGCCCAAGCCCAGGAAGAAGTCAAGAAGGTTATAGTAGGCCAGGAAGAGGTCTTAGAAAAACTCCTTATATCTATCATGTGCGACGGGAACATCCTGGTAGAATCATACCCCGGGCTCGGAAAGACCAAAATGATACGTACCCTTTCCAGCGTTCTAGGACTGGATTTCTCACGGATACAGAACACGCCCGACCTGATGCCCTCGGACATAACCGGGACACACATAATCGATGAAACCGGCGGGGAAACCGATTTCGTCTTCCAGAAAGGACCTATATTCGCGAACATGATTCTCGCAGACGAGATTAATAGGGCAACACCGAAGACCCAGGCTGCACTGCTCGAGGCAATGGAGGAGAAACAGGTCACCGCCGGAAACAAAAGCTACCAACTAGAAAAACCGTTCTTCCTCATGGCAACCCAGAACCCTATCGACCAGGAAGGAACCTACCCGTTACCAGAGGCGCAGAGCGACCGGTTTATAATGAAGATAAAGGTTGACTATCCCTCAGAGAACGAGGAAAACGAAATCGTTAACAGGTTCACATCAGAACTCAACTACGAACCAGAACTGGAAACAGTGCTATCGAAAGGTTCAGTGGTTAAAATACAGGAGTTCGTCCGACAGGTACCTATCGCGGACGACATCAGGGAGAGGGCGGTCAGGATGGTGAAAAGAACACGTAACCACGAAGACCTGGACTGGGGTGCCTCACCGAGAGCATCGCTAAGCCTCGTAACGACCGCAAAGGCACGGGCGCTGATACAGGGAAGGAACCACGTGTCAGAGGATGATATCGAAAACATGGCTCTCCCTGTTCTCCGGCACAGGATAGGACTCAACTTCCAGGCAGAGAAGAAAGGAAAAACGGCTGAGGATGTGGTAGAGGAGATAGTGGACCAGACATAGGACGATGATAGAGCTTGACTTTCTCGACGAACTCGACAGATTTCAGCTGGCACTGAAAAAGAACTCCACAGAGCTGCAGCAGGGAGAACAAACATCAGCGTCGATGGGGCAGGGAATGGTTTTCGAGGACCACAAAAAATACGTCCCAGGAGACGATATCAGGAGGATGGACTGGAACGTCTACGCAAGGACCGAGGAACTCTTCATCAAGCGCTTCCAGGAAGAGAAAAGTGTTACAGTCCACGTACTAGTAGACCGTTCCTCATCGATGGACTATGGTCGCGTAAACAAGTACGAGTTCGCCTCAAAGATAGGGCTTGCGATCGCATACATGGTTTCCAATACCAACGACCGGTTCCGGTTCTCAGTATTCTCCGAAACAGTTACAGACATCTCATCCGCGAGAAGAAACGCTAACATGGGAGAAATCGTCGACACTATGAACGGTTTAAGACACACTCCTGAAAGCTTGATCGGGCGGTGCCTTACAGAATACTCAAACCGGATACACAACAAGTCCACGATAGTCGTCCTCAGCGACTTCTTAACTGACATAGAGCAGATAGAAGAAGGAGTAGAACGCTTGAGAGGTGTTGACACGGTACTCGTTAACACTCTTGACGCCACAGAACTCGACCCGGACTTCGACGGTGACGCAATTTTAAAGGATCCCGAGAGCGATTCCCGGCTAAGAACCTATCTTTCCCGAAAGACAAAACAGGATTACCAGGACCGGTTAATGCAGCATACCTCACAGATAGAAGAGATAGCAGACAAGAACAACGCGCACTACCTACAGCTTTCAACAAACGAGGACCTCTTCAACGCATTCCTGAGAGTCTGGCGACAGCTTAACCGGTGAACCTCTCTTACTAAAGAATTGCCATCAGAGAATCTTGTCATGGAAATCTTAGGCTTTGAAACCATTGACTCACTGCCCCTACTGTACCGCCCGGAGCTGGACATGATAATCATCAGCGACCTGCATCTCGGGCTGGAGGGCTCAGTGACTTATGAAGGCGGATACGTTCCGCAGTTCCAGCTGGAAGGACTGATAGAAGACCTCGAACTCGCGAAAGAGGAGACCAACGCCTCAAGAATCCTTGTCAATGGCGACCTGAAACACGAGTTCTCCACCACTCGGTACAGCGAGCAGAAAGAAATCGAGAAATTCCTGGGCTTCCTCAGCGATAGTTTTGAAGAAGTTATAGTCATCCAAGGCAACCACGACACTTTTCTCGAAAATCTCGTGGAAGACGTCGGCGAGTTCAAGGATCACCACCTGGAATCAGGCATCCTGTTCGTCCACGGGCACCAGGAATTTGACGATATAGAGGCAGAAGATTACGAAACCCTGGTTATCGGACACGAGCATCCCGCACTCGTGCTGAAAGACGAAATCGGAGTAAAGGAGAAGGTGGACTGCTTCCTCTACGGCAAAATGCGGAACGGGAAAAATATCGTCGTGATGCCTGCATTTTCGAAAATATCCGGCGGCTCCAAGGTAAACCAGGTGCCTTCCAGCGAACTCCTGTCACCCGTGCTGAGAAACCAGGCCGATACCGGCGGTCTGAAGGCGGTCGCGGTCTCCAGAGAGGCAGGTCTCTTCGAATTCCCGGAACTTAATCGGATCTAGTTCTGCAGGCTGTGGGCAGCCACCAGGAATATAACCGCGGATATCCCTGCGGCAACTATGAAGCTAGCGTTCAGGCTCCATACCGAGGCGACTGTGCCCGCCATGAAGGGTCCCAGCGCCTGCCCCGAGTGCTTGAAAAGCTCCAGGAAGCCCACCATCTCGCTCTCAACAGCCTCCGGCACGTTCCTGTCAAAGACTGAGTGGAGTACCGGGGTAAACCCCGAAATCAGTGTCATCGCCACCAGGTAAAACCCGGCGAGGATGTACAGCTCTCCGACTATACCCATCACGAAAAGGACTGGTGTCACCAGGAGCGCCAGCACAACCGTTACTTTCAGCTGTCCTACCCTGTCGCCGAGGTCGCCAAACACGAACTGGAACGTCCTCGGTAACGCAGCGGCTCCAAAGACAAGTCCCATAGTGACGAAGTCCGCACCCATTCTTTCCAGCATCAGCGGTATAGCGAGCCAGAAGAAGGAGAAAACTATCGAGTGCAGGAATATCAGGGCTATAGGCAGCTTTACGCCGCTCCAGTTCTCTTTCAGGTGCCGGATATCGTTGGAGTAAGTATTTCTCTCGAACAGGTCGTTCATGGAGTCGAAGAACCCTCTTTTACCTTCAAGACCGATGTAGACGTAGAAAACCAGTAGTGTAAGCATTGAACCTCCCAGCCAGATAAGTATCGGTAGCTGGAAACCGTGACTCATAATCAGGTAACCGCCTATAACCGGTCCCATAACCGCGGCGAGCTGTAGACCAAGAAGAAATACCGAGAGCGCCTCGGATTCGTAGTCCTCGTCCGCCGATTTCATAGAGACGCTCCATGATCCGCTCCAGACAAGAGATTTCATAACACCTTCACAAACCTTCGCGGCACCTAGAAGCACCGGGACTGCCGTAAGGTAAAGTATAGATGGCAGGACACCGACAACAAAACCTGCAAATATCACTACCCTCTCACCTGACCGCTGGACAAGGTTCCCAACAGGGATGTCTATCAGGACGGGTACGAAAGCGAAGAGCGAGGTAAGAACTCCTACCCAGAAAACGCTCATGTGCTGCTCGAAGTAAATCGGTAGAAAGTTCCAGACTGTATAAGCAGTAATCCAGTAAAGGAAGAACACTACTGACAGGTACTTTGCTATCTCCGGTATCCTGTCAAACTTCATCGAACTTCTGTAAATCTTTGATAAATCGCCGCGTTAAAAAGGTCTCGATTCAGTGAGTGATGAACGGATCATCTTCCGATTCCTCTTCTTCCTGTTCTTCTTCCCGCTCTTTCTGACGCTGTATGAACTCCTTTTTCGCCTCTTCCTTCAGCTCCTGGTAGCGCTTCTCCGCCTTGTCCTGGTTCGTCCCTGCTTCCTCCTTCTTCAACTCCTGGTACCGGGTCTCGGAGTCCTCCTCGCTGTCGTCACTGTTGAACAGGTCAGTCACGTCTATCCCTCCCGACAAAAGGCAGGTATCTTTCAAGCACGAAAAGCTTTCCTATCGTCTTCGACGTTTTCTCGATGGATTCAGCAGATCGCTCAACCGAACGGATGGTTCTATCAAGATTTCTCAGGATAAATATCAGATAGACGAATACTCCTAGAAAAACCAGTTTGATGGCAGCGTCCAGCGCCAGATTCAACGTCGCAAGATCTACGGGCATATACAGACTTTATAGTCCTCGATTATTATATTCTTGGCTACTTCGAGAAAGTCTTAAAAGCCTGTGAACGGAAATTTCAGGTGTGATAACATGGTAGAAGTCCCAGAAGACACAAACGTTGCAGATCTTCCTTTCACACACGCCAGGATTAAAAGAATGATAAGAGACAAGGCGTCAGACGGCCAATACGTGCGCTCAAACGTATACTATGGCCTTAACCTTCTCCTAGGCGAAATCGCGGAAGAAATCATCGACAACATGATGGACACAGAAGCCGCATACGTCGAGAAACATCACCTTGATCACGCAGCCAGGAAATACGAGAAGGTCGAGAACATCATCCAGGAGAAAGAGAGGGTCTCCCGGAAACTTGACGCGCTAGCGTCAGACATCGAGCGGCTTTCACGCGAGGTCGAACAGGCCGACCACTAGACCATTTCCTCCATCCCTTTTCTTTCTATCTCTATCTGGGACACCGACCCTTTTTGAATCTTATAACATTGTTATACTCTGATGCGTTTCGAAGCCGAGGTCATAACCGAGGAAATCCTCCCTGCGATAAGGAGTATCATCGCCACTAGACTTCACCAGGAGTACGGTCTGACACAGGAGGAAATAGCCAACAGGCTCGAAGTCACACAGCCCGCTGTATCTCAATATTTAAGCCAGTCGCGCGCCGACCAGGACGTGGTAGAGAAATTGAGAGATGACCCGCAGGTAGACATCATGCTGGACGATGCCTCGGGTAACGCCGCGAAGGGTAAAGAGTTCTCAGGAAATGTCTCGCAGGTAATCGAAACCGTGCGTGACAAGGGACTGCTCAAAGAGAAGTTTCAGGACACCAAGAAACTCTAGTTCTCGAAGCCGTCCCACTCGAATTCTTCTGCCTCTTCTTCAGCCCTATCCACTAGACCTTTCAGCCTATCCTCGATATCTTCGATAATCCCTGTATCTATGTCATATCCTTCAAGGAGCTCTCCCGTATCATAGTCTTCACTTCTGTAGAGGAAACCTCCTACGCCCGCTATAACAAGCAGGGTTAATCCGCCTCCAACCATAAGAAACGTGTTCCTGCGGTCTATCCTGTGCTCTCTTTCAATATCCTCAAGAGCGTCACTAGCCTTCTGGTAATCCTCTTCTATATTTTCAAGGTAGTCAGAGATTTTATAGTACTCCCCATCTTCCTTTGCATCTCTTGCCCCATCTATCCTGTTCCTGAAGTCAGAGGTCTCTGATTCCAGTCTCTCCATCCTCTCACCGGATAGCACGCCTTCAAGCCGCGTTATATTTTGCTCTAGAAGTTCGAACCTGTCCTCGTACCCGGACAGATCAGACTCAAGCCGTTCTTCCTGGTCTCCCGTAGCCCTGACCGCAAGAGTTGTCTCCTCCGATACAAGGTCTCCGGCAGAAATCACCAGGTCATAACCCCCGACATCAGCTTCATCAGTCGGTACAGTGAACATGGCTGTTGTCGAGTTGCCAGGTCTGAGTTCATCAATCGTATAAGTATCGGAGAAAAGTTCGTCAGCAGAGGCAGATATATCAGTTCCGGGAATGAAAACATCACCAGTATTCTCCACCGTTACGCTGAAAGTCGTTGATTCCCCTGCCTCTACCGAGACGTTTTCAGGGGTTGAAAAGCTGAGGTCAGGATCTGCGTCCGGGTCATAAGTGAACTCACTAGTCTCTGCTTCACTCCACCAGCCTGCATTATCCCGGAATCTGACGTAAAGCGTGTGTTCTCCAGCATCGAGACCGGCTACCGAAGCAGTGAACTCGTCCGTGGTATCATTTATTTCAACCGGGGCGCCATCACCGGTATCAAGACCATCATCGTTGTAGAAGTATTCCAGCTCATCCAGTCCTGAAGCATCAAATGCATCGAACTCGACAGGGAAGTTATCATTGACCAGTCCGGAGGGCATCTCAAGAGAAACTACTGTCGGCGGACTCGCGTCAAAGACAAACTCGAAAAATCCTTCCTCCTCACAGTTACCCGCCATGTCACAGACCTCAACAGTCAGGTTTACCTCTTGATCAGTGTAGTCGTCATCTATTTCGCAGCTGGTCGTAGTATCAGTTATACCTTCCACGCTATCAATAGTATCTCCATCCTCATCCTGGCATTCCAGGTTAACGCCTTCATCCTCACTGTTATCCGCGATTTCTATCGTAAGACTGTCACCATCCTCCCATTTATGGATTCCAGGGGACGGGGTGAAACTTGGGTCAACCTCGAAGTCAATCGTGGTATCGACCGTGAACTCCCATGTTTCAGAATCACTGTTATAACCTTCATCAAAGGCTGTAGCTTCGATAGTATACTCTCCGTCATCAAGCCCATCTCCAAGTTCTATAGTACAGGTTTCTGAATCGGAATCCGCGTCGATGCAGTCTTTCTCATCGATTTCATCACCGTCACCGTCCTCGATAGATACCGTGATATTCTCTATATTCGACGTCTCATCGGTAGCCTCGACCTCTATTTCGGGTTCATCATCATTGGTGAATTCATCCGGTCTCTCGAGAGAAAGCTCCGGGTTATTGTTATCTACCGTGACTTCTATTATCTCCCAGTCCTCCTCACTTTCTGTCTCGTTAGCCCTGAGTTCGTAAGTCCCTGTACCTGCATCCGACAGATCCCAGTCATAGACCCAGTCGTTATCATCTTCAGACTCGAAATCATACAGTTCGCCCCATTCGTCATCGGAGTCTTCCCGGTAAGAAAACGCGACAGGACCTGAGTCACTATTCACCGTTAGTGGGTACTCCTCCGCCATCGCATCAGATATAACACCCTCGTCCTCTGGATCAACCCATTCAAGCGCTACCGCGGCTCCGACAAGCAGTGCTGTAGCAGAAACCAGTACTGTTAATTTGGAGACCGGGTTTTTGGTGGCGGAGAACACTGTTAGACGTTTCCTCTCATACGTTTAAGTAATATTTGTCGTCAAGGCACTACTGTCCCTGGAAGAAGTTGTCAAGCTCCTGCTTCTGCTCTGCTGAACCAACTAGCAGGAGCTGGTCCTCCTCATCTATACGGATGTTGAGATCTCCTGTAAGCACCTTGTCCGGCTGTACAACAGCCACGACCTTGAACCTGTCCGGGAAGCTCCCGTCCTCCTGTATCTCCGTAACCGTTGAACCTATAAGATTAGAATCCTCCTTTATCAGCGCCTTCAGAACCTCGCGGTCGTTCTCAAGGTTGGCGAGCTTCACCAAGTAAGGGTGTTCCACGGTAGAAAGGAACTCACTGATAAGCAGGTCGGTGTGACCGATTGTCTCCGCACCGATGACCTGGAACGCGTCGTAGTATTCCTCATCCTCTACGCGGGAAACTACCTTCGGTACACCGTATTTCTTCCCGAGAGAGCATATAACCATGTTCTCATTGTCGTCCTTCGAGGTAGAAATCAGGACGTCAGCCTCGGTGATACCCGCGTCCTCCAGCGCTGATAGCGTGGAAGGTGACTTGTTGATAACCGTCGCACCGGATGACGAATACATCCTCTTGCACCTGTCCTCGTCCTCGTCGATTATAACAACATCATGCCTGTCTTCAAGCCTGCCAACGAGCCTGCGGGAGAGAGTGTTTATACCAGCTATAACGACGTACATTACGAAGTATCTTTGAACAGGTCGCTATTAAAGATTGCCAGAAGCGGTAGCATCTCAAGACGTCCAGCAAGCATACCCGCCATCCAGGCTACTTTGACGAGAGGCGACATCGAGACCATGTCCACACCGTCCATGTAGACCGGACCCATGTTACCTATGGAGGACACACTACCAGAGAGCGCAGCCAAGAAAGATACATCTTCGAACGCAACCGTGACTAGCGCAAGCAGAAAAACCGCAGTGGTCCAGACAAAGAAGAGCACCGAGATAGTCCTGACCGTCGAGTTCTCCAGTATCTCACCATCAACTTTCACCTCGTTTACCGCCGTATCAGGAAGAGAATACGACCTTATACGCGTCCTCATCAGCTCTATCATCGTCTTCACACGGAAAACCTTCACACCACCGGAGGTCGAACCTAGAGAACCCCCGCAAAACATGACACCTATGAATAAAACCTGGAGCGCAACCGAAAGACTAGCTAAAGACATCGTTGAGTAACCTGTCGATGAAATAACCGCGGCGGACTGGAATGCTGAATCCAGCAACGACGAACCAGCACCATTACCATTCCTGAAAAGCTCAATTGCCATCAAAGCCGTAATCAACAGGAATATCTTGAGGTACAGCTTGAACTCCGAGTTCTTCCTGAGAGAAGAGATATCCCCTCGGATAACCTTGTAGAGCAGAACGAAGTTTACACCACCAATAAGCATGAAAACAACTGTAGCAGCCTCAATCGACGTGGACTCGAAGCCAGCTATACTTGACCCCATGGTAGAGAAACCACCTGTCGAAATAGCTGAGAACGCGTGAATAACCGCGTTAAACGGCGTCATCCCCAGGATTATGTAGGTAGATATTATCACCGCAGTAAGGAAACCGTAAACCTTCCACAGCGTGAAAATCGACTTTGTCAGAGAAGGTCTTATAGAGCCCGCGTCAGTCTTGTGCGCCTCCGCAGAGAAAAGACGTCGGGAGACACCTCCTGATTCACGAAGTACCGCGATGAAGAACGTTAGAACCCCGAGACCTCCCAGCCACTGCATGAAGGAGCGCCAGAAAAGTATCGAGTTAGGGAGTTCTTCGGGCGCAAGAAACATCGAGATACCTGTCGTTGTAAGACCGGCAGCTGCCTCGAAGAACGCGTCAACCATCCCTAGATATGTGATCAGAGGTATAGCTCCGAAACCTACCGCGAGAACCCATCCCAGCACCGTTGCGAACATAGCCTCGCTGGTTGTCGGCTCCATCTTCTCGCCCCCCATCTTCACCGCGTAACCAAGCACCATCGCCGATATAGCTGCGACGACAAAACCTGAAGAGATATACAGTGGCTCAGCGTAGTAGACCGCGATCAGCAGCGGTAGCGCTATCATCACCGAGAACACCTGCAGGAAGTTCCCTACAAACCGCAGAATCACCGGTGTGCGCATAGTACCGAGTTACCCGGAACCGGAATAAATAAGCCAGGCTTAGAAGGGATTGAAAAGGTTTACTTTCCAATCTCAGGATGCTCGGGCAACTGAGCGGTGATACACTATGCAAGTTACAATCGGAACACAGGACGGCGAAACGTTTCAAACCGAAGTAGACGACGCTTCTCAACTCACAGGAAACAAGATAGGAGACGAGATAGAAGGCGGAATCGTCGGACTCGACGGCTACACCCTCAGAATTACAGGTGGAAGCGACAGCGACGGTTTCCCGATGAGAGAAAGCATCGACGGAACCGGCAGAAGACGCGTTCTAATAGGAGAAGGCTCCGGAATCAACGAGGAAGAAGACGGAGTCAGGAGAAGAAAATCCGTGAGAGGAAACACCATTTCCGAAGACATCCAACAGCTCAACACGCAGGTAGTAGAAGAAGGAAGCAAAAGCGTCGAAGAACTACTCGGTGAAGAAGACGAAGAATGATTCGAAAATCGGAGATTTTCTACATCACACAGAAACAACGAGGTAGTTTCGAATGACAGGGACACCCGAAGTAAACATCGGACTGGTAGGTCACGTAGACCACGGGAAGACCACCTTGACGCAGGCTTTATCCGGTAAATGGACGGACGAGCACTCTGAAGAACTGAGAAGAGGTATCACTATCAGGATTGGTTACGCCGACATAACATACTACGAAAACAGTGACGGCGAACTGAACGTCGACGGAGACGGAGAAGAAGTAAGAACCGTTTCACTTGTTGACGCACCAGGGCACGAAACGCTGATGGCAAACGTTCTTTCTGGAGCCGCCATAATGGACGGCGCAGTACTGCTTATCGCGGCGGACGAGGAATGCCCGCAACCACAGACACGGGAGCACCTAGCCGCGCTCGACATGATAGGTATCGACAACATCGTCATAGCGCAGAACAAGATAGACCTCGCCGATGAGGATCAGGTAAAGGAGAACTACCAGCAGATACAGGAGTTCGTGGAGGGAACGGTCGCGGAGGACGCGCCAGTTATCCCTATAAGCGCCCAGCACGGCGTCAATATCGATGCACTACTGGAAGCTATCGACAGGGAAATCCCTACCCCCGAGAGAGAACCTGGCGCGGAGCCGAAGATGCTTGCCGCGCGCTCGTTCGACATCAACAAGCCAGGCACGCCTATAGAAGACATCAGCGGAGGCGTAATCGGCGGAAGCCTTGTCCAGGGAGAACTGGAAGAGGGTGAAGAAATCGAGCTGAGACCTGGTAAAAGAGATGGTAAAAACTGGGAGCCGGTAACGACAACTATAGAAAGCATCATGCAGGGCTCCGAACAGACCGGTAAAGGTGATCCCGGCGGTCTACTCGCGATAGAGACCGGTCTGGACCCGTCCATGACTAAATCAGACGGTCTCGCAGGCAATGTCCTCGGACGTGAAGGAGAACTTCCGGAGACTACAAATCAGCTGGAGCTGGACGTTGACCTCATGGAAGCTCTCGTAGGGGCTGAGGAAGAGCAGGAGATAGAGAACATCAAAGAGAAGGAGACTCTGATGCTTAACGTAGGTACCCAAAAAAGCGCTGGAGCAGTTACACAGGCCGGAAAAGACGTGAGAATACAACTCAAGGTACCTGTCTGCGCAGACGAAGGAGACAGAGTGGCGATTTCCCGGCAGATAGGCTCTCGATGGCGTTTAATCGGTCATGCGCAGATAAAGAGCCTTGAATAACCACGCGGTTTTTTATAACCCAAGTATCTAGTTGATGGTTATATGGTCCTCGACACCGCTCTGCTCGCTCCGGCGAGCGGAGAAGACGCCCTGTTAAGGGTGCTTTTTGCCCTTCTGATACTTGTATTTGGACATATAGGTGTGAAACTTGTAGGGCTTGCATCGAGAAAGTTATGGATTCAGGGCAGAGACTTGAACAAGAAAGAGGTTAAAGAAAGACATGAAGCCCTGCAGTACCTTACGTACCTGTTTGACGGCGCAGTAGTCGTAGTTGCTCTATTGTATCTCAACGCAGGAATTACTACGGATATAACCACGGAATTTGTACAGTTCATGCCTGAACTCCTATCTGTCATCCTACTTGGTATACTCGGAATCATACTCATCAACCTCGGTGTAAAGCTAGGGGCAGAATTCCTCGAAATCCTCGGTATGAAAAGCTACCTCCGGGAAGTAGGTCTCTCGGGAAGCGCACTAAATGTTATCGCAGGACTGGTCAAGGCGTTCCTATACCTTATCCTCCTCCAGATAGCTCTCGAACAGCTCGGTGTAGGAGAGACTTTCATCAGCGAGCTCGTGACTGCCTCATCCTGGGCTGCCGCACTACTGGCTGCAGGGCTACTTTTCTACGGGTTTAAGGATTTGTTCCAGAACTTTGCTGCAGGGATTTACCTCAAAAACTCAAGGCTAGTGAGACCTGGAGAAGAGATTAACATGGGTGATGAAACCGGAGAGATAAAAGAGATCTCGCTCTTCAGCGCCACAGTTAATACTGACACAGGTTATACCCTGCTAACCCCTAACAAGGAGGTCATGAACTCAGATATCCGTTTCAAGAGGACTAAAAGCGACGTGGAGACCCTGGAGGATATGAAGGACTACTTCGTCGCCGAAAAGGAGTCCTACAGCGGACCTGCATCGATGGAGATGGCGCTTGATATCTTCGGCTACAGGAAAGATCAGGAAGAGATAGACGAAGCAGCGGAAAGCCTTGATCCGGAAGACCTCATCACTGCGGTAGAGGAACTGACAGAAGAAGAGGTAAGAGGTGCTTTCGTACCTCAAGAGAAGATAACAGACATAGGCGACGAATTCAAGGCATGGTTCAATGACGGGGCGTTGCTAACAACATACTTCGACCGCGAGAAACTGTTCTCCGAGTCGGGCGGAGAGTACGCTCTCTCAGTAGGCTTTGAATCCGATGAGACGCTCGTGATAGACCCGAGCTCGAAGACAGGCGGAGTTTACTACGTCAACAGGCAGAAACTCTATGAGGCGATGGAGAACAGAGGCTATCTGGTGCTCGCACCTGAGGGAACAACCGCTTACTGGCGTATAAAGAACGATTTGATATACGGAGACAAGAACTACTACGAGGAACTCTCCAAGACCCTGGAAACACGGCTGACAAAGATTCTGAGACAGGGAAGAATACTGAAGAATGTTATGCCTTCGTCCGTGAAGAGCTACATGGAGAACTGGAGATCAGAGCGATACGTCACACGCATATGGCAACCAGAAAAACAGGGGGGAGAAAATGAGGCTTCTAAAAATAACTGACCAGGAGCACGGTCAACTCGATAGAGAGTTCGATGAGGTAGAATCGGCCGGAATCGATGATATATCACCCCAGATAATAAACGGGGAGAAAAGCGTAGTTGTCAATGGTAGTTCGATATCAGATTACAACTCGGCCTTCCTTGAGATACCCTCGAAAAATGCGATATTCGGGCGTGTGCTGCTAGAAGCTATAGAGGAGGAGAATGTTACAGTCAACTATCCTTCGATAGCCTTTTTCGTAATGGCCAAGAAAAACTATCTCTACTACGTCCTACACCAGAAAGACATTCCTGCCCCGAGGACAGTAGCAGTTGCATCAGAGAAGGCAGCCAGAAATGTAGAGAAAGAGTTGAAAGGACCGCTAGTTGCCAGGCGGATAGAAGACATGGAAGAGGTAGAAAGGAAAAAACTGGAGACGGTTGACGGGATACACGATTTCGCGGAAGGATCGGAATACGAGGAAGATATACTCCTCTTCCACGAGTACAGCAACGGGGATAAATACAAGTGCCTCGTAATCGGGGACAGTATCTTATCTCTCCAGGACACCTCAGACAACTGGAGGTTTGATAATAGCAGTCTCCAGTACTCCAACCTTTCCAGCGACCGGAAGGAGACTGTTAAAAAGGCGGCAAGAGCTGTCGGAACCAGGTACGCAGAAGTGATACTTAGAGGAGACGAGATAACCGATATCAACCCCAACCCCGACCTCCAGATGTACTCAGATCTCTCAGGTAAAAACATCTACGGCAGTGTCGCGGAGGTCCTGAAAAATGAGTGACACAAGGCTCGCAATAGTATACGGGGAAATCTCGACCAAGCACCAGCTAATTATGGAACGGGCAGAAGACATCTTCGACTCCGTTCTCGCAGCACCGGTAGACGGATTAAAATACATCTACGGCAAGGACGAGACAAAAGTGCTTTACAAAGATATCGACCTCACCGAGTTCGACGCGGTCTACATAAGAATAGATGACCGAGACGCTATGTTTGCGGAGCACCTTGTAGAAGTACTGAATGAGGAAGAAGTTATCACCCAGGCTGAGAACGACACATTTGCGTATGACTCCAACAAGTTCTACAACATGAAAGTGCTTGCAGAAAACGGGGTGAACGTACCCGACTCCGTATACACTCTATCACCTGATGTAGCCGTTGAAGCAGCGGAGAAACTTGGATACCCGGTTATAATGAAGACTGTCAAAGGCGCAGGCGGGGAAGGCGTTATGCGCGCAACATCCGAGAACGAACTAAAACCTGTGATGGATACGATGAAATCACTGGAGCAAGAGATCTGTCTCCAGGAGTACAAGGAGCACGACGGCAGTGACACCCGGATGGTCGTGATAGGCAATCACGTAACAGGATACGGTCGTACCTCAGGCGGAGACGACTGGAGGTCAAATATATCTGCAGGAGGAGAACGAACAGAAGCAGAAATAGATGAGGAGAAAAGAGAGATAGCACTGAAAGCAGCCCGGTCAACCGGTTTCGATATATGCGGATGCGACATGATAGATACGGAAGAAGGCTTCTACGTCCTGGAAGTCAACGGAGCCTTCGCAGTTAACGAAAAAATGAACGAGATAATAGGCGATGACGTTATACTACGCCTAGTTGAAAGGATGCACGAGAAGGCTATTGAAAAGAATCGTGACTAACCCATAGATACCAGAGTTTCAACAAGCCCTTCTACAGTCGGAAGCTTCCGCTTCTTAATCTCTTCATCTTCATAGAAAGCGAGACCTGGCTTCGAATTGAATTCCAGAACCCACGGCTTACCATCACTATCGATCATCATATCGACCGAGTATAGACAGGGCTCGTATTTACTGAATTTCTCTTTGACACCCTGAACAGTATCCAGAGCTGTCTCAGGAACTTCCTCAAGATCAACAAAAGTGATTTCACCCCCAAGATGCACATTACTCAGGAGCCCTTCATCCGGCGTCCTTATATAGGCGAGAGTGTTCTCCCCGTTCAAAACATAGACCCTTAGATCGTGGACTCCCTCGATACCCAGCTCTTCGATACCTTCAGTCTCTATGAAGCGTTGTACGAGCAGATCTTCTTCAGGTTCGAACTCTGAGATGTCCTCTATGACCTCTATACCTTTCCCTCCAAAATCGTATCTAGGCTTCACGATAACACGGTCATACTTCTCCAGCATATCTTTGACCGTCTTCCTATCCGCCTTCTTTGTCTCAGGAATAATACC
The DNA here is from genome assembly GCA_022729235.1 of Candidatus Nanohalarchaeota archaeon. Classification (GTDB taxonomy): domain Archaea; phylum Nanohalarchaeota; class Nanosalinia; order Nanosalinales; family Nanosalinaceae; genus JALDAJ01. Next base: position 207,346 of record JALDAJ010000001.1, read on the forward strand.
AGGAAACTCTTGATAGGTTAGAAGCTTATCCTTGCATATCTCCTCAAGATCAAAGCGGTTCAATACCGGGAGAGCTCTGTTCAACTTTTTCTTCAGCGGAACTGTTTCATCATCAAATTTGAACTTATCGAAAACCACGTCTAACTCAACATCTTCGACCTCTCTCCAGCCCCCGTCTCTATAAGTAAACCCCTTTCTCAGCCCTGTATCTTCTATCCAGTTAAAATTAGCGATAAAGACCTTACCTCCTCTCTCTTCAGCAATCTCTGAGAAAATAGCGTAAGACGAGTTCATGTGATCTATATCTTCCCGAAACGGTCTACCTTCCTCACCATTAACCTCATCATCCCAGAGAACACTGATTTTCTTCATAGAACAATCCGGTACTTCACCGCTTAAGTCACTTTTTAACAAGCGATAGGCAAGATATATTATGGAAATCGATTTCTCCAGTGCGGGCGAAGAAACACTGGAAGAGGCGCTCTCAAACAACTCAGACCCGAGTGTGCACGTGTCAAGCGATAGACCCTTAGAAGACCTTTACAACGCCACGCTACTCCTGAAGGACAAGGTAAGCGTCGTCAAGAACGCCGGCATCTCCAACCGCGTAGAAGAAAGAGAGCGGTTCATGGATGCATGGGACAACGGAAAAGGCTTTGAGCCTGACTTCGAGTTCCAGAACTTTCCCTATAACGCAGAAACCACGCTAATGGTGCTTGAGAAACTAAAACAGGAACTGGAAAAAATAGATCAGGAAACAATGAAGAAGTACGGCGCCAGAGAACTCGGAGCCCAAGACGTCAGAGATCTGTTTAAAGGACTCTTCCAGGAGTACAGGCTGTACGTCCAGCTGGTCGACTCTATAGACGACCGCGAAAGGTGGAAGAAGAACTCGCTGGAGATCTGGCCGATGATAGATCAGGGTCACGTAGATAAATGCCGGAAAAAGCTGGAGAAAGGCTTCAAAGTCGAAGAAAAAGACAAAGACTTGGACTCTCACGACCTCAAGTCGATGTGGAAGGAGGAATTAGAGTGTTTGGGCGTGGAATGGAACATTGAAGTACGTGAAGTAGGAGGATGCTTCAACATACCAGAGGAGAGAACAGTTGTAGTCGCTGACGGAAGCAACGAGAAACGATATTATTCACGAGAAGAAGCTCGCATGTTGACTATGCACGAGCTCTTCCACGTGACAAGAGCTTACAACGGAATCAAAGCCGGTGAGAGCGCAGGACTACCTCCCATCCTCGGACTTCACACCCCTTTTTATGACATGACAGAGGAGGGCGGCGCCATCTACCGCGAAAAGCAGACTAACGTAGACTACCCGGAGAAAGGAAAAGACTACTACCTGAGGGCATTGGCAGCATACTACCAGCATCAAGATATCGAGTTCCAGGAGATAGTAGAGAAACTGGTCGACCTAGGAGGTAGCGTCGAAAGAAGCTTCTACTTAGCCGCGAGAAACCGCGAGATGCTCCGGCACCACATCTACCTCGGCGGCTACTGGAAACAGTGGAAGCAGAGGGAAAACGTGGAACCATTACTTCTAGGAAAAGTCAACCCGGAATGGGCGGAGAGGTTATGGAGTGAAGTAGAAGCAGAAGGTATGCTGGAGAAACCACCGGTTACTTCCAACGACCTTTTCGACTAGACGCTTTTTCTTCGGTTTCAAGAAGATTCTGGAGATACGTCCACAAGACTAATTTAATTTCAGCCCGTTAATTCGTTCTAGATAGAATGGACTTCGTTGTAAGAGTCGATTATTCAACTGGTTTGGAGGATAAAATCGGATCAAAAGCTGACAGTAGACAAGAACTTTCTGAAATACGAGACCAGTTCTATAAGCCCAACGGAACGAAGTTGTCAGATTTCAGTCCGCGAGATGTAATCGTTAGAAAACGTACATTTCCAGAGAAAAAGACGCTGGTCAAAATAAACATTATCCAAAAGCCCCTGGGATACACAGACACAAAAGAGGATGTTGAGAACATTGAAGACTATGAAAAATGGGGAGAATTTACCTCTTACGCCGTCGAATACAGGCTGACCGTAGAGAACAAGAAAATTCCGATCCTGATAGAAACATTTGACTTCGGCAAATTTATCAAGATAGAATCTCCGTCACCAGAGATACTAGACAGTATTCTCCAAGAACTTAACCTAGATAGAAGCGAGATAATTGAAAAGAACTCGGCCGAACTACTCGCAGAAGAGAGGGATATGATTTAGTATTTCTCAACCAAGAGGCTCCTTTAAATCTCCCTCTCCAAGAAAAGTTTATGGAAAAGAAAATCCTGCTTGACACAAATTTCCTTGTAGCACCTTTCCAGCTCTCGCTCGACGTTTTCGATGAACTGGAGCGCATCTATCCGCACGCCGACATCTACACGCTGGACGATGTTATCCAGGAGGCGAAGAGCATTGAATCCGGCCGCTACATATCTCTGGTGGAGAAACTCATTGAGACACAGGACGTAGAAGTACTTGAAACAGAGGGCGAGGGAGACGTCGACGACCTGCTAGTACAGCTCTGCGATGAGTACGTGGTCGCGACCAACGACCGCGAACTAAAGGAGCGTTTACTGGACAGAGACGCCGAAGTCATCATTATCAGAGGCAAGAACCATCTGGAAGTCAAGAACCAGCAGGACTACCTGTAGTAGGAAACACCATTTAAAAGTTGCGTCAAATCCTCTACTTGTTCTGAGGTATAAAACAGATGTACAAGAGGCTGACAGTGGAAGATTCCGTTAGGGTACCTCCCGAGCACCTGGGAGATGACCTCGAAGAAAGCGTCCAGGCAGGACTAAAAGAAGAAGTAGAAGGAGAGATCCAGGAAGGACTCGGTGTCGTGATCGGCGTTGAAGAAGTGAACTCTATCGAAGGCGGCGATATCAAACCGGAGGACGCGGGAGTACACTACGATGTCGAGTACCAGGCGATAGTTTACGAGCCTGAACTGCATGAGGTAGTGCACGGCGAGGTTGTTGACGTAACAGGATTCGGAGCATTCGTAAGGATAGGTCCTTTCGACGGACTGTGCCACGTAAGCCAGGTCATGGATGAGTACGTCAACTACGATGAAGAGAACGAGATGCTGGTCGCCGAGGAAGAAAACTTCTCTGTAAGCGTAGGAGATGTATTGATTTCAAGAATAATCGCAGTTTCACTCGAGAACCAGGAATCCAACAAGATCAACCTGACTATGAGACAGCCCGGACTCGGGAAGGACGAGTGGATCGAAAAATACGAAGAAGAACAGATAAGTGAAGAGGAAGAAGCCGAGGCATAGGTGATCATCGATGGCAGAGAAAGCGTGCAAAAACTGCAATAGAATAGTAGATGGCGCCGATGAGTGCCCAGTGTGCAAGAACAACGATCTCTCCAACTCGTGGAGCGGACTTGTTGTCATATACGACCCTGAATCTGAAATCGCGGAAAAACTCGGAATCCAGACCCCTGGTCGGTACGCCATTCGTGTTAAATAAAAAGCTTTCTCCAACTGTTGAGGATACAAACCATGGAAGCAAGAATTGAATCAGTACGTGAAAACCCTCTGCTCGACAGGTTCGAGGTAGAGGTAACACTTGAACACGAAGGAGAATCGACACCGAGCGAAGAAGATGTAGTTTCAAGAATCGCAGCGGAAAACAACCTCGACGAAGGCAACATCGAAGTAAACGGCATCTACACAGGCTTCGGTTCACAGACCTCAAGAGCAGAACTGAAAATCCGTGAAGAGTTCGACTATGATGAAAACCTCGAGGAAGAAGCCGAGGATCGTGAAGAAGTCGGTGGTGTCGAAGAAACTAGTGAACCAGAAACCGAGGATGAAGAGGAAACAGAAGACGAAGATGCTTCCGAAGCCGACTACGAGGAACTCGTCGACAACACAATCAGCGACGCCAAAGACGCGCTCGAAGAACTCGAAGAACCAGACTACCAGGCAGCACTCGAAGCAGAAAAAGACAACAAAAACCGCACAACATTCACAGACTGGCTGGAAAACCAGACTGAATAAAAGCTTAAAAGCACAGAGCGGAACAGGTGAATTATCAGATGGCGATTCTACGTAACGATGAAATACGAGACATGGACACCGGTGAACTCGAGGAGAAAATGAATGATTTACAGAAAGAGCTTGTCGAGGAACGCGGTCAAATCGAAGTCGGAGGTTTTGCAGATAACCCTGGACGTATCAAAGAGATGAAGAAAACCGTTGCAAGGATTAAAACAGTTCTCAACGAACGCGAGTAAAAAATACTGATGTCAGAGACTTGTCCTAAATGTGGAATGCCTGAGGATCTTTGTGTATGTGATTCTATAGCCAAAGGCGAACAGACTATAACCGTTAAACTCGATACCAGAAGTTTCGGCAAGGAGATGACCGTTGTCGAAGGGCTTGACGATGGAGAAGTAGACCTGGGAGATCTCGCATCGACGCTCAAGTCGAAACTCGCCTGCGGAGGAACCGCCAAGAACGGTCAAATCCAGTTACAGGGCGACCACACCAGGAGAATCACGGAAGTACTAGTCGAGGAAGGCTTCGACGAAAGCCAGATAGAAGTGAACGCGTAGCCGCATCAGCTCTATAACATACCTATCTCGGCATCACTGTAGTCAGTATCAAGAACCCTGACAACAGCTTCAACCTCTGCCAAGTCGTTGAATTTATAGGACTTCTTTTCCCACGCCCTGTATACCTCATCGTCTTTCCAGCTTGAGGCGTATAGAAAGATGTCTGCAGACACACCGTCTTCCTCCAGTTCAGTAACTACCTCTATCTCCAGTTCGGATCCCTCATACACATCGTTCTCCTCCATAAATCCTCTTACAGCCATTTCTACTTCCTCATCCTGAAATCCATATTCAGGCAGGTTACCCTGCGAGAAGTCTTCCTGTCCCCCCGGGCTCTCTTTATCGGTACTCATAATGTCTTCATAAAGTAAGCTCGCCTTATAAACAAGAGTTCACAGCGCCGTAAACAATATTATAATAGGTCTCAAATCCCTGCCCGAGAACATGCCCGGCGCAGTATTTCTTGAAGGCGACAGCATCAACCTACGGACAGTCGAAGAAGGAGACCTTGAGAGGATAAGAGACATCTACAACCATCCTGAAGTAAGGAGATTCATTACTAACGACCGACCTGCAAACCTCGAACAGGAACGCGACTTAGTCGCCCGTGTAATAGAATCCAACGAAGCGTCACAGCAGGTCTGGGAGAAACTCGGGTTCACGCAAGAAGGAGAGCTCCGGGAAGAAATCTTCAGGAACGGAGAATACGAGAACGCATATATCTACGGACTTCTAAAGGAAGAGTGGGGCGGATGAGCGAGAATCTTTACGAAAATCGGGCGAAGTACTACGACATCCTCTACCGTGACAAAAACTATGAAGGAGAAGTCGAGTTCATAGTCGAGAAGTTCGAGGAACACGCTGAAACGGATAGTAGAAGACTACTGGTGCTCGGGTGCGGAACAGGAAACCACTCGAAACACATCCAGGACCACGGTTTCGAGGTAACCGGTCTCGACCTTTACGAAGACATGCTTGAACACGCCAGAGAGAAATGTGATGGAGATTTCAGGCAGACCAATCTACCTGAGATAAACGCGGCGGGCGAATACGACCTGATCCTGATGCCGTTCACTATTATCAACCATCTACCGGAAGAAAAAGCCAGGGAAACGTTGGAAAACGTGAAAGATATGCTTGCAGACGGCGGAGCCCTGATATTTGACAACGGAGGTTTCTCGCTTGATGAGGACGAGACCGTTTCAAAACCCTTTATAGAAACAGTATCTAAAGAAGAAGATGTCGGCAGGATTGGACAGGTACGGGATTCTGGAGAAAACCAGGTTACATTCAACTCCATGATTTTCACCCGCGAAGGTTTCTTCGTTGACGAACATGAACTCTGGAACTACGACGACACGGAGATAGAGAATATCCTTGAGGAACAAGGATACAGGTACGAGAAAAACAAGGACGGCTACGGGACAGATTCACCGAAAGACCACGGAACAGCCTTCATAGCATGGAGGAGCTAGAATGCCTATAACACCTGAAAACCTGCCGCGCCACGAACTTATCGGACTCAAAGCAGAGGTCGTGGAGAGCGAGGACGAGAACCAGACAGGTATCAAGGGAGAAGTGCTCGACGAGACACAGAACACGCTGAGAATCAGGGACAAACAGGTCGAGAAGAAGATCTCCGTGTTCCGTTTTACGCTTCCATCAGGAGAAAAAGTAAAGGTCGATGGCGAACTCATCGCGAAACGACCAGAGGAACGCGTAGACATGAAACTGCCCGGTAAATGGGAGCATCCAGACTGAAAAAAGGATATACTACCTACAGACCTATATTTCCGCCTGAATTATCCTCTATCGAATATACAAAACCGTTCTCTTCGACCTGTTTACCTATACTTGGACTTGAGATACCAGCTCTCTTACAAAACCTCTTCACATCTCTTCGAATCCCGGGCTTGACAGAACCCTCATCCCAGCATATAGAAACCCACATACGGTCATCTGTAGTGCCTACAGAAACGCCGTATCGTCCATCAAAATTATCGTCTAGGAAATCTCGGAGTTCTTCCTCATACTCTTCACAAGAACCTATTTCCTCATAGACGGAGTTGGATGAATCGCCAAACACTAACGAAAGGTTGAACTAGAACAGTTTTATGGCTGATCGAGAAACACAGTATATGAACCTGGAGATAGACAACGAGAACTACAGCGCGATGCAGATTGAAGGCAGGATAAGAGAGCTTGTGGAAGAAAACGAGCTCTGCTCACTCGCCACCGTACAAGAAAACAATAATCGCGATCCTTCAGCACATATCGCCACCGCATGGTACGCATATGATGACGAACTCCGGCTCTACGTTCTGACGCCGCCCGACACCGATCACGCGAAGAACCTGGAAGAGAACGACTCCATCGCACTCACCATTTTCGACAGTCACCAGGACTGGAGCGCCAAGAAGAAAGGGCTACAGGTGTTCGGGACCGCGGAAAAGATACCGGACGAAGACGCGGAAGAAGCGCTCGAACTCTACAACCAGCGTTTCCCGGGACTGGAGGAGCACGCGTCCACGACGGAAGAACTACAGGACCTCGACTCCAGCTTCTACGTGATAACACCGGAGCGTATCAAACTTTTCGACGAGCCTGCCTTTGGAAATGAGACATGGATAACCGCCGAGCTCTACTACAGGGACTAGACTGATTCGTACCGGAAATGTACTTCTAACTCGTCTTCATGAACAGCATCGACATACCAGTACGAACCCGAAGAAAGGAAAGTCGGCTCATATTTCTGACCGTATATCTCTCCTTCCTCTGCCATAACCTCCAACACACCTATCCACTCCTCTAGCTCTCTATCCCTATACGTTACAGGCTCTCCATACCTAAAATCATCGATTTCTCCACCAACAGATTCTTCTCTAGCCGGGTAATCTAGTACGTCGAAATCATCCAGGTAGCCGTTATAACCCAATCTGTGAAAAGGATGGTTCAGCTGCCTCCACAACCTCTCTCTAAAAACAGGTCGAGCACCAGCCATATTGTATTAAGACCGTGAGCGATTAAATGCTGACATTCAGAACAGTATCTAAAAGCTCCGGGAACTCCTCATAGCCCGCGTCCTGGTTCAGGTGCTTCCCGCCCTCGATAACCTCCAGTTCCGCGTCAAGCTTCTCTTCAAGCTCTTCTGCTTTCTCCAGCGACACGTACGGATCGTTGTCGGAATGGAAAATATAGAACTCGCCACAGCTCTCTCGGATATTTTCCCAGTTGAAATCGCGCTCTGCGAACGACTCGTTCAGTGGGTCGAACTTCTCTAGCCCTAGCGGACCGACGAAACCCGCGACCAGAAACGCCGCTTCGATTTCGAAATCCTTGATATCCAGTAAATCCAGTACGAACACTGCGCCCGTGCTGTGACCAATCATGATAGAATCTTCATTGATCTCATCCTCGTACTCTTCGAAAACTTCCAGCCAGTTCTCCAAGCTCTGACCGTCCATCGTCGGAAACTCCGGCACAAACACCTCGAACCCGCGCTCCTCCAGCTCCTCCTTCAGCCATCGGAACCAGTGCTGACCCGGATTACTACCGGTGCCGTGGAAGATGAATGCTGTTCGGTTGGGCATAAGACGAAATAGCTAAATACACAAAAAAATCTAACGGAACTGAGTTGTAACTATATAATAAATATTTTTCTGAGAAACTTCTCTCTATGACCGACGTTGATTACGATGTAATAGTTGCTGGCTCTGGACCATCAGGAGGGCAGTTCGCTAGATACTTTACAAGAGAATCTGACTACTCTCTTGCTCTTCTGGAAAGAGATGAAAACCTAGGAGATAACGATAAATCAACGGCAGGGAGTTTTCCCGAGGTCGTAGACGAAAGAAATATCCCTGACTGGGTCGTTATGGATGAAAACGAAGAAGTTATTTTGGAGAGTCCAAACGAGCAAGCTACTCTACCTATACATAACTACGTGCTAGACTTCCCTGCTCTGCAGGAATTCCTAGGACAAGAAACGGAAGAATACGGGGGAGATATCTACACTGATGCGAGAGTTGTCGGCCCTATAAGAGAAAATAACAGAGTTAAAGGAGTAGAATACGCGAACGGCTCTGGCGAGACGAAAGAAATGACAGCTCAAATAGTAGTAGATGCTACAGGACCTGCCTCAGTTATTGCATCGGAACTAGGATTATTCGATAAAGAACGGGCTCAGAATGCAGTGGGTCTAGAGTATGAGGCAAGAGGAAACTATGAGCCGGAAGACGCGATGGTTTTCAGCTTTGACCATGAAGACGCTCCTGGCGGATATGCATGGACATTTCCCTCCGGTGATGATGTCTTTAAAGCAGGAGTGTGCTATGTAGACGACTTTAGAGAAAAACACGGAGACGGACGTAACCTACGGGAACTTGTCGATGACTGGGTCGAAGATGACAGATGGGAAATAGATGAAGTACGAGCAGAACATGGAGGAAGAGCTCTTTCTGACAACTCAATTAATCAAAGAGCTACAGATGGCTTCATGGCGATAGGCGACTCCGTCTCCAGCATAAACCCTCTATTCGGTGAAGGTATTAGACCCGGAATGGAGTCTGCAGACATGGCAGCCCAAGTAGCAATAGAGTCTCTTAAAGAAGATGACATCAGTGAGGAGAGCTTGAGAAGATATGACCAAAGATGGAATCAAGAAAAAGGTCGAGGCTGGAGAATCCAGAAGATTTTTGGTGAGCTGATATACGACTTCAATGAAAATCAACAAGATGAGTTTGTTAGAAGATCAGACCAGCTTTCAGAAGAAGAAATAGAAGATTTCATGAGCTATGAAATCCCTCTAAGAACCTTAGCAAGGCTCTATCCCTTTGAGATCAAGGATCTAAAGAAAGCACCAGAACTTGGAAGACATCTGATTTGAGCAAGACAGACAAAACCCCTTTTAAAGTTTACTTTCTCTTGCGTAGTTACGAGCTTTGTCCGCTTGGAGTCGGTTGATGACCGGATGCCTGTTGTCTGGGCGTCGGGTCTGAGGACGATACTCTGGGCGACCCAGTAGGAAAAACCTACCTGTCAGGTCGCTTTCTAGAAGACTTCAAGCGGAGTATAAACCCTCGCGGGTTTAATGGCCGAGAAACCGTTAACGGTTTCGTTCGGTTTAAAAGAGTTCGTTTCGAGGATTGAACACACGATGTCAGACGGAAACAAGTCACAGAAAGCGGAAGAATTCCCGAAGAGAGGGAACTCCTTCGAGGGAGAGGTAGAGTCCACGAAGATGGACAAGTCCGCGACAGTAAGATGGGCGTATTCTGAAGAAGTCCCGAAGTATGAGCGTTACGAGAGAAGAAATACCAAGATAACCGTTCACGTCCCGGAAGATATCGAAGTAAGCGAGGGCGACCATGTAAAAGTTGTCGAGACCCGCCCGATTTCCAAGACCAAAAGCGCCGTGATAACAGAAATAATTCAAAACGGTGACGAGCAATGAAGCTTTCCGCAGGAAAGACTTCTCGCAGAAATCACCCGAAAGGTGATTTCGAGTGAAACCGGTAGGAGCAAATATTACAAGGACTCTGGACAAGGAAGCTGTTCTCACATGCGCTGACAACTCTGGCGCCCAGAAACTGCAAATAATCGGTGTCAAGCACACACAGGGCAGGCGTTCAAGAAGAGAGTCAGCTGGTGTAGGCGACATCGTAAAGGTCAAGGTTCTGAAGGGAGACCAGGAAGTCATGCACCAGGTCTTCGACGCAGTTATCGTGAGACAGGCAAAAGAATACCAGAGAGCCAACGGCATGAGGATTTCGTTTGAAGATAACGCAGCTGTACTTGTAGAGGAAAACATGCTACCAAAAGGATCTGAAACCCGTGGACCGATCGCGAAAGAAGTAGTTCAACGCTTCAGCCCGATCGGAAAAATTGCTTCACAGGTGGTGTAAAATCATGACAAATGATTTTACGGCTCGCAGAAAATCTCTGATTTTCGAGTGGTGTAAAAAATGAGCGAAACAGAGAACTGGAGCAGGGAATGGAACTCAAGCACGGATCCTTCCAAACAGCGCAAGTACAGGGATAACGCGCCGCTCCACGTAAAAGACAAGATGATTTCAGCTAACACCTCCGAAGTTATCAGGGAAGAACTCGGCACACGTTCGATCCAACTGAAAGTGGGTGACCGGGTAAGAGTCATGAGAGGCGATGAGAAAGGTAAGGAAGGAATCGTCAGCGACATCGACAGGGAGGAAGAAAAAGTATACGTACACGGCATAATTGTTGAACGAACAGATGGTACTGAAAGAGAAATCGCACTGAGACCGTCAAACCTGCAAGTCCAGGCGATGAATATCGAAGACGACATGAGGATGGAGAAATACGATATCGATGACTTCGAAGCTATCCGCGTTGAGGAAGAAGAGATGGAAGAAGCCCTCGAAGAAGACGAGGAAGGAGAGATGATGGAGCAGATGCAGACCGGAGAAAGCTCCCTGGAAGCAGGCGAAGACGAGGAAGAAGACACCGAGGATGAAGAGGAAACAGAAGACGAAGTAGACGAGGAGACATCCGAGGAAGAAACAGCAGAAGACGAAGATGCTTCCGGAACCGACTACGATGACATCGTTGACAACACGATCAGCGACGCCAAAGAACAACTACAGGAACTCGAAGAACCAGACTACCAGGCAGCACTCGAAGCGGAAGAAAATAATAAAGATCGTAAAACCTTCAAAGAATGGCTTGAGAACAAAGCAGAGTGATAATATATGGCACACGATAAACGACTCCCGGCACCAAAGCATTACCCTATCAAGAGGAAGGAGACTAAGTACATCTCCACTATAGAGGGTTCAAGAAGCCGTGAAAACGCTGTTCCCGCGGTAGTAGTGCTGAGAGAGATTCTGGGATACGCAGAGAACGAAACAGACGCGAAAAAGATAGTACAGGACCGCGAACTACTTAGAAACGGAGAACCGGTAACCGACATCAGGCAGGGTATCGGAATCCTTGATACCGTGGAGCTTCCAAAAACGGAGGAGGCTTACCGCGTACTGAGAAGCGGTCAAGACCTGAGATTTGTACCTGTAACAGATGAAGAGAAAGTCGTCACAAAAATAGTAGGTAAAGATTCTGAAGGCGACGGTTACGTCTACCGGCTTCATAACGGAGAGAATTACAGGACGGATGACGAATACGCGACAGGTAACACGCTCATCTTCAACTCCTCGGTAACCGAAGTAGAACTGGAAGAAGGAGCGCAGGTAGTAGTTATAGACGGTAAACACGCCGGTCAGATAGCAGAGCTTAAAGAGATAAGCGAACACCGCATGAACCCGGACATCGGCGTTATAGAAGCTGATACAGAGTTTGAGACACAGCTTAAAAACCTTGTAGCAGTGGAAAAGGTCCAGCTAGGTGAAGAACAGTGAATGCTGAAAGCGTTCACTTCGCAGAGAATCACAGGGTGATTTTCGAATGCAGGAGATGAAGGAAATCCAGATCGAAAAAATAGTAGTTAACGCAGGGGCAGGAGAAGTAGGAGATGAGGTCGAGAAATCAGTAAGGCTCCTGGAAAAGCTTACCGGCAAACAGCCAGTAAAGACAGAGTCCCGTCGGGAAGCCAAGACTTTCGGTCTTAGAGGCGGACTCGAGATAGGTGTTAAGATAACTCTTAGAGGAGAAGAGGCAAGAGAATTCCTGGAAAAAGTACTTCCAGCTGCTGACAACGAAATCGATGCCTCAAGCTTTGACGGCAACGGCAACTTCGCGTTCGGTATCTCAGAGTACATCGACGTACCAGGAGTAGACTATGACGGAGATATCGGTATGAGAGGGTTCGAAGTAGTTGTAAACCTTGAAAGACCAGGATACCGTGTAAAGCGGCGCGACTACAAGCCTTCAGAAGTCGGAAAAGACCACGAGGTCTCCGATGAAGAAGCAAAGGAGTTCGTTGAAGAGGAACTTGGTGCAGAGGTGACAAACTAGATATGGGATACGAAGACGTACTAGACCAGATCAAGCATAAGGAAGGTGACCGGAAAGCCTTCGAGAAACATAATACTCCAAAGGAGAGAGATTACGGAAAATCCAAGAAAGAATGCCGGCGCTGTGGAAGGACAGGAAGAGGAGTCATCTCAAAATACGGACTCAACTACTGTCGACAGTGCTTCCGCGAGATTGCGGAAGAGCTCGGCTTTAAACAGCTCAAGTAAGGTAGATAACAATGCAGCAAGACACACTCAGCGACGCACTGTCCTCAATCAACAACGCAGCGAGGACGGGTAACGAATACGCAACGGTCGCACCCACAAGCAACCTGGTAAAGAACGTACTTGTCAAGCTACAGGAAGAGAATTACATAGGAGTATTCGAACTTGTAGAAGACGGTAAGGGCGGAAAATTCAAGGTAGAGGTCAAGCCAGAGATCAACGAATGCAAGCCTGTAAAGCCAAACTTCTACGTAGGGAACGATGAATACACGAAGTGGTCCAAGAGATACTTACCGGCAAGAAACTTCGGAAAACTACTCGTAACAACACCTGAAGGCGTACTAACCCATGAAGAGGCTCACGAGAAAGGAGTGGGTGGAAAACTACTCGGATACGTCTACTAAGTGATACAGATGGAACTCAAAACCGAACTCGGAGACGCGGAAGCAGAATACGAAGACGGAGTGCTTAGAGTCAGCGATAACGATGGAGAAGTCGAAAAGAAGCTGGAGCACGCACAGATCGATGTAGAAGTGACAGACGAGGAAGTAGTTTTCTCCACCGAGAGCGATAGAAAGGACATGGAGAGTATAGTCAAGACTTTCCAGAGACACCTGGAGAACATGCTCAAAGGACTGGAAAGCGACCACGTATACCGGATGAAAGGTGTCTACGCACACTTCCCGATGACTATCAAACAACAGGGAGAAGAGATCCATCTCGAGAACTTCATGGGAGAAAGAGCACCCAGAGTCATAGAGATAATGGACGGTGTAGACGTCTCCATCAACGGCGAAGATCTTGAACTAAGAGGTCCAGACAAGGACAAAGTTTCACAGACTGCAGCCCGTATAGAACAGGTATGCAAGAAAGGAAACCGCGATCCCAGGACATTCCAGGACGGAGTATACATAACAGAAGCCGAAGAAGGTGGTTCAGATGAGTAAAGACAAAGATTTCAAGAAAGAGGATAGCCACAAGAAGAAGGGATATCCTGGCAAATGGAGGAGACCGAGAGGGCGACACTCCCGCATCCGGCTGGAGAAGAAAGGCGCTCCTGCAAAGCCAAAAGCAGGATACAGGACAGAAAAAAATGCTAGAGGGAAACATCCTTCCGGGTACGAGGAAGTACTCGTACACAATACTGGCGACCTTGAAGAGATCGATACCGAGACAGAGGCAGCAAGAATCGCCTCAAAGGTCGGCGCAAGAAAAAGAGAGACTATACTTGAAAAAGCTGACGAACTCGAAATAGAAGTACTGAACCCAGGTGATAATGATGAGTGATTTGAAGAGCCAGAGACGGATGGCTGCAGAAGTAATGGACATAGGAGAGAACCGTGTATGGATCGATCCTGAACAGACAGAAAGAGTCGAAGAAGCTATCACACGACAGGATATCAGGAACCTGATTGAAGGCGGTGCAATCCAGAAGAAAAAGGTGAAAGGAACCTCCCGGGGTCGCACAAGAGAGAACAGGAAGCAGAAAACAAAAGGACGTAGAAAAGGACATGGGTCTCGGAAAGGAAAGAAGACAGCGAGAAAAGAGAATAAGAAACGATGGATGGAAAAAATCCGTGCGATCCGATCCAGGCTTAAAGAGATGAGAGACGAAGGAGAAATCTCACAGGAACAGTACAGGACGCTCTATGACAAATCAAAAGGCGGATTCTTCCGGGACATAAAACACCTTGAAAACCACATAGAAGAAGAAATGGAGGTATAACGATAAACATGGCAGATTCATCAAACTACCACGTACCGTTCAGGCGGAGAAGAGACCAGAAGACAGACTACGACCAGAGACTGGACCTGTTAAAGTCAGGTAAACCGAGAGCAGTTGTAAGACTCTCAAACAACCATACTAGAGTCCATATAGCTGAATACAGTCAGAAAGGAGATGAAAACAGAGTTCAGACAGTTTCCGGAGATCTAGAAGAGTACGGATGGGATGGGCACTCAGGCAACATCCCTGCAGCATACCTAACCGGATACCTAGCAGGTATGAAAGCAGACATCAGTGAAGCAGTACTCGATGTAGGACTTAAAAATGTCAAGAAAGGAGGAAGAATATTCGCCGCAGTACAGGGACTTAGAGATGCAGGCGTAGAAGTACCTGTAGGAGAAGACATGGTACCGGAAGAAAGCCGGTTAAGAGGAGAGCACATCGAAGAGATGCGGGAAACAGATACTACTGAAAACTTTGAAAAAGTCAAAGAAAACATCAACGAGGAAAACGACGGCTGATACACGATGGCGCAGGAAGAAGTAGAAGAGGAAATATGGAACCCGAAGACCGAACTCGGTAGAAAAGTCGCAAACGGGGAAATCACACGGATAGATGAAGCACTGCACGCAGACGAGAAAATAATGGAGCCTGAGATAGTTGACCACCTCGTCAACCTGGACGAAGAAGTAATGCTTATCGGAGGAACACCAGGCAAGGGAGGTGGTAAAAGACGTACTGTATCCAAGAGAACCGCAAGGATGCACAAGTCAGGCGCACGTTACAGGACAAAAGCTATGTCCGTACTTGGAGACAGGAACGGCACCATAGGACTCGGAAACGGGGAAGCAAACGATACTAGAGCAGCGATTGAGAACGCAGCAAGGGAGGCAAAACTTAACCTGGTATCTGTGGACAGAGGATGTGGTTCATGGGAATGCGCCTGCGGAACTGAACACAGCGTGCCTTTCGAAGTGGAAGGTAAGTCAGGGAGCGTAACGGTAACCCTGAAACCTGCACCGAAAGGTATCGGTCTTGCAGCAAGCGATGACATGGCAAAGATGCTCGAACTTGCGGGATACCAGGATGTATGGGTACAGTCCCGCGGAAAGACAAGGACACGTGAAAACCTTATCCGCGCAGGATTTAACGCGCTGAAGAAAATCAACGAGATGAAGAGAACAGAGGATAAATAAGATGACGAAAATCAGAGATTTTCTAAATCACCAGGAACTCAAAGGTGAGTTTCGGTAATGATAGCAGCTGTAAGAATAAGGAGCGATACTGACGCGAGACAGAAAGTGGCAAGGACGCTGGACAACCTCGGATTGAGGAGGAATAACCAGTGCGTGGTTCACGAGGACTCGGAATCTATCAGGGGTATGCTTAACGTTGTAAAAGACTACGTTGCCTACGGAGAGATAGACGAAGAAACAGTAGAGAAACTAGAGGAAAGAAGAGGAGAAATCCTTGAAAACGGTGATACAGTAAACCTGTCACCTCCTAGCAAGGGATACAGGAGTACAAAGAAAAACCACGGACAGGGCGGCTCCCTAGGTGAGCGGCCGGACATGAACGAACTTATCTCCAGGATGGTATAAGCAGGTGATTGATAATGGTAAAACGTAGAAAGAAGAAAAAGAAATCCGGATCATACGGCAAAGGCTCTTCCAAGAAGGGTCGCGGAGCAGGAAGTAGAGGTGGTCGCGGAGCTGCAGGACAGGGAAAGAAAGGGATGCAGAAGAAGATGACTAAAGACGGCATCCACGAACTCGGAGAGAAAGGATTCTCAAGCCAGACAGAGCAGAACGGGATTAACTTGAGAGATATCGACCAGAGAATAGAAAGTTTCGTGGAACAAGGTCTTGCAGAAGAAACAGATTCAGGGTACGTTTTCCACGCAGATGAGGCAGGTTACGAAAAGATACTTGGATCAGGAAAGCTGACAAAGGAAATAGAGGTTCATGCTGAAAAGTTTTCCTCAACCGCGGAGAAAAAGATTGAAGAAGCGGGAGGAGAAGCTGTAAAAGTAGAGGAATAAGGTAATGTCCTACATAGTAAAAGCCGCAGGATATCTTCCAAGCGTAAAGGAGCCGGAGAAAGAGCAGTCTCTCAAACAGATGCTGACATGGACCGGTATCGTACTTCTACTATACTTCACGCTTGCAGAAATCAGCATTTACGGAGCCGACCACGCGGCGGTCGAACAGGCACTCCAACAGCTTGAAACATTCCAGACCCTTCTAGGAGCAGAAATTGGTTCTATCGTTACACTGGGAATCGGACCTATCGTCACAGCATCGATTGTACTACAGATGATGGTCGGATCCGACCTCCTGCCCTGGGACACCAACACCGACGAAGGCAGGGCGAAGTTCCAGAGCACGCAAAAAGTACTCGCATACAGCCTCTGTGTAGTCAATGCACTAGGATTCGTTCTGACAGGGACATTCGGAAACGTTATGGGAAGTCCTTTCCTCATAGCCCTACTAACAGGACAGATAGCGCTGGGCGGAATGATAATCGTTATACTGGACGACCTCATACAGAAATGGGGCTTCGGATCAGGAGTAGGACTGTTCATCGCCGCAGGAGTTTCAAAAGCAGTATTCGTCTCCGCGTTCTCACCCTTAACAACCACAGGAGAACTCTACTGGACATCCGGCGGTAACCCTGTAGGCGCTCTATTCCTGTTCGCCAACACACTCGACCTGACCGCATTGATGCCTATAATCTCGGCAGCAGCAGTTTTCGCGGTCGTCGTGTACATGCAGTCGATGAGAGTAGAGATACCGCTGACCTTTGGAAATGTAAGAGGATTCGGACAGAAATGGCCTCTCAAGTTCCTGTACACCAGCGTCATGCCAGTCATCCTGCTGGTAGCTCTCATCGCAAATATACAGATCGCAGGAACCGCACTCGCAGGACAGGACGGATGCTCGGTACTGGGATGCTTCTCAGGCGGGCAGGCAACCTCCGGACTGGTGCTATGGCTTAACGCGCCGACAGAGGTATTTGAGAATCTTATCAGCACAGGATTCGCAGCAGTCGGTGCGATCGATATGATCCGTGTGCTCTTCTACCTATCCATATACTCAATCGGAGGGATAGTCTTCTCTGTATTCTGGGCAAAAACAACCGGACAGGGCTCTGGAGACGTCGCGGAACAGATCTCCCGGACAGGAATGAAAGTTCCAGGGTTCAGGAAGGATACAAGAATAATCAAGAAAGTACTCGACCGTTACATCCCCGGGCTCGCAGTACTGTCCGGACTCGTAGTAGGTCTCCTCGCAGCGCTCGCCGACATGACAAGGGCAGCGGGTGGAGGAATCGGTGTACTTCTTACCGTCATGATCCTCTACCGAATGTACGAACAGCTAGCGCAAAAGCATATGGAAGAGCTCCACCCTGCGATGAGAGAGTTCTTCGAATAACTCACAATTTAAAAGCGTTCCCGCAGAGAGATTTGTTATGGCTGGTATCGAAGCACTGCTTACAGCGATGTACGGCTTCTATGACGCTATTTTCCAGCCTGTACTCCTCTTCGGACCCTATATCTCGCTCGCGTTCTTTTCCGCAGTACTGGCCGCACTTTTTTCCATAATCTACTGGTACCTGCTTGACATCGAGAAGGCAGACGAAATCAAGGATAAGCTGAGCGAACAGCAGGAAAAGATGAAAGAGGCCAGAAGTGACGATGAGAGCGACAAGGCATCAGAGCACATGCAGAAGACGATGCAGCTCAACCAGGAACTCATGAAGCTTAACCTGAAGCCTATGATCGCCACGATGGTCTTCGTTGCACTGATATTTCCCTGGCTCAGCTACACATTCTCCCCAGCAGTAGCGCTAGAACCGGTAAATGACCATGTATTCGAGGGGGAGCTGGAGTATGCAGGACAGGTGGAACAGATACAGGTTGACAACTCGACAGATCCTGCTACGGTAACCGTTAACGGTAGCGAAGGAGAAATAGGCGGACTAGTCGAGGCTCACAACATTGAATGGGAGCTGGTTCGTTTCGGTGAAAACGGAGGGTTCTTTGCCGTACAGGAAGGGCTTATACTCAGCGTAAGCGCAAAGTTCATCGACCTACCATTCACACTACCCTACATCGGTGGAGCACTTAACTGGCTAGGATTCTACATCCTCATCGCGATGCCCCTAACATACGGATTCCGAAAGCTTTTAGGCGTAGCATAAACCGGCTTAAAGCTTCACCCAGCATCCATCACTATGACCGATAAACACTGGTACACCCGGGAAGCATCTGAACCTTCTGAAGACTACGGGACGAGACCTGAGAAAAGATCTATAGAAGAGCTTCTGGAACAAGGGATTTTGATAGTTGATAAACCGTTCGGACCGACAAGTAACCAGGTATCAGGCTGGATAAAGGAGGAGCTCGATTTAAAGAAGACAGGTCACTTCGGAACACTTGACCCGAACGCGACAGGAGTCCTACCGATAGGTGTCAACCGTGGAACCCGGATACAGGAAGCGCTTGCAAAAGCCCGGAAAGAATACGTTTTCGAGGCAGAGCTGGGCGAAGAGAAGCCAGAAGACGATATACGAGAGGCAGTAAAGAGCTTTGAAGGAGTCAACAAACAGGTACCTCCAGAAAAGAGCGCGGTCAAAAGAGAGGAACGTGAACGCGAAGCATACGAGACCGAACTGCTTGAAGTCCAGGAGAATCAAGTTCTTGGACGGGTTAGATGTGAATCAGGGTTCTACGTGCGCGTCATGATAGAACAGCTCGGAGAGAAACTTGACACATCGGCAGAGATGACCGAATTACGGCGGACAAAACAGGGAGAACTCAGCGAGGAAGACACCGCAACACTGCAGGATATAGTCGATGCATACAACTTCTACCGCAAGGAAGGTAAGGAAGAGGAAATCAGGAAAGTTTTACATCCCATCGAGAGGGCGGTCGCACACATGCCGAAAATCGTTATCAAGGATACCGCAGTCAACGCTGTCGCAAATGGTTCCGACCTCGGATCAACCGGCATCTCAAAGCTGCAGGACGGCATCCAGGAAGGCGATAGAGCGGCAATCATGACACTGAAAGGCGAACTCGTGGCGCTCGCAACCGCGCAGATGACCTCAGAAGAGATGTACGACCAGAAAGGTACAGCAGCCACACTGGAAAGCGTTCACATGAACCCAGAAATCTATCCGAAAAAGTGGAAACGGTAGAGGAATTATTAGTATGGAGGATAAAATCTTGATATGAAACTGATAATAACAGACGAGGAACCTGACCTCGACGGCGCAGCTTCCTCCTACGCGTATGCTGAATTTCTCAAAAAGAACGATGAAAAAGCAGTAGGAGCCGTATTCGGCGACCTGAACGAACAGACGGAACAGATACTTGAAGAACTTGACGAGGAGATACAGGACGCCTCTTACTACCTGTACTCCGCGGACGAAATCATCATCGTAAGCGCGAGCAGTATGGACCATATCTCACGGCGCATATCCCCTGACAAAGTCGTAGAAATCATCGACCACGAAGACGTCAGCAAGGAAGACTTCCCGGAGGCAGATATCGAGATAGAAGGCGTCAGCACCGCATCAACCATTATCGCGGAGAAATTCCGGGACAACGACATCGAGGTAAGCAAGGGCGCAGTCACACTACTACACGCGGCGATAACTTCCACCATTGAAGAACTGGATGACGAAGAAGTAACCGACCGCGACCGGGAAATAGTCGAGTGGCTGGAAGAACAGAAAGAATAACTCCTCTCCAGCAGGGTAGCTTATAAGATTCTTAGTCAAGCTCTTCCTCATAGTGGCTTCCATAAGCCGGGGTGACTGAGTCTGGACGAAAGTGCCAGCCTGGAATAGCCGGCTCCTCTTTGAGGTGACGGCTTGAGAAGAGCTCTTCTCTTCGATCCCAGTCAGCTGGTGACCCATACCGGGTCTCCTGGGTTCAAATCCCAGCCCCGGCGTCTTCGACGCCTTGCTGGATTTGATTATCCTCACATCTCTCACGAGAAGTTCAGGGTTCAAATCCGAGAAATCCAGTTCTGGTTTCGAGTTGCAGAAAATCTTTTGATTTTCGAACCCATATCCGGCGCTTATCTAATATTCAGCCGGTTTTATAACCGAACTTCACCAAATCTTGTCCATCATGAAAAAATCTATCTTACTCGCAACACTTGTACTCGCTATAGGCGTGGGATTCGCGAGTGCACAGGACGCGGAGACTCAGGAAGAACCTCAACCTGACGAGGAGGTACCTGAAGAAGTAAGTACAGGATGGTTTACACCTGACTCAGCGCTCTACGGGCTCGAAACTGCCTGGGATAACACAGGTATGGCTCTAGGAGTCAAGTCTCCTGGCGATGTAGCCCAGAAGAGAGCTGCCGAAGCTCAAGTAATGGCTGAAGAAGGAAACTACGGGGCAGCACAGAGGGCGGCGGAAGGACTTGAGAACGCCGCATCAAGAGCCGGAGATGACGATATCGAAGGTATTGAACAGGCAACATCGACACTTGAAAGAGTGATCGAAGATGCGCCTGAAGAAGCCCTTGAAGGCCTCCAGACAGCGATGGAGAACGTGGCGGAAGCGGGTCCGGAGGATTTAGAAATCGAACCAGGACCACCGGGAGATGAACCAGGTGAAGACGTAGAACCCGGACAGCCGGATGACGAGCCTCAACCAGGTGACCAACCGAATGGTGACGCTGAAGCAGGCGGTGAAGAAACTAGAGAGATAGTAGTAGAGAACGACGGGATGTCATTCGAAACAGGAGAAATCGAGGTTGAAGAAGGAGAAGAAGTAACTATCACATTCGCCAACCAGGGCGGTATCCACGACCTGAGAATCCCTGAACTTGAAGTAGGAACAGAGGAAATCTCAGGCGGAGAACGAGCGTCCTTCACCCACACCTTTGACGAACCAGGAACTTACGAATTTGAGTGCAGCGTCGGCAACCACGCCGAACAGGGTATGACTGGAGATATAGTAGTTGAGTAAACCCTGTTCCTGGGACTCCTTCCTTTATTTTTACTACTTGCGTCTTGAAGCCAGTTCTTTAATCTATATAGAGAGTTTTCCTATTCACGAACTCTTTGATGCCTTCCTCTCCAAGCTCTCGACCGTAGCCAGAGTTCTTCACTCCGCCAAAGGGCAGTCTAGGATCGGATTTTACTAGTTCGTTAACAAATACATTCCCTGCTTCTAGCTCTCTACTAAGTCTTTCCGCCCTTTCCAAGTCTTGTGTCCATATTGAGGCGCCTAGACCGTATGGAGTTCTATTTGCAATTTCAACTGCTTCTTTTTCGGAAGAAACCGTAAAGACTGAAGCTACAGGTCCGAATAGTTCTTCTTCATAAGCCGGTGTTTCCTCCGGGATATCTCTTAAAATCGTGGGTTCGTAGAAGAATCCGTTTCTATCCGGTATGCTGCCGCCGGTAACCACTTCAGCTCCTGCTTTAACTGATTCTTCAACCTGAGCGGCAAGTTCATCTCTCAGGTCTTTCCTTGCTATAGGGCCTATATCTACATCTTCGTTCGCCGGATTTCCGATTTGCATGGATTCAAACTGATTCTTAAGCATCTCCAGGCATTCATCAGCGATGTCCTCGTGCACTATTATTCTTTTTGCGGCGATACAGCTCTGTCCGTTGTTAAGAAGCCTTGATGTCGTGGCTACCTCACATGCTTTCTCTATATCTGCATCTTCAAGAATTATGAATGGGTCGCTGCCGCCAAGTTCTAGAACCGTCTTCTTCAGGTTTTCTCCCGCCTGTCTTGCCACCGCTTTTCCAGCTCCCGTGCTTCCTGTCAGAGTTACTCCTCTGACCCGGTCATCTGCTATAATTTTGGAGGCTTGATCGTTTGTCACGTATATATTCTGGAACACGCCCTCAGAGAACCCTGCGTCTTTAAAGATTTCTTCTATCTTCGCAGCAGTTTTCGGGACATTTGGCGCATGTTTCAATATACCTACATTCCCTGCCATCAGGTTTGGTGCGGCGAAACGCATTACCTGCCATAGAGGAAAGTTCCAGGGCATTATCGCGAATACCGGTCCTAGAGGCTCATATCTTACCGTGCTTTTCTGCGCATCTGTAGGTATATTCTTCTCCGATAAGTAAGACTCAGCATATGATGCGTAGTGTTCACATACCCACGCACATTTCTCTACCTCTGATTTTGCAGAATTTATGGGTTTGCCCATCTCCTCTGTCATTGTTTCAGAGAGTTCCTTCGAGTTCTCTCTAAGTAAATCAGCTACTTTTCTCATTTTCTGCCTTCTTTCTTCAAACCCTGTCTTTCTCCATTCTTGGAACGTTTCCCAGCTTTTCTCCAGGACTTGTCTCACTTCTTGATCTGGAGCAGTTTCAAACTCCTCTATATTTTCCTCCGTAGCCGGGTTAACTATCCTGTATTTTGACATATCTCTCCACTTCAAGTTGGACAAATCATTTCTCCAAGTTTTTCAGTCAACCTGTGATTTTCCTCGGGATCCACGGGAACCTCGATTACATCTACTTCTCCACTGTCCAGCGACTTCTCCAGTATTTCTGTAAGCTGGCAGGGCGATTCAACTCTGTGACCTTGAGCACCATAGCTCTCCGCCAGCTTCACGAAGTCAGGATTGTCGAACTCTGCGCCGAACTTGTGACCGTATTCATCCACCTGTTTCCATGTTATCGCACCTAATTCCTGATCATTGAATACCAGAAGCGTCAAATCAAGATTTAGACGTGTGGCTGTTTCAAGCTCTTGGGCGTTCATAACAAAACAGCCATCCCCTATTGTAGCTACTATATTCCTCTCAGGTTCCGCCAGCTTTGCACCTATAGCTCCAGGAAGCGCTATCCCCATAGTAGCCAGTCCGTTTGAAACAATGAACGTGTTGGGTTCATAGGTAGGGTATAACCTGCTCATCCAGAGTTTATGGGCTCCCGTATCTGTTATAAGCACGTCATCATCCGCCAGATGTTCTCTAAGATCATGCACTATTCTCTGGGGCTTCATAGGAAGTGAATCATCATTTGTGTACTTGTTAAACTCGTCTTCTATAAACCTCTTCAGGTCTCTCGAATATTCAGCATCTTTTCCTTCTATATCCTCCTCTTTCAAAGTCCTCAAGGATTGTCTAATATTCCCTACCATCTGTGCTGAAGGCCTGTAATGTTTGTCGACTTCCGGAATCCGTGAATCAATATGAATGATTTCCTTATCTCTATCAGGATTCCATTTTTCAGGATAATATTCTATGTAATCCGTACCTACGGCGATAATAAGGTCGGCCTTTTCTATACCACACATCACATAATCCCGGTTCTGAAGACCGATTGTACCGATAGAAAGGTCTTCTCTAGCCGAAATAGCTCCTTTACCCATGAAAGTAGTCACGACAGGAATATTATTCTGTTTTACAAACTGTGTGAGCTCCTCAGACGCGCCGGAACGTATAACGCCGTTACCAGCTATTATATACGGATTTTCAGAATCCTCTATTAGTTCAGCTACTTCTCTGACAGTTTCAGCGTCCGGTTTTGTATCGCTGTCAAGTCCGGGTTTCGGCAGCAAAGGTTCGCCAATATCCTTGTTTTCCAGGACATCCGCGGGAAGCTCTATATGAGTGGCTCCCGGTTTCTCAGACTCAGCAATCTGAAAGGACTTCCTGACTATTTCAGGTATAGCCTCCGGTTTTTCCACGGACTTATTGAACTGGGTGACTTCACTTAGAATATTTACGACATCAATATACTGGTGTGATTCCTTGTGCGTCTTATCTCTTTCTAGTTGACCCGTTAAAGCTACTAGCGCGCCTGCATCCAGGTTTGCGTCAGCGACAGCTGTAATAAGATTCGTGGCTCCCGGTCCAAGAGTTGAAAGACATACCCCTGCATCTCCTGTCAGCCTTCCATAAACATCCGCCATGAAAGCCGCTCCTTGCTCATGCCTTGTTAAAACAAGATCGATATCGGAGCGAGAAAGTTCGTCCATTATACTCGTGGTCTGTTCACCCGGCAAACCAAAGATGTATTCCACTCCTTCATTTTCTAATGCCTTGATGAGAAGCTCAGAGCCTCTCATAATCGAATCTCTCCTCCCGGAGATTTCTGCCTATCCATACTAATGTGTAAAAATGTTGCACATTTTTAAACATTAAAGTCGTTCGATTGCCTCCCTCTTTTCCTCCATCCACAAATCCAGTTCTTTACTGGCTTTCTCCCTGAGACTCTCAGAATCCATTGAATAGACATGTTCCCTCCCATTTCTTGAAACCTTAACCAAACCTGCTTTCTTAAGTCCTGACAGGTATCTCTGAACAGTGCTTCTGTCAAGATTGATACTATCAGATAGCTCTTTAACCGTCATCTCCTCTCCACAAAGCTCCATCAGGATATCTACATCCCTACTTTTCAGCTTGAAAACAACACTCAAGAGCTCCTCTAACTCGGGGGAACACTCCATACATGTAAATAAAGAAACTATACTTTTATTCTTGAAACGTATCACAGCCAGCCAGAAGCCCGAATCCCTTTAACACGACCTTAATCAGTACCTGATTAATAGCTACTAACACGCGATTTCTGCAGAAGCCGTAAGAGAAACGAGTGTTCAAGGGACACACACAACATTAATAAACTTTGCGGTAACAACAGTTCTCTTGTAACCATGACAGAATGCGAAATCTGTGGTAGAACCGAGAAAGAACTCAGCGAAGAGTTCGGACGCGAGATCAAGGTTAGCGAGCATGAAGGCATGAACAAGTGCCAGAAATGCCTCAGCGAGTACCAGAGAGAGACAGGGGAAGAAAAAGTCGAAGACCTTGATAACGAGCTCGCGGAAAGTAAGGACTGGAAAGACGTCGTAACGGCGTAACATTTCTATTTCTTCCTTCCAAAACTTAGACATGCCACAGCCAGAAAACTATCTCAGAACCATCTACGAACTCTCCGAGAAAGGAGAGAGTTCTACAGCCAACTCCGAAGTAGCTGAGGCTCTAGACGTATCAGACGCAAGCGCCTCGGAAGCCATACAGAAACTGGAGGAGCGAAATCTAGTGTGCAGAGCACCCTACAAAGGCATTACCCTGAGCCCACCCGGGAAAAAGCAGGGAGAAAAACTCTCCAGAAAATACAGCGTACTTGTAAAATTCTTCGAATGGTTAGGAGTTGAAAACCCTGAAAAAGAAGCTGTTGAAATAGAACACGCGATTTCCAGTGATGCCACGGAAAAGATAGAAGAACTCGTCAACAGATAACATGTCAACGATATCAGTCCTCCAGGAACTAGTCCCCCAAGAATAGACTGTTTTCTTAAGTGTTGCCTTCTTTCAGTAAAATGTACGAAACAGCCCCCTGGTGTGAACGCAGATACGAGATCTGCTTGAAGCACACAGGAAGCAAATAGCCCCCTGGTGTAGCGGTCAATCATAGCGGCCTTTGGCACCTCAAGTTCTCGTCAGGGAACGAGGACTTTGAAGAGCTCTGCTCTTCAGGTGAAGATAGCCGCTGACCCAGGTTCGAATCCTGGGGGGGCTAACCATGGCATCAGAAGTACGTGCATCCCACATCCTGGTCGACAGCAAGGAAAAAGCACAGAACATAAAAGAACAGCTGGACAACGGAAAAAGCTTTGAACAGCTGGCAAAGGAGGCAAGCGAATGTCCCTCATCGGAGAAAGGAGGAGACCTCGGATTTTTCGGAAAAGGTGACATGGTCAAGCCGTTCGAGAGGAAGGCGTTCAGCATGGATGTCGGCGACGTTTCCGGACCTGTCAAGACAGAGTTCGGGCATCACCTGATCAAGAAGACTGATGAACGCTGAACGCTGTCCACCCTTTATAAAATTTAGAGTGAAGTTGAGTGGTACGGGTTATGTCTGAGACAAAAGAAGTTGTAAGAATTGCAAGAACAGATATCGACGGCACCAAGCCTGTAGCCAAAGCTATAACCTCACTGCAGGGTGTCGGCGAGACTTACGGTCACGCAGTATCACAGGTAATAGATGTAGATACAGAGACCAAGATAGGAGACCTTAGCGATGAAGAAATCGATAAAATCGAGGATACTATAAGAAGCCCGGAGGAAGCCGGAATCCCTGAATGGCTCAGAAACAGAAGAAAAGATAGGGAAGAAGGAGATGACCAGCACCTGATAGGTTCGGATCTTGAACTGAAAGAAGAATTCGATATCAGGCGCCTGAAAGAAATCGACTCGTACAAGGGCTGGAGACACGAAATCGGACTACCTGTTAGAGGACAGAAGACCAAGTCCTCGTTCAGATCAGGTTCAAAAATCGGTGTTTCACGCGCACGCCTAAGAGAAGAAGCTTCCGAAGGCGGCGGAGACGACGAAGGTGAGGAGTAATGCACGGACAAGGTGATTTTGAGTGGTAAAAAAACTGAAGAAGCAGTACGAGACTCCTAACGAAGGATGGAACCAGGAAAGAATTAACAGAGAAATAGAGCTTATGGAGGAATACGGACTGAAGAACAAGGAAGAAGTCTTCAAAGCCCAGAGCCAGCTAAGAAGCCTGAGACGCGAAGCCCGTAACCTGGTAGCATCGGAAAACGAGAAGGAAAGGAAAGATCTTATTGAGAAAGCCAACCGGCTAGGGATTGTAAAAAAGGATGCAGAGCTTGAGGATATACTATCCCTAAGTGTTACAGACTTCCTTAACAGGAGACTCCAGACCGCAGTAAACAGGCGAGGATATACAGACACAGTGCAGGAGGCACGACAGCTTGTTGTTCACGGTCACGTTTACGTCAACGGACAGAGAGTAAACGTCCCGAGCTACATGCTTACACAGGAGGAAGAAAAAGGTATAGAGGTAATACTGCCTGAACCAGAAGATGAAGAAACAGAGCAGGAAGAAGATGAAGCCGAAGCAGAAACAGGTGAAGAAGAGGAAACGGAAGAAAATGAAGAAGCAGAGGAAAAAACTGACGAAGAATCCGAAACGGAGGAAGAAGAATGACTAAAGGAATAGTTAACATCTACTCAAGCTTCAATAACACGATAATCCACATAACTGATGCTACAGGAGCTGAAACAATTTCCCGTATATCATCAGGCATGGTTACCGACAAAGGTCGGCTCCAGGGAGAACCGTTCCCTGCTATGAAGGCAGCGAAACAAGCAGTAGAGGAGGCACTGGAGAAAGGCATAGAAGAAGTAGACATCCAGGTAAGAGCACCTGGAGGACAGAAACAGAAGATGCCCGGGAAAGGCGCACAGCCAGCTATCCGTGCGATTTCACGAAGCGAAATCGATGTCGGAAACATCGAAGACGTTACACCCGAACCACACGACGGCGTAAGAGCCAAAGGCGGTAAGAGAGGTCGAAGAGTATGAATATCGAAGTTGAAACAGAAGAAGACGGCGTCATGGAACTAAGACTTGAAAACGGGAACGCCGCAGTAGCGAACACTCTAAGACGCACAATGATGGCTAAAGTACCAACCCTCGCGGTACAGCACCTGGATATCGTGAAGAACGAGTCAGGTATTTTCGATGAAGTCCTGGCTAACAGGGTCGGACAGGTACCATTTACTATACCCGATAACGTTGAAGAAGGCGATACCGTGAACATCGCCCTGAAACAGGAAGGACCCGGAACAGTACTCGCTGAAGATCTCAAAACAGACAACGACGAGGCAGAACCTGTCAACCCAGAAGCTGTATTAGTCAGCCTGAAAGAAGATCAGGCACTGGAATTCGAGGCAGAAGCACAGCTAGGACGCGGTAAGGACCACACCAAACACCAGGGAGGAACAATCGGCTACGAGAAAGTCGATGAAGGAGAATTCCTCTTCAGGATAGAATCAACTTCCGGCTACAGCAACGAAGAACTCGTGGAAGCTGCGATTCAAGAAGTCAAGCAGGAACTTGATGAGTTCGAAGAAGCAGTTGAAGAGCTGTAGAATTTTTCTCTCATTCTGGATAACCTACCTCCCCCACTTTAAACTCTTCTACATTAATTCTCCTCTAGAGCCAGCTGTATCCAACGCCGGGGTGGCCGAGTGGCTAAAGGCGCGGGACTTAAGTTCCTCAAGTTCTCCGACAGGGAGAACGAGGACCTAGAAGCGAACGCACGTGAGCTTCGTGAGGATATCCCGTCCCCGCAGGGGGTGCGCGAGTTCAAATCTCGCCCCCGGCAAATAATTTTTTCTGGCGAGATTTAATAAGCGGCAGAAAATCTCCGATTTTCAACCGAGTTCAAATCCCTGCCCCGGCATTTTCAGTGCTTACAAGCTGTAAGAACAGACCTTCCGAAAAGTTTAGGCAAGCCTAAAAAAGGTTGTACTCTAGTGCAATGTTTGTTATGTCCTATAGTAAAGATTTCTCCCATCTTGAAGACACAGTGAAAACCTGCCTAGGAGACGGTTATGGAGTCAGTATAGGCACCAATAATGATAATTTTGAGGTCTACGTGACACCAGCAGACGGGCTAAGCAGCGAAGAGTTGGAAAAAATTGAAGAAGACGTACGTCGAGCTATCAATCCAGGAGCATACTGCGACAGTCACAGACTTGAGGAGTTCTATAGAGTGAGAATCCGCGCCCCATAGCTCTCAAACCATGACACCAGCGCAACCGATTTATAAAGTTTTATCTCAACTGAATGACTACAGCCATCAGTGGTCTCGGTCGAACCTCTGGTTCGAGCCGTTGAGAAGATCTCTGATCTTCGAACCGCGAGGTGAATACATCATGGATAAAAACGCAGACCCAACCAACCCAGTACTTATCGAAACTCTAGATGTTCTTGAGGAGCAGGAAGCTCCTATATGGAACTCAGTTAGAGAAAACCTTGGAAAAGTTAACCGTCAACGACCTGAAGTCAATATATCGGATATCGAAAGGATCGCAGAGGACGGAGAAACAGTTGTTGTACCTGGTAAAGTACTTGGAGCCGGAAGACTGACAAAGAACGTTACAGTCTCCGCATTCGACGTTTCAAAAGGTGCAAGACAGAAAATCGAAGAAGACGGCGAGTTCATGTTTATCCAGGATTTAGTTGAGGAAAATCCCGAAGGAGAAGGGGTGAGAATAGTAAAATGACTGATACAGAAAATGTGGTAGTGATCAACGCTGAAGGCAAAGTAATCGGAAGACTGGCGTCAGAAATCGCGAGAAAAGTTAGAGACGGAGAAGAAGTAAGAGTTGTGAACTCTGAAAAAGTAGTTATCTCAGGCGATGAAGAAGAGATAAAAGCTGATTACAGACAGAGACACGAGAGAGGCGCAAGACACGACGGTCCTTACTTCCCAAAGAGACCTGACAAGATACTGAAGAGAACAGTCAGAGGCATGCTACCGTACAAGAACCAAGAGGGTCGAGAGGCATTCAAAAGAGTCAAGACCTACCTGGGTGTCCCTGAAGAGTTCGAAGACTACGAAGAAGTTGAAGAGGTCAAGGAAGGAGACGAGCTGAAGAACCGGAACTATGTAAAACTTGGCGAAGTATCCAAGCACATCGGGTGGACTCCTAGATGAGCGATGAAGCATTCGGAACCGGGAAAAGAAAGACAGCGAAGGCTAGAGCAAGCATAGAAGAGGGCGAAGGAACACTTAGGATTAACTCCAAGCCCCTGCACACGCTGCCCAAGATGTCCCAGCAGAGGATTAAAGAACCGCTTACCATCGCTGGCGAAGAAATAATAGAAGAAATCAGCATAGAGGTCAATAGCAACGGGGGCGGAGTACAGGGACAGGCAGAAGCCATCAGGATGGCTATCGCCCGCGCACTAGTAGAATACACAGACAGCGACGAACTCGAAAACAAGTTCCGTGAATACGACAGGAACATGCTGGTCGAGGACCCACGAAGAACTGAGACCAGAAAACCCTCACAGTCGAGCAAAGGAGCCCGACACAAACAACAGAAGTCCTACAGGTGATCAGCAGTGCATTTCACTGAAATGGACTTCGCAAAAACTCACGGAGGTGAGTTTTGAGTGCAGATACCAGTTAGATGTCTTTCATGCGGAAAAGTTATCGCAGACAAGTGGGAAGAATTCCAGGAACGTACAGAAGAAGGTGAGGACGCTGGAGAAGTACTTGACGACCTCGGAGTCGACAAATACTGCTGCAGAACAATCTTCCTGACCCATGTCGACACAATCGATGAAATCGGGGAACACAAGATTACTTGAGTAACTTCCTCAGCGCTGGAAGAATCATCTCCAGATTAGGAGCCAGCTCTATATCCTCCAGCTTAGAGGAGTCAATCCACTCCATCTCAGAGAATTTTTCCTCTTTTATCTCCGGCTCTCCGCTCTTTATCTTCGAAAGATATCCGTGCCAGAGAAAAAGTTCTCCATCATGCTGGAACTCTCCGCTGAAAAACGGTTTCTCAAGCGCCACTTCGACACCGAGTTCCTCCCCTGCCTCCCTCACAGCGGCTTCGGTCGGCGACTCCTCGTCTTCAACCTTGCCACCAGGCACCTCCCACCAACATTCATCTTCCCTGTAAAGAAGGAGGACCTTGCCGTTCTCGACTATAACATTACCTGCAAGTTCAGTTACGCCGCTCATAACTCCTCTGCACCCTCCCGGAGTTCATTTATTTCTCGATTATTTCCCGAAAACAGGCATCCTACCACCATAAAATCTCCATATCACTGGAAATTTCTTAATCTTCCGGATATATCAGTCAGGTTTTTATTCCAGCCTCCTTCAAACCTTCCTAATGGGTATCGATAGTTTCCTGGACAAGCTGAAATCAAGTGATGAGGACTTCGAGGAGCAGATTGAACAGCTCCAGGAGGAGGAAACAACCGAGGTACGGAACCAGATCAATAATGCTATCGGCGAATCACTTTCAGAGCTTGAAAATGAGTGGAAGAAGGCGTTCGAGACATACCGGAAACGCGACCAAGAACGCTTCCTTGAGGCAGTCAAGAACATAAAGAGAAATATAGTTGAGGAAATATCCGAGGAACTGGGGGAAATAACTGAACGAGAGCACGAAGAGATAGAACAGCAGATAAAAACACAGTTAGGGACTTTTGAACAGCGGCTAGGAAACGTAGAACAGGAATTAAAGCACGATATTGGTACAAAGGCAGACAGAAACTGGGTAGAAGAACTTGAAGACCGTATCGAACAGTTTCTAGAAGAAGAAAAACAGCTCGAAGAAGAATTTGACGGATTCAGGTCCGAAACCAACTCCCGCCTCAACGAGCTTCGGACTGATACGTCAGAGAACCGAGAAATAGTGAAGAGCCTCCAGGAAAACCTGGAGAAGCATGAATCCGGCACTGATAACCGATTCGAGAAGCACCGGGATAGACTAAACGCTGAAAGCCAGACCCGGGAAGAGATGGAGGAACGCCTCAAGAACAGGATATCCTCGCTCTCGACCGAGTTCGACTCCATGGAGGAGTCTGTACACGAGAAGACACAGAACGTACTTGACTCGAACAAGAAGATGTCCCAGAGACTGGACAACATCCAGAAACGGATGGACGAAGCCGGGGAGGCAAGACTGAATCTCCGTGAGGAACTTGAAAAAGAACGGGAGCAACGTCTCGAAGAAGTAAAGAACAAGGTGATAGAAAAGACACCAGATCATGAAGATGTCAACAGACTCCGGGAGAAGCATGCCTCGCTCCAGAACGAGATGGATGAGAAAGCTGAAACAACCGAGATAAGCCGGCTTGAGGAGAACATCGGATCTTTCGAGAAAAGACTTGACAGTTTATCAGAAACATTACCGGAGAAACATGAGATTCAGAACCTTGAAGACCGGGTGGAAGAAGTCAAAGAGGAATTATACGGATCTCTGGATGAGACACGCGGAGACCTGCACGAACGGATTGAGGAGAAAGTTGCGGAGATACAGGAAGAGATAAACCAGCTCGAGGACGCGGCAGAACACGACCGGAACGAGCTCTGGGGTAAGACAAGCGAACTCGGCTCCTGGCTGGAATCCATACAGGGACGGGTTGAAGAGGTTGAAGACAACAGGGACGAGTTCTGGGACAACCTTGAGACCACGAGAGCGGAACAGCGGGAGCTAAGGCAGGATGTTGAAGAAAAAGAAGAGAATCTGTCATCTAGAATAGAGGGTGTCGAGAACTCTCTCAATTCACGGGCAGATAACCTTGAGGAAAACATGTCACAGAACAAGAGCGAGCTGGAAGCCCGGATAGAAAGGGAGACCGGAGAAGTGAGAGATAAACTATCTTCAAGAATCCAGGATGTTGAAAGCGGTGCTGAGTCAAGAATGGACTCTATACAACAGAGCATATCCGAGACAAAGAACGACTTCGAGACCCAGCTGGACAGGAAGACAAAGATGTTGAGACAGGATCTAAACGATAATTTAGAGCAGGAAGTCGAGATACTTGACAACAAAGTTGAATCCAACAGGGATAGTCGTGAATCGATGAGAAGCGAAGTGAAAGGAGAGCTCCAGTCTGTAGAGAAGAAAGTTGACAGCCTCAACCAGGAGATGGAAGGACTGCGTTCAAGGCTCGAAGACGAAAAAGCAAACCTGAAACAGGAGCTGATGAATGTAGAAAACGAGATCGATGATCTCAGATCAGAAATAGGGAAAAAAGCGGACAAATCCCGGTTCTCAAACATCGATGTCGAAGCTCTACACCGCAATGCACAGCAGTTGCAGGAAAGAGCAGAAACCGCGCCCGGTAGCGGTACCGCACCGCCCGAAAACAACAATCAACAGGATTTAAGCGATACTCTGAGACCCTCCGAAGTTACCTGGAACATGGAAGGTAACCGTGCAAAAGTAGAGGGAAGTTTAGAGTTCAGGAGAAATATTGACGGCAACTACCTGTACACTTTCTCAGACGGACAGGACAGCATCATAGTCAAGAGCAACTTAAGACTTGAAGAAGGACCGGAAACGCTTACAGGAAGAATAAAGACAATGGACGACATTCTCTACCTCGAACCTGAACACGCTTAAAAGTGTTATACTCGATTTCTTCTATACTCATTTACAATGCGGCCGTGGTGTAGTCCGGTCAATCATCTCGGCCTTTCGAGCCGATCACCCGGGTTCAAATCCCGGCGGCCGCATAACCTTTCAGGTTCTACTTGAGCCGGGTTTTGAAGGAAAAATCCTGGCGGCCGCACTTAATTATCTTCTATAAACACTACTCGTTATTCTGCTTATACGTGCTCCACATGTAAACCAGTCTCTTGAAACAGTTCTTCCAGTCGTCTTCTCTGGTGAAGAACATCTTCTTCCATTCACCATCAATTTTCAGCATTATAGAGGGAAAAACAGGGTCAAGCTCGAAATCCAGGTCTTCTACATCCGAATATTTCACGGAGTCAAGTATGATCTCTCTCGAAAACATGTCCGAAATCCGCTCCCAGTCCTCCACATCTTCTCTTTCCCGGGAAATACTTCCAAGACCTAAAGTGACATCACCCAGTTTTGATTCAAAGGTCTCCTCATCTTCGTTCATCTAATCACCGATGTACTCTCCTTCTTCACGCCGGAAGTCTTCCTCGTCCATCTCTTCACGTACGTGCGCGACGAGTCCCGGTGTCCTCGCGATTATGAACAATCCTTTCCCAAGTTCAGGCTCCCAGCCGAGGTCAGACATAACCGAGGCGATAGCACCGTCCACATTGATAACCAGCCGTGTCTTCCTTTCTGCGAACTCTTCCTGTATCCGTCTTATCTTCTCAACGTGCTCTCCAGCGATGCCAAGTTCTTCCGCTTTCTCGAATATCTTCTCGGCTCTAGGATCCTCCTCGTCATAGACCTTATGCCCTATACCAGGGAGTTTCTCACCCCTGTCGAGGCATCCTTCAACTATCTCTTCCGCCCCGTCTTCCTGCTGGAGCATCTCCATCGCGCCCTCGATAGCGCCACCGTGCTTGTCGCCGAGCGCGAGCACGCCAGAGGCTACACTAGCATTCATATCGTTTCCTCCGCTCTGGACGGTGCGGGCGGAAACAGTTGACGGGTTGCCGATGCCGTGGTCGATACAGCTCGAAAGTATCGTGTTGAAAATTTCCGATTCTCCGTCGCTTGGCTCTTCCCCTCTCAGCACCAGCCAGATAGCGTCCGCGAAATCCATGTCCATCACGTCTTCCAGTAGCTCTCCTCGGACAACCGCGTCCTCACCGCTTGAAGAGATACTAGTCTCCCACTCCGACATGTTCTTCACCCGATTTGTTGATCGAGATTTGTCGCATCGTAAGGTCTTCCAGTATCTCGTTTACCGATACTTCGCCTGGTTCAAGGGCTTTCAAGAGAGATGAGCCGACCCTTTTCCTCCAGACCTCATCTATTTTCTCTCGGGTCCTACCCGAACCATCTTCATAGGTAAGCTCGATTACCGCATTTTCCTCACCGCTGGCGTAGACCTCTATAGTATGACTTGAAGAATCTATTTTCAGGTAACGCGCATCCTCTCCCAGTTGCATCTCTAGAGATTCCTCGTCCTCATATCTGTCACCGTGGTCGCGTAGTTGTGCCAAAAAACGGTTAATATCATACTCCTCACCTATACTACTTTTCCGGTAAGCAATACCTCCTTCTCTTCCGTATAACGTCCTCAAAGTATCTCCTCCAGTTTGTCGCCTATCTCGTGGTGCACGTCTACCACGTGTGCACCTGCGTCTTGGAGGGCTTTAACTTTACCTGACGGCGTGCCTCTTTCACCCCTTATGATGGCGCCGGCGTGCCCGTACTTCTTCTCGGGCATCTCCTCCGTGAACTTTCCGGCGATGAAAGCAATCAGCGGCTTCGAGAACCCTCCCTTCTCCAGCAGTTCCGCGGCTTTCTCTTCGTAGGTACCGCCTAGCTCGCCGTACATGACGACCGCTTCCGTCTGAGGGTCTTCCTCGAAAAGCTTTAGCGCGTCCTCGAAGGACGTTCCGGCGATTACGTCTCCGCCGAGACCAGCTGCTGTCGAGATACCGTAGCCTTTCTGCCTGATGACCCACGCGGTCTCCGTTGTCATCCCTCCGCTCTTCGATATCACTCCTACCTTACCCGGCTCGTATACTTTTCCAGGACTGCTTCCGCCGATAGGCCCGAGCTTGCACTCGCCCGGCGTTATTATACCGACCGAGGTCGGTCCGACAACTCTTGCGCCTTTCTCTCTTGCTTTCTCGTTTATCTTCCACGCATCTTTCGTAGGTATCCGTTCAGTCACGATGTTAAGGAGCGGTATATCGTTCTCCAGCGCCTCGAACGCTGCGTCTTTAGCCGCGAAGCTGGGTACGTACACGAGCGATGCATTAATTTCTGGGTGCTCGTTAAGCGCCTCCCTGACGGTGTCGTAGACCGGTACGCCCGTGACTTCCTGCCCGCCTTTGCCCGGAGTCACGCCCGCGACGACGTCGGTCCCGTACTCTATCATCTCCGGTACTTTTTCGGATGCCTCCCTGCCTGTTATTCCCTGGACCAGTACCTTTGTATCCTCATCAACCAGTATACTCATTCTTGCGTCATCTCTTCTCGAACCGCGTCTTCGATGTTTTCAAAGCTGAGTTCTTCTATCTGTTTCCCGTTCCAGTCGGAGCCAAATGTGTTGAACTGTTTCACCCAGACGAACTCCATGCCGACTTTCCGGCATCCTTGATCCACTCTCGCATTGTTTCCAAAATAGGTGAACTCCTCCGCGCGTTCGTCCCGGATATTGAGAAAAGCCTGGAAAATATCTCTCGATGGTTTCTCCGCGCCGACTTCTTCTGAGACAACGTAGCCCTCGTAGTTGATGTAGTGGTTCCTGAAAACATCAATCATGAACTCTTTCTCCTCCACAGAATTGTCGCTGATGAAGCCTATAGTTCCCAGCTGAGAGTTGCACCTCATAAGGGTTTCGGGTATCTCGCTTCCCGCGATGAACCTCCGCGCCTTTCTCCTGTACGCCTCCACTATATCTTCCGGGTCTGCCTTGAGATTGTTCGACATCAGGAAATCGTGGACCTCCTGTAGCTTGAAGATGTTGTACTCGTAAATCGGGAACCTCGGTATATCCTTCTCAGGGTATCCCTGCTCCACCAAGACATCCTTCACCGCCTCGTTCATCAAACGGTCGTCCGGCAGTAAAGTGTCGCCGATGTCGAATACAGGTGTTTTAATCCTAGCCATCAGTCGAAACCTCCGGTTTCTCATCCTCCGAACTCTCCGAGTTTCGTCCGTCCACCATCTCCATCAAGACCTCCGCGGTCTCAGTCATCGGAGTGTCATTCCTGAAAAGCTCCATTTCGAGCCCGAGTTTGTCGCGGGTCTCCCTCAGCAGCTCGAACGCTTTATCGGCGTTCGGTCCGTCTCGCCTCACAACTATCGGGTAGTCCGGCTCGATTTCTTCCAGCGCCTGGCAGAAGCCTTTCATGGTGCGATAGATGTCGGTGTTGTTTGCTGTTCCTCCTGCATGCCAGCAACCCTCAAGACCGGGCTTTGAAAGCACTATTTTCGATAACCGGTAGACCTTCTCCGTGGGCGGATTGCCCCCGTATTCAGTGTAGTTCGCCGGGCTTCCGCCGTACGATATCAGCGCGTCCATATTTGTCAGTGACGCGCCACCCCCGGCAAGCATCATCGCGATGTCGCCGTCCAGCTCGGTGTATTTGCCCGCGATTCCATGGTGGTCGTCCTCATCGATTCTCTCCGCTTTAATCTCTCTATCTGTTTTCTCCCTGCCGAACTCTGACCGCTCCGAATAGTCGCGGTCGTGCCTGTAGGACGCGTCATCCTCTAAATCTATCACCGCATCCAGAACCACATATCCCTCTCCCGTCTTGACGAGCGGGTTGACCTCCAGCATCCGGGCGTCCTCCTCGAAGAAGCAATGCGCCAGCTTCTCCAGCGCGGAACCCAGTTTAACGATGTCGTCGCTTTCTACACTGTTCTCCTTCAGAAACTGCCGTATCCTCCACTGCAGGACATCTTCAAGCACCAGTTTCTCGACTTCTCTATCCTCGATTCCTGTTCCACCGTCTCTAGAAAACATGAGCACAGGTTTTCTCAAATCGGTATCGTAGATTATAGCGGCGTAGTATTCCGCCGAGTAATCAACTTTCTCCTCGACCAGGACTTCCTCCACACGGCGACCATTGACCTCGCTACCTCTCATCTCCGAGGCAATTTCCTCTGCTTCCTTCCTGCTGGATGCGAACTTGACACCGCCGTGCTCCTTCCTGTTCTTCGCCAGCACCTGTGCCTTGACCACGTACTCTTCTCCGTTATCGCGGGGCGTCTCCAGACCGTAGTTTTCGAGAAGTTCCTTGGCTTCGTGTTCGAAAAGCTTCACGTTAACCGTGTTGTATCCAAAACTTAAAGCATTCACTGAGAATCGGATACCATGGTATACACCGGTCGCGGCGATAAGGGAGAAACTGATCTCGGCTCAGGCGAGAGCGTGGGAAAGGACTCGGAGAGACTTGAAGCGTACGGAACCGTCGACGAATTAAATTCTCTTCTCGGCGTGGTAGCTTCGAAGTCAGAGAGAAAAAGAGAGGATATCGAGGCGATACAGAACGAGCTGCATATTTTACAGGCGGAGCTAGCAGACATGAACTCGGAGCACAGGATTACTGAAGAAGACATCGATAGGCTTGAAAACGAGTGTGATTCTTACCAAGAAGAACTGCCTCATCCAGGAGGTTTCGTAATATCCGGGGGTACGGAAACTGCAAGCTATCTACATCTTGCACGTTCAGTAGCGAGGAGAGCAGAGAGAAAAATTGCGGCGCTGAGAAACGAGAAATATATCCAGCCAGAAGTATTGACGTATATTAACCGGTTGAGCGACCTGTTCTTCCTGATGGCGCGGCACGAGAACCATGTTGAAGGTGTCGAGGAGAAGAATCCGGACTACTGATTACATCTTCCGCGTCCATTCGTTGCTGGAGAACTTTTCATCAGCCAGTTCGCACGCCTCTTCAAGCTCTTCCTCGGTCAGCGAACCTTCTTTCCCACCGTATTCTTCCTTGAACTTTTGCTTCATCTCGTCGATGACTTCTTCCCGTGAATGTTCGATATAGTCCTTCATTACCGCAACCCGTTTCTCCGCAGATTCTATCGCCTTGTCCGACACTTTCTCCTTACCGATGCGCAGAGCTTTCAGCATCTTTCTAGTATCGAGGTCGTAGCTCAGCATGGTGTGGTGCAGTACCGCGTCCTGTTTCCTCAACTGTGCGGCACCACCGATTTTCCCGTCCGGGTGCTCTATGTCGTTTAGAGGTCTCCACTCCACGTCAAGCCCAAGAGAGTTCAGCGCCTGGATAGCCCATCTGTCAAGCTCACGGTAGCTTTTTTCGACGTCCGCCGGCACCTCCTTCTTCGGTATGTAGAGCGAGTAAGTTATCACGTTTCCAGGTTCGGCGTACATCGCACCACCGCCCGTTATACGCCGTACGACCTCTATCTCGTTCTCCGTCACATAGCCATGCTGTACCTCATCTTGGTATGCCTGGAATCTTCCAAAAGGAATCGAGGAATTCTCGCGGTGCCAGAAGCGCAGTGTCGGACGCATCTCTCCACTATCCAGCTTCTCGGTCAAAACTTCGTCGAGGGCGTGGTGCACCGCCTCCGAGTATCTTCCTTCATCTATTATACGCCACTTCATCCAGACACCACCTTTTCCAGTGCTTCCACGACATGCTCCGGGGAGAAACCTATGAGTTCCGCGTCTACATCCTCGATAGCATCTATGACTTCTTCTTCGGAGAAGTCTGTTGGAACTCCTGTTATAGCCTCTTCTATATCTTCAAGGGCTTCAGGCGGCTGGATGAAGAAATCACCGGTTATAGAGATCTGGTTAAAGACATCGTCAAAATCAGCCTCCACTTGAACGAGCTTACCGTCCGGTACTTTAACCGAGGCTTTCTCTGCCATACGTAGAACGGTTAAATCCCAATTTATATAGGTTGTCAAGACTAACTTCCGGTTAAATGGGTCAGGTAGAGGGAATATCTTACCGTACAGAGAAAGGGGAAGGAACTCCTCTAGTCTTCATACACGGGTGGCTATGCTCGAAGGAGACCTGGGAACCTATAGATGACGAGCTTGAAATCGATAATCCGAAGGTGTTCTACGATTTGCGCTGTCACGGCGAATCCTCCTGTTCAAAATTCGACTTTGATATCCTGGCAGAGGATCTCAAAACCGTTATAGAAGAGCTCGGACTGGAGAATCCGGTACTGGTCGGGGACTCGATGGGAGGTATGGTTGCATTGACCTATGCCGTCCAGTACGACGGTTTTTCAGGACTCTTTCTAACCGGGACCTGTGCCTCAACACCTGAACCCGAGAACTACTCGCCGCGTTTCTTCCTCGAAAAATTCGGTTCTATGGACCGGCGTGCGTGGGCGATAGAGATAATCGAGAACTATGCCTCTGACACAGATAACGTGGAGGCGAAGGATGCAGCCCGTAAGACCCTTATAGAGGCGGGAGACACCGAAGTGATCTATGGTTTAGGTTCGATGATAAGCTACGATTTGAGAGACAGGTTAGAAGAGTTAGACACGTCTGCCGCGGTCGTGGCAGGAAAGAAAGACGGAGCGATAACTATGGAAAAATCAAAAGAACTAGCAGAGATTCTTGACGCAGAGTTACATAAAATCGATGCCACACACCTGATGTTCTCAGAGAAACCGGGAAAGATAGCCAGTTTACTTGAAAACTTCCTCTCCTGATTCTAAATCTTCAAATCCGTCATATCTACCCTGTAGAGAGAACCTGTTCCTGCTGTCTCCTGTCAGGAGGCAGAAGCCACGGTAATCCCTGCCTTCACCATCCACAGGATTTTCCAGCCACTCGTCTGTCGAGTAACGTTCCCTTCTCCAGTAATCCATACCATCATCTGTAAGACTCTCCTCCCTATACTCAAAGGGAAACTTGTCGGCGATATGGTCCAGGAAGTGCTCCTGGTAAGACTCCTTCAATCCCGTCCTGTTTAACGCCGGATCCTCCGAAAGCGCTGGTAGGCGCTCTATATACTTTTTCTCTTCTACTTGGTGCTCCTCGCCGTCCCTGAGCCTTATCCACCTTTCCAGGTCCTCCGCAGGCCACTCCTCGAGAGAGACCATGCCAACGAAAAGGATTGAACCTGAATCATAGTCTACGTAAGTGCTGTTGCCTGACAGGGGCTTACCATCCAGCAGAACACATAGCTCGTCACTGTCTTCCGCGAGACCCAACCTCTCCTGTTCAACGCCAACATCCACGCAACTATCGATAATCGAAGGTCCTATGTAGCGTTCGAACAAGTCCTCTTTACGTCCCGGATACTCTCCTGACTCCGGGAGCGCTATCGCGTAGTGGAAGTCTCCCGGCTTTATCATTATCGCGGAGCCACCGGTCAGCCTCCTGTTAAGCGGCAGACCGTCACCCTTTATCTCCCCCTGATTCACGTGATTCAGGGGTTCCGATCTTGCAAGAGAGATTCCTTCTTTACTGAACTCCGAGACATCGACGACAGGCATACCTTCTCTCGCCCGGCTGAGATGGCGATTGTAAGCCGAGAAGACCTTCTCTATATCGCCTTCTATACTCTGTAGTTCCGCGTCCATCTTTAACCGTAGATGAAAATAGGCGACACTACCTGTTAAAAAACTAGTCACCAACTCAGTTTACAGTATTCTCCATACGCGGGGGTAGCCAAGAATAGCTTGCCAACCCCCTCCTCAAAAACAATAGGCAAGCCTTTACCCCATGCGGGGGTAGCCAAGTGGCCAAAGGCGCAGGATTTAGGCTCCTGTCCTGCAGAGGTTCGCAGGTTCGAATCCTGTCCCCCGCACTATTACATCTCGCTCAAGACAGCGACCTGCAAACATTCCATGTTTGCTCTATCTCAAAAGATGTCTCAGGAAGCCTCCGGCAACAGTTCTGGGAGAACATCTTGAGCGGTATAGGGTGATACTGCAAAGCCTGTGTCCGGTCCCTGTCTGGCACTGATTATACCTGCTACTTCTCCTTCTTGAGTTATCATAGGTCCGCCT
This sequence comes from Candidatus Nanohalarchaeota archaeon, assembly GCA_022729235.1. GTDB lineage: Archaea > Nanohalarchaeota > Nanosalinia > Nanosalinales > Nanosalinaceae > JALDAJ01. Next base: position 248,752 of record JALDAJ010000001.1, read on the forward strand.
GAATTACCTGGTCGTATAGATGCCTCTATCCTCACCGCGTCCTCTATTGTAACACCTTCCTGGGTCATGACGGAATGGTTTAAGCCACTTACTTCTCCTATAGTAGTCTTCTTCCCCTGTCCGTGCGGATTACCTATTATAAGCAGTTCCTGGTTCTTTTCCGGAAGCTCTTCAGCTATCTCAAGTTCATCGGCTTCAGACGGTATTTCCTCCATTTCCAGCACTGCTAGGTCGCTGTCGTAGTCCCTGCCTACAATCTCCGCATTTTTCCATTCTCCCTCACCGAAGCTTACGTGTATTGTTCCCAGAGGATTGTTTCTAGGGGCTACAACATGGTTATTTGTAACGATGTAGTTTGACTCGTAAACAAAACCTGATCCCATATTCAGCTCCTCCCCTCCCCACCCCTTGATTTCGACCACAGATTCGCTATAACTCTCGTCAAAGCCCTCAATCTCTGCTGCTGCAGGATACACCAGAAAAGCCACGATAACTAGGAGATAGACCGGTTTCATTGTCTTATCTATCTATATTTCTCAGTTTTGAAGAACTCCTGTAGCGTATGTAATATTTGACGCTATATCAATTCCAGAAGAATCATATAAACCCTTAATAGTCATCTTCATCCTCTCTTACCTCATCCCAGAGTTCATCGAGACCGTTCTCACGGTATACCTCTCCTACCCTGTCATGCATTCCATCCATTAAACCTTCAAGCCCTTTGGCACCTACCACTGCACCGAGCATGAACGCGCTGACAGAGTTATAATCAGAATAACTGTATAGCAATCCTGTAGCGGCTACCGGCTGGTACGTTTCTTGTCCAGCATTCCCAGGAAGTTTCCCTGCATCATCAAGCAACCGCAGGGAACCGGCTATGCTAGCTGAAATCGTGGCTCCGGCTAGAAAGCTCCCTGCATACACAGAATCCTCCATCGGAAATCACGGGTCGATGTGCCTCCCTTTTCCAGTCACCTGTTTCTGTTCAAACCCGGCGCCGAAACCGGCGCTCAGGACGCGGGTTATAGCCTCAGTTTTCGTCTCATCGGTTCTCGTCACCCATTGCTCATCTATCTCAACGAGGAAACCGGAGGTTATATTCGGGGAGGTCGGTATAAATACAAGGTTTTGTCCTCTTTTGCACCCGTTACCAGTCTCAAACCCGGTGATTTTCATCCCTCCTAGGTCAACTTTAACCGGGTGCCCGAAGTCAGAGCTTCCGAGGACTGTGTCAGCAGTTGTCTTTGTTGCACTGTAAACCGTGCCCAAAATAGGCGTCTTACCGATTGTCCTGTCAACACCATCCTCTAAACGTGTACCATAACCAGTACTTGCAAACTTTCCTATACCTGCGACCGCGATACCTCCAAGTACAGAGATAACTATCAGCTTTATAGCCTGGTTAACATAGTAATAAGAGGTAATTTCCAGGAAACCTGTCGCCGGTACACCGCTCATAAGTCCGAGAATCCAGAAAACGATAGCCAGCGTGATTATTATCGGCGATAAGAAAATTAGACCTGCTGCCATCGAGCTACTGCTTCTCCCTAGAAACCCTGGTTCCTTTCCAGACACCGTCTTTAATTCCCTGTTCTCATCCATTTCTACCCCCTCCTCTCCAAGCGTATTCATTCTTACATGAAGACAAGGCTGGGTATCTCTGGATTAAAATAATAGTTACACCAGGAAATCCTCACTTTCAATATAGCCCTCTGAAAACCCTTGTATCCCTCCGCTTACCTCTCTATCCTCCGTCCCTCTAAAAGCTTTATACAGGCTCAGATATAGAAACAAAGAAGTAATAACAGGTTTAAAAGAATATAGCTGTAGTAAAATAGTTTTTATCATTAAATAGTTCAGTAAATAGCCTATATTAGGATTTAACTTTCTTTAAAAACTTCTTTGAAAGATAAAAGCTTTATACGTTCGGCAAAAGAGTCGAACAACCCAAAAACCACAGAAATAACTTTCATGAGGTGATACTATATGACAGACGATACAGACAGTAGTGACACGATAGATGTAGGAGAAGATGTTGACACAGATGTAAAAGGCGTAGGAGAAGACGTTGATACAACTAAAACCGAGGACAGAAATCTACGGCAACGTACCCGGGACTACTTTACAGCAGATGAAGATACAGAAGAAGGCTGGGGAGCACCCGCAGCAGGCACCCGATTCAGCAGAAGAGGATTTGTTACAGGTGCCGGAGCAGCAGTAATCGGTGCAGGAGTTCTAGGATACGGAGCCACGGAAGCAGATCTTCTAAACGAGGATCCGGCAGCACCAGCCCCTCCAGCAGTAGATGAAACACCGACACCCACCCCTGAGCCAGGAGTAGCTATAGAAAGGGAGAACGAATACCGGTTCGACTCCGAGCAAGAGTTAAAGGAAGCGACCCCGGAGGACTGGGTATGCAACCCTTCACCGGGGAACTACCTCGCCACATTCAACTCTGACGAAGTAGAAGACTTGCTTACTGAGGGCGACCTCCACGGTACAGACCCAACTGGAACTCTAAACTCTGAAGAACGGGCAATGGACCTCGGCGACATAACGCCGCACCAAGGCCTTTACGCCCTAGACGTCGACCGGAGAAGTACCGACGATGGAGAAGAATACGGATTCTTTGTCCAGATTGTAGGTCAGGAAGAGGGAGGAGTCTACGCGACCAGGGGCGCAGCAGTCGAGATGATAGACGAACTTGAAAGACAGGACGATCTCGAAGGTTTCTACGAATGCACATGAAGACGAGGTGAGAAGTAATGAAATCTAGAAACCTCAGAGCCCCTCTTATTTTATTCTTAACCTTATTCCTGGCAGCAGGAGCTCTGGCTCTTGGAGAGGCAAGTACCTCCAGTTTCGGGAGCGACATGGAAGACAGAGACGTAGATGACGATCTCAGGTCAGGATTCGGAGATGACATCTACGATGAAGGACAGTCTGAAGAGTCAACCACGTCCAGCTCTGAGTCCACAGATTCGTCTACCCAAAGCACAGATTCAGAAAATGAAGAGACCACAGGAATCTCCTCTGAAGACTTTGGTGGAGACATAGATGACGAAGGAACATCAAGAGACGGATTCGGAGATGATATAGACGACGAGACAGGTGAGGAAGAAACCGAAGAAACAGAGGATACAGAAGTTACGTCTGAAGACTTTGGTGAAGATATAGATGACGAAGGAACATCAAGAGACGGATTCGGAGACGACACAGATGATGAAGGATCACCAAGAGACGGATTCGGAGACGACACAGATGATGAAGGATCACCAAGAGACGGATTCGGAGACGACGTAGATGACGAATCGCCTGGCGATGGACCGGAAGATGAACCAGCTGACGAAGAGCAGGATGAAACAGAAGAAAACGAGGAAGAATCCGAGTCAGCTGCTGACGCTATAGACCCAGAACTCTCCTCTTCAGTCTGGCCCGGAACAGTGAACATAGGAGAGACTGTAACCGTTACAGGCAACGTCGTGGGAGTGGAAGATGAAGAGCTGACCGTCATGACCAACACAGGGATAGTCTCAACAGAACAAGTAGATGGACAGCAGACCTTCCAGACCACGTTCACTCCTGAAGAGACAGGTACACACGAAGTAGAAGTTGTGGTAGGAGAACTCAGCGAGACCCACGATATCGAAGTACAGTCTACAGTAGATATCGAATCAATCACCTGGCCGAGTTCAGTTGAAGAAGGAGAGAGCTTCCAGGTATGCGCCGAAGTCTCTTCCGAGGAAGACCCCGAGGTCAGACTGCTAAAGGATGGAGCACAGGTCGAGGTTAAGACAGGAGACGGCACGAAATGCTTCACGACACAGCTCCACCAGGTAGGCGACCACCAGTTAACGGTCGAAGCAGAAGTTGACGGGGACAGCGACACGGAGACAACAACAGTAAATGCCTACACAGTAGCGACCGGTACAGAACCTCAGAACAACCAGGGTATGATAGGAAGCTTCATGGACTCCATGTCCGCGAACCTCGGACTTGTGATTGCCGCTATACTGGCAGTCGCACTCGCAGGGTATGTCTACAGCAGTAGCAGAAGCCGGAGCAAAACCTGACAACCCCCCATTTCCTTTTCATTTTCTCCAGACAGGTACAAAGAAGGTGAAACAGGTGACCGAAGATGAGAGAATACCCAGAAAACGACAGTCAAATCCAGGAAGAAAACCCGGAGATAAACCGGAGAGACTACCTGAACGACTACGTAAAGCCTGCAGGAAAGGCTGCTCTGACAGGGAGTCTTGCAGGATGTTTCCACAGACCGACCGCTCCCAGACTGGAGGAGCGTGTCGAAGAAGTCGAAACCAGTATACGCCGGAACTTCCCCATAGGAGACTACAACTTCAACTTTGAATGGAATACCACCGAACTAGATCTTTACCACATAGAGGAGACCAACGTACAGGACGCCAGTAACTTCGGGCTTTACGCAGAAGTAGACCTTGCCGATGACTCAGATGACCTATTTGGATGGCTGGAAGGAGCCTCCAGGGAAAGACAGGAACAGTTTTTCGAAATCCTCTCAGAACCTATGTACGACCTGAAGAACGAGATATACAGCGAGCTAAGAGACGCTACAGACCCCCAGAGACCGTTACACCGCAACCGTATAACCGAATACGGCGTACGGATAAACGGAAGAAAATGCTCATATATCGAAGACTTCGTGCAGGGAGAAGACATGGACGAAACACTCAGGAGCGCAAGCCACTACAGAGACTACATAGGTACAGGAGAGGAAGTCCATGTAGAACTTGACAGAGGATGGCCATTCGGACTAGGATGGGTCTGCTAGAAATCCATCCCATAAACTTCTTGACATAATTAAAAAGATTCACAACCTCACCCCTTATTGACGACCACGATACAACGTGGTGGGGGTAGGTTAGCTGGTCTATACTCCGACCTTGTGGCGGTCGGGACGCGGGTTCGAATCCCGCCCCCCGCCCTACCTTTCAACACCTGTTTCTCTCGCCGCCTCCTCTACTTTCTCCGCGACATCCATCGCCAGCTCACGATCAAGCGTTTCAGGAACTATCTTATCTCTTTCAGACTCTACAAAATTCTTTATCGCCTCAGAGGCAGCCAGCTTCATCTCCTCGTTGATATCTGTTGCTCGGGCATCAAGCGCACCCCTGAAGACGCCCGGAAATGCAAGCGAGTTGTTCACCTGGTTGTCGAAGTCGGAGCGACCGGTCGCGGTGATGAAAGCTCCCGCGTCCCTCGCATCTTCTGGCATGATTTCGGGTTCAGGATTGGCGAGCGCGAAAACAACCGGGTCTTCTGCCATGCTCTCGATCATCTCCTCCGAGATGACACCTGCCGTAGAAAGACCGATCACGGCGTCAGCACCCTCCATCGCGTCCTCCAGGGAACCCGACTCCTCCCTCGCAAGAGTCTTCTCCGCGAGTTCTGCCTTGTACCCATTTCCGCTCTCTGGATCCAGTACCCCCGAGGAGTCAACCGGAACAACTTTCTCCGCACCCGCGTTCACGAGAAAGTTCGCGACCGCGATTCCAGATGCTCCCGCACCTATTATCACAATCCTCGAATCCTCCAGCGACTTCTCGGCGAGTTCGAGAGCGTTCTCCAGCGCCGCCTTAACTACTATAGCAGTGCCGTGCTGGTCGTCGTGGAAGACCGGTATATCCAGCTTCTCCTTCAAATCTTCTTCTATCTCGAAGCATTTAGGCGCGGATATATCCTCCAGGTTGATACCTCCAAACGTCGGAGCCATCCTTTCCACTGATTCGATTATTTTGTCCGTATCCTGAACATCCAGAACAACCGGGAAGCCATCGACATCTCCGAACTTTTTCATCAGGTTTGCCTTCCCTTCCATGACCGGCATCGATGCCTCCGGACCTATATCACCCAGCCCGAGTACAGCGCTTCCATCACTCACAACTGCGACCAGGTTACCCTTGCTGGTGTACTGGTAAGCGTTCTCCCTGTCCCTATCGATCTCGTGACAGGGTTCTGCGACGCCCGGAGTGTAGACCAGTCCGAGGTCTTCCGCGTCATCTATCTCCACGGATGGTTCGACACTGATTTTCCCAGGGTTCTTTGAGTGAAGTTCGAGAGCTTCTTCTCTATCTACCATAGACAAACCTGATTATCCCAGGAATTTAATCATACCTACTTTACCTTGAGGTCACCAAAACAGCTAAAAGATAATTTATATTACCATGTAATATGTCCGAACTGGAAGACGCGCGTCAGAACCTGGAAGAAGCATTAAACGCCATAGGTAAGGAAGAATACTACGATCACCTGAAGCACCCTGAACGTTTCGTTGAAGTGAATTTTCCTGTATCAATGGACGACGGCTCGAAAAAAGTTTTTACCGGCTACCGTTCACAGCACTCGACCGTCCGAGGTCCTGGAAAAGGAGGTATCCGTTTCTCACCCAATGTCAACGAGGAGGAAGTAAAGGCGCTGTCTATCTGGATGAGCCTGAAGTGCGCAGTAGCAGATATCCCCTACGGCGGTGCGAAAGGAGGAGTGATTGTAGACACAGAAGAGATCTCACATGCAGAAGAAGAGCGCCTATCCCGCAGGTACATCGATGCAATAGCAGAAGTGATAGGCGTGAACCACGATGTCCCGGCGCCGGACATGAACACTACAAGCAAGCACATGGCGTGGATGATGGACGAATACAGCAGCGACAACCGGGAACACCGTCCAGGAGTAATAACCGGGAAACCCGTAGAAGCTTTCGGAAGCGAAGGCAGAGATGTCGCAACCGGATACGGTGCTGCATATGTTATAGAGAGGATAATAGAAGACGAGAATTTAAACCCTGATGAACTTACCGCTGCGATCCAGGGATTCGGTAATGCGGCATCACCTGCGGTCAAGAAACTTATCGATATGGGTGTGAACGTCGTCGCGGTCTCCGACCACATCGGCGCCACCTACAACGAGAACGGGTTCACCCGGGAAGAGTTGACCAGCTGCGACAATGATCCGGGAATAGTATGTAAAGCCGGAGAAGACCTGGAAAACGGCGAACTCCTGGAGCTTGAAGTCGACTTCCTGGTACCCGCAGCTATCGAGAACGTGATAACGGAAGAAAACGCGGACAACGTCTCCGCGGACTACGTAGTGGAAATCGCGAACGGACCTACCACTAGAGAGGCGGACGAGATACTGGAAGAAAAAGACATCACAATGGTCCCGGGTATCCTCGCGAACTCGGGCGGAGTAACTGTCTCCTACTACGAATGGGTTCAGAACCGGACCGGAGAGTACTGGACGAAAGAAGAAGTGCTGGAAAGACTGAGGGAAAACATCCAGAACGCCTACGAACAGTTCAGGCAGGTACAGGAGGAAGAAGATGTCTACGGACGCCAGGCAGCCTACATTATGGGTGCCAGAAAAATAGTCGAGGCACTTGAGTCACGCGAATACATGTGACTCCCGTCCGATCCACATCAAACATTCAAACGAGTCTAACCCTTTATAAGATTTAACGGCGACTGTAATCTTGCTCGCAGCGATACACAAGTTGCGGGCGTAAATGAAATGCCCAAGACATAAACTCTGTATAGAGTTTATTATCACAGGAGGCTCTCGACGAGTTTCCGGGAGGGCGAAGATGAGCGTCATATTTTTTGATGTGATGTAGGAAGAGACGGAACTTTGATAGCATCCATGCGGAGCTGTCTTATGTTTGACAGCTCCACGGTGTGTTCCACGGCTTTCTCCGTTCAGGAGATAGCCGTTTGAGAAACCTGTTCTGCAGGTTTCGACGTCAGAACCCTCCAACATTTGTTGGAGCAACTCCGGTTGATCCTGCCGGAGGCCACTGCTATCGGAGTCCTTTAGCCATGCTAGTCGTCCGGGCTTCGCGCTCGGGGCGGATAGCTGAGTAACACGTGGCTAACCTACCCTGCGGACGGGGATAACCTCGCTAACGTGAGGCTAATACCCAATATCAGAGGAATGCTGGAACGCGTCCTCTGTGAAATGCTCCGGCGCCGCAGGATGGGGCCGCGGCCGATTAGGTTGTTGGTGAGGTAACTGCTCACCAAGCCGATAATCGGTAGCAGCCGTGAAAGCGGGAGCTGCCAGTCGGCTTCTGAGACAAGAAGCCGGACCCTACGGGGTGCAGCAGGCACTAATTCTTCACAATGCGCGAAAGCGCGATGGGGGGACTCCGAGTGCGTTCTTCCTACAAGGAAGGGCGCTTTTCTGCACTTTAAGACGGTGCAGGAACAAGGGGCGGGCAATACTGCTGCCAGCCGCCGCGGTAATAGCAGAACCCCAAGTGGTGGTCGCTATTATTGGGCTTAAAGCGTTCGTAGCCGGCCATGTAAGTCTGCTGTGAAATCCACGCGCTTAACGTGTGGGCGTGCAGCGGATACTGCATGGCTAGGGACCGGATGGCGTTGGAGCTATTCCCGGGGTAGGAGTGAAATCCTAAAATCCCGGGAGGAGCACCTGTGGCGAAAGCGTCCAACGAATACGGATCCGACGGTGAGGAACGAAAGCCGGGGGAGCAAAGCGGATTAGATACCCGCGTAGTCCCGGCCGTAAACATTGCCTGTTTGATGTCGGACAACCCTTGTGGTTGTCCGGTGCCGAAGTGAAAACGTTAAACAGGCCGCCTGGGGAGTACGGTCGCAAGGCTGAAACTTAAAGGAATTGACGGGGGAGCACCACAACCGGTGGGGGCTGCGGTTTAATTAGATCAAACGCAGAGCACCCTACCAGAGCCGACAGCAGAATGACGGTCAGCCTAAAGGGCTTACCTGACGCGCTGAGAGGAGCTGCATGGCCGCCGTCAGCTCGTGCCGTGAGGTGTCCGGTTAAGTCCGGTAACGAGCGAGACCCGCATCACATGTTGCCATGGATCCCTCCGGGGATTCGGCACTCGTGTGAGACCGCTGGCGATAAGCCAGGGGAAGGCGCGGGCCACGGTAGGTCAGTATGGCCCGAATGCTCTGGGATACACGCGGCCCACAATGGCTGGTACAAAGGGATGCCACCCCGAAAGGGGAAGCTAACCCCCTAAAACCAGTCCTAGTCCGGATTGAGGACTGCAACTCGTCCTCATAAAGGCGAAATCGGTAGTAGTCGCTGGTCATCATCTAGCGGCGAATAAGTCCCTGCTCCTTGTACACACCGCCTGTCAAGTCACCCGAGTCAGGTTCAGACGAGGACCTGGGTTTCCAGGCCCAAGTCTGAGCTTGGCAAGGGGGGCTAAGTCATAACAAGGTAGCCGTGGGGGAACCCGCGGCTGGATCACCTCCAGAAAACTTAGCTTCTGCCACACAACCGGCAGAAGCCTCACACATCACTTCCAGGAACGCTATCAGCCTGGAATGAGAATCCGTCTCTTCTTACATCCTTTACTTTTTGCTTTCTCTGAACTTTTTCCGAAAACTTTTAATACGCAGAAAAACAATGTTACTATGTTACAATGACAAAAATGAAGGATTATACAGAGCTAGCAAGTCAGGAAGAATCCGATTTGGAACTCAGAAGAGTAGAAGTAGCCGAATATAACTCGAAAGAGTGGGTATATCAAATATGGAGAAACCAAGACACAGAGGAAGACTATGTCAGTGTCCTAGGTGAGCTAGAAAATACTAGCGAATACTGCAAAAATCACAGGTTTGAAGGAGACATAGAGGAACATATTCTGGAAGACGATAGGGTATACAAATGGAGTCCTTCAAATACTGAAACCGAAGCTACCGTAGTATCTGTCCACAAGTACGACGAAAAAGATAGACCTGAAACCGCAGCCAGCATCAAAGCATTGGACAAAAACGGAGAAGATGCCGAAGATTTAGAAACCATCTTAGAATCTAACCTAAATCAAGATCCTGTATAATATACCTGTACATACCTCTGCATCCCTCAGACTGTAAAGAAGGGTTTATAAACAGTCGAGAAACCCAGTGCATGAGTCACGCCGATGCCTCGACCGAGCACTCTGGAAGATCAGCCGCGTATGAAGCAACTAGAAGCCTGGAAGAAGATCTTGATCCTCTCAGACCCTCTGAAACCGACATCAATCTTTCAAGAGAGTACCGATCCGATGAAAACACATTAATCCTCAGTTACGAGGCGATCCCTACCGAGTTCGCAGAACAAGAACTCGAGGACGCTGAAAAAGCTAGCGGAAAACGCCGACTGAAACCAAAAACAGAGGAGAAAGCAAAAAATCTCTACGAAGGATGGCTAGAGGCGTTCAGCGAACTTCATGCCAGGTCAATCTTATACGAACCTTGGGACTCCAACATCTAAGGAAACTGATTACAACCGCGTACAAGAACCATTGCATAATATTTCGCCCCCCTCAAAATGAAGCACCTGTTTTACATATCGCTGTCAACCCTCGCCGCGTTCTCCACCTGGAAGAAGCGATCGGAAACATCATAACACCTCATGATAACTTTCCAGTTAATGACAGAGGAGTTATGCCGTGTAGGTATAGTGGCCGTAATCCGTGACGAAAACAACCGCTTCCTGATGGAAAAAAGAAAGAATCCGGAAGAAGAGGACAACTACTGGGGGCTAATCGCGGGCGGTAAGAAAGCAGATGAGAACAGCCTGGAAGCCGCGGAAAGAGAGGTAATGGAGGAGACCGGTACAGACTTCCACCCAGAAGAAATCGTCGGGATAGTAGAGCACAACGACCAGAGAGGAGACAGCACCTCCTGGACCGTAGTAGTAGTTGAAGGCGCCATCAACGGCGAACCAGGAAATATGGAGCCAGAGAAACGAGAAGAAATCACCTGGAAGAAAGAAGACGAATTACCGGACAACCTGCACCCTACAACAGAACTGGCGCTCGATATACTCGAAAAAGACGCGATGCATCCGGAACTATAGAAAAACAGCACAATTGATGGACCCTCAGGGATTCGAAAATCGAAGATTTTCTTCTCCTCAGAACTCTGCCGAGTTCTTCAGTTTGAAGAAATCCCTGATGTAAACTGAAGAGTGGACCCTCAGGGATTTGAACCCTGGGCCTTCCGCTGTTTTGGCCTAATTCCGCCGTAGGCGGCGACCACCGAAGTGTGGTCCTTGCGTGCCGCACGAGCGTAACCAGGCGTGCAAAGCGGACGTTCTGCCAGGCTGAACTAAGGGCCCGAACGTATACTGTTGTAGTTGGTTGGTAGTTTTTTAAAGTGAAAAGTTATCCTGGAATGACATCTGGTTACCTTATTTAAAGGTTAAGTCTGATTCTTTGGATGCGGGACAATGAAATGAGAAGGATTATCTCGGATTCGTCTTTTTGCCTATAGAGTCCCGCTCTTGTCTTCCTTGCTTGATAGGCGGGGAGGATTATCTACCTATAAGGGGCGTCCCGTTGCGGATGTCCTTAGCACGAAAATGTCGCCTGACGCGAGGAGGATGGTGACAAGTAGTGCCACGCACGAGCAGATTTTTTGCGTGAAGCAGGTCCGGCCGCAATTTTACAAGTGATCCACCGGGCGTCTGTTTCTCGGCTCTGCCGAGAGATGGAGCATATCAAGTTGGTGCCTGACGTTGGATTGCTGGTACACAGCCGGTTAGCGAATGGCTCGGTTCGAGAAGCCGATGAAGGACGTGGCAAGCTGCGATAAGCTTGGGTAAGGCGCATGCAGCCCTAGAGCCCAAGATTTCCTAATGCGACCTCGTAGGTCGCTTCGGCGACCTAGCCCGCAAGGGCAGGGAACGCGGTGAACTGAAACATCTTAGTAGCCGCAGGAAGAAAAATCAACTGAGATCTCCTTAGTAGTGGCGAACGAAGGGGAGATAGCGCAAACTGAATCCGCATCTGTGAAGATGCTGGACATGTGGTTCGGCCGTCCGTAGGGACCGCGTCGTGTAGTCGAAGTCCTCTGGAAAGAGGCGCCGTAGAGAGTGATAGCCTCGTAGACGATCGCGACAACGTTCTGGGACGTGCCAAGAGTAGCATGGGTTGGAAATCCTGTGTGAACTGGGAGGCACTACCTTCCAACGCTAAATACTTCTCGAATCCGATAGCGCACTAAGTAGTGTGAACGAAAGCTGAAAAGTACCCTTTACAGGGGGTTCAAAGACCCTGAAACTAACCGGTGATAGGCTAGGCAGGGCGTGGAAGCTTCGAAACCTTTCAACGAGCCAGTCGAGAGACTGTAGTAGGACAAGGTGGAGCAGCGTCCTGTCATCCGTTTTGAAAAACGGGGCAGGGAGTGTACTGCCGTGGCGAGACTAAGTCGTTTACGCGATGGAGTCGTAGCGAAAGCAAGAAGCCCGCAGTTTACGAGGGGTCACGTGTTAACTCGCGTGAAGTCACCGCAGTACGATCCGAAACCGGTCGATCCTGGCCTGGGCAGGTTGAAGCGCAGCGAAAGCTGCGTGGAGGACCGCAAGCGGTGCTGTGATACAAGCGCTCGCGTGACCTGGGTCAAGGGGTGAAATGTCAATCGAGATCGGTGATGGCTGGTTCCTCTCAAAATGGGCCGAAGTCCAGCCTTGGACGAGCCGGCTAACGAGGTAAAGCGACTGATTCCGACTCCCTAGGGTTTCCCTAGGGCCGGAGTCAAACTCTGAACTCGTTAGCGGTGTAGACTCCAGGAGTCAGGGACGGTGCGTAAGGTACCGTTCCGAGAGGGAAACAACCCAGAGCAAGGTTAAGGCCCCCAATTCCTGACTAAGTGCCCATGAAGGGCGTCTCAGTTCTCAGACAGCGGGAAGGTTAGCTTAGAAGCAGCTACCCTTTAAAGAAAGCGTAACAGCTCACCCGTTGAGGACCGAGGCACCTAAAATGGACGGGGCTCAAGTCAGGAGCCGATACCTTGCCATTGTTTCTACAATGGATAGAGAGGCGATCCGTTCGGACGGAAGCATGGACGTGAGTTCGTGTGGACCGTGCGGATACGAAGATCCTGCCGGTAGTACCAGCGTCAACAAGAGTGAGAATCTCTTGCGCCGCAAGAGGAAGGGTTCCTCGGCAATGATTATCAGCTGAGGGTTAGCCGGTCCTAATCCCGCTCCTAACTGGACGCGGGAGAATTGGGAAGCAGGTTAATATTCCTGCGCCTACCCACGATAACCGACGTTTCGGGATAGCGGAAACTGCGCCTTCGCGCAGTCTAAACTGTTAATGCGGGCGAGCGTAATGCTTCGACCCCGTGAAACAGTGAATGGCCTGGGAATTATCCCGGGTTTCCGTGAGTCCTGGAACCTTTGAAAAGGTGTGGGAGTCCGTACCCAGAACTAGCACAAGTCCTCTGGCTGATTAGGCTAAGGCGTTTCGGGCACAACTCGGCTCAGGGAATTCGGCAAGTTAGCTCCGTACCTTCGGAAGATGGAGTGCCTATCCTCTCGATAGGATAGGTCTCAGTGACCAGGGGGGCTCGACTGTTTACTAAAAACACATCCGACTGCCAGTCCGAAAGGATTTGTATAGTCGGAGACCCTTGCCCAGTGCCAGCACCTGAACACCCCGTACATGGGGACGAAGGGCTGGTAAACGGCGGCGGTAACTATGACCGTCTTAAGGTAGCGTAGTCCCTTGCCAGTTAATTACTGGCCCGCATCAATAGGGCAACGAGGTCCCCACTGTCCCGAGCCGTGGCCCGGTGAACCCGCCGTACCGGCGCACAGGCCGGTGACTCCCGGTGGGAAGCGAAGACCCTGTGAACCTTTACTGCAGTCTGTCGTTGCTGCGGGGGTCCAGGTGTGAAGTGTAGGTAGGAGACGTTACAGAGACGCAGGCGCTAGCCTGTCGCCCAGTCGACCATGGGACACTACCCTCTTGGAACCCTGCGGCTTACGTCTACGGACGGACAGCGGCAGCTGGGCAGTTTAACTGGGGCGGTATCCCTCTGATAACGAATCAGAGGGGTCCAAAGGTAGGCTCAGCCCGGTCAGAAATCGGGCGTAGAGTACAAGGATAAAAGCCTGCCTGACTGGAATCTTACCAATACGGATTCCAGGCGCGAAAGCGTGGCCTAGCGAACCTCTGTGTGCCAATTAGTGAGGCCCAGGTATGACAGAAAAGGTACTCCAGGGATAACTGGATTGTCTCGGGCGCGAGCTCACATCGACCCCGAGGCTTGTTACTTCGATGTCGGCTCTCCGTATCCTGGCTGTGCAACAGCAGCCAAGGGTGGGGGTGTTCACCCATTAAAACGGATCGTGAGCTGGGTTTAGATCGGCGTGAGCCAGATCGGTTGCTATCTGCCGGGAGTGTTTATGCGGTTTGAGAGGAAAGTCCGGACAGTACGAAAGGAACCCTGGACTGAGGCCTCTGGTGTACCTGTCATCCGAGAGGGTGTTGCAGGGTAGCTACGCCTCACAGGCCTAAAAGCTGAAAGCATCTAAGCTTGAAGGTCTCCTCAAACAAGAAACCGCATCCGCTCTCGTACAAGACGAGTTGATAGAGTGGCGGTGTAAGCACCAAGGCAACGAGGTGTTCAGCCGACCACTACTAATCGCGGGTTTCACAGCAATTCCACACGGACGGCACCAACTTGAGCTCTAACAACTACGACTTACTCCCGTCAGGGAGTTGGTCGTCTGAGAAGACCTCTTTGGTCTTCGAAACAGGTGCCTGGTGGATCACTTACCCAACGGCCGGACCTGCTAAGGTATACTTTTTCTGTATTTCTATCTCTATTTACCAGATAGAGAAAGATTTTTCTGCTACAATAGGACTAAACATACTATGGAAGATGTTCTGAAGGATTATCCTCATCTCTATCAATTTCTACCCGACAACTTTGTGAAAAAGGCTAAACAGAAAGAAAGAGACGTGGAACACTCCATTATAGTATCTATAAAAAATAATTCCAACTATTTAGAGGTTTTGAATGACAGAATTGAAAGCTTGAAAGGGACTCCTGGTGAGAATATACTTGACAGATATTCCTCACAAGTAGATTCAAACAAAAAGTTTCATAGCTTTCTAGCAGAAATGAATTGCTATCTTCTGCTAAATGAGATTTTTGAGGACTTAGAACCCGTTAACGAAGATAGCTTCGATGAAGGTAAAAAACCTACCGATTTCTACTCAGAGAAACACGAAATTGACATCGAAGCTACCTCTATTAACAAACACGAACCAGAGAGCAAACTATTCAGTTTAATTAGAGACTGGATAGAAGGTTTTGAGGAAAGCTATGAAGTGAGATTAATTAAGAAAGATAACTACAACAAATTCCCTTCCAACTATAAGGAAATAGAGGAAAATAGCAAGGAAGTAGAAGAAGTAAAACGTCTCATTGAGAACACGCCTCAACCTGAGACAATTGAAACAGATGCCTTCAAGATAACAGTAGAAAAATCTGATTTTGAAGAATCTATCTTCAAAGGTTCTGGTTGGGAATCTGCTGAATTTATTCCTGAAGATCCATCAAATTCTATTCGGAATCAGATAGATTCCAAAACAGACAAAGACCCTATATCAGACCACATGCTAATCTATCTAGATATAGATGGGTTTTTCCAGATGGATCATTCTTTGACAAAAATACTTCAGGGAGGAATTACTCATTTCGAACCGCCTATAGAACCAGAAGTGTCAAAGAAACTCAACACACAACCAGAAGCGCTGAGAAAATATATGGAGGAGAATGGATTAATTCCCTCAGAAAATCAGCCTAGTGCTATACCTCCTGACGAAGAAGGTCTGTTTAAAGAAATCGATGACTCGATAATTGGAGTAATCGCTTATCTACCCAATAGAAAACTAGTATTTCTACCAAATGTGTATAGTCAGAACCAGAAAGTTACTGAGATACTAAATACCTTAGAACCAGAATAAGAGTCTAATATGTAGGCTAGGGGTATCTGAAAATTTCTTACAGAGATTCAGCTAGTTTTTTAGATTTTTCTGCACTATATAGCAGTATGAGCGATTCTGACGACTTTTGGAAAGTAGTGGCAGGAGCAGCAGGATTAGGAGGTCTTGCCTATCTGCTTTCTACGAAAAAGTGTCGTCAATGTGGTAAAAGAAATCCTAATGAAAACCAAAGATGCTCTAACTGCGGAGCATACCTATGACCTCTCTAAAAGAGCTTCTTAGGATATCCGATATAGAATTCTGGAAGGAATTGAGACATAACTGGAACCACGGAAGTGTCAAAGACCAGATGCTTTTCTGTCTTCTTATTACTCCAATGCTAACCTTCCTAGTATTCTATAACAATGGAATGCCAAAAATACAGCAGTATTTTGTAGGCGGAATGCTCCTAGTACTATTTGTTTCAATTTTCAATACTTGGGCGTTTGCCAAAGGCGAATATGAAGAAAGAAATTATAAGTGCAACAACTGTGGAAACCCTATGGAACACAAGTTAATAGAAGACCATACTTGCCCTGAAGATACAGAATAGAATGATCGCTCTGCAAAAGATTTTATATCCTTAAGAGAAACTTGAACGCGTGGAAGTTGCAGAAAAAGCCAGTATAGATGCTACTTTGGGCACAGGACTTATTATTTCAGCACTGTCTTTATGGCTAATAGTTTTTCAGCTAGAGGAGACATTGTATCTCATTCATAGATCAGCTCAAGCCCTCTGGATACTAGGCATTTTCTTTATTAGCCATAGTGTGATTGCCAGATTTACGGGCAAAGGAATAAGGGATCTCCTCAAGAGAGACTAAACAAAACTAAACACCTCCTACCTCTAGTTAAACGCTCTCCTCTGTTTTTTGAACAGAATTAAACGGTCGTTCACGGATATGGCATTTAAGCACCGCCACCCACAGTTTTGGTCGAGGTGAAACACGAATGAGAACATTACTAATCGCACTACTAGCAATCGGGTTAACTGCAGGAGCAGCGGCGATCCCTGCACACGCACAGGACAATATGCCAGATCAGGCAACGGAGAAGATGGAGGAACACATGCACGATGAAGCAGAGCATCAGGTCCAGGAGAACCAGCAGGAACTGCCTGAAGAAGTAGAGCAGGCAGGTGAGAGTTCAGAGGAAGCGAACAGCGAACGGCAAGGATCTCCTGAACACGTCACACGGGGACCGCCCGCGTTTGTAGCGGATAAAGTTCCTGCTCACGTGCTTGATAGAGTGCCGGCGTTTGTCTTCGGCTAAAAGAGTGGAGGAGCTCCCGATCCCTTCCCTTCTTTATTTTTGTCAGACTGTATACGCCTTTCTTAAGCAACCCCACCAAATTTGAGGATGTGATTTAAAATGAGACGAGCAATTGTCGCAGTAGCTCTCGCAGTATTTCTTGTCGCGGGAGCTACTACAGTTGCGGCGCAAGAAGAGCATAACGAGTCCGTTGAAGATCCAGTGAATGAGACTGAGGAAGAGATAGAAGCTCCAGTGAATGAAACAGAAGATGAAGTAACAGAGGCTGAAAGAGGTGAGTCCGCTCAGTTCGACGCTCGGTTGATGACCGCGATCAACACGGTCGAGGTACTTGTAGAAATCGCTCCAGACGAGGAATCGGAGCAAGCACTCCAGGATGTACTGGACAGCCTTGAGGAAGTACAGGAGAACACTGATACAGCAAGCCTCGGACCTGAAGGAACACCGAGAGAAGTACCTGAAGACGCAGGAGAGCAAGACGGAGCAGAAGAGGAACCTGAAGAAGCAGATTCCGGAGAGGAAGCAGAAGAAGCTGGAGAAGAGACACCGGAAGAAGATGAACAACAGGGACCGCCTGAAGACCGTGGACCTGAAGAGAACGAGAACCGGCCTGGATTCGTTAACCGGATGCTAGGCGGCATCTTCGGTTAATCGACCCAGGAACCTCGGTAGCGCCGACAAACCTTTTTCTTCTTTTACTTCTCTAGTATACAGTATGCCTGAGAGCCCAGAGGCGTTTTACTCACGCGGAGCCGAGAAATTTGCGGAGAAGAATTCTTTCGAGAATATGCCCCAGGAGTACATAGACCTTCTTGACCAGTTCATCGAACTCGTTCAAGGCGATGAAGTCTTGGACGCAGGCTGCGGGCATGGTAGAGATACAAACTATTTTACCGAGAACGGGCTTGACACTATCGGGATCGACGTAGCGGGCGGTATGCTAGAGTACGCTAGGGAGAACCAAAAAGGAGAATATCTACGGATGGATGTCAGAGAATTAGAATTTGAGGATAACAGGTTTGACGGCTTATGGTGCAATACCGTTCTGCTTTTCTTCCCGATAGGCGAGATGAGAGATGTGATAAAAGAACTTTCCAGAGTTACAAAAGACGACGGCGTGATTTTTGTCAGCTTCAAAATCGGAGAAAGCCCTATAATGCGCGAAAAATACGGTAGTGAAGTTAAACACCATCTTATACCTGAGGAAAAAGCCATAGACCTGCTTGAATCAGAAGATTTGGAGATAATCGATGTTTACAGATACGAAACTGGCGGAGGATTCAAGGTCGCCGACATCTTCTGTCGAAACTAGCACCAGATTTTAACGTTTCTCTCACCAATAACTCCTGTATGTCAAGCCATGCCCCTCCTTTCCAGAACGGTGCAGGAGGCGTTGACCCTCTAGTATTTACAGCTCTGGGAGCCTTGATTGTGATCGTCATCATGTCTTTGGCGTATATCTGGTGGCTTCATAACAGGAGGGAGACTATCCTGCCCGAGGAAGAGCTTGAGAAAGAGGATGAAACACAGGAAGACGTGAGAATCGACCGCATGGGATTGTCAAAACGGTCGGAAGATGTTCTGGGTGTCGTGATGGACGCCCCGATGCTGCAGAACGAGCTTCCAGACGAACTCGGTGTTTCGAAAGCCACAGTCAGTAACGCTGTAAGCGAGCTTTTCGACCGTGATCTTGTGATGAAGAAAAAGAAGGCGAACACGTACCTTATCGAGCCTAACATGGATGAGATACGGGAACAGTCCCGCTGATATCGGCGTTGAGCTTAAAAATCTTGTCGTATAGGTTAGCGTGTTGGAGGCGGAGTGACCGCCACCGCTGGCGTTCGCAAATCAGAGATTTGCTTCCAACAGCGATCTCTGACGAGAACGCTGAGTGAGGAAAGTCCCGACACCGACTCAAACGTGGCAGCTGTAAGAGCTGTGGACCGGAAGGTCCTGGAGATCCATCGCAACCTCAGTAATATGAGGGTAGGTGGCTCATGGAGCAGCAGAAACGACACGTCCTGGTTCAAAGATGACGGCGTGAATGGTGGTAATGGCGTCAAAACCGACGCCACCAGCAAAAGCCAGATATTTACCAGGGATCGATGAAACGTGGCTCTGACACCCGGTGCAAGCCGAAAGAGCGCGCCGTGCAGGAACGAACCTGCCGGACCAGTCAACCTTCACAGGTAGCCTGGTAGTTAAATGCGGTCCACGACTTACTCCTCTCGGGAGTTGGTCGTTTGAGAAGAGCTTTGCTCTTCGATAACAGAATCGGGCTTACTCCCGCCTCCACCACTAATACTTTTGAAGGTAGACCACGAGGTTCCAAATATGGCAAAAGACAACGAAGCACGGATGCCGACTTCACAGGGAGGACTTGTCCAGTACTATGATGCAGATACAGGGATGGAGTTCGATCCCAAGGTAATCATCGGAGGAGTCATGACAGTAGCCGTTATCGGTATCGCGCTCAACACAGGAATCCTTATTTGATTCTTCAACTATCCTCCCGAAGTCAACGTTATTTAAGAATTCTATCTGTAAACTTTTCACGTAGTTCACGGGTCCGTAGCTCAGCCCGGACAGAGCACTCGGCTTCTATTCCTCAAGTTCCCAGTAGGGAACGAGGACCGAGAAGACCGCAGGGTCTTCGAAACACACCTTCTCCCCGCGGAGAAGTGTGCTCGAACGGCTTTCGTCTCAAAGCCGTAGAAGACACCGAGATGTCGAGGGTTCAAATCCCTCCGGACTCGTTATTTTTACTCATTCCAGTAACTGCGTTGTGGTGTAAATCAGGGTTTAAGACCGCGATACCATATCACTGCTCATGGGGATAATACTTGAAGGAGAACTGGTCAAGAGAAGGGACAGACAGCCTATATGCGGAGGATGTAAAGAAGCTGTGAATA
The DNA here is from genome assembly GCA_022729235.1 of Candidatus Nanohalarchaeota archaeon. GTDB lineage: Archaea > Nanohalarchaeota > Nanosalinia > Nanosalinales > Nanosalinaceae > JALDAJ01. Next base: position 268,726 of record JALDAJ010000001.1, read on the forward strand.
AGCAGGCGACTGTATGCCAGAGCTGTGGTATAAGACTTTACACGGTGAAAGGTAAGGTGTTCCGGGCAACAGGAACTTTATTCGGCGCAGTATATCTTACATACGGTATCGCACAGGCATCGGTAATTTCTACCCTACTAGGCTCCACATTCATGACAGTAGCTGTCTACAGCTACTTCTTCAGACCGATGTTATAGGGTTAGAATGATTAACTTTCTGAACATAACCTCTTTTAGAGATGGAAACCAGCTCCCCTGAAGACGCTGACCTGATAGTCCAGAAGCTCCCGTGTGATAACGGTATCCACAGGAATCCGCGGAAAGGAACGCTGGACGCGCCGGAGAAGATACTGGAAGACTATGAGTTCGAAAGAAGTGTCCTCGTGGACGAGGTTTTCCCCGACGAGTTCTCACTGGAGAATACGCAGAGAAGAATCGAGGATAATACAGAGGAACTGATTGAGTATGGTAAGCCCCTACTTTCTATCGGCGGCGACCACTCCGTCTCCTACCCCGTTATCCGGGCATTGAAGCGGGAGTATCCGGACATGCAGCTGGTGTGGCTCGACTCCCACCTCGACCTAAAAGAGAAGGTCGACAATCATGTATCGCACGATGTCGTAGTGCGAGAACTGCTGGCAAGAGGTTTTTCGGAGGACGAGATATGGTTTGTCGGGATTACGAGAATCGATGACGACGAGGAAGAGTTCCTGGAAAAACACGACCTAAATATATATCGCAGCAGCGAGATAGAGGAATTCAAACGAGAGTTCAAACCTGGCGAACAAACTGTGTACCTGTCGGTCGACATCGACGCGCTGGAGGAAGAGCTGGCTCCCGGAACAGGGTATCCCGACGGAGAACTGGGATTAGAGACCGTAGAAAAGGTCATTGACATAGTTAATCCTACTCACGCAGACCTAGTAGAAGTAGCTCCTTCTCTTGATGAAAACGGCAAAACTATCGACAGCGCAAGAGACGTACTCTCCCAGATAGAAGACAGTCTTGGCTAAAGCCTTTCCTGCAGGATTTCGAGAACCCGTGGTGCGTCCGACCTATCCACTACGAGATGAGTGTCTTCCCTGCAGGAGATAAGATGGTCTACGTTTATCCCTTCTGCAGCCAGGGAGGAAAGAATGAACTCGATAACTCCTGGCGTCTCCTCAAGCCTCACAGGGCTTACAAGAGTTACTAGTGACTGTTCTTCACCCTCGATCACATGAGTATAGCCATTCTCAGTCTTAGCCTTCACGACAGCATCCCTGTCTTCAGAGCTTTTCAACGCCTCAACGCCGTCCTCTATCTTCACCTCAGTTCTTTCAAGAACCTGTTCTACCCGCCCCCTTCTATCCGTCTGTACCTCAGATAGATAGTTTTCAAGGCGGGAAAGCGCAGCTTTTACTGCTTCAAAGCTGTCGATACCTTCATCCTCACATATCTTTCTGGCGAGAGCGCTGTAATTTACTACTCCCTGTGCCAGCGCCTCACGGAGGTACGGCTTCCTGGAAACGTAGAGTTCAACCTGAGATGCTACAGACATATGTCTTATTTAGAACACTTATGTTTTATTTGTTACGTTCTGGTGTTTCAGGTATTAAAGAAAGACCTTTCTTAGAGAATCTCGTGATCAACAATGACTGAACTTGGAGCCCAAAAGGGTGAATACGAAAGACAGTATCGATTATCTAGCAAAACCTGAAAACATCGACAAAGTCGTTCTTCTCTACTCTGGAGGATTAGATACCTCCTGCATGGTCAAGTGGATACAGGAAGAATATGACGCTGATGTAGTCACGCTGACAATCGACCTGGGGCAGCCCGGTGTCGATCTGGAAGATGTGAAGCAGAAAGCGCTTGATCTCGGTGCAGTTGAGGCGTACGTTGTTGACGCCAAGAAAGAGTTCGGCGAGGATTACATAGCGAAAGCAGTGAAAGCGAACGCCGATTACCAGGGCTATCCATTGAGTACAGCGATAGCTCGCTACTTAAAATGCGAGAAAGCCGTAGAAATCGCCCACAGAGAAGACGCGGACGCAGTAGCTCACGGCGCCACCGGCAAGGGTAACGACCAGGTCCGTTTCGAGGCAGGCATCCTCTCCATCGACCCAGACATCAAACTGCTGGCGCCGGTGCGCGAGTGGAGCATGACCCGTGATAAAGAGATAGAGTACGCTGAGGAGCACGGAATCGATGTGGAGGTAGAGAAAGACTCGCCCTATTCGACAGATGAGAACCTGTGGGGTAAAAGCTCCGAGTGCGGACCTCTCGAAGAACCGGATAAGGAGCCGCCAGGAGATGTCTTCCAGTTCGTGAATACGCCCGAAGAGGCGTCCGAAGAACCAGAGTACGTCGAGATAAAGTTCGAGAAAGGTGTCCCTGTAGCGCTTGACGGGGAGAAAATGATGGTTCACGAGCTAGTCGACAAGCTTAACTCGATAGCAGGAGAACACGGCGTCGGTATCATCGACATGATGGAAGACCGTGTAGTAGGGCTCAAGTCCCGCGAAGTATACGAGTGCCCCGCCGCGGTAACTCTCCTTGAGGCGCATGAACATCTGGAGAATTACTGCAGCACAAAGCACGAGAACCAGATCAAGAAATTCGTAGACCAGAAGTGGGCGGAGATGGCGTATTCGGGGCTCTGGTTCGACCCGCTGATAGACCATCTCAACGAATTTATCGACTCCATGAACCAGAATGTCACCGGCACAGTAAAAATGAAACTGTACAAGGGTAAGGCGCAAGTCGTTGGACGCGAGTCAGAGAACGCGCTCTACAACCATCAGCTCGCGAGCTACGACGAGGGAGAAACATTCAACCAGGAGGCATCACCAGGATTTATCCAGCTCTGGAGCCTACAGACCAAGCTCATCAACGAACAGGTGAACGGAGATGCTCTGGGAAACTGACGAATTGGTGAAGGATAGCGTACTCTCGTACACCCAGGAAGAGACGATACTGGAGCAGAAGCTCCTTCCCTACGATCTTCTAGGTACTGCGGCACACGCGAAGATGCTGGAGAGCCAGGGCTACCTAGAAAAAGGAGAGCTTGAAGAGGTGATGGAGAAACTATCCGAAATGTACGATGAACAGCATGAAATCGAGGGCGAAGATGTCCACACGTTCATCGAGGAGAAGGTTACAGAGTATACGGACGCTGGGAAGAAGATTCACACCGGTCGGTCGCGGAACGATCAGGTGGTTATCGCGACACGGTTGCTGATGAAGGACTCCTGTATCGAGATATCCCTGGAACTCCTGGAGCTCGTGAAAGAACTTGGAGAATTCGCGGAAAACGAGAACCAACCCATACCTGGCTACACACACCAGCAGCAGGCAATGCCATCAAGCACCGGGCTCTGGGCGTCGAGTTACGTCGACGCGCTTGTAGATGACCTTAAACTCCTGCAGTCTGCCTACGAAGTAATCGATCAGAATCCACTTGGTGCGGCAGCAGGGTACGGAACCGTGCTCGATATCGACCGTGATAAGACAACCAAGCTCCTAGGTTTCAAGTCGAAGCAGGAGAACCCCATTTACTGCGTTAACCGGGGGAAGCATGAGCTCATGCTTTTGCAGGCATTGAACCACGTGATGCTTGACGTCCAGAAGCTGTCGGAGGACCTCATCAACTTCTCGGAGGACCAGAAGTTCTTCGATATCCCGAAAGAATTTTGCACCGGAAGCAGTATCATGCCGCAGAAGAAGAACCCGGATGTACTTGAGATAGCGCGAGCGAAGGCAGACGAAGTAGCCTCTCACGAACACGCGATACGCTCGATAATAGGAAAGCTACCGCACGGCTACAACCGCGACACCCAACAGACTAAGAAACCCTTGGTAGAGTCGATAGGGACGACCCTGGCGACACTGGAGATACTGGCTGACTTGGTAGCCGAACTGGAGGTTTCGGACAGCTTCGAAATACATGACGACATACACGCCGCCGATACAGCGAACAAAATGGTTGAAGACGACCTTTCCTTCCGAGAAGCCTACCAAGAAGTGAAGCAGAAACAGGAATATTGCTCCGGAGACAGCATCAAAGAACCAGTACACCAACAGTATGTAGAACTAGAAAAATTCTGGAAAGCAGAGAAATCAAGTTTTGAGAGAACTAAGGAAAGCCTACTGGACTCGTAAGAACTCAGCAAGTTTACCTTATTAAGCATCACTGCGGAGAAGATAATCATGAAAGAACTGAAACAAAAACTGGCAGAAGAACTCTCCGAAACACTGGAAACGGAAGTAGAAGTAAACGATATTGAAGTTCCAGAGCCAGAGCACGGGGACTTCGCCTATCCAGCGATGAGAGCTGCCTCACAAATCGGTAAGCAGCCACGAGAACTGGCGGAAGAATCAGCGGAAGAACTTCAAGAGAAAGAAATAGATCTCGTGGAGAAAGTAGAGGTTGCAGGACCGGGCTATCTGAACTTCTACCTTGACAGAGAAGAACTCGGTGCGGACATAATAGAAAACGTATCAAATCTCAAGTTCAAGGATAAGGGAGAAAAGGTGAGCGTTGAACATACCTCACCTAATCCTAACAAACCTTTGCACATGGGAACCATGCGTACTGCTTTACTCGGAGACACCATCTCGCGTATAGCCGAGAAGATAGGGTACGATGTAGAAGTTATAGACCTTATCAATGACCTGGGTCGGCAAAGCGCCAGAACTATCTATGCATACAAGAACTTCCTGGACGAGCTAGACGATGAAGACAAGCAGAAGAAGGCAGATTTCTGGATAGGACTGCTTTACTCGAAGGCCGGCCAGTACCTGGAGGAAAACCCAGAGGATGAAGAAAAAGTCCAGCAGGTAATACAGGACATAGAGGAAGGTGATAATAAGAACTTCGAACTCATGGAAGACCTGGTATCCAAGTCAGTTCACGGGCAGCTGGAGACAGCATACCGGAGCAACGTGTTCTATGACCTGGTCACGTTCGAGAGAGATATCGTCGCCTCAAACCTGCTTAACGAATGTGTAGACAAGCTCAGGGATCTTGACAGGGTATACGAGATAGAGAACGGCGAGGATGAGGGATGTATCGTTATAGAGCTCTCGGATTACGAGGACGAACTTGGAGGACTCAAGAAGCCATACAAGATACTGTTCCGGAGCGACGGCACCGCTACATACACCGCGAAAGATATCGCTCTGACTATGTGGAAATTTGGACTCCTCGAATCAAATTTTGAATACAAGGAGTTCGATCAGCAACCTAACAGTGAAACACTATGGAGCACAGGAGGAGACCGGGAGAAAGACTTCGGAGACGCCGACCACCACATAAACGTGGTCGGAGAACCTCAGAGCTATGTCATGAAGATTCTGGAGCTATCCCTGGAGGCGCTCGGATTCGAAGAAGAGGCGGAGAACTTCAGTCACATGAGTTTCGAGTTCGTCTACCTCCCCGGCAAAGAGTCGTACTCAGGTAGGAAAGGGAACTGGGTTGGCAAGCACGCTGACGCAGTCCTAGACAGAGCAAAAGACCTTGCCCTGGAAGAGATACAGGACCGGTACGATTTCAGCCAAGAAAAAGAGGAGGAAATAGCAGAGAAAGTCGCTGTAGCCGCGGTACGCTACTTCATACTCAAGTTCACACGTGACAAAGACATCAACTTCTCATTTGAAAAGGCGCTGAACTGGGAAGGAGACTCCGGACCATACCTGCTCTACACTGTTGCGCGGGCATATGGGATAAAAGACAAGATAGACGCAGAGACTCAATTCACCACATATGAGAAAGATGTAGAATACGAGCTTCTGCGAAAAATGTCGGAGTTTGAGAAAGTCCTGGAGGAAAGCTTCGAGTCTCAGGAACCCGCCAAGCTGACCCATTATGTGAAAGAAACAGCAGAAAAGTTCAACTCCTTCTACCACAAGTGCCCCGTAAAAGATGCGGAGACGGAAGAACTGAAGAAGTCACGGACCGCGATTATCGACACCTACCTAGAGGTTATGGAACAGGGTCTAGAACTCCTGGGGATCGAACCGTTGGAGGAGATGTAATTCTTCCCGTGGAGAAAGATGCGTCAACCATTTCTATTATTAACAAGCCGGAGTAGTTTTTTACAGGGCTATGTCTCTCCTAGGAAGTCTCAAGAACACGTTTGTATCCGGCGGTGAGGACAAGAGAGATCTTGCTTTCGAGACTTCAGAGGAACTGGATTTCACGTTGAGCGAGAAGAAGGATGTAAAGATCACGGCCAAAGTCGACAAGCTGGCGGATGTAGACGTCAAGTATCCTCTTATCAAGCCTTTTGCGTACGCACATATCAAGTGGGACGAGGAGAAAAAGGAGATTATCTATAACCTGGAGGAGCCTTCTCTCAGCGATGAAGAGGAGGATATGCTGGAAACTATAAAAGACAACTTATCCGAGAAGCTTGATGTCTCGCTGAGCTCGATGGGAGACAGGGAAAAGGTAATAGGGTTCTTGGAGGAAAAAATCAACGAGCTTCTTCTAGAACTTGGAATCGAGATGACCGAGAAACAGCACAACAAGATAATGTACTACATATACCGCGATTTTGTCGGATTAGGGAAAATCGAGCCTTTCATGCATGACCCATACATAGAGGACCTAGGGGCGGACGGAACCGGCATCCCTATCTTCGCTGTTCACTCCGAATTCGGGTCTGTGAAAAGCGATGTTGTATTCAAAGATCAAGAAGACCTGAAGAACCTGGTCATAAAACTGGCTGAGCGGTGCGGAAAATACGTTTCCTACGCCAACCCTCTGCTCGATGGTGCGCTACCAGACGGGTCCCGTGTCAATGCTTCACTGACGGAGGATGTAACCTCTCACGGTCCGACATTCTCGATAAGAAAGTTCCAGGAAACACCGTTCTCTGCAATCGACATAATGGACCTTGGAACAGCAAACGCAGATCTCATGGCTTACATGTGGATACTGATGCAGTACCAGCAGTCATTGCTGATAGTAGGGGGTACCGCTACAGGTAAAACATCGTTCCTGAACGCCTGCGTCTCGTTCATCCCGCCAGAGGACAAAATCGTGTCGATCGAGGACACGCGCGAGCTCAGGCTTCCGCACGAGAACTGGATCCCCTCTGTCACAAGAGAGATGTTTGGTACACAGAACTCAAGCGATGTGGACATGAATCAGCTCCTGAAAGAGTCGTTCCGTGAGAACCCGGACTACGTCATCGTCGGAGAAGTCAGGGGAGAGGAAGCGTCTGTACTGTTCCAGGGTATGGCATCCGGGCACCCTTCAATCGGTACTATGCACGCCTCGGGACCGAACGATGTCGTGAAAAGGCTCGTGACACCCCCTATCTCGCTTTCACCCGCTCTCGTAGAGTCGCTCGATGCTATCGTGGTCATGACACACGCGAAGGGTGTAGAAAAATCTGCTAGGAGAGCAAGGAATATACACGAGGTCCAGAAGATAATGGGTGACTCCCGGAGTGCAAGAACTAACACTGCTTTCTCATGGACTGCCAGAGATGATTCGTTCACGGGAGATGAAGACCCGTACCTTTTCAGCCAGATAAGCACGGATTTCGGCATAACAAAAGAGGAGCTCCGGCAGGAACTGGTAGACCGGGCTGCGGTACTGGAGTGGCTGCAGGAGAAAGGAGTAAAGAACTTCAACAAGGTATCAAAGATAATAGCGGAGTACTACAAGAACAAGGACGAGATAATGAAGATGGTTAATGCTGAAGCGGGAGAATACTCGTTGAAAGAAGTTATAGAAGCTGAAGACAAGGTAGATATCTCACACACGGAAAGACTGGACTCCGCGATGGAAAGAGAAAGCGATAGAGACGTACAGGAGCTTGAATCAGAACTCAAGGATATGGACAGGGATCTGGATGGAAGTGATAGTCTGGAGAAGAAGATTAGTTCAGAAGAAAACCCTGTTGAAGACCTCGAGAAAATCCTCAGGGATGAAAGAAAGAAGATAGAGGATATAAGAGGGAAGAAACCCGGAGAAGGAGACCCGTTCAACGACTCTGATGTCGAAGTCGAGACCGACCCCTTTGAGGCGTAAAAATGGAAAGAGTAAAATCCGGTATAAACAACTTTGATCGCCTACTGGGAGGAGGTCTACCCAAAAGACAGCTGGTTCTAGTGGAAGGTGCGCCCGGATGCGGCAAGTCCAACCTGGGGCTGGAGTTCCTTTACAGAGGAGCTCAGAAAGGAGAGCACGGTCTGTATGTCTCATTCCAGGACACTCAACCTGAGGTTATCAGGACCACGACCTTTGACTGGGAGTTCGAGAAAATGGTTGAAAATAACCGGATAAACATCAGGAAATTCGATCCATACCGTTACGAGCATATAGCCGAGATGCTGCGTACAGCTGTCAAAGAGAATAACGCTGATAGAGTCGTTCTAGACCCCATAACAGACCTTGATCTCTACATCGACACGAGAAAAGATCAGCGGAAAAACCTGTTGCAAATAAAAAAGGAAATCCGGGAACTGGACTGTACAACGATTCTTATAGCGGAGAAAGAAGAGGCTACAGAACTCGAGGAAGAAGTCGCAGACGCTATCATAGAACTGGAGCTTTTGAGAGAAGAAGGAATGGTAAAAAGGCATATATTCGTGAAAAAGTTAAAGGGATCTGACTACAACCACGGCGTCCATAACTACATAATCAACAGCGACGGAATAAAGATACAATGACTGACCGAATCCGTGAGTTGTTCGTACCAGTAAACACGGACGGTGTAACCGTATGACATCAGACCCCTTCCGATCTACCGTTAGAAAACGGGTAAAAAACGCCCTCAAAACAAACAGTTTGTCCGCGGCGTCAAACGCCCTTTTCGGGTCGACAGCTGATAAACACAGCGAACATTTTGAAGACCTCAAAGAAGACCTGAAAAAAGCGGATATGGACGTTCTCTACCGCACCTACGTGTCAAAGATGTTCCTGTATACAACCCTCGCCTTCATTTTCTCCACGGTAATGGGTCTGGGATACAGCATGGTGAATAGCCTGGCGCCTCTACAGGCAGTAAGGTTCTCAATCGGATTACCTCTCGCATTTTCAGTTCTGGTATTCGGATTAATGTACCTGTATCCTTCCCAGAGAGCGAAGAGACGGAAGAGAAACATAGAGGAAAACCTTCCCTTCGCACTCAACCACCTCAGCGCCATCGCAACCTCAGGAATACCTCCCAGTTCGATGTTCCAGCTCCTGCACGGGTTCGAAGAATACGGGGCGATTTCAGAAGAGGCTGGAGAGATCTCCCGGCGTGTTAACGTCTTCGGGGAGGATCTTACAACAGCACTAAGAGAAGTTGCTGAAAGATCACCCAGCCAAGACTGGAGCGAGATTCTATACGGTATGCTGTCAACGATAGAGACCGGAGGAAATATCGATGAATACATGAGACAGAAAGCAGACGAGGCACTCTTCGATCTTAAGATAGAGCGCGAGAAGGAGATCGAACGTATAAGCACCTATGCATCTTTCTATACCGCCATCCTGATTGCAGCACCAGTCTTCCTCGTAGTTATCCTTGCAGTGATGAACCTGCTCGGTGGTCGGCTAATGGGTTTCGAGATAAGAGACCTGATGTGGCTCGGCGTCCACGTGATTATCCCTGTGATAAACACCCTATTCATAATATTCCTGGCACTGAAGGTGGACTAGATGGAGAAAAGCACTAAAGAGAAGTACGAACTGAAGATCAAGAACTTCTGGCGGCGAAATGAGAGGCTGATAGTTCTTATCGCCGCCGCAGCTATCGCAGGACTTATGCTTGCATTAGCAAATACATGGTACTACAACCATACGACAAACAAGTTCACGCTCGACCAGCCCCAGGTAATCGATAACGAGAACGACGCAACGTTCAGCTTTGAACTCGAAAACCCCAGGGTAACCACTGAAACAATTATAGAACTTGAGTTACAGAACGTCAGGAGAGACTCTGATGTACATATCTCCGTGAATGGAGAGACACTGCAGCAGATAACAAGCGAAGAAACCGTTATCAGCGTCCCTCCCGAGTTACTTGAAAACAATAACCAGGTCAGAATCTACAGGGAAACTATAGGATTTGACACCCAGGAACTAGTCGCTGCAGAAGTCGTCTCACACACGAACTTTCAGCAACTGATGTTCGTACTCCTCAACCTCTCCGCTTTTATCCTGATATTCATCCCCCTGGGTTACGTAAAATACCAGGAATACGTGGAAAGGAAGAAAATAGAAGACCAGTTCCCCTCCTTCCTCCGGGATATCGTCCAGGGTAACCGCGCCGGCATGTCACTACCCCAGGCAATACAGAACACACAGAACAGTAGCTATGGTCCTCTAGACGACCATATACAGAAGATGTCCGCCCAGATAGAATGGGGTGTACCCTTCGACGAAGTACTCAAGAACTTTGGAAATGAAGTTGGCTCACCGCTCATAAAGAGGAGTGCTGACACTATAATACAGGCCTATACCTCCGGAGGTAACATACAGGATGTTCTGGAATCCGTTGGAGAAAACATTCGCTCAATCAAGCAGTTGAAAGAGGAGCGTACAAGCCAGCTGTACGGCGAAATGATAACCGGGTACATAGTCTACTTTATCTTCATCGGCATCCTTGTCGCACTGATGACATTCCTTCTACCAAATCTTGCAGACGCATCCGAGGCAATGGGTGGCGGAATAGGCATACTTGGAGAAAGCGGAGGTGGAGATCTGCAGGAAAACATCTCTCTATACGAAGTCTGGTTCTCAAGACTAGTATTTATACAGGCACTCTTCTCCGGCGTAATAATCGGGAAACTCGCCGAGGGCGAACTCAAGGCAGGACTGAAACACTCCGCGATACTGTTCGCAGTAGGATACCTTTCCGTCACGTTCTTCCTGTGACACGTACCAAATAAAAACAAGCTCTCACAAACGCAAGTATATGCGAAAAGGTATTTCTCCACTGATAGCTTCCGTGTTACTCCTGGCAGTTACCCTATCGATTGCAAGCATCTTCTCGGGCTGGGGACCTGACATCGTAAGAACAGTAACTGACGAAACAGGAAACCAGACGGAGCAAACAATCAGCTGCAACCAGGCATCTCTAAGTATCGAATCGGCAAAGTACTTCACGGGTGACGGTGAAACCTCCGTAGTAATCAGAAATACCGGTACATCTAATCTGGACGAAGTCCTGGTCTCCGCCTGGCAGGACAATCTTCCGATGGAAGATGCAGAGGAGACAGTAGAAGTAGATCGGGGAGACTTTGAAACCATAAATCTGACAACTACGTCCGGTCCTGATAGAATTGAAGCATTCTCCAGACAGTGTTCAGACGTATGGGATGATGAGGAAGAGATAAACTAAAGTGATCCGATGAAAGGTATTTCACACATAGTATCCGCAGTAATCGTGCTTGCAGTCGGCATCACAGCAGTATCCATATATGCAGAATGGGCTCCCTATCTAGCCGAGAATATCGCGGGAGATGCAGCTGAACAAACCGATCAAGAGATAAAATGCCGGAACGCAGCTATTACAGTTGAAAACGCAGAATACAGCCAGAGCGGGCAAATAGCTTTCTTTGACCTGGAAAACACAGGTACAATAAGACTGTCAGATGGACTTAATGTTGGCGCCCTCACCTCATCAACCGTCCTGAACAGAACCACTGTGTCCTCCCTAGATGTCGGAGAGACACAGCACATAACCATCAGAACCGATAGAACTCCAGAACGTCTCATGGTCAGCAGCATTGACTGTCCAGAAATAAAAGCCGAGACAGAGAGAATCGATATAGATTAAATCTGAGCCGTCTACAGTAGTAAAAAATGTAAATACAAACCACATATCTTCTTCTATGACAGAGAATTTCTGGATAATAGAGCTCTACAACGATGAAACAGCGAACATCTCAGTAACCTCTAAAGCAGAGATAGAAGCGCTGGAGAAAAACGGAGATATCGAAGACTGGCAGTGGGAACCTGCCTCAGAAGCCTCGGAGGACGACATGATCGAGAGAGCGGAAGACCACGGCTACGAACACGACCCGTGGTAACCCTATAGAAACTCAGTACCGTACTGCGCCATTATGTCCGCAGATTCGTGGTACATTCCAGGGTTCTCAAGATAGTGTTCTACCACCCCGTCAACTAAACCATCCACCCCATAAGCAATACCTTCAAAATATTCTAGACATGACTCCCCAAGAGACTCCTCTGTATATAACTCCAGTTCGACAAAATTCAGGACACGAAGTGTAGCCGAGCCCGGATTTGAATTCGAAGACAAGTCTTCTGCAACCAAATGCGGGCATAGGCACACAAAGTGTGGCCGAGCCCGGATTTGAACCGGGGACAACTGCATAGCTGAACTACGTTCACCGAAACACCGACTGGATGTCGGCGTGTCTTCAGTGCAGCGCTCTCCCAGGCTGAGCTACTCGGCCGCAAAACTCTCTGTAACTCTAGTTTGATAGGTGAGTTTTAAGAATTGAAAGCATAGCATCGTTCTCATAAATCTTCTTCTTCAAAGCCCAATTATGACAGAAGAAACCAGGGACCACGTCCTGCCGGGAACGGAAGAGGAGCATCTCGGAGAAGAAGTGAAGGGGTACGACTTCAGAGGCGAGTTCGACCTTGAAGAGATGCTGGAGAGCTACGAGACCACCGGCTTCCAGGCCACACACCTGAAAGAGGCTATCGATCTCGTGAAGAAGATGCGAGAGGAAGATGCAAAGATATTCCTGACCTTTACATCCAATATAATCTCATCCGGTCTCCGGGAGACTATCGCATACCTTGCCCGTGAAGACTTTGTGGATGTAATGATAACCTCCTCTGGCTCCCATACAGAAGACGTTATCAAGACCGCGAAGGAGTTCAAGATGGGAGACTGGGACGCCAACGAGGCGGAGCTGCGCGAACAGGGCATCAACCGGCTCGGCAACATCTACGTAGAGTCAGACTGCTACGTCTGGCTGGAAAAATGGCTCAACGACGAGTTCTTCCCAGACTTCTTCGACGAAGAAAAAATCAGGACGCCTACAGAGGTCGCACAGGAGCTCGGTAGAAAGGTCGGAGCGGACAGCGACCTTGATGGAAGCGATTCCTTCCTCTACCACGCCTCCGAAAACGATATACCGGTCTACTGTCCCGCGCTAATCGATGCGGAAATCGGCGACTTCCTGTTCTACTACCGGCAGGAGGTCGATGCGGAGATAGGTATTGAGATACTTGATGACTGGGACTCACTTATCCACGAAGCCGTTGAAGCCGAAAAGACAGGTATTATCGCGGTCGGTGACGGCGTCCCAAAACACCAGGCAATCATGTCCAACCTGTTCAAGGGCGGCAGCGACTACGCAGTCTACATATCGACAGGAATGGAGGGAGACGGCTCCCTCTCAGGCGCACCACCTAAAGAAGCCGTTTCCTGGGGCAAGATAAAGGAGAACACAAGGAACTACACGCAGGTCGAGGCAGAAGCAACGCTCGTGTTTCCATTACTGGTTGCAGCGGCGTTCAAGCGTTAACAGGCGAAAAACTTAAAAAAATAGTCTTCTTTCCCGATTATTACGATATATGTCGACAAGTACATCTCAAGGTATAGAAGAGTCTGTAGAATTGCCCGAGGAATTAGAATGGCTTGAAGATAGAGACCGCTATCATTCGGAGTCTATTCTGTCTCCCGACAGCAACTTTCCAGACAGGATTCTAGTAGATGAAGACGTGTTCGAAAAGCTACCTCTATCCAGACAAGGACAAATGACACTCAGCTATGAGAATCCCGATTCTCAAGAGTTCTTGCAGTTTATACATCCCTTCCTAGATGATGAAGACCACAGTTATAAAGAAAGATTGCTGCAGGCAGTAGTAAGAATCCATAACAACGAAAAGATGAGAGAACTGGGAATCACACCTCTGGTTAGATATGACGACGACAGTATAGAACATATACCATTTGGAATGGACAACTTCGTCGCAATACGTGGAGAACTAGTAAACGAGGATGACTTCTTCCACGATCCTCCCCCAAAATTAATAGGAGAGTACCGTGACGAATTCGAAGATGTAGGATGGAAGATGTATGACGCCATAAGGCAGGGAGAGATCGCATATATAGAAGGAAAAGGGTCTTGGATTGAAGATCTTCTCAGCAACAGAGCTATTTACAACCAAAAAGTTGTAGTAACAGATATGGGCGAACTCGGTCCCGAGATGTTTAGATATTTCCAGGAGTTGGATTCATCAGTACGAGACTTCGTATTCGACGAATTTGACGAGGCACCATTTTACAACGAATTAGAATTTCTAGGAGAGCCTAACCTGATAGAAAGATTCCTTGAGCACTATAATACACCTATGGACCATAACAAGAATGCCATGTCTCTCCAAGAAGATCAAACTAGATCCCACTTTTATTAGAAGTCTTCAAGAACATACTCTTCTCCAACAACGAAATTAAATAGGGCTCTTCAGGATAAAAATACCATGAAGTACGTCGAGATGCAGGGTGAGAAAGTCCCGGCGCTCGGGTTCGGTACGTGGCAGATAAAAGGGAGAAACTGTGTGGAAGGTGTAAAGGATGCGCTTGACATGGGCTACCGGCACATCGACACGGCGCAGGCGTACGGCAATGAGGCGGAGGTAGGAAAGGCTATCGCGGAGTCGGATGTTTCCCGGGAGAACATCTGGCTGACCACCAAGGTATGGCGTGACAACTTGAACCGCGAGAACCTTAAAGACTCTGTTGAGAAAAGCCTTGAGAAACTGGGAACCAACTACGTTGATTTACTACTCATACACTGGCCCTTCCCGGAGATAGAACTTGAACCTGTCCTGGAAGAGATGAACGACCTCGTGGAAGAGAACCAGGCGTTCAACATCGGGGTCAGCAACTTTACTGCAGAGCAAATAGAGAGGGTGCAGGAGTTATCCCGTGTAAAACTCCTGGCGAACCAGGCGGAGTATCACCCGTTCCTGAGTCAGGAAAAGGTTCTCGAAACATGCAGGGCGCACGACATGATGCTGACCGCGTATTCCCCGCTGGCGAGAGGCGACGTTATAGGAAACGAGACCCTGGAAGAGATAGGTTCGCGCTACGGTAAGACTGAGGCACAGATCGCTCTCCGTTGGCTGGTGCAGCAGGAAGGTGTCAGTGCGATACCAAAAGCTGCGAGCCATGTTCACCGGGAGGATAACTTCAATATCTTCGACTTCGAGTTAACCAGTGAAGAGATGGAGCGTATCCATAACCTCACAAGAGGCGACAGGAAGGTAAATCCCTCGTTTGCACCCGACCGGGACTGAGATATATCTCTGCACAGGCTAGCATCTGTCCTTCTATAGTTACCGAGTTAAGGAGAACCGGACCAGTTACATACCAGATCGAATTCAAGGGTGTCGCCATTGGACAAGACCACTATCTCCGCGAGACTGCCGACAAAGCTAGTGAAGCTGATAGACAACATGTCAGACAACCGTACCGAGTTCTTGACAGAGGCTGTTATACGCAGAATCCACGACGAGGAACTCGTGAGAGAGGAAATCGAGAGGCAGAAAAGGGAGCGCGACCAGCTCATCAATGAGAAGCAGAGGATAGAGAAAGAGATAGAGGAGAAACGCGACGATATAAGGGAGTTGGAGAACATACTGACCGAGGTTCGGTCGCTTAACAAGGTCAGGGACAAGATACCTGACCAGGAGATACATAAGATAAGGAAGATTGTCCGGAAGAACAAGTACGACAACGACCCGCGCAGCCTTTCTCCCCAGGCAGTTATCGAACACAACGCAGATAACCTAGCTAACCGGTACGATGTTGAAAAAGAGAAAGTGGTGGAAATACTCAAGATACAGGCGTCTACGTAACACAGCCTCTTATCATTATTACATCACCGCATGATTCTCTCCCTAACCTGTTTTAGTCCAGAGAAACCGCGTCATAAATACAAGACCTCTTCTGTAATAGCTCCCGACCCTCGATGTAAAACATCTCTCTGTATTATTACGAAGAGTACCCGGTAATAATACACAACAAGATAATATCACAAGGTCAAGGAAACAACTCTACTCCCAGGAGAATTTAATACGAGATACCAAAGGTAATAAAGAGAGTTACGTGCAAAAAATCCGATAAAAACTTATCAATCTTCCTGCGAGTCCTCGTACTTCTCCGCCTTTCTGATAAGCTCCTCGATAACACCGGAGAAGCTCTGTCCCGGTCGCTTCCTTTCCTTCAATCTCTCATAAATCTGGTTTTTAATCCCTATATTCGTTGTATACTTACCCATGAGTAATACTTAATCCGTTACGTAAAAAAGACCACAACAAAGACAGTTATAAACATACACGATTCCTTGTGTAGTTAAAGTGATCTAAATGGAGTTCTCGAAACTATCGATGAGAAAAATCATCCGTTCACAGGGTGACAAACGAATCTCGGAAAAAAGCACTGGAAAACTCGGAGAGGTACTGGACAGGTTCGCAGGCGATGTAGCTGAAGAAGCCATCGCAGTAGCCAGAGAGAATGGAAGAAAGACTGTCCGGGCTGAGGATATCAAGCAAGCGCTGAAATAATTGTAATACAAAACCTCTTTTATTCAGCACTATACCTCTATATGTATTACAAGATAGCAGAACCAAGAGAATAAAGCGCCCAGGCCAGGGCTCGAACCTGGGACCACGACGTTGCTGTACCGAAGACCAGTGATCACACCGTTTCCTAGAAACGGTGTTCGAGCATCGCTCTTGAAGAACGATGCGATCTTCTTGAACACCATTCTCGGCGAGAATGGCGTGTTTAACAGCGTCGCGCTCTACCTGCTGAGCTACCTGGGCGTGGAACTGTAAAGACGAGATTGCTAGCTATTTTTTTAAACGTGAATGAAAGATAAAGGGAAAAATCCGGGACCGGTTAGTCCGTCGGATCAGCCGTAACTACTGATTAGCCCGGGAAACACATCACGAGTTTCGGACGGCAGGTTAGTCGAGGAAGTTCTTGTTCTCTATCTTCTCTGGCAGGTAGGTGTTAGCCACGAATTCAAGTGACTGCGAAGCAAGTGCCTGCTGTTCCACTCTTACACCCATGTCAATCATCTTCTGGAACTGGTTCTGCCATTCCTCGGTCTGCATCCAGTCGTACTCCATGACATCCTGGATTCTCTTGTAGTCCTTCGTCGGACCTCCTGCATCCTTCGGCTTGCCCTTTAGGTTTTCGGTGACGTTGTGGAGGTCGTACTCTTCTATATCCTCCATTGTCATACCGATGAGCTTGGCTTCCGGCGTCGCTAACCTATCCGACTGGAATGCTAGTGACATCGAACCGGATTTGAGGACTGAGTAGATGTAGTATCCCCATGGGTCGCCGTCCGTGAAGACGTAGACGGGTAGATCCAGCTCGTTATTCATCATGTTGATGAGTCTTCTGGCACCTCTTGCAGGCTGTCCTCCTGTCCCTATGATTATAGCGTTGTGGTCCTTGTGGAAGTCCTCTTCAACCAGCCTGTTAACCATCGCCGAGGTCTCGACTACGAGGACGAAGTCTGCATTGCATTCTACGAACTCGAAGTGGTCAACGATAGAGTTGATAGCCATTCCGGAGGTTCCCATGTTCATTCCATCGATTTCGTCACCGGAGTCATTGATGACTATAGGTCCGAAAAGCCGTCCTTTCGGCTCAGCGAATAGGTGCAGATCTTCCCTGATAGCTCCTGTCGCAGTCTCTATGTCAACAACAACGTTGTTGGACTCGTCCTGGTCATCGAACGTGTTTTCGTCCAGCCCAGGCACACTGTGCTTGAGCTGGTAGTATACCTCTCTGATTGCCGCTGTTCTTCCCTGTTCGACCAACTCCTTGGTCTTTGAGGCAACCATCAGCGTCTGCATGAACTTTCTCGCGTGAGAGATATTCAGGAATTTCCTTGTTGAGTAGCTGTCTCCAAGCTCTAACCGTCCATCTTCTTCATCGTACTCGACGTTACTCTTGGACCTGACCTTTGTCTCTATCGTAAGGTTGTCCTCTTCAGGATCGTCAAGCTGTCTCTGGATTTTCTTTCCCAGCCGGGTCAGTTTATCTACCGTCCGTTCATCGTTCTCAAATTCTTTCTTTGGCATTTCAGATACACCTCGTGTTTCTGAATCCGAGAAGATCTCTGATCTTCGTTGTTCTCATTTTCATCACCTCTAGAGCTGTTCGGGGTTGTAGTCCCGTTCAACTAGTTTCTGGATTTTGTTCTCCATCTCTTCTTCGTCACCTTCTCCAGCTAACTGGGCGATAGCCGGCGCCATCTCCTTCGCGTAGCTGGTAAGCTTTCGTTTCTTCTTCTCCTGTATCTTCTGTCTTTCCTTTCTTCCGATGTAGCGCCCGAGTTTTCTACCTGCTTCCTGTAGCGCGAGCCTCATCTCCTTCCTGATATCATCATAGTTCGCTACAGCTTCTTTACCTTCCGAAGTGAAAGGCACCCAGACCGAGGCGATGTGTACCAGAACGTATAGCGGTCCCTGAGGTCTACCTCCCGACTGGGATATGTTGTACCGGCTCCAGTCCACTTCTTCTATGGCTTTTGTCGTGACACAGGCAGATTTCTTGTATAGTAGAGGAACCTTGTTAGCGTACCTGAGCTCGTCGAAGCTTCCTTCCTCTTCTATGTCGCCTCCCCATGCAAGTCCGACCTCTACAACGAACGGGTTGCCCTTGTATACCGTCGGCTTTCTCGTAATCGCAGTACTGAATTCCGGGTTAAGCTCCTTCTTCAGACCTTTCAGCACCAGGTCTTCACCAATCGGTGATAGGCAGTCCGTCGGCGGCGACTGGAGTTTTACGCGTTCTGCTGCGTTAAGAATCTGCTCGATCTCATCTTTTTCAAGCGTGTTAGGTCGCCTACCATCATCTACACCTGCCTCATCACATATCTCCTGCGCGCTCGTACGTCCAACACGGGTGAACTCCTGCTGCAGGAACGAGGATACCGTCCTTGCGCTTGAGCTTTCCACCATCCTCATCACGACACCGAGTTCGACGCCGTGAAGGTGTGGCTTGATCTCCTTCGGCTTCTCAGGAAGCTCCTTTGATACTCGCGGGTACTCTATCTTGTTCCCGCTCGGCTCCCTGAGCACTATACGGGCGTACGGGTTCATGATAGCCGTGTGCTTCAGGTAGTTACGAACAGAGTGGTGTCCCTTCGTGTATTTTGCCTCGATATCCATTTCGATAGTCGTCCCGTGGTCGAAGTAGTAATCCTTGTCTCCAGGGAACTCGTCACTATCTTCATCGATAACCTCATCCTCAATAATTTCCGGCTCGTTTTCCTCCGTGTCAATCCGTACAACAAACCTGTGGCACGGTTCACCTTCCTGTTTTGACCATACCGTTACCGGTTCTCCCGTGGTCAGCTGGGCATACATGGCGGACGCAGAAATCCCGATACCCTGCTGTCCCCTTGACTGCTGGAGCTTGTGGAACTTGGAACCGTACAGGAGTTTACCGAATACCTTCGGAATCGTCTCTCTGTCCAGCCCGATCGCGTTGTCCCTGATTTCTACCCGGCACTTATCGTCTCCTATCTCATCTATCAGCACGTGGATCTCCGGGAGTATCTCATCCTCTTCACACGCATCCAGAGAGTTGTCGACAGCCTCTTTTATTACAGTTATAATCGATTTTTGGGCATTTTCGAACCCTAGAAGGTGCTTGTTTTTCTCGAAGAACTCCGCCACCGAAATCTCGCGGTGGTCTGAGCCTTCCTCTATCTCTGCTTGTTGTTCTACTCCGTTTGGCATTTCAAAAATCACCTAAGGGATTTTTTGCAAGGCCGAAACCCTGCGGATTTCTAGTCTGTAGAAGACCTTTTTGGTCTTCGAGTCCCGAAATTCCTTGAATTTCTGTCATAGTATCAGTTTTCGTAAGTTCAGTTTTCAATGTTTGATTTTGTCCTGGTTTTTCTCTATGTATCCGTAAGCCGTGGAATGCGAACTACCCTGTAGCAGCATCCTTATAGCCTCCATCGCAACTTCGATGTTCCCTGGATCGCCTATCAGTCCTATCGTGGAGCCGTAAATCGATATATCGATATTAGCCTGTTTTTCGAGGTGTCGCCTTGTTTCCCCATCTCTCCCGATTACTCTACCTTTCAGTCGTTCACGGGAGTTGGAGGTTTCAGCATAGTCATTCACATCTATTATCTTCAGAGCCTTATCTTTCTCAGTCGCTAGCCTGAACGCCTTTTCGGGATTAAACCCTCTTCCGACAGCCCTGACTATATTAGCCGCACTCATCTCTTCTAATGGTTCACCATCGATCCTGGCTGTATTATCATCTATCTCAAGTTCACATCCTGTCACGTCCTCAAAATCTCTCCTGGTCTCTCCTCCTTCTCCTATTAGAACGCCGACGCGATCTTCAGGTATTTTTACCTCTTTCACCCTAATCCCTGTAAAGGGTAACTTTACAAACCTTTAAATACCTTAAATCCGAGTTACAGCGCTTCTTCGCCAGAAAAAATACGTTCAAAGGCTTTCTGAGGATCGGTTTCAGAACCCTGCTTTTCGAAGAAATCAGCCACCTGCTCGATGTCACGCCGCAGCAGCTCCTGTGCCCGCGGATGAGTCTTGTGAATGCCCTGGGAGAAGTCAATCAACACCAGTTCATCCTCTTCAACCAGGATGTTATACTCGGATAGGTCGCCATGGACAAGCTCCTCTTGCCTCCATAACCGTTCGATACCATCAATAACACGCTCATAACCGAACTCCGGGTTCTCTATCTCGACGTCTTTCAGCTTGGGATACGGTCGGAAATCCTCTCCTATAAACTCCATGACCAGTATGTTGTCCTCCGTATCGATAGGTTCAGGGCATCTGACAACGTTTCTCGCTTTCTGCAGGTTCCTGTACTCCTTCCGGCACCATTCAGTTATAATCGACCAGCGGTCGTCTTTGACATTTCTGAAACGTTTATCACCCTGCAAGTACTGCTTCATCTCCCGGAAATTCCCTGCCCGGGTCATGTAGATTTTTACCAGCACACGTTCTCCATCTGGTGTGTCCGCAAGAAAAACAACTGATTCCTTACCCGACTCGATAGTACCGTACAACCTCTCCAGCACCTTCCTGTCCGCGAGTTTCAGTAATGCGCGCTGTGTCCTGTGGTCGAAAACGTTCTCAAAGGCTTTCTTCGCCTCGGAGGTATCAAACATGCGACGGGATTCTTCACGCCAGCGCTCCCGGAAATCAAAGTCTTCCTCATCCATCATTCAAGCTTTTCCCGGGCAATCCTCAAAACGTTAACCTGGTATCCTAGAGAGGTAGCGATGGCGACTGCTCCAGATACAGCAACATACGGCAGATGCGTCGCAGCTCTTACCCAGTACTCCGTGAATGACAGGCATACCTCTGCGACAGGTCCGTCCTGGAAGTCTCCAAGCGACCCGCAGAACTCAGTTATCATGAAATCATTGTTGAAAAGTGTTATCAGGGTAACAACAGCTGCATAAGCCACAACTCCGATAAGCGTTGCCTTCCAGCTACGTTCCATACGTACTATTTCTGCATCCTCCTATAAAAAGTACCCGAAAAGTTACAGGAACTCCGAGATTTCGCCGAGGTAGTCATTATCTTCCAGCCACTCCGTCTCCGCCTGCGAGTAGCTGTAGACGATATCTCCTTTCTCGTCGCCCTGTATATCCCACGGATTTACGAGAACTACGGAGTCTCTCTTCACCCAGATGCTTCGCTTCTTTGCACCTGGAATCCTGCAGATACGTTTATTCCCGTCAGTGCAGTAGACACGGTACTTTCCACCGCCTTCTTTCCTGAGCACGATCCCCAGTACTTCATCTCCTGATGGCTCACGTACTCTTCCGATACTTTCCTCTTCTTCACTCATATTTCCTCTTTGGGCTCCCTATATTTTTAAACTCGGTATTCCTGAGCAAACTATTCACCGACCCGGATGATAACCGGCGAACATCTCAGCCGTTCTCTCAGGCTCCGGACAGAGTCCTGAAGCCTTTCTTCCGGCATCTGCATCTCTTTTCCAGTCCACGAATCGTTGACAGTAAACCCTTCCGAAGCCGTGTAGTCGGAAAGTAAGACCCAGTGAGCGAAATGAGTGTACATATCTAGGTGCCACTTGTCAAGCAAGACTATAGCCACGTCGTTTCTAGCTGCCTCCCGGTAATCCTCCAGGTGAAGAGGTTTATGTACAGGATTCAGTTGCTCCTCCAGCTCCTCTGATAATTCGTGATACCTACGCTCTAGATAGGGTGATTCCACAAACACCTCTGCAGTGTAGTCTTTCTTGAGTTTGCTGATAAGGTACGGTTCGTAGCACTCTCTGTCAAACCTGAACGATTCATTCATGAGTCGGAACTCTTTCTCTTTATCCCACTCATAACTTTTTTCGTAGTGTGAGCGCGCCATCGCGTAACAGTTGATGAAGCAGCTGAAAGGAGCCGACTGCCTGAACGTTAAAACACCAGACATAGTTTAAGAGAAGGTCTGAAAGCTTAAAAAGCTTGCTAAATTAATAATATCTAAAATAAGATAATTTAAACAACTTTCAGAATATTTAATTCATCCTAACAGACACTACGTTCCTGTAGACCTCCTGCCCGTCTTCCTCACCTATAAGTTCATAGGAGCGCTTGATTTCCGGGTCGTACCGGTCTCTTAGAATGGACAGGATTTTCTTCGCCATCCTCTCCGTTGATATGTAGAAGTTATAGCCGTGGTCGGTGTCCTCCATGTTGGAGAGGAAGTCTTTCCGGCTCTCGTTTGTCATCTCCGCCGCCCTGTCGACTATCGTATCCCTTACATGTTCGAGTTCATCACCTCTTAACTGTATCTTGACCTTGTAGAACCCGCCCGTGAACTTGGAGCAGTCGGGGCACTGATTGTTCTCGAACCTGACTTCGGTGTCGTAGTAGGCATTCATCTCGTCTTTCGAGGCATGTACCCGGGCGAACATGTCGTCGTCTTCCTCCCAGAACTGTATCTCCATCTCCACATCTGGTTCTGAGAACTCTTCGAACCTCGCGCCGAGCTGGTCCTGGACAGTGTATTCCTCTATCCATTCACCAGACTTCCTCATACGTCCGCAGACAGGACAGACTACTATCTCCACTTTATCCGGTATATCAAGTAGTGCGTGTTTCTCAGGGTAACAGCGGGCGCATAGCTTCTTCTTGTCGCCGTAGAGTTCCTCGACCTCGCGGCCGCACCGGGGACAGAATTTTGTCAAGTTCATGGTCTGGTTTTGGCTTTCAAAGCTTTAAATCTCGAATTCCAGTCGGTCACCTTCCTCTAACTCGAGAGGTTCTGTCGATTCTAAGAGATATCTCGCTGGTTCTCCCGGTCTATAGAATCTCCAGGGCTTTGCCTCTTGGATATCAACCACTTTTTTCTCGCTGTCAAGGAACACGAGCTGTAGAGGTACGGGCACGAACATCATGTCGATTACCGGTTTTCTTTCGTAGAAGCTGAAAAGCATCTTTCCCTCACTCCTGAATCTCATCCCTCGTGCCTTTGAAACAGGGTCATCCGCCAGCTCTGCTTCTATAATACGGTGGCCGAGGTCGATTTCAATGACCTGAGACATATGTTGCTACTTGATTTCACATGCCTTTATCTTAATCGACTAAAGATCCTCCATATCCTCGAAGTGGAGAAAATGTTTAACCGCGTTAGGATAGTTCTTTTCCAGTCTCTCGACAAGCTCCGGATAAACTTCCTCAAATAACTCTAACTCTAGATAATCTCCCTCAATCGACATCTCATATCTCCGGGTCCCTCCTACTTCAGACCGTCCCTGAAGATACATATCCAGCCTCCATAAACCGTCTTCCTCTGGCTGGTTCGGAGTCAGCACTATCCGTGTCCTATCCTTATCTAAGCCAAACTCATGGAACCTTTCTACATCACCAACATATTTTTCGATAAACTCTTCATAATCCATACTCAGTTTTAGAGGTTGAGCCAAGGATTAAAACCAAAACTATAGAGTATCACAACTTACCGGTAAAACCGCGTCCAAACCCCGAAACCTTTCTGACCGTGTAAGCACCCTTCCTGGCAGTACCTTTCAGATAATGGTAAGCGCTCTTGTAAACAGGCACCCTCCGACCCTGTATATCCGTCCGGCCGTCTCTTATAGCCTTGACGACATCCGCAGAATCTATCTCGTCCAGAGAGCCCTTTTCCTCGAAAACTATCTCTGTATAGGCTCTCCCGACCGTAGCCACAGAGTGAGAATCGCTCGCCGCCACACCAGGAATCTCTCTCTTCCTCGCAAATTTTTTGGCTCTCCTGTTCCTGTAACCCGTGAATAGCCAAGAATTATAGATCTCCAGAGCGTCCGGCCAGGGTTTGTTTATCCTCCTCTTCTTCACACCGTGTCTCGTTCTCTGGAACGGATGCGGTATAACCGCCGCACCTCCAAGCTCTCTTACCCGCTCTATAGTCTCCTTTAACGGCTTCTTTTTCTCCGGCTTCTTCTCTACACCGAGCGCTAGCAGGTGTCCTGCCTTCGTCGAAACCTCGACACCAGGAACCCCTATAAGACCGTAATCTTCCGCCATATCTGCCGCTTCCAAGGACTTCTCTATCTCATCGTGGTCAGTAATAGCGACCGCGTCAAGCCCGATATCCGCGGCGTGTTCAAGTATCAGGTCGACAGGCTCCTTTCCATCATAAGATCCTTCAGAATGCACGTGCGGGTCGATGCTGACTCTTACTTCTTCCGGCATACAAAACCTTTTTGCATACTCCACCTTCAAAAAAGCGTTTACGGAATACTGGTATACCAGATGCGGAGGCTGAAGAGTTACAGGGAAAAAGTCAGAGAGGAACTAAACAGGGCGCTCAGAGAGGACCACACTCCCAGAGAGACCGCCCTCAGCGCCGCGCTAGGAGCCTTTGTAACCACGCTACCCACCCTTGGTCTAGGCGTCCTCTTCTTTCTGGTTCTCGCAAAGATATTCGACAGCATCAACAAGCTGGCGCTATTCGCCTGCGTTGTGGTTTTCAACCCTGCGATGAAATACCCTATCTACATACTGAGCTACAAGGTCGGCGGGTTCCTCGTACATTCATCACCTCCGGAAGAGACCATCGAAGTGGCGATGACTACAAAGGCAGCAGAAGCCACCCAGACCATGCTGATCGGAAACCTCTTCCTCGCCTTCGTATTCTCGATATCCGCCTATTTCCTGGTCCTGAAAGCCGCGAGAACCTACGAAGAGAAAGACCTCCATCTAAGAGAAGAACTAGTAGAGAAGATGTAGACTATTCATCCTCATCCGGATGCCTGTAGAACTTCACCGCCTCCTCGAACCTTTCCGTTCGAGTCACTTTACTCAAAAATTTCGCGAATCTTTCATGTCTGGGCACAACCACACTGAAAGCCGCAAACAGGCGGGCAAATCTACCGCCACGTGCGATAAGGTGAAGTATCTCCTGCGCCAGCTCACCGATTCTGATAGCGCCCTCAAGTAGCCGGAAAATCCAGAAGAACGGCATAACCGCTATTATCTCAAGCCACTCTCTCCTGAGGAAGCCTCCCCAGCTCGCCGCGCGCCTGAACTTGAAAGACAGGTCACCAACGAAGATAGAAAGCACAACCAGGTCGGCATAGAGGAAATAACGCTCGTACTCATACTTGAAACCAGTGAAGAATATATCCGCGATAACGATAACTAGCAACACCAAAAGAGCGGGTACAATCATCTTGTCGAAAAACCATTCAAGCCTCGCCCAGAAACGCCTCATCTATAACCAGAATTATTGGATAGTCAATTTAAATTAATGCTCTCGGCGTGACGGGTTGGCAACAGAGACAGGAGCAGATTTATACCCGTTAACACCACTGATAATGATGAAATGATTGTAGTAGGGGTAGGAGGTGGCTCGGGAAGCGGGAAGACCTACATGTGCTCCCGGATAGAGGAGAAACTACCCGAGAAAACACTTATCTTCTCCATGGACCGGTACTACCGGCCGTTCAAGGACAAGGACGAGTTCGAGAGGAAACAGGTCAACTTCGACCTCCCAAAAGCGTTGGACTGGGAGCTGATGAAAGAACACCTCGGGAAACTGCAGGAACAGGAGAAAGTGATGATGCCGGAGTACTCGTTCGAGAAGAACACCCGCGTAGGACACACCGAGGTCGAACCTCAGGAGATTGTTCTTGTAGAGGGGATACACGCCCTGCACGATGAAGAACTCAACCAGTTGATGGACCTGAAAGTCTTCCTCGACCCCGACCCGGACGTGAGAGCCGTGAGGAGGATGAAGCGCGACATCGCTGAAAGGAACCGCAACCCGGAGTTCGCCGCCCGGCAGTACCTGGAGAAGACGAAACAGGCGCACCACGAACACGTCGAACCCACCAAACAGCGGGCAGACCTCGTACTCGACACAGACCAGGCCAACCGGTTCATAGAAGCCGTCACACAAAAACTCCGGGAAGACGAAGCCTCGGACGCGGAAGACCTACACCGGTTCGCGAAAGAGAAAGTGTAGCACTCAAGTTAAATCCTGTGCAAGCGAATTATTTCCTACAACGTTAACGATTAAGTTCTCCGGTTGTTACGCAGTTGCTGTTGCTGAGACATATTCCTATCCTTCCCTGAACTATCCCTGTATCCACCGGCCATGAGTACAGCGCCTGCTGACATCAGTACGAATCCCAGTCCGCCGACAAGCAGAGCTCCGCTCATATCACCTTCTATAATACCTATAGGCATCAGAATACCGAAGAACAACCATCCGACCTTGACAGGTACTATACCGGACATCACCTGGAGCGCGTTTAGAGCAGATCCGGTCTCAGCCTTCACTCTCTGGTAACTCCTGTAGGTCTGCCTGTAGTTCAGGATAGAGCTAAGCACATCCCTGCTCCAGAAAACAAGAGCTGCAAAAGCACCTAGATAGACCAACCAGTACAGCGACTCCAGCCTGAGAACCGCTATAGGCAACGGCAAGAGAGCCAAAACATTCGGGCCATACCTTTTCAGATCCCTTCTAAAATCCGTCTTACCCATACATACCTCTTAACAAACCCCGAACTTAAATTTACACCTCCCCGGAGAAGAGACAAGAGAATCCAAAGACTATAGAAAGACTCCTACGCCCCCTCAGAACACATAACCAACCATTCAGTGCCCCGATAAGAAACAGGGTATCTCGAAAGGGCTAGCAACCTAGACGTACTTATATCCCATCGGAAACACGGTTGAGGGCTCTGAACCAATGGTTCAAAGTCCCAGTTGAGCACTGAACCCCGCCAAACTATCGTATCCTGAGCACACCTGGTTAGAGAACTTGCTTGTTATCTTCAGCAGATCGGTAGAGGCTCCGGATGTAGTGCATAGCTGCTAGAGCGTATTCGACTGCGACTTCCGGCTGAACATCCCACCTTTCCAGTGTCTTTGGGTTATAACCGTGACCGCCGCTCGGATTTCGCATTCCCCCGAGATAGTTGCCACCGTGAAGATGTCTCTTCATCGTCCAATTTTCTTTGTGTAGTTCTGTCGCGAGTTGACCTATACCTGAGGCGCTGCTATAGTTTCCGCTTGTACCATAGTCGTTTCCTATATCTCTTTGAAAATCTTCTACAGCTCTACCCGCTGCGGAAATAGAATTTCTTGGTGAGCTGTTGTGTTCAACTAAAGCAGTTGCTAGTTCATCTACATACTTGTCGTTCATATAAGCTACAACATCTTCACCAATCTGGTCTTCGATGAAAATACGAGCAGTAGCTTCGGATTTAAGAGCATCTTCCAACTCCTGGATGTACTCTTCGGATATTGGGCTATCCTTGGCAGAAACGGCGATGGTCCCGTTATCATTCTCAAGGAGATTCGAATAGGTTCCAAGCTTAATGAACTGCTTCTTTATCTTCTCTTCACTGATTCCTAAATCATACAGGACATCAACTTGTACCGCAGCACGATCTGGTTCATATCCCTTGGAAAGAAATGAGAGGAAGGCGATGAATGGTTTGTACCTTTGAAGATACTTGTTTAGAATTACAAACCGCTGATCCGGAGACAGTTTCCTGACTTCCTCGGCTATATCAGAGTTTACTTCGAACCCGCTATCAACTTCTTGCATAAGGTTTAGTTCTTCCCCTAAGTGTATGACTGCCTTAGTATAGCGAGTTCCACAGTCGATGAACCGAGAAATTTCATCTCTTTCGAGTGGTCTTGGAGTCTGCGATAGTCCAAATACAGCTTCCATCAATACCTCAGGGTTCACTACATTGGCCCGCAGAGATTGATGTACCTCCGACATGTTCACTCAGGCAGATGTTCTTCCAGTATCTCTAGCTTCTCCTTGAGCTCGGTTTTGTCTATGTCAGCGAGATCAACTTTAACGTTGATTTCGACATTTTCTCTCGTTTCGGACGAGGTTCTGCTAGGAACGTCAGGCGTTTTATCTCCCTCAGAACCTGTCGTCGGCTGTCCTTGTTGATCCAAGCTGTCGTTCTCTTCCTCTTCCGTCTCGTCTAGGGATAGACTTAGTTCCAGTTTTCCGCCCTCACCGGCCTCAATCACACCAAGTTCCTCGAATATCCCGACAAAACGCTCGACCTTCTCAATATCCTCTTCGAAGTATTCTTGCTTGCCAGCGACCTTTTTGGCTATCTCTGATCGAGTGTAATCCGAGTTCTTGTTAAGTAGATATACCACTTCGTTAAACAAGTCGTTCTCTTCCTGAAGCTGTTTGACTAGTTTTTTCTTTGCACGCCTCTCCATTTCCTCATTTGATGCGTTTTCGAGCGAAACTAGGAATTTCGGAGGAGAGTAGTACCCTGCTTTCTCTCTATGGATCAGTCCGATTTTCCAGAGCGCCTTGTAACAGGTGGATGCGTTCTGGGTGTTAATATCGTCGGCCGCGTCTTTGTAGTATACGGCTTCCTCACCCTCATAGGTAAAGCGCTCAATGAGATTTTCAAGTGCTTTCTTATGGAGTTCTGGAGAGAATCTCCCCGGCAAATCATCTCGTTCCATAAGTCACATATTTAATAAAAAACTTTTTAAACTATTCTGTTATTCGCCGATTTTTAGTCAAATTGCAGAGATATTTTGTCACGAGGAGAAAATCCGGCAGGAGTTTCCGAGGGTATTACACCATAATACACAGCAAGCTTTAGATGAAGGAAATGATGACTAATAACTAACCAATATAAGCACAGTGTTCGCCTATCAAATACGAATCAGCAGGCTGAGAAAGATATGATGTTGTATAATAGTACTATTTAAATGCTGAACACTAGATTTCTCTTGAAAATTCAAACGAAGCGAGGAGAACCGAGAAGAGCTTGAAAGAAAGGCTCTGAATGGACGAGAAGGCGCCCCCTCAGGGATTTGAACCCTGGATCTGCACCTATTTGCTTCGAAGATCAGAGATCTTCTCGGTCCCCGTTCTCCCGTTGGGAGAACTTGAGGCTCCGCAAGGTGCCGTCTTTCCACTAGACCAAGGGGGCACATTTGTGGTAGAGGGAGGCGAGTTTTAAAAATCGAGTCAGGTGCGAGAGGGTTTTTTAACTGTTTGTTGCGGGAAAGTTGGTATGGAGAACGAAGAATGCACCAGCTGCGGTCGTAACCTGAGGGCGGCTGAAACTTTTGTCGAGTTTGACTGCCCGAAGTGCGGTGAGACGATTTCGCGCTGCGGGAAGTGCAAGAAACTCGCCCGTGAATATGAGTGTCCGGAATGCGGCTTTACAGGACCGTAACTTTTTCATTCTTGGAGAAACCGGACTTGAACAGGTGGTTGAAAATGGAGTTCCTAAGAAAGTTAAAGGAAAAACTCAGAAATCTTTTCTAGAGTGATTTTTCTCACAGCGTTTCTGTTTTTTAACTTTTTCTTTCTCATCCTGTTTTTAGGTGATACTTGAAATGGGAAAGATTGCTGTTGTCCTGAGAATTATGCCGGAAGACGCTGAAACCGATCTAGATGAGATTGAAGATGGAGTCCGTGACAGGATTAACGTCGACGATGTTGAGA
This sequence comes from Candidatus Nanohalarchaeota archaeon, assembly GCA_022729235.1. Lineage (GTDB taxonomy): Archaea > Nanohalarchaeota > Nanosalinia > Nanosalinales > Nanosalinaceae > JALDAJ01. The sequence continues at coordinate 298,693 of JALDAJ010000001.1, forward strand.
GAGATGAGGTGGCGTTCGGTCTGCAGGCGCTCATGGTCTCCACGATGACAACCGATGAAGAAGGTGGAACCGACCATATCGAGAACGAGCTGGAGGACCTTGAGGGCGTGCAGAGCATCGAGGTAGAGAAGTTCAACAAGATTTAAACCTTGAGCTCTATACAGCAGACGTTATGACAGACAAAAAAGCAGTGGCGCTCGCCATATATGAAAGCAGTGAGAAAAGTAGCATTCTAAGTGTTTTGAGACCGGAAGATGATGAGGACCATCCAGGAGTTTGGGGGATGCCAGCTACCTCTCTGAACGATGGAGAGTCTTGGGAAGAAGCGGTGCGCCGCGCAGCAAGAGAAAAGCTCAACGTTGAAATAGAAAGCATAGAGTTGTTGAGCGAAGGAAAACAGTCTAGAGACGATTACGACATCACTCTTAGAAACTATCAGGCAGAAATAAAGGGCAATCAAACACCTGATGTTCAGGAGGCTTCAACTACAGGAACCAAATACGAGGAATGGGACTGGAAACCAGTGAACCAGATGAAAGAAGCAGCGACAGAAACGGCAAGCCTCTGCACAACATTGATTTTAGATCTGCACGAAAAGGAGTTTGATAGGCCAGAGAATATAGAAAGAGTCAAGCATTACGCCTAGAAAGTCGTCTCTCCACCGCCGCAGACCCTGCAGCCATATTCGAGCTTGTCCTCTCTGCATACCTGGGAGCCGCAGACCTCACAGGTCGTTACCGCTGGCCTTTCGTTGCAGTAATCGCAGAGAGCGGATGTTTCTTGCATCACGTTACTTGTTAAAGTTCTAGCGGTAAAATCTTTTGCATGGGAGTTGATCTAGGTGACCTCGTGGAGCCGGAAGAAATCGAGTGGGCGGAACTACATGACAAGGAGCTTGCTATCGATGCGATGAACACGCTTTACCAGTTCCTGTCGATTATCAGGCAGAGAGACGGTACCCCGCTCAAAGACTCGCAGGGGCGTGTCACCTCCCATTTATCCGGGCTTTTCTACAGGAATATCAACCTGCTGGAGAACGGTATAAGACCGGTATACATCTTCGATGGCGAGACACCCGAGCTCAAGGAGAAAGAGTCTTCTCGAAGAAGAAAGAAGCGGGAGGAAGCCCGGGAAGAATGGAAACGCCTCAAGGACGAAGGTAAAGTCGAAGAGGCTTACACCAAGGCAACACAATCCTCCAGACTAGACGGCGACATGATACTTGAGGCGAAGAAACTGCTGGACGCGATGGGAATACCCTACATAGATGCGGTAAGTGAGGGAGAAGCCCAGGCAGCCCACATGACCCGGTCGGACGAAGGTGATATATACGCGGTCGGGAGCCAGGACTGGGACTGCCTGCTGTTCGGCGCGGAAAAGATGGTCAGGAATCTTACAACGCGGAAGAAGCGGAAGACCTCTAGCGGCGGGAAGAAAGAGGTATCCGTCGAAAGAATAGAGCTTGAAGACGTCCTTGACGAACTCGAAGTTTCGCAGGAGAAGCTGGTCTGGATGGGCATCCTGATGGGAACCGACTTCAACCCGGACGGGGTCAAAGGTATAGGTCCGAAGACCGCGCTCAAGCTGGTGAAAAAATACGACAGTTTTGAAGAACTTTTAGAAGATGAAAAAGTCGACTTGGATATGGAAAGGGCGGAGAAGATACTAGAGCTTTTCATGGATCCTCCGGTCGAAGAAGTTAGCTACGAGTTCAGTTCACCGGATAACGGCAGGATAAAGGAGATACTTGTAGAAGAACATGACTTCTCAGAAGAGAGAATTGATTCAGGTCTTGACAAGCTTGAGAAGGCGCTTGAATCGAGACAGTCAGGGCTGGAAAGCTTTGTCTGACATCTTATCTCCCGAGAACTCTGATTTTCGCTACCGCTGCTCCCGTAGTTCCTTAAGCACTAACTTGGTGATTTCTCCTATCTCCTGGTACCCTTTACGCAGCTCCTCTATCTCTTCCTGCTGTCTCTCAATCTCCTCTATAAGAGGTTCTATATCTCTCCCATCACCTGATTCCTCTCTCTGTTCGAGCTGGTCGACCCGGCGCTCAACCCTTTCCAGCCCGGAGTCATTGCCCCCGACCTGTTGCTGGACGAGTTCGGACAGGTTCCTGTTGATCTCTTCTAGGACTTTTTCAGTATCGTTTTCCTCCTGCGCCAGTTCTTCGTATTCGTCGTGGGAAAGCAGTTTGAGGTGTGCCAGGTCTTCAAAGTCGTTGAAAATCCATTTGAAATCCGAAACAACTGCTTTCAGGTCATTCATTTCCTTCCTCAAGTCCGAGACCTCGGTTTCATCAAATTCCTGCCGTAGTGACTCCAGTCTCTGGTTGAGATTCCTTATATCCGAGCGGAGTTCCTTCAAGTCGTCTTCTACCGATGTATCCGCCACTTCTTCCTCTAAATCCACCAGTTTCTCATCTGCCTCATCCTGTCTCTGAGAAAGATTGGCTCGGACTTCCCTGATTAAATCAGACTTCTCAGCGAGCGTGTCCTTGACCTTTTCCAGTTCTTTCTCCAGGCTATCAACTGCTTCTTCACTATCCAGGTCTTCTATCTGGGAATGTACCTGTTCAAATCTTTCTTCATATTCTTCCTCTACCTGTTCGATTCTTTCCTCTATATCAGATGCAGGGTCTTCAGGCATGGACTCCTGCAGTTCTTCCAGGTCCTGTCGGAGTTCGTCGAGTTCCCCGTCGTCACCGTCATCATCTATGCGGTCTCGTAGCTGGTCGAGTTCTTCCCTGATTTCTTCCTCTACTTCGTCAACTCTTCCCTGGAGGTCAGAGCCTGATTCTTCGGGTATAGATTCTTCGAGACCCTCAAGTTCATCCAGTTTTTCCGAAACATCTTCTACCTGGCCCTGCAGAGACTCTACGGCATCATTATTTTCCAGTTCCTCGATTCTGTCCTCGATTTCCTGGGACTCAGTATCTTCAAGCCGGGACTCAAGTTCCTCAATCCTTTCTCTGAGTTCGTCAACTTCTTCAGGAGCTTTCCGGGACGTGTCTTCCCCCGAAGACTCTTCTTCCAGGGTTTCATCCCCGTCTCCTTGATCCTCTTCGCTCTCTTGATCTCCGAATATAGCGTCATCGCCATCGTCTTCATCGTCCAGTAGGACTTGTTCGTCGGAGCCATCCTCAGTTTCATCTTCTTCCGTGAACACTGTTCCGCCGTCTTCAGCCTCGTCATCGCCGAAGAGTGTGTCGCCTTCACTTTCATCCTCTACCTCTTCCTGTTCTTCATCATCTCCGAACAGTGTTTCATTCTCTTTATCATCCTCCGTAGAACCTGAGTCGTCTTCAAATATCTCTTCTTCCGCTTCTTCGTCATCTCCAAAGAGTACTTCCTGTTTGGAATCTTCCTCGTCGTCTTCTCCGAATATAACGTCGTCCGTCATCGAGTTCACTTAATACTGAGAAGTACTCAAAACGTTAAAACACTACTGGTCCATCGCCGCCTTCACGAGTTCTGTAAGCTCCACCATCGTCGACATCAGTTCGTCAACATCCACTTCATTCTCATGGACGCGGTCCTCAAGCGATAGTAGTTCTTCGTCCATCGCCTCCCATAGACGCTCCAGTTTCTCGTCCTCCGCGGTCTCCTCTCTAAACTCCTTGACATAGGACCGGAGTTCTTCCATAGAACGGTCTGCTTCTTTCTGGTCCTTTCCAAGCCTTTCTATCTCAGCTTCAAGCTTCTGTTTCTCGTACTTAACCGTTTCCTTTATTTCCTCTATTTCTCCGCGCAGTTCTTCATCGACTATATCCCGTATACGCCTGTCCGGATTCATAACCACGTCCTCCAGTTCAGTTAGCCGGTCATCAATCTGCTGCGGTGTCTTGATGGTCTCGATGCGGTCTTCCAGCCGGGCGATCCTTTCCTCGAGGTCGCTGTCGTCCTCGAGTTCCATCCTTTCCACTCTCTGCTCCAGTTCGTTTATCTTCCCGAGTTCCTGTGCTTCGCTCGAAACCATCTTTTCCTCAAGTTTCTTGATGCGCTCATTTAGCTCTTCGTTTCTCGAACCCTTCTCTCTCCCGGAGATCTTCTCCTCCAGATCGTTCAGGTTCTTTTCCAGGGCATCTCTCTTCTCTGATGTGGATTCAGGCGTAGTAGGAGCCGTATCAGTTTCAGCGGTATCTCGGGTTTCAGGCGCTTCCTCGCCTTCGACTTCCGGTTCTATGGCAGACTCTTCTCGATGTTCTTCATGCGTCGGTTCTTCCACAGGAACCTCTACTTCGACGTCCTCATCGGGCGTGACCTCCATCTCTGCTTCTCCATCATCCGGTTCAACTGTAGAGCTCCCAGTTTCCTGTTCCGACACGTCTGCCCTCTCCTCGCTCTCTGTCCCATCTCTTTCGTAATCACCTGTATCTATACCCAGTTCCTCTTGCAGGGCTAGCTCAGCCTCTACGTCTTCATCTTCTACTCCTGGCATCTCCTCGAGATCATCCAGGGATTCTATTTCTCCTATCTCCTCAGGAGAGTTAACGGTCTCATCATCCAGAGCCTGTCTCTCGGCATCAAGCTCTTTCTCCAAATCCTCTGTATCAAGAACAGGGCCGCTATCAGTTTCATCATGAACCGGTTTCGCCTCCAGGCGAGCTGTGGTTTCTGTACTCTTACCTGTGAAAATAGATTTTATACGCGAGATAAGAGACCCAGAATGTTCATGCCTTTTTCGAGACACACTCTTCTCATCAGGTGCGCGGTTTCCAGAGCCTCCTATATCTGTGATCTGATCCTCGAGGTTTTCACCCTCTTCAGCCTCCACGCACTCCATTTCCTCATCGATAGAGCTTACCGCCTTCCTGACTATACTTTTCTCAGGAGTCCTGACTTCTACCCCTTCCGACTCCTTCTTGGAGTGGAGCTCGTCTGTAGCCTCCTGAACTTTTTTCTCTATGGTAGAAGCCATCAGTAAAAATAATAGCCGAGCCGGTTAATAAAATCGCCCTACAGCCAGGATTAAATACGCGCCAGGTCAAGTAGTGGACATGCAACCCGTAGTTCTCGTGGTTATGGACGGTGTAGGTTTACACGAAGAAGAGAAAGGTAACGCGTTCAGACAGGCGGACACACCTAACATCGATAGACTGATGGAAGAAAACGGTTACAAAGAGCTACAGGCATGGGGTCCTGCCGTAGGACTCCCCGAAGGATTCCAGGGCAACAGCGAGGTAGGGCATCTACACCTTGGCGCAGGTAGACGAGTACCCCAGAGACTCAAACGTATCAACGACTCAATAGAGAATGATGAGCTAGAGGAGAAAGAAGCACTGGCAGATGCGCTCGAACGCGCCGAGGAGAACGGTAATGCAGTACACCTCGCCGGCATCATATCCGACGGCGGCATACACGGACATATCGACCACCTTGAAGCACTGATGAGAACAACACAGGACTATGAACTGGAAAAAGTGTGGCTCCACTGCTTTACCGATGGAAGGGACGTGGACCCGAAGAGCGCAGATAGATACCTCGATGAGATACGTGACTGCATGGAAAAATATGACAGCGACTTCGGGTTCGCATCGATAATGGGCCGCTACTACTCGATGGACCGCGACCATAACTGGGACAGAACCCGCGATGCTTACAGGGCGATGACTCTCGGAGAGGGTTTCGGGTTCGAGAGACCAGAGGACGCAGTGGAAAAGACTTACGAGGACGGGGACTACGACTACTTTGTTATTCCCGCAGTGAATGAGTGTTACAATGGGATGAACAGCGAGGATGAACTTATCTTCTACAATTATCGCGCGGACAGAGAAGTAGAACTCTGTAAGGCGTTTCTATGGGAAGACTTCAGCGAGTTCGAGAACCCTGTCAGGCCGAACTTCACCTCGATGTTCCGGTACGAGAAAGATTTCGACAACCCTGTGATGTTCGAGAAGATGGTGGTTGAGGACACACTCGGGGAGAAGCTGGAGGACGCGGGACTGAAGCAGTTACGGATAACCGAGTCACAGAAAATCCCGCATATGACCTACTTCTTCAACGGCCAGAAAGAAATCGAATTCGAACACGAGGAAACGCACTTCGTGGAATCGGATAAAATCAAGGCGTACGACCAGAAGCCGGATATGCACGCCGATGACATCACCGACATACTCGTAGAAGCGGTAGAGGAGGGCGAACACGACTTCATGATACTCAACTTCCCGAACGGTGACCTCGTCGGCCATACCGGCGATCTCGAAGCCGCTATAACCGCGATGGAGACCGTGGACAGGAACGTCGGCAGGATAGTCAACGCAGTAGAAGGTACCGACTACGCGTTACTGGTCACCGCGGACCACGGCAACTGCGAAGATATGGGAACAGAAGGCGAGCCAAGCACATCCCACACCTTGAACCCTGTACCATTGATACCTGTTAACTATGAAGGCGAGTTAGACATTGAAGAAGGAGAGCTGTGGGAGGTAGAGAATGTTGTCGAGGATATAATGAAGCTAAACTAGTCAGGAGGATCACAGTCATCCAGTTCATCCATTTTGTCCGTCAATTCATCCTGTTTCTCTCCAGCACCTTCTTCATCATCTTCAGGCCACTGCGACTGGTACAGACTGCACTGTGCACTTTCACTCTGCCCACCGACAAAGTCGGAGAAGTCACCCGCCTCTCCCGTCACCATGAACACCGCTATCCCCGCGACTACGGCTCCAACCGTCGCGACGAGAACCATCTGTATTGTCAGGTTCATATCTAATTATTCCTCTGTCTGGCTTCTGCAATCATATGTATCTTGACCAATTTGACCTTCAGCGTGTTCTATTCCCAGAACGTCAGCGCTCTGTCCTACTATTCCTGCTCTCTCACAGCTTGAAGGCGTGCTATGCGTCCCGGAACTAAATCTACAGGTATTCTCGATAGTCGCGATACATTCCTGTTCGGCGCTGTCCCCGAAGATTCCTTGCAGGCTTCCCTGTGTCATGAAGATGACGGTCAGCGCGGTCATCATAAGTACTGATGCGGCAACGATCAGCGCCAGTGTCTGGGACATTCCTTTACGCATACTACCAAGTTTGCTTCCGCCAGTATAAAAGAGATGTGGAACGCCGGAGTTCGGTCGAATGATCTCAGGGGCTCATGAAAGAAAAATAGAGAGAAATGTTCCAGGAACTCTACTCCTGGGTGATGTCGATCTGGATCGATGATACGTCCAGTTCCTCTCCTTCGTCAGTCTCGATCTGGTCTGTGTCGATCGAGATGTCATCAACTACTGCGTCCTCGATGAATTTTCTCTTGACCATTTCTGCGACGTCCACTGCCCGGGAGATAGCTTTTCCTCGAGCTTTAACGTGGACAGGGTCCTGTCCTTCACTGAATTGGGTTACTACCGCGAGAACGTAGCTCATCGCGGGTTTGGAACCAACGTATACCGTGTTGTCGTCTTCTGCCACTGGTGATCACCTAGCTCTATATTGGCAGATAACTGATAAAAATGGTTCAGTCCATGTCGTGGTCGTACTCGAAGATGAAATGTAAAGTATCTTCATTGGCGCTAGCACCCATAACTTCTTTCTCCGAATCAGAGAGGTCGAACTCCAGGGTAGCGCCGGTTACCTGTGAAGTTGCTTCAACATCGAATTCCTGCCCGTCAAACTCTTCCTTGCATTCACCATCCTCCTCAAAGATGTCCTCGTCCTGCTCTATCTCTTCATCCTCCGGACATTCTATCTCCTTTGTTCCTGTGCAATCATCGATATCTTCATCAGTTATGGAGGTATCAAAATCGAAATCCGTGGAAGTATCCAGTTCTATCCATCCCGGTAAGTCAACTCCTCCCGAGATCCCGCTGGCAAGTCCATTGTTCTGGACAGCGCTGTTTTCCGCCCTTTCTCTTGCTGTGTCCCGGTAGGAGTCACTATCCAGATCTTCCTCACAGCTATCGGTAGATGCGGGGCGAGTTGCCTCAGCCCATGAATCAGGGAGATCGTCCGTATCCATCTCTTCTCTCAGCTCCAGGGCAGCTTCCACGAGAAGCATGTACCGGTTCTCAGTATTGTTAACGGTTATCTCTTCTTCTAGGTATACCTCTGCCTGGGTCGATGTCGAGTCACAGATGACAGAGGAACGGCTGAAGGATAGCGTGATTTCTCTATCTTCATATTCGACACCGGCTAGTTCTGGATTCTCACATCCGAAAACCCGGTTTCTATCCTGGATTTTTGAGGCGATATCCTGCTCAAGTTCGCCACGTATGCTCTCTATATCCGGGGCATCGTTCCAGCTCCTGGTCTGCTGTCCAAGTTCAAAAGCCACAGTATTGAAGGAGATATTGATGTCATCAGGAAGTTTCTCAGTGTAAATATCTGCTTTTACCTGCGACTCTGTAATCGTGTGTACGTCACCGCCGTAATATGAAACCGTCTCCCTCACCTCATGAGTCGAGTATACCGATGATAGAAATCCTCCGAGCGTTATGGAAACCGCAGTCATAACCATCAGAAGACTTAAAGCCTCTCCCTTCACGAACTCGGCACCTCCACTGTAACCCTTACTGGACCTTCAACAGTAGGGACGTATGCTGATGACCTTACAGAAGGATTTCCCTCCTCCACCTCTATATTTTTTTCATCCACAGCGAACCGGTATTCCTCATGCGCACTTCCCAGCACTTCTTCTGCACGTTCCTCGATATCCTGCCCGGCATCAGTTCTCTCGTTACCGCTCATCGCCGGGTAATAGAAGAGGGTGTCCATGACATCCGGGTTCTCTGACTTCAGGATATTATTCATGGCGATCGCGGACTGGAATTCCGCGTTCGAGTGGTGTAACTCGGCGTATATAGCTCCTTCTACCGGGGTAGATGCCATGATAAAAAGCAGGTAAAATATCAGTAACGACAGGACTGCACTCCCGACTATGACCGTTACCAAGTCTATACTGCCTTTCACGGTCCCGGGAACACCTCCAGTTTCTTGACTTCTTCATCCTCTTCCTCCTCATACTGGACCAACACAGAAGTCTCGAGCGGGACAATATCAACCATCCCACAGGTATCATCTATATCCAGTAGAAACTCTCCATCGGCGAACAACGGCAGGTCGGTCGTGCATCCGACTCCCTCGTCATCATACAGCAACTCCTGAATATCATCTTCGACTGTCACAACTCCAAGACGTTCATCCCGGTTCAGGAAGTAGAAAGTCCCTGCGGCAGCTTCGCCGTGGAACTCCGAGATCTGTATGAGATCCTCTACCTGTGCCTGTATCCCGGTCAACATCAGGGTTATCATAAAAGTAATAGCCACTATCCCGACAATCCAGGGGAGAACCTTTCTGACGTTCAACTGCACTCACCTGTGCTTAGATGGGGTTGTAAACCGGATTTACTTATGCAGAGCTGGTCGAACTCCTCTCCGAGCTCATCTTCATCGTACCTGAAACGGATACCCGGGTCGATCATCTCAGAGCTATCTCCGGTGTTCAAGAAGAGATCTCCGTCAGATTCTTCCAGGACGAAATCTGTTCTGAAGTTCAGTGTTATATCCGCTTCATCCATAGAATCCGCCATATAGACCGCGTGGGACACCCTGTTAGTGATCATCGGCAGAGCCTCCTCTGCGATTGCATCTTCTACACCCATGACCGACTCTACTCCTATCCCCAGGACCGATACCGACATTATCGATCCCAGTACTATCAGGACTGTCGGTACAGTTGCAAATCCTTTCATCCAAAACTTACCTCGCCCTCTGACTCATAATTAATCGTGACTTGAGTATTTTCACCGCCCTCGAACCCGTCTGAGCCAGCAACAGAGCAGTGAATATCCTCAGTCCTTTCTTGATTACCGTCTACCTTAAATATCGCGTTATCTCCGTCAATCTTTATCTCCTCGTCATCATCAAGATCTATGAGAACAGTATCGCTTCCTCCTTCATCACCGCAAACCTCGTTTATACTAGAGACAAGGTCGTTAAAAGGGCTTTGACCGCCGGAAAGAACATCTGCATCTCCCATCACACCCATCCATATCGACTGGAGTGCTGCCAGACCCATGGTCGCAGATATAGCGCTAGCTATCAATCCTGTAACTATTATAATCGACGCTGCCTCTCCCTTACGCAATCCGGACACCTCCCTGAAACCGACCTTACATCAGAGTTTTGAACAACTGCTGAAACGTCTTCGGCATCATCTTCTGACTCTCCAACGTATTCATCGTAAAGCTCATCAATCGAGTCCTCACTCAACTCAACGGTACCTGCTAAAACCGAGTAAACAGCTACGATAGCCAGGACTGCAAGTATAAAGGCGATTATTATGCCAGATTCCTTGTTCACAGGTTACCCCCCACAAACTCAAGCAGTGCGTCCGTATGGTTTTCCACCATTATAGCCAGGGCTACCAGTATAACAATTCCGATTACAAACGACAGCACAACCCATAGAGACCGATCCACTAGTAAAGTCTTTAATCCTCAGGAGTTTAAATAAAATCCTTACTCCCCGTTCTCGCCGCCGCCCAGAACCTCCATGATCTCCCCTACACCCTGCTCCATACCCGAGGAAACCATACCATACAGCAGCGCTATGAACATCACTACCAGCACGATACCCGCCACTATATGAACCGGTCTAGTCTCACCCTTCATCCTGGCGCTTCTAAGTAAGGTCTCTATGAGCATCCTAACGGCTCACCTTCCACAGTGAAACTTGTTACCTCAGTACTCCCGCTTCTCTCTTCAAGCATAACACTCTCTACTCTTTTCTCCGAAACCTCGAGCGTCCTCTCATAGCTCCGGTCACCTCCAGCTAAATCCACAAGTAACTCATCCTCATCATAGTTCTCAACAATCAACTCAAACTCCTCCACATCAAAGAAAACCTGACCCCCAGTCCCTCTTATATCAGTCATAGCAAAATGATTCTCACTTATCGCCGCCGCATTAGTGTCTGCATCTAGAATATCTCGAGGATCCGTTACTGTCAGATCTACTTCAACCTGCAAGAAAGCATCTTCAGGACCTTTATCTAGTCTCTCTGTACCACCTATGGTAGGGCGTTCGATAGCAAAGTAAGTAGATAGGTCATGCGCTCCTGATGTATCAACGATCAAGTTTCCATTGTCATCTATCCGGTAGTCTATTTCTATCCTAAATAAATCCTCTTGATCTTCGTCATCCTCATCTTGATCTTCCTGCTTTATACCTACGATAATCTCGCTGTCAGTACCTAAATCACTGACACTGCTGGGACTAGCGATATACGGTTCTAAGTCTATATCCACAAGAGGAATAAGCCGTAATGTCACATCATCCAGCGCTCCCAGCGAATCAGAAGGTTCTACAGGCGTGACTATAATATCCTGTCTACCGGTTGAATCAAACCTCTTCTCAAAGGTGTTATCCTCTCCGAATCTCTCAAGATTGTAAACGTATTCATCACTTGCTCCGCCCTGATACATTTCTGTTATATCGTATTCATCATGATCCAGGCTCAGACCTAGACAGTCCACCGGGTCGACCGCGAGTTCTGGACGGTAAAACTCTGTATCGATCCATTCTACGCCGAGAAGTTCCTGTGTATCATGCTGTTCGAGCGCGGTATAGATAGGTATTTCCTGCATCTCTCCATCAGCCTCTCCAAGCTCGATTATCTCTGGCTCTGGAACCTCAAACTCACCTTCATCATTTATATCAAACCGTGAAATACTTGGCTCCGGGAGTTCCTCTCCATCTGCATCCTTTAGAGAGGTGCCAATTCCGATATAACTTAAAACATCTTCCAAACAGTTGTCGGCACCCGATTCTACCTCAACCCTTGGATAGACTACGTCCCTGAATATCGGGTCATCATCGCTGTACTGTTTTCTCTCATGGTTGATATCCGCTCCAGCATTAGCCTGCACAAAGCCCTCAGAGCCTTCACATACTAGATACTCCAGATTATTAGCCAAGTACCTGTGCTCTTGTATTAAATCGCCCTTATCAAGAAATTCCTCTACGTCAAATTCGTCAGAAGTAATAGTTGGGACATTAACCATCCTTACACGGAACGCGTTCATGCTCTCAGGCCATCCGCCTTCACCAAAGTTGTAATCGTATAATCCTGTTCCTCTTCCATCTCTAACATCAAGTTCAAATCTCCCTTCACCGATACTATATTTCCACGCTCTCTCCCCAAAGGATAGGAGCATCGGTCCTTTAACACGATAAGCTGTGTCAGAGGTAGTTTCCACTTCATCTTCTTCAGGGTCAACCCAGTGAGGATTATCGGAGTTCTCCCAGTACTCCAATGTCTCTTCCGTGGTTAAAACCCCTTCCGGATAGAAGACAGCTGCTCTCTCCGCACGTGTGAAGTCAGGAGCATTTTCATCTGTAATACCGCTATCGACGAGTTTTTCGTTGAGATGCATAGCCATAAGCCCAATATCTTCTATCACAAATGTTTGTTCATTTTCAAACCCGGTTGCTCCGTAAATTCCTTGAGCTGAGTGTTCCTCCCATTCTGACAATCCTAAGTCATCCAGCGAAACCATTCCTGAAATGAAACTCAACGGATCAGTGACTATAGGATCTGCTCCCATGCAGTCCCCCGTGAAGGAGGTTTCTTTAACTAGGGTCTTGAGCGGATCTTCTTTCTCCTCATCGTCTTTCTCACCCCATCCGAAGTAAGTAAATTGACCCCCATCATCACCATCCAACATGCTATCTAGTTCATCACCGCTTTCCGTATCCAAGTCGTCCACATCTACATCGACAAGGTGCATCTGTAAGTCCTCCGGTCCCAATTCGTTCTCTCCTGAAGAGGCAGGCTCCGGATCAAATTCATCATGCTGGTAGACCATCGACCCGTAGGCACACTGCTGGGCGGCGAGCATGTTCCAGACCACTAGTCCGCGGAACTGTTTTTCTGCCTCATACGGGTCTTCAACGTCTTCTCCTATCGTCACCACGCCGTCCAGTGACTGGAGCTGTTCCATTAGATTATTCGTCCTTGGTTCGAGCGAGTGGTCGGTTATGGTTGTGAGGGCTCCGATAAACGCCGCTCCTATCATGACCGCGACCGCCATGACACCGACATTGCTGATGATTCCTTTCATGTTAGCACATCTCTATCCCTGTGGCTTCGGCTATCACGTTGTGGAGGTTTGTGCATCCAAGATATGATTGTTCGGCACCGGATATAAGACCAGGGATAATAGACAGTATGACCCATAGAAGGAATGCTGCAAGGAGGAATCCTACAAGTGTCCAGACAGAATAATCAGCTATACCCTTTCTCATACCGGTAAAGCCCCCGTCCAGAGTTTTAACAGCGCTGCAGCGATAACTACGGCGGCGACTATGCTAGCTAATATCTTTGGCTCCACACCACCTTTACGCATCCGCGATTCCACCTATCATACCTCCGAACAGCAGCGCCACTATCAGCAGGGTTATGGTGTAGAAGAACATTCCTGAAATAAGTATTTTTCCGATGAACATGTTGCGGTAGGTTACGTTCTCTCCCTCTGCTATCTTCATGTAGAACGTTCCAAGAATGTATAGGAGCTGTATCAGGTATATGCCGACCACGAACTGCAGGAGTTCGGGTTGGATAGCCGCGTCCAGGTTACCAAGGATTCCTGAGAACTCCGCGCCCTCGGCTCCACCCCCGGCACCGTCTCCAGGCAGTTCCTGTGAAGCACCTTGGAATTGCTGTGAAAGCCCGAACATCGCTGTGATTATGGTTTGGGACATTCCGACCGCGACCCCGGAAACTATCGGCGCAAGCAGGTACGCCAGCATCTGGATAGTGGTCATCGTCTCCTCCATCAAATCGTTGAGTTGTTCCTGTGTCCTGTGGATGTTATCCAGGTAGCGCGAGATCGTTGTCATCGCCATCGCCGCCACGTGAGTTCCTTTCTCCGAGGACTCAAGTATCGCTTTCATAACAGTCTGTATCATCTGGCTGGGGAACTCCTGGAGCGCGCCGTATTTCTCGTTGAATACAGCATCTTCAAAGGTCATACCCATCTCCTCGACGTTTCTCGATGCTTTCCCGAAAAGGTCTGATATCTCGAGGTCGGACGTTGCTTCCGATGCCTGTTTCAAGGCAACCTCAATCGGCGTTCCACCCGAAATCTTGTTCCCCAGCTGGAAGAGGGCGGTCGGGAACTGGCTCTCGATCTCTCTCAGGTGGTTCTCTGCGTTCCTCCTCTCGATGCTACCAAGTATCAGCACTAATCCTATACCCCATCCTATCCCCAGGGTTATCGAGACGCTCCTGAGAAGCAGCGGGATTGGGTTGAGGCTGTCTCCTGAGAGAAACATCGTAGGCACCATGCCCGGGTCGACATTCGGGACAGGATAGAAGAACGGAGCTGTTAGGTAACCGACCATGCCGTACAGCGCGATGATGAAGAAAACCGCGACACCGACCGGCCAGACCGGGACCCGGAACTCGCTTTCTCCTACAGTGAACGTATACTTGCCGCGTTCAGGCAGGCTATCTGTACTGACAGCCTGTGAAGATACTGTTGGAGGTCTTGAGGATAGTATGCGTTGCATGAACCAGTACAGGAATCCTGGGAGAAGGAAGTTGAACAGGACTATCAGGTGGAGCGGTCTTATCACATCACCCATGAATACGGAGATCAGAGGGAGCATTATCATGCCGAGAACCGGAAGCATAGCACCCATCGCGTTGAGTATCATTACCGGCGTCTTCAGGGACTGGGCGTAGTGCTTCATCTTCTCCTGTGTACCATCCAGGATGCGGTCGATAGCGTCCTGCAGGAGCTGTTCTCTGCGGTCCGAGTCAGGGTCATTCATCGCCGCCTGCAGTAGCTGCAGAGACTCCAGGAAGTCATCATTGAATCCTTTCCAGTTACGGGTATAATCGTTCAGCGCGTCTTCTATACGGTTGAAATTTCCGATCTCCACCTTCCAGAGAACTCCTTTTAGATCCTTAGATATCGGTCCTTCAAGGTTTAAAGCGGCGAACCGTACTGCGCCCTCGAGGTTAGGTGATGAGCGCATGTAGACAACCATGTAGAGTATCGCGAGAATCATCTCCCCGCTGCTCCTGATAACCTTGTTCTTCGCCGCGTATATCGGCTTGTAGTAGGTGTATACGCCTGCAGTGAGAGGTATCGAAAGCAGGAGAAGCATCAGGGAGTTCGGCAGAAGGTACCCGAGTAAAACGTTTAAGCCGAAAAGCAGGAACCAAAGTGTGAAAGATACAAAACCTGTGAACACTGCTGCCGATAAGACCATTCCAGGCGTTACGTCCCAGTCAAGCAGTCTTAGAGAAGGAGTAAGTTTGTCTCTAGTCGTCTCTCCCGCACTGATACTTAGTATCGATCCAGATTTTATGCATAGTTTTTCGTAAAACGTTTTCTCCCTCTCCCTTACCTCCTCTTCACGGTACTCCTGGTACTCCTTCGAATAACCCTGTCTCGACGAGGTGTTGTACGGAGGTTGCTCCACGTCTCTTTCCAGGTTATCAACTATCTCTCGTATCCTGTCCTTTTCCTCATCATCCAGACCGTCGCGTTCATCATCTCCGATTCTGTTGTCTTCACTCATCTAACTCACACCTGCCGGTCGAACCACTCCTTCCACCGGGCGTATATCCTCTCCGGGTCCTGCTTACCGTACTCTTCGCCTACTCTCTCCGCCAGTATGTGGTAGCGCTGGTTCGCTTTTACCGTGAAATCTGCCTCAAGGAGCTCCGGTCTATCATTCTCATTTGCGGCTTCCACCATGTCCTGTTTTATCTTTTTACGGAGCTGTATATTGTTCCAGACCGCCTCCCAGTCATTCTTCCACTCCCTGATGTTCTCCGCAATCCTGTTGAGAACCATCGACTCACCGTTCTTCAGGGTATCTGTAGGCATCAGTTTGTCCTCGTTGCTATCGTAGCGCATCAGGTCGACAAAGGCGTTCTCCTCCTGTGGGTCGTTGGTCCATTCTTTCCTGACCTCGGTGATCCCTGTGACACGCCGGTAAGTGTTCAGACCGTCCGGACTCTTGATCTTGTTCACACTTACAACGACATCGGTCGCCTTGAAAGACGTTTTCGGGACACCGAGGTCGTTCACGACACGGTCATATACTGAATAGGGAGACTCTCCGTGGATGGTTCCGCCGACAAAGTTCGCGACGGCTCCGACACGCATCGCCTCGTAAAGGGTTTTCGCCTCGTCACTCCTTACCTCTCCGATAACCAGTGCAGAATCTCCGAGACGTAGCGAGGTCCTGATAGCTTCGTCCGCTGCAAGCTCATTTTCCACCTGTGTGATGACGCTCCTGGATTTCATCCGTTCAACGTTGTAACCCAGGTCTTTCATCTGGTTGATAGGCAGCTCCAGCGTATCCTCTACCGATATAATCCTGGTCTTCTTCAGCAACTCCAGCATCGATGCGCCGAGTATCGACGACTTTCCTGCCCCACGTGTCCCCGCGAAAAGCACTGATCGACCGCCGTCAACTATGAAAGATAGTAGTGCTGCTCCCATCGGATTTATCATACCCTTATCGATGAAAAGCGGTAGAGTCCACGCCCTTGAGCGGTGTCTTCTGAACGCGAACGCAAGTCCCTCCGGCGACAGGTTCTCCTGGATTATAGCGACACGGGCGCGTCCACCAGGAACCTCTGTGTCGGTATCCAGGACCGGGTTTGCCTCGTCCAGAGGGCGTCCAGACTGGATACGGAACCTTGTAGCCCATGACTCCGCCTCTTCCTTAGTCGGTATCAGGTTGGTCTCGCACTCCTCGTATTCCTGGTGGTTGATGAATATAGAAGAGCCTCCAACCGGCGAGTTGATAAACACGTCCTGTATCTTGGGGTCACTAAGGAGAAGTTCCAGCACACCAAGACCTGAAGTGTAACGGTTGAGTATCGACGTAAGCTCGTCCAACTCCTCTCTCGTCAATCTGATATCCATCTGGTTGGCGATATCCCGGAGCATGTCCCTCCCTATATTTTCGAACACCTGCCTCATACGTTCCGGGCGGGCGAACTCTCCTGACTCGGGTTCGTGCGACGCCATAAACCTGCGCGCAGCATCAAGTAAGGTGTATTTCTCCTCGGTCAGGTTGAACTCCGGCGGGTTAACGTGGTAGACCGGCTGCACCTTGTCGGGTATCTTATAGATCGATACTTCGATATCATTCCGTACCTCATACCTGTCGATTTCTTCACCTCGCTCAGGAGGCAGTGACATAAACTTGGTAAGCATGAAGTTCGGTCTCACAAGAGGGTGGAAAAACTCCCTGTAAACCTCTCTGTCGCCGATGTGATGACCTGTTACAAAATCCTCATCTCTCGCCCTCTGTATCATCCTTGTCTCTTCCAGCCGGTCACTAATCGGGCGGATAACATCGTTAAGAAAGTACTTGATACACCGCTTTCTCTGCGGGTAATCATCGCTCATCTCTGTCTTCAGGCGCCTCTCCTTCCTTCTCAGCTCTACGTAAGCCCCTACAGGGTCGCGCCTTAACTGATCGATAACTATCTGCTGTACCTCAGGTACATGATCCGCATAAAAAGAGTCACATTTCTCCCCGCCCTGCTCCGACAGGTAACCCTGGGAGGATATACCCTGGATAGCATCTGCGATTTCCTTAAGCATCGATACCTCTTCCTCCCCGTACTCATAATCCCTTGACTCTGATAGAACCACTGAGGACGCGTCAGGTACTTCCTGGAGGATGTTGATAACACGGGACATGACCTCGGGGTAGTCCTCTATCGACGCGCCGTAAATCGAGCCGAGAGTATTGACTTTAACTGTACCGCTCTCATCATCGTACTCGTAGTCGAAAACATCAAGATTTCTTACGTCTGCCATACCCAGCATTATTATTCAAGTAACTATTGAATAAAAGATGGGATGCCCCAGCAGGATATCGTAAACCGGCTCGCAGACCAGGTCAACGACTTTAACCGCAGGGTAAGAGACCTGGAGGAGAAGATAAGAAACCTTACAGCAAGAGTCAATACCCTGGACGACACCGTTCTCAACAAGACCAAGTCCCTATCCCAGGATGTTCAGGGTCTGGAGGACGAGATAGAAGAGGTCAGGGACAGGATAGCAAACATAGAGGTCGATATCAAGGAGATCAACCGCGAGAAGCGGAAGTTCGTGTCTTCACAGGAGCTGGAGGAGATAGAGAACTACATGGATCTTATGAACCCTATCCATTCTTCCTTCACTACAAAGAAAGAGGTCAAAGAGATAGCACAGGGGAACTCCAGCGGTCTTTCAAGAGAGCAAGTGGAGAAAATCGTGGACAGAAAGATAAAAAGCATGGAAAACCAACCAGATAATGAATAAGAGGGTGACATCATGAAATTCCAGCTGTTCGGGAGACTGAGGGACGATGAATCAGGCGGAACAGATCAGCAACGTGAAGCGCCACAAGGAGCTCCTGGACAAGAAGAGACGCCACAGGCACTTGGCGGAGGTAGTCTTGAAAGAACAGTTGATAACCTGTTCTCACAGGGTTACGCTGAAGAGGAGATAAGACAGGAACTCCAGGGACAGTATTCACAGACAGAAATCGACCGCGCTATAAACAATGCGGTTGCATCAACAGCCACTCCTGACACCGGTCCTGGACCGAAACCCATGACACCATACCAAAGTGAGGAAGATGCAGTAAGCCCTGTAGATGAGGGTTTCTCACAAAACGATGATACTATGGATCAGAGAGAACAAGAACCACAGCAACCAAACCCGCAGCCAGCGCCTCCTGCGCCACAGGAGCAGACACCGCAGGAACCACAGGAAGAACAGGGCGCCCACGGCTCTAACGTGGAGGAGCTGGTGGAGACTATCGTCGCTGAAAACTTTGACCGCGTCGAGAGAGAGTTCGAGAACGTTTACCGGGAAATCGATGAGCTGAAAGATACAGCAGAAGATCTAGAGCAGCGGGTCCACGATCTGGAAGTCCGTGACGACGAGGACCAGACACAGTTCATACAGAAAATGGATGAGATGGAGGAACACATCGACTCTTACCAGTCACGTATAGGCGGGCTGGAGAAGGCTTTCCAGCAGGTGCTTCCTTCCCTGGTCGACAACGTCAGGGACCTGACAGATCTTGTGCAGGATATCAAGCAGGAAAGAGGGATTGAAACGGATAAGAACGTTTCAAGCCAGGATATTGACGATATAGACGTTGAAGACTGGAACTGATTTTTCAGTCACTGTTTCCGCCAGCGGTTATAGCCACGATGATAAGCAGGAATAGCAGTATAAGTACAGGCATAACCACTTCCTGCCACGTATCTTCTATATCACCGAGGAACGCACCCAGATCTGCCTGCGTAACAAACGCACCTATGAAAACTATTGCCGCAATCGCTACAGCCGACCACAGCCTTATACTCTCCGTCTTCTCGTCCTCAGCAATGTCAATCCCCGCCACCGCCATCAAAATCATTAAACCCAGGAACCCGAAAACACCAAAAGTAAGGGCTGCAGCCAGATTAGTCATTATACCTGGCGGTAGGAAGAAGTACGCACCTCCGATCGCCAGGAATGCGACAGCCAGAGATATAACCCCGTTTACCTGCTCATCCTCACTGATAACCTTATACTTCTCAAGGACGCCATAGGTCACCGCCAGAACCAGCAACCAGGGAAAGAACAGCTGGAAAACATCCATATCCGCCATCATCAACACTATCTGTTCGAATGCCATTCTTTATCCCTCCGAATCAGGTCCCGGCCCATGTTCGAAGAGTAAAGGCCTCAATGTACTGTCTCCGCTCGGATCACGCATAGTGAACCAGAGAACACCTAATATCACAGCAGCCCATATAAGACCGGTATCAAAGCTGTACTGGACAACCCCGGCAATCGCATCTATCGCTGTTTCTCCTTCACCAAGCGTCAAGGCATCAAGACCTCCCGATACAGTAAATGCCACGGCCGCGATAATCAGTCCCAGAACAGCCATGACATTCTTCTTGAAGTAATCCGTGGTACCTGTAAGCCCGAGGAGCATGAAAAGCCCCAGAACACCTATGACTCCAACCGTCAGCGTCCCCAGGTAGCTGACGAAGAACATCTGGTATGCCGGATTTTGAACTATGAAGAATGATACAAAGAACGCGAATATTAAAGCGATAAGTGGCGGAAAGTTATCTTTCTCTTCTATAACCGGTACATTCTCTAGAACCGCGTAGAAGACCAGATACGATAGTAAGAACGGCAGTACTCCTATGAAGAAGTCTGCCTGTTCTAGTGTTGTTAACAACTGCGTGAAACTCCCTACATCAGCCACCTAACTATTCACCTTCATAACCCTGCTTCCTGTTGTGCAGGTTCATCAGCCATAGCTCGCGGGCTATAATCATCAATGCGAGCATCGTGATCCATGGCTCGATTATCCGACCGAAGGAAACGATTCCTACATTCTGCGGCGCCCAGAACATGGTGTACAACGCAACGACTATAGCTCCGAGCGAAAGAATGGCTATAACAAACTCGTCGAGGATATTCTCGACCTGGTAGAAGTATTCGTGTAGTTTTCTGTCATTCATCACATCATCATTCCTCCGCGTCTTCTTCGACCCATGCTTTTACCGAGGAAAAAGCCTAATGCGGCACCAATTATCAATATATCAAAGTTGTTCATGAGTTGTTCCATCATGTTTTTAACGCCCTCTGTAGCAGTATTTTGCTCCTTCCTTTAAATATCTAAAAGCGTTGTCAGAGTTCTGCGGTTATCCTACCGCAGGAGCATAGTTCCCGACTCCTGCTTCTACCTGCATCTCCGGCTCATCCTGTATTCCGGTATCCTCTAAAGCATCTTCTATGGTGTCTGCCGTCATCTCGTACAGATCCTGGTCGCAGACATCGTAATCGTTCAACTTGGTTCCGGGCGTGGAGTTGACCTCGTAAGGAACGATGGTTTTCTTTCCATCCTCATCGACCTTCCTGACACAGTCGATAGCGAACACATCCATATCCAGCTCTTCACCGACAAGGTAGGAAACAAGCCTCTCCTCGATTCCTGAATCCATCGGCTCTTCCGAGTACTCTCCACCGTTGTTGATGTTGGTCGGTTCAGGCTCTCCGGAATCTATCTCCCTGTCGACAGCCTCATGTTCATCCCCAGCAACCCATATCCTGCTGTCAACTATATCCTCGTATACTTCGCTCTCGCTGTAGTGGTCGACGAACTCTTCGTACAGGAATCCATCCTCGAACTCATCTATTTCACCGAACTCCAGGAACTCTATACCCTCGCCGTGAGAACCTTCAAACGGTTTCTTCACAACTATATCGTCTTCTTCCATTTCGCCCTCAGCACGCTCGTAATCCCGGTAAGTCTCAGGGATCTCGATATCCATGAAATCATTGTCCAGTTTCTCCTCTTCCTCATCCCAGTATTCTTCCAGGAACTCCATCCATTCCTCATCGAGTTCCTCTCCGGGCTCGTATTCTTCCTGCGCGAACTCGACAAGTTCCTGACGGCCGACATTCTCAAGATTTTTTAGCGCTCTCTTAGTTATCTCTTTATCGGAGCAAAGTGCAGCTCCCTGAGGAGAGTTAACAAATTCCACACCGTATTCTTCTTCCAGCCTCTGCATCTGCAATACGTTTTCAGGAACTTTGTCCTCAGATAGATCTGACTTGAAGCTGGCCTGACGGTAGAAAACGACAGTATCTTCAAGTTCCGAGACCGGGACACCGTTGACCTCAAGTTCTCCATTTCTCTCCTCTATATCATCCGGCTGCAAATCGGTAACGCTCAATCCGCGACCACTCAGTTCGAGAACAGTATTGGCACGAGTCTTATTGTTCCAAGCACCTGCGTACAGAACATCAGCCTCATCTACAGATGTATCTCTCATCAAACCATTAGCTCTGCGCCTTCTTCTATCCAACTCCGAACTGAACAACCACCAGACCATAGTTGTTACTTATTAATCAATACGTAAAAATGTTGAGGTGTTAACTCTAAAACATACAGAATTCTAGAAAATATTTCTCGGGTCAGCAATATTCTTCGTTTTATCAATCAGTCTCCGTACCTCCTGCCTAATCTGGTAGAACTCGTTAATTATGGATCTCACATCGCCTCTTAAACTTTTCAAGCCATCGCGTAGGACTATTAGTTTTATATTGCCATCGTCATCCTCCATGACATCACTTGCTCCGGCCACTCCGCTAAACTCACTTCTTATCTGATTATATGCATTCTCAATAAGATTATTATTCAAAATAGATTCTATTAATCCGAGAGCATCCTCCAATTCCTTTTTCTCAGCTTCGGTCATCTTTAGCTCTTCATTCAGATATTTTCTGGCAGATTCGATTTCCTTACCCTGATCCAGGAATGCATTACGTAGCTTTTGTAACTCCTCCTCAAGCACTTCAAGTTCTTTGCCAATTTCGTATGAAGCACTCTCCAACTCCTCATCACCATACTTCTGTGCTAACTTATCAAGAAGTTTATCTTCCTTTACAGCTCGCTCGACTTCGTTCGGGAGAGCTTCCCACATCTGCTCGACTTGACCATACTCTTGGACGAATCTAGTTAATTCACTGAATTCGTCCTTTTCTTCAACCAGTTCCTTATCCGCTATCTTTTTCAAGCGGATAACATCTTGTTCTAGCTGATAGAACCGATTCATCAGAACATCCAAAACATCTTCTAGTACATCTAAATCATTAGCAGGATCACTCCAATCACGCCTCAGAATCTGACTCAATCCCGCTCTGATTTCATCCGCAAGTTTTTCAAAGTTCTTGGCGCCTTCAACCGCTCTATCACTGTCTTCAAGAAAGGCCTTAGCGTCCTGTACCGCGTTATATATATCAGACTGACTTCTCTCGGCAAACTGCTCCAAATCATCCACTGCAATCTCCATAAGTTCAAGTGCCTTCTCTAGTTCTTGCTCAGCATGTCTAGCCTCGGCGTCACCTTCTTCCCCTCCTCTGCGCATAGCATCCTGCTCCTCTCGCTTGACCTCATTGAGAAGTTCATCTGCCTCTTTTTCCCTGTTCTTGGCATCGGCGAGGAGCTCTTTGTTGGCGGCTACTGCCTCTTTAGTTCCACCCCAGATACCGTACCTGAACATCCCGTATAGGACTGCGAAGGTTCCTATGGCGAATAGAAGGATTATCGAGTCGCGCGTAATAGCCAGTATAGGTGCAAACCAGCCGCTTCCAAGGAATACCAGGAATAATAGGATAGAGAACGCGACCAGTCTCCACTTGGATTCTTCCCTGCCTACCCCTGCTTTTCCTGTAAAGCGGTCGAGCCAGCCAAGCTTGTCCAGAAATGCCTCAAGACCTATAAAGAAACCATACCAGTAAACAGCTACAGCTGCCAGAGTTACAAGTGCGTTTTGGTCTGTCAGAGGAGCACCCACATATCTCTCGAATACGCCTCCCAGAACGCTTACAATAGCACTTGCTAGCTGATCTACCGGCGTATGTGTCGAAGCAGCAGCGAGAGAAACAAATGAAATCACACCTAGTAAATAGACAAGGATTTTTTTGTCCATGGAGTAGTTAATCTCTTTGCCTTTTATAATTATTAGTCACCCGTAGCTCCAGCAGTCGTTGAGAAACTTTTGAGCAGGAGATACGCAGCTAGAAGTCCGCCGACCGCCAGACCCAGATATATTATACCTCCGAAGACTATAGCCACGGCATCATTCACCAACTGGAAGAACTGTGTAGGCACCAGCATACCGGTTATGACCAGCGAGAGCATCATTGACTGCCTCTTTATCCGTTTTTTCTCCCCTTTTTTCTGGTAGGGATGGCGTAGCTTGTCGTCTTCCGCCAGAGTGAACATCATAGCCCTTTCAAGACCAAGCTGGAATACAAGAGCGATCAGCAGGAACGGTGCAACCAGTTGCGTCAGTATCTCCTCCTGTGTCTCGTACTGAGGTATCTCAAAGCCAGCGTCGGCGTCTATACCTTCATCATAGTAGTGTGAGGCAGAAGCCACTCCTGTGAAAAATAAGGTAATCAACAGGAGAGCTCCCAGACGTTCATCCAAAATCGAGATCACCTTCTAAGTCTCCCCCTATATCTCCCTGTCCTCTACCTTCCCGTACTTTTTCGAGGTAGACTGGAACAACTTCGTCAACCAGGAACCCTGCTACCAGACCCGCACCGCCGACCACGGCAAGCTCGGACAGGTATTCAGAGAGTCCTGTGAAATCACCTACCATCGCAGAGATAGCGGTATGTGAAAGCAGGTAACCCGCGACAGCTGCGGAGGGAAATGCAACGAATTTCCAGGGGTCTCTCATGTTAGAATGCTGGATGACCTTGATTTATATGACTTGTTTGGTTTCCTAGAGCGAGGTCACGGCGAGCTGACCTTCTCAAGTTTCTTTTCGGCGTTCTCAAGAATTTTCTCCTCATTTCTCTTCCTTTCCATTATATTTCCTAATAGGCTCTTGACCCTCTGGTTTATCTCAACCGCCTCATGTATATTATGGAGGACTCTGTTCGCATCTACACCCCGGCTTGATATCTCCTTGTTAAGCTCCGTCACGCTATCTCTCAGAGACATTATTTCTGTTTCGCCCCAGAGCTGGTCAAGTTTCTCGGAGTTGTCATAATTTTCGTTCAGGAACTCTATATCCTGGAGACCTAAGTCTTCTTCCCTGTTTAAGATGCCCAAGCATTTCTGCATCTGATCATAGAGGTGGTCGAACAGCATAATCGTCTCCAGTGACTCTCCCAGGTCGTACGGGTCGCCTTCGTATACACCTCTGTTAACAGCCTGCTCTGCTACCATGATTAGGAACTCCTCTCGTTCTCCGCTGAAGTCTTCATATGCTGTGTTGAGAGCTACGTGTATCCTATAAGCCTCCCTGTATCTCTCCATCCACTCTTCTAGGTGAGCTAGCTCTCTTCTCACATGCTTCTCCTCATCTTTTTCCACATCACTGACCTCTCTCACTTCATCCTCGATTCCTCTCATATCTTGTATCATCTTAGCCGTTCCTGCCCCCGCACTATCAGCTGTGTCATATCCACTTTCCTTGCCGGCTTTTTCCAGGTAGCTCGTAACACCTCCACCTATAGACTTTGCGCGGAACTTACCGTCCTTGGTGAACCCATCTTCGAGTTCACTCAGAGCCTCTCTCAGATTTTTAAGGAGGTGTATAACACGGATATACCGGTCATATATATGCTTGAGATCTTCTAACTCCTCTTTTTCGTCCCTGAGAACGGTTCTGGCTTCTTTCAGCACTTCTTCCAGCTCCTTCTCCTCCACCTTAAGAAGATTCTCTACGTCATGCCTGTCCAGGACGGAAAGAACTTTCTGGACGCTCTCGGTCGATCTCCCTCCCTCTCTTATTTCCTGTATGACGTACCATAGGAACTCGTTGTTCACCTCCCTGTGATGTTTCAGTTCCTGTAGAAGAATAGTCATGTTCTGCTGGTTCTGCACCACCATCTGGACGAGGTTCACAAAGGTGTTGAAATTGATGTCGCCGTAGTCGTCACCTATATGGATATCGCCTGTCTTGATATCCTCTAGATGTACCGCGTTTCTTTCCTGCATCACGTTCATCATCTGCTCAAGCATCACCACGAACTGGTCTCCTGCCGGCGTGTCCACCTCGACACTTATCTCGTTCTCCAGGTCCTGTAGGATGTTGATTTCAGCGCTCAACTCATTTACATTGACGTTCAGCTGTTCTACCTCGGCTTTTAGCTCGTTTAACACGTTTATAATCATCTCATCTTTCTCGGAGACTCTATTCTCCATGAGAAACGCCAAGATAGCTTCAAGATCATTGTCAACGTGAGCAAAGGCAGATGCCTCCGCAGACATTCCCTCACCCCCAGGAGCGCCACCGCCCGATATCTCGTTCTTGATCTCTACTTCCATTTCCTGTATAGCCCCAACTATCGCATCCCCTATCTGGTTTATCTGGTTGACTATGACCTCTGTGTCTCCACCATCTACACCGCGCCCTATCCGCATGATCTGCTCAAGCTCATTAGCTACCTCCACTATAGTTTCTCCTGAGTCGACGGCGACACCTCGTGATTCGAGGTCCTGGACAACGTTTACCAGACCCCGGATAACAGTTGAGATATTTTCTATCTCTGCGCTTATGTTGTTGACCTGTTCTTGTGTCGCATCGATACTGCCTATGAGTTCGTCCGGTACTTCAAGCTCTATAGAATCAGGTATATCTGGACCTTCAGGCGGTTCCCCCGTTCCCTCGTCCTCTGGTTCAGGTCCCGGTCCTCTATCTCTGGGAGAGTCATTTCCTCTACGCGCAGGGGACGTTGAGCCCTCGTGCATGAAGATTATCACCATCAGCAATAGGAAAAGCCCGGCTAGAGTCGCCAGAACCGGGTCGCTGTGAAGACTCATAGGGTAAAATTTCGTCGCTTGACTTATAATTTCTAGCTGAATTTATCCAGGCGTTCCAGAGTCTCCAGTATTCCCCATGCGTAAATCACGGCTTCGAATGCACGGATGAAGTCTTCTTCTTCAAGGAAGTGATACGTGTCGTCCCTGTATGCCAGGACGTTCTCCATCTGCTCCACCTCACTATCTCGTTTTTCCAGCCTTTCTTCAAGCTTCTCCAGCCACTTCTCCGTCTCTTCCTTCAACTTCTCCTGTGTCTTATCCACGGTGTTCCTCCAGGAACTCTGCCTCTTTGTGGTCGGCCTCTCCTGTTAATACAATTGAATGTGGCGGTCGCCCGAACTTCTCTTCCGTAATCTTATCAAGTCTTGCGACAGTTATCCACTGCGAGCTCTGGTTGGCGCGTTCAAGGACCACCGCCTCCCGTTCTTTATCGATACCGAGGTCGATGAGTTTTTCCGCGGCGTCGGTCGCAGAATAGTCAATATCGAGTAATACCAGCGTGTGTAAACCGATGGAGTCGTTCTCTTCAACGTGCGCCATTAAGGACTGGGGCTTTGCATCTTCAGGCAGTGTTACAACACGACCGAACTTGTAGACGTTGAGACCTGTCTCCGCCACCGAAGTTAGGATCGAAGGCCCATGGACCACTTCTACCTTCACATCGCGCTCTTCCGCCCGGTGTTTGATATCGTAATGAGTGGTAGCTGTTAGAGGATCACCAGATACCAGGAAAGCGATATCCATCTCTCCCGCGCCTTCGACTATCAGGTCTTTCTGCTCGACCTCTTCGCGCGACAGCTCTTCTATCTCCGTCCCTGTTTTCTCCTCTATTAAATCGAGATCGATGTCCTTGGTGTTCGTATAGAATTCGACGTACGCATGATCGACCTCTTCGAGAGCTTCTAATCCTTTTTGAGTGATCTCGTTGTCGTCCAGTCCCAGACCTATCATGTAGAGCATAACCATTATGCATAAAGCAGTTCTTATTAGCTGTACGGTCTATGGAACAGGAAAAATTGGAGCGGCGTGTCAGAGAGATTTTTGAGCAACAGGGCTTTGAAGTAGAGCAAGACGGGAACGAGATCGTCGCGACAAAAGGCGATGACCGGAAGAAAATCCAGGTTTTCTCATCCGATGATTATACCGGAGAAGAACTGGTTGACAGAGTTGATGCCGACCTTGTCTTCGTGGATGAAGACCTGCCAGAAATCACGGACGAGTTGGAGTCCGAGGTTTCTATCATCAGAGACGAGAGAGATAAAGAAGATTACGACCTGCCCTCGTACGAGCTGATAGGCGACATCGCAGTCATCAACGACCTCGCGGGGCGCGACCAAGAGGAAGCGGTTGAAGGCATACTTGAGCACCACCCTTACGTTGAAACAGTATTATTGAAGGATGAGCCGTTGAGCGGAGAGTTCCGGGTCGGCGGATACGAGAAGCTGTATGGAGAGGAGATCGAGACCATTCACAAAGAGTACGGCTGCCGTTACAGGGTCGACCCTACAAAGGCTTACTTCTCGGAGCGGCTTGCAACTGAACGGAAACGTGTTGTAGACCAGATAGAGGAGGACGAACGCGTTCTTGTTATAGGCGCCGGTGTAGGACCTTATCCTGTTCTAGCGGCGAGGAAAGCCGACCCTGAGAAAGTCGTGGCGGTCGAGAAGAACCCTGACGCATACAGATATCTTAAGGAGAACATTGAACTGAACAACGTGGAGGACATCGTTAAAGCTGTTAAAGGTGACGCACTGGAAGAAGTTTCTGAAAACGAAAAGTTCGACAGAGTCATCATCGCGATACCGGAGTTCGCGGACGAGTTCCTGGAGCTAGCTTTTGACAAC
This sequence comes from Candidatus Nanohalarchaeota archaeon, assembly GCA_022729235.1. GTDB lineage: Archaea > Nanohalarchaeota > Nanosalinia > Nanosalinales > Nanosalinaceae > JALDAJ01. The sequence continues at coordinate 326,864 of JALDAJ010000001.1, forward strand.
GCCAGAAAAGAGAGCGTCATCCATTACTACCGGTTCCTGGAGGATGAGCAGTGGGAAGAAATCATCGAAGAAATAGAAGAGACCGGTGAAAGCTACGAAGTACTGGACAAAGTTGTATGCGGCCAGAGAGGTCCCGGCGTTGATAGGGTTTGTATAGATATAGAAGCAAAGTGACCTTTCCCTAGCAAATTCAAAGTATTTATTACTTTTCTGTGATAACTACTTCATGGTGGAACCGATAGAGGAAGTAAAGACCCAGATTAGGGACTACGAAGACTGGATGAGGCAAGTGAAAGACCCTGAGAAAGGGGTCGAAGACTACGACTTCATCGACCAGGCGATTCACAGCAACGACTCGATGCAAAGCGGGTTCGTTGCTAACATCGGAGCTTACCTGGCAGTGTACGGGTCAGATGACTCAGACGTAGACGATGAACTCCTCGCAGAACTCGATCACAGACTCACCGACAGGGCACGAGAAGAAGCCGAATCACCGCCCCACGTAAGAGAAAAAACCAAACACCGAGACATAGTCTATGGAAACGGACGAAGAGAAGGAAAAGGGCTCCTGGACAGAGGTTTCGGAGAACACGACTCTGGACACGGATTCCTCCAGAACATGATCGACGAGTTCGAGGACGAAACAGATAATGAAGAAGATACTATACCCCACAAACCCGAACCAACAGCTAACGGAGGTGAAAGAATGACAGACGGAAAAGGAGAAGACGATGGAGACAGAGACGTTACTGACCTAGACCTGCTAACAGTAGACTTCAGCCAAGACGCAGAAGATGTCTTCCACGACGCAGAGAGAAGGAAAGAGCAAGCACTCAGCGAAGTGAAGGACGTAATACCCGACGACCACGATGTAAGACTAGATAGAGTAGAGGGATACCTAGATCAGACAACGAGAGAAGCCAAAAAGGCAATGGACGAGCTGGAAGACCAGAGAGATGAAGTAGCACGCGAAGCCGCGTACATGCAGATGATAGTAACCGACGTACTCGTAGAAGTAGCAGAAGGATATGGCGAGCTCTACGAGACCGTAGACGAAGGAATAGACCAACTACTGCGAGAACACGACGGCGTTAGAGAACCTGAGCTCTGGGACACAGTGATGCCAGAGGGCGTCAAGAACAGAGCGCTAGGGCACGCCAGAGCCATCCTGGGAGACGACTACGAACCAGAAGTACCTGCAGAACTCATGGACGAGGACCCTTACCCGACAGAGGAAGAAGTCGAGGAATACCTAGAAGAAGGAGAAACAGAGGCAGCGTACTTCGAGGGACTCATGCGAGCATTCCAGGACAGGTTCACAAGGTACCGACATGAGGGTTGAATCCCCACCATTCTTTTATTTATTACTGTTTAATAACAACTTATGCCTTCGGAAGAAGATCCTGAAGAAGTTTTCCATCAGTCAGCGCAAGGTCTTGAAGACGCCCTGAGATACACCAGAGAACAGACGCCTGATGACGAAGAAATTGAAGAACTTGATGAACGCTGGACAGAATTAAGAAACAGACTAAGCAGAGACACAGGAGCGGCAGAAGACCAGAGAGATGAAGTAGCACACGAAGCCGCGTACCTCATGACAGTAGCCTCTGATGCCATCAGAGGTATCGCGGACAGAGGCGGTCGTTCATACGACCAGGCAGAAAACATACTTGACGAACTCGAAGACCTAGGAGGTCCGCGAGGACCAACATCGACCAGAAGGCGCGCCATAAGATGGGGGCTGGGAGCGCTGACTGCAGGTGCGCTAGGAGGTGCTGCCGTGGTTGCAGGTTCAGAAGCCTACGACCACCTGACAGACCCAGAATTTACACCCGAAACATATGACCCTATGATAGAGGATCACGGCGACCTAAACGAACTGGGTAACGAGTACTCTGTAAGCAGTCACAAGAGTCTGAGAGAACTAGCCGGAGAGATAGACAGCGCGCTGGACGACCACAGGAGAGTCAGCATAGGTCTCGACTCCCAGCTTCTAGGAGGATACGCAGATATAGGAATAAGGAGAAACAATCACGCAGAATGGACTCTCCAGTCAAGGACAGAACTGGGAGACGGGTACTCTAGGGCGCTCGAACTGGCGAGAGATATCTGAAACAATGCTGATGTCACTTGAAAGTGACAAAACATATTTAAAGGTTGATGTGATAGACTGCACGTGATAACATGACAAAAGACAACGGAACTACACGCAGAAACCTCATGAGAGGCATGGTAGCAGTTGGTGCTGCAGCAGGTTCTTCTGGCTGTGTAGGTCCTGCTTCAGGAGTCATACTAGGACGATATGTTGAGGGTATCAACAAAGAACATTTCGAAAACGCGGTTGAAGGGCTTAAAACAGAAGGAGAGGGCGTAATAGGCAATCTCGAAGAACTTGAACAGAGTGTCGAAAGCATACTATCCCTGAACGCGCAGGATTACGAACCTACTCGCGGCGGATTCCCTGTGATGGACGGTATCCGGCTGGCATCAGAGGGAGAGACCCAGATAAGAGTGGAAGAGGACGGAGACGCAGAAAACTTCTACGATGAAGCTCCCTCCGAATCACTCGATCTAACTCCCGAAGATCTAGTTGATGAGGTATCAAACAAGATAGGATTGACAGAAAAACAAACTGCTAGAGCACCGAACGACGAGCTTATACGGACTTTCTCCGACATGGTTCCATATGTCAGGGTTACTGATCAGTGGCAGCAACCTGAACTCGGTGACGAAGTGGTCGACGATTTCGTCGAACTCCGGGACGAGATGATCGAACTTGAGGAAAAGTTCGCCGAAAACATCCTAGAACTGGGCGCAGTATACAGACAGTTCAGGAGCGAAAGAAGGAGCCTCGAAGAAGCAGATACCGCGCCTAGAAGATGGATAAGAGATGATGGCTTTGAGAAGGATAGGCACTTCACGGCATCAGGCGCGGAGAATTACGCGGATGTCATCAGAGATTTAGAGGACTCCTACGGAGAAATGGCAGTAGAATGGACTCGACAATACGCGGCTGTCCACTCTGGACGGAGAATGATGGAACACGTTACAGAGGAAGTTTGGGAGTTACAGGAGATTTTCAGTGAAGGAGAATACGACGAGACCGGACGTCCCAGAGATGAAGAACCAAATCAAGAAGAATGGAACGACATCAACTGGCAAGAATACTGCGACTGGGAGGACGACGAATGGGATGCAATAGAGAACTTCGCCGACGAGAACGATGTATCAGTCACCGAACTCAACTATGATGTGACTGCAAGTCAGGGCGGCTTCCTCGCTGAAGTTCAATACGTGGAAGACGATGAAGCGGTTGACACTATAACTATCGACTACGTGGAAGGTTGTGGAGCTTAAGAGGTGATAAATTGAGAAAAACATTGTTACTGATATTCACCCTATTTTTAGTCTCTTTTGCGGCAGGAGAGGTATCTTCTGTCTCAATAAATGAACTGCCTGCAGATACAAAGGTCGAGAACACGTTCGAAGTAGAAGGTTCAGCTACAGGAGACAATCTCCAGAAACTTTACCTCAGGTACCGGCAGAAGGGAGAGACAAGCTGGAGAACAATATCCACACAAGAATGTGAAGGGGAAATAGCCTGCAGTGACTCGGACAAGAGCCCGGTTATAGAAGAAACGTCTACATATGAGTACAGTGTTGCCGCCACCTCGGACAGTGATTGGACCAGATCAGATATCAAAGAAGTCACGTACTACGAGGAATCAGATGACCGCGTTGATTCAGTGTCAATGAATAATCTTCCTTCCTCGAAAAGAGCTGGCGACACTGTCGAAATCAAAGGCAGTGCAACAGGAGAAGAACTTGATAGTATCGAAATAAGGAAAAAAGAAGGATTCTCCTGGTCAACTCTGAAATCCAAAGACTGTGAGCAGGAGATTGCTTGCAGTATATCAGAGTATTACACCTCCAACGTCGAGAGAGACGTAGAATTCAAAGTCAGAGCTGAAGCAGGAGGAGACTCTGATGGCACCGACAGTCAGATAATAAGTTTTTACGAAACAGACCCTAAATCTCCCGAAGCCAACCTTGAGATCTCACCTTCTGAAGGCGAGATCGGAGACATATTCACGTTCGATGCTTCCGGAAGTTTCGGAAGAGATGCAGAAATAGTGGAGTACAAATTCGACTTTACAGGAGATGGTAACTGGGAGGAAGAAGGATCGGAAAATATATGGAATGTGGAGGCTGACAGAGAGATATCCACGACCGCGGTAGTAAAAGTGGTGGATGTAAACGGACTTACTGATACAGATACCGCATCCTACACCGTCACTGATCCAGAATGCGACCTATCCGTGGAGAACTTTGAGGTCAGCGATACCAGAACAGTTACAGGCGAGGAAGTGACCGTGAGCCTGGACGTCGTGAACAACATGGATACGGAACAGGATGTAGATCTCAGTTTTGAAGCCGGCGATGAAAGCCAGGATATCTCCCAGGTGATACCTGCTGAAGGAGAGGAACTGTTCGACTGGAGCTTTGAACCCGAGGAAGACGTAGACCTGGAGACAGAAGTTGTATGTGAGGGAGATTCAATCTTCTTCGACACGACCCCTATCACGGTTGAGGACAAAGGACTCCTATCTGTCAACGTTGAAGACGAGAATGAAAACGCCTTAGAGGGCGCTACTGTAGAGGTCAGACTGTCCGGCGAGGATGACCTGATTGAGGAAAGAGATACTGGCGGGGACGGAAAGGTCTCGTTCAGTCTCGATCCAGGGACTTATGACGTGGAAGCTTCGAAGACCGGGTACAGGCCTGAGATTCAGGAAGAAGTTGAAGTCGAACTGGATAGGGAATCGGAGATTGACTTCACGCTGGAAAGCATCCCTGAAGAGCTCAGGATTGACGATGTCACTTATCGAGATCCTGTATGTAGCGGTGAAGACTTCGAAGTCAGTGTAACAGTAGAGAATACTATGGACCGCAGTCAGAACGTAAGAATACAGGGAGAAGGACTTGGCGCTATAACGAGAGGAACTAGATTCACTGTTCCAAGTCACGATAGCCGTACAAGATCTGTCGTGTTCCCGAACATCCAGAGAGATGTGTCCGGAGCCGAGCAGACGTTCGAGATAACCCTCGAAAACAGTGAAACCGATTCCGTCGAGAGAGAAGTAGAGGTAGTCGACTGTCCGGGAGTCGTAGATCCACAAGCAGCCAGAGGAATCACCCTGGATATCAGCCCCAGAGAGACCGAGGCAGGTCAACCTGTTAAAGTAGCCGGATACGTCCAGGGCGTAAGAAGAGGTAAGGAAGTGAAAATAAACCTGAACGGAAACCACGTAGATACTGTAGACACTGCGCCCGACGGATACTACGAGGCATTTGTAAGATCGGAGTTCGCAGGTCAGAACGAAGTCACTGTCTCTGCAGACTCACAGCGCAGGACGAGAACTTTCACAGCAAGCCCGACGGTTGAAATAGGGTATATGAAGACTCCGAGAGCTGTTTTCCAGGGCGAACAGTTCGAAGTTTGTGGCATGGATATCGAATCACAGGTAACGCCGAGAGTATATCTTGAAGAAGACGGCGAAATCATAGACTCGAAGAATGAAAGAGGAGATGTCTGCTTCAACGTTACAACCCACGAGACCAGTAAGCACCGGTACCAGGTATCAGCAGAGGTAGACAGCGAGACAGCCACCATGTCTAAAGACATAGATGTACACCGGGCGGATCAAGAGGCAGTCAACTTCCCTGACAGAGTCGCAACTGTAAGATCAGGCTCCGGGATGGTACGGGTAACACTTTACAACAGCAACCCCGAGTCGAGAACATACGACGTAGAACTCCGGCAAGTCCCGAGAGACTGGTTCTCACAGACAGAGAAACAGGTCACGCTCCAGCCCGGTGAGGAGCAGGAAGTATTCTTCTACTTCACACCGAAGGATCAAGGAGACTTCCAGGGAGACCTTGAAGTCCAGAGCGATGGACAGTCCGTCCATTTCGAGAGGATTGACATAAGCAGCACGAGACCAGTGCATAACCAGAGAACGTTCCTTGACAGGCTTCTAAGCCTTTTCAGGCTTTAATTTATTCGTCTTTAAAAAGTGGTTAAGAACTGTCGCTATCAACGAATATATAAAAGTTAGATAAAGTGTTATTTCTAGGTGACAATAAATATGCGTTTCTGGAAGATCGCGGCTATATCACTAATCTTAACCATGTCTACAGGACTTGCTGCTGCCAGTCCAGCAGAAATGACGATTTTTCCGCAGGAATCAAGCGCGGAAATCAACTCTTTCACATCTTTCGAGATAACTGTAGAAAACACAGGTAACGTCGAAGACGTGTACACACTGCAACCAGACGTGGAACAGGTAACAGTCGCGCCACAGGAAATCAGGCTGGATCCTGGTGAGCAGGAAACAGTACACGCATGGTACAACCCTGATGATACACAGGAAGCAGATACCTACTCATTTGAAGTCACCGCGACCTCCAGGGCTACAGGCGAAAGATACAGTGTTGGAGGGTTTGTTAACGTTATTACAGACCATGAAGTAAACCTCAACATTAATGACGCCTCGAGAACAGTCTGCCGGGGAGAAGTAGCACAGTACAATATCCAGGTAACCAACGACGGCATCCAGACCGAGGAATTCTCTCTTTCAACTCCAGTAGGACAGCTCTCCCAGGACACAGTCGAACTTGAGCCCGGAGAGACCGAGATAGTTGCTCTGACAGTCTCATCTGACGAAGCAACAGACAGGAGCTTCAACGTTTTAGCATCCTCAACAACTAGTTACGCCGAGAACGCTATCAGCCTAAACTTTGAGGCAGAAACCTGCTACGCCTCAGATGTCTCGATAGAGCCTGAATCACAGGAAGTAGGTGCATTCACCGAGGCAGAATACGAAATCGTTGTGGAAAATACAGGTACGAGGACAGATGAGTTCACCCTGTCAACAGACATAGAAGAAATGGAAGAAGATACGGTAACTATAGAAGGCGGTTCCTCAGAAACAGTAACACTGTTCTACGTTCCCGAGGAACTTGGAACCCATGAGTTAACAGTTACAGCAGAAGGAATGTCCCAGAGTTCGGCTACTGCAACAGCCGAGGCATATAATGCGATGGACCTCGATCTGCAGTTCGACAGTGAGTCAAGAAGTGTATGTGAGAACGAAGAGGCCAGTTACATAGTCAACATAAGAAATACTGGGGAAGTAACCGAGACGTACACACTTGAGACTGATAGAGGAGAGCTTTCCGCTACAGAAGGCGAGCTAGCTCCTGGAGAATTAGGACAGGCAGAACTAGTAGTTGACACCACTGAACTCGAAACGGGAGAAACCTACGATGTACAGGTAGAAGGTACTGCCACAACATTTGGAGAACCATCAGCGACTGCAGATTCAGAACTCTCCGTTGAGAACTGCTGGGATCTTGAAATGGATGTCATACCTGAGAGAATGAGTGCAGGAGAGAACAGGAGCGTTATCTATGAGATTCAACTAGACAATACAGGAACACGAGAAAACACTTACCAGCTATCATACCAGGGACCTGACTGGATCTCCATAAGACCTGAAGAAGTAACAGTTGCCCCGGGCAACAGCGAAACCGCTTACATGTATGCAGGAATCCCATTTGAGGAAGAAGGAGAGGTCGGTATCAACGTCACCGCCGAAGGTGAACAGGTAAGCAGAACTGACTCTGTAACCCTGCTGATAGATGAAGAACTCCAGGAGTACATCGAAGACGGGAGGGATTTACTCACCGGTAGATTTACAGAAGCAGCCGCCATTATTTCCGATAGAGTCAGGGAAACAACCGACATCCAGCGAGCAATCCTATCCGTGATTGTAGGACTGGTGATTACACTGGCAGTTCTTTACAGCCAGTGATTACAATCAATACGTGTCTTCCGGAAGCTCGATTAAGTCATCGTTGCTCTGTGAATACGTACCGGATAGCCATCTTTCTCGCTCTATCATCATTCTCACTACCCTCGACCCTGAACCCTATCGTGTCAATCGAACCTATACTTACGATTTCATCTTGTACCTCATTACCATTCTCATCGAATACTGTGACCTGGTAACCATAATCAGACCGTTCCAGCTCGTAGGTATAAAATCCTCCCATCCCAATAGTATCAAAACTTGCCTGTTCTTCTCCAGAGTCTCTAAGTGAAACTGTTGCAGGGTCATCGGCATCCCAGTCAGTCTTTAATTCAAATCTCATACGTTCAACTTGATAACCGTCATCGGTCAGGCTTGCCCTGACCTCTATAACATCATCGCTATTGCTGTCAATTTTGAACTCCATGCCTTCATCCTCAACCGAAGGTCTCCAGCTTGCTACCTGCCAGTCCTCGTATTCAACGTATTCAAGATCGTCAACGTCATCAGCCATGTAGACATCCCAGTCCTGGCTTATAGAGTACCGCTTGTTGTATGCACCAGGGTATAGCAGATCCTGGGTGAAACCATCTCCTACCCAGATGTGCTCGGTCTTCGTCACCCTTATACCGTCGCCAGGAGTGTTATCCTCTGCGTATGCCGTAACACCGTATCTTCCCAGCTCATCCATCACTTCCTCAACGCTCTCAGTTCTATTTTCTATATCCTCAAATCCAATACTGCTTTTCGCGTCAAACTCTCCGCCACCGTCATAGTTCTCAATCCTGAACTCCAGCTCCTCATCGTATTCAGCTGCGAGGCTAGGCTTGACCAAGTCAAAATCTGGAGCCTGGAAGCTGAGAGTCTTCTCATCGTCCAAATCTTCCTCGTATACCGTGAACGAGTAGACTGCCCCTGGCTCGACATTGAAATAGTACTGATCCCCGCTCTCATCTAAATCGCCGGCATTTTTCACATCGTACTCATCAACTACCAGCTCGTAATCGTAATCCGATTCATCAGTCCTCTGTACCGTAAACTCATGATCATAGGCACAGGTTCCCGACTCCTCTCCAAATCCTTCTTCACACGGCTCGCTCTCCCAGACATCCTCACTGCCTTCTTCACAGTAATACCACCTATCATCCTTAACCATACCTTCTCGGAAGTACGTCTCATCCTCTCCACAATCCCCTCCTATCGTCCCGTAATGACTCCAGTCAAGTGAGGTATCTCGAAGTGTCGAGGGCATATCTCCTGACACCAAATCAGCCAGTCGGTTCCGGAGTTCTCCAACGTTTTCGGAGGCTGCATCCTTTAGAACTGAAACAGCATAGTTCCTTGAAAAGTCAATCTCCTCATCCAAACACTGACCTATCTCACTTGTCACGTACTTTCGACAGCCGTGAAGACCGAGGAGAAAGTCCATGTTTTCATCTGTATAAGGAGGATTCTCATATTTCTCGTATCCGTAAAGCCCCAGCAAGAGTTCGTTGTCTATCTCTAGATCGTCCAAGTCAGAAGGACTTATGTCCGGAGCTTGAGAGGTAGCGAAAGGTAAGGATAACCCGATTATAAGAAACAGAGCAAGGAATCTCCGCGAAATATGTCTCACCTCTCTTCACATTCAGGATTAAATGCTGGAGAGCTCCCTTTTAGTTCTTGGCAGACTGCATCTTCTGCCTCTTCATCACCGTAATCATCCGAACTATATCCATCTATTAATGCGACTGTCTCATCCCAGTCCCCCTGGGAAGCAACATACCGGTATTCAAGGTCATCTCCCTCACTGCCGCCCTCACTATCATCGTGTGTTGGCTGGGTGCCTGTCCCCCTGACTGTTACAGAGGTGTGTTCTTCCTTGTAGTAGTTGTAACTTGCTGTTATGGTTAGAGGTACTGTTGTCTGCGTATCGTCCTGTGGGTCGAAGTCTACATCAGAAATCTCGTAGGTCTGGAATCCACGGGCTCCCCCGATAAGTTCCACGGTTTCATCACCATCCATTGGCTCAAGGTTTATATCCTCGGTTGCTGATACGCCGAGCTTGACTTTATCATCGTCCTCGTAGTATTCATCTCCCAGGTAAGGCGTTCCCCCACCTTCATTTCTTACAACGACTCTCAAGTCGTGCGTTACGTCTTCACCCCTGTATTCTATCGGGGTCCGGGTCTGGACCTCCATATGGATCGGACCATCAGAATTCTGTGTTGTCGGTCGGGAGAAACCTACTCCTGTCTCCCTGAACCTCCTTTCACTCATTATCTGTATTTCCGTACTGGCGGAGTTCTCGTAACCGAACATTATCCTTGCTGCCACAGGATAAGGAATATTCTCGTTATCACCCAGGTTTGGAGGAGTCATCGTCTTGACTTCGTGGTACTCCATAGCCTCCATCCCTGCATCAGGGTCAGCAGGATTCAAACTACCAAACTCAAAGTCGCCGTCGTCCTGCACCTCCCACCCCCTGTTTTCGGGTGCGCCCATCGTAAGGTCGAATATCTCTGCCTCAACTTCCGTGGCTTCAGCTTCTCCGGCGTTTCTAAGTGTCAACTGTAGCGTGGCTCTCTGGTTGTCATAGACTGTGCCCGGGGAAGCATTGAAACCGACTACTTCAACAGCGGTTGCGGAGGAGTCTATATCGTTTTCCGTATCGGTACATCCTGCCGCGACAACTGTGAGAGCTACGAATATAAGCACTATCTTTGACTTCTCCAGCTTTATCACGGCTTAGCTACCTCTATATCAAGGCTTGGTGATTTGACGTATTTATAAGATGTGGAGAAGATCAGGCTCCTCGTGACCCGGGGCTCTTCCTCTGAGCTTACCTCGCAGGTGAATTCCGCTATTCCTTCTGCTACGACCGGTTCTATTTCTGTGTCGCAGTCCTCAAATATTTCGGAAGGCTGGTACTCCATCGAGTAATTAGATACAATATTACCCGGTCCTTCTGGCGTTATCCTGAAGTCTACAAAACCTCTATCTGCGGGCATAGGCTCCCGGTAGGAAACTGTTACCTCTACCTCCCCGTTTGAATACTCCTCGACGCGCTCCGTCCTTTCGTCTATATCCTGTGCAGGTCTGAACTCTATCGGTACAGGAGAATCCTTGTTCGACAGCTCGGAGTCGTAATCAAGGTTGAGCTGGAACGTTAACGGTCGAGAACTGAATCCGGAGAGATCTGGTGGTGCCGTTACAATCCAGCTACATTCCATCCGGGGCGTGAAGTCTTCATCCGCAGATTCTATAGTCTCAGGGGTACAGGATTTATCCCCGACTTCAAGGAAGGCGGTGTTGTATATAGATATCTCGTTTATCTCCACGTCACCCGTGTTGTGGTTCTCCAGCATCAGGTCTATACGTGCCTGTTGATTTGTTGTCATATGAGGATCGGAGATATCGAACTCCACTATCTGGAGACTTCCTTTATCTGTACCACCTATATCCGGCCCTGCGCCATTATCGATGCAGCCTGAAGCAGCTATAACCAGTGCGATAGCGAGTACCGGTCGGCTATCCACGGGGCTCCACCTCGACCCTCCTCGAACCTATGTCCTTAACGTAAGTATAGTTTACCCTGGCGAACACCTCTGACATATCCGCCGGATCTTCTAAGTCATCACTTGATGGAACGGGTAAACTACAGGTTATAGGGCGTGACTGTCCCTCGAACATCCTAAGCTCTTCATCGTTACCGATGTCACACCAGGGACCCTCATCACCATAGTCCTGGAAATTATCCCATTCCCTGTTAGATACCAGACGGAGTTCAGAATCGCCTGTATAGCTCACTGTCATCGCGTCACCACCTGAGAACTGGGGGAGTTTAAAACCTTCTCCGTCCTCATCCTCTTCTATCCTGTCGAAGCCTTCATCCAGTTTGAGAGGTTCAGTAGCTCTTACAGACAGGCTTTCCTCGTCGATATCAACGATTCCCTTGGCATATCCCTGTTCGCCCTGGTTCTCCAGTTGCAAAATAATATCCATATAGCTGTCCCTGTCAGCGATAAAGGTCGCAGGTCTTTCAGCTGTACCGCCCCGTGTATCTATCCGGAACAGCAGAGGTCCAGAGGACGACATCGAGTGAAGCTCGGGCGATCCCTGTACCTGCTGACTTCGTTTTATCTGCACCTGTCTGTACGCACTCACACTGTAGTCGAACTCCATCTCGAACTCGAAATCACACCTGTCTCCAATAGTAGGTATATCTCCGTCCTGGTTCAGTCTCCAGCTTAATCTAAGCTCCTGTCTGGGCTGCAGAGTTACAGTCTGTGTATCCTCATCATAGTCTCCAGAAGTCATAACATCAAAATCTGTTCTGTCAAATTCAAACAGGTCGCGGCAGTAGTTTTTCAGGACTTCACGCCCTCTCTCATCGTCACCCAGGCGTACGTCTGCAGGGAGGAGCCCTACATTAGCGACCTCCAGTTCGGCAGTAACTGTTGCATCCTCGTGTATCTCACCGGGTGTAACGGATAGGCTGTGGACTGCGATAGCCTGTGAGGACTCCTGATGGGTGCCGTTAACTTCTATACACCCTGAAGCGATAACGGCGAGAAACAACAGACTTAAAGCTGCTTTCCGGCTCTCCATATTATAATGGGTATATTTTCCGCGGTTAAAAGCTTTGTAGTAGAAAACTTCTGGCACCCTGCAACAGGTATAGCAGGACCATATAACGTATTCAATACTTCTGTCTATGCCGTATTGTTTGCAGTTGCAGCAGCTTATCTCGGCTATCCCTTACTGAATAAGCTCGGCGTCGCACTTGACAGGCGTTTCTTCATCGGTATCACACCGTTCGTGTTTCTCGGAGGTGCGACAAGAGTCCTCCATGACCGGGCGGTAATCGATTCCGTACTACTGGTGACTCCATTTATCTATATCATCATGTTCTTCCTGACTGTTTCACTGCTTTTTGCATCACTCTACTTATTTGGTGACGACTACTACAGACCCCTAGCCGGTGCAGGATCGGCACTATTACTCGCCGTACTAAGTCTTTACAGCTACAGCAACCTGGGTGCGCTGGCGCTTACACTGGGCATACTCTCCACGGTACTGGTTACAGGATACTTCCTCCTGAAACACACCCGTCCCGACCTCCTGACCTACAGCTTCGGTATTCCTGTAGTAGCGCATTACTGGGACGCATCCACGACAATTGTAGCCCTACGTTTTGGAGCGACGGAGAAGCACGTGCTCGCGAACTTCTTCATCGACCTGATGGGCTCCAGCGGGATGATAGTTATGAAGACTCTAGTGATTGTGCCCGCGGTCTACTACATAGACAGGGAACTGGAAGGTGACGAGAAACAGTACTATCTCTTCCTCATCGCCCTACTGGGAATCGCGCTGGGAGTGAGAAACATTCTATCCGTGATGTCGGTCTAAGGCATACAGTAAGTTATAGGACCAATACTGTCGCAACCTGTCAAAGCAGCTCCGTCCTCCGAGCCCTCCCCCGAGCCATCACCACAGTCTGTATCAGCAGTGTACCCGAGCAGTCTGGTTCTAGAATCTTCTTCATACTCCTGTAGAGTCTCCTCACACAGAACTCCTTCCTCGACTTCGACCTCTCCACCTGTCTCCAGAAGGATGAAGTCCTCACCCGTGCTCATGAACTCCCAGTCATCAGGATCTATACCTGTCGCTACTTCCTGCTTGTGATCATCCACCGTGATGTCTCCAACATCGTCCTCTCCCAGTATCTCAGCAAGACCAGGTCCGAAGTTGTATCCAACAAAATCCTCCTTTATCCATACCAGATCGATTGCAACTTCTCTGCTTTCAATCCTTGCCTCCCTCCCATCTACATCTTCTAGAGGCGTTCTATCCCAGCGATGCTCTCCGTCAGAAGGACCGCTTACCGCGGTACATCCGATACGAGTATCAATAATCCCGCTGCACTCCGTCATCCATGGATAATCCGCGCCTTCCTTATCACTTCCATTGTACTGCTCGGTGACCAGTAGCGGGCAGTTGTAACGCGAACCGCAATGCCTGTTATATATTTCAAAACTATCCATCCTTTCCTCTACCGCGACAGTGTAATTAGCCAGGGCGCGCATCCTGAGCGTCTCCCCGGTCTGGCTTATGTCGTCCGGATTCGATAGCATCATCCAACACGGGAACATGTCGGGCTCGTCGTAGGTCTCGAACCATATCCTGTTACCTTCATCATCTTTCAACAGGGTATCGGCGACACTAGAATCAAGCTCCATCATGTTCTCTCCCTCAACCTCCTTGTCAAACGCACACTCATATGGACCAGGATCATCCTCCTCCTGCTCTCTCAGCATATTTTCGTACGGCTCAGTCGCATTCGATTTCTCAAAAACGATGCCCTGGACCTGGTACCTGATCCCGAACCTGTCCGAATTGAGCCCGACATCAACAGCGAACGGGTCAGAGGCATCTATAGGATTTTCCGTAGGCACCATGTCTTCAAAGTAGGTAACCGGTGATTCAACCTCTAGCGCTGCCTGAACCGGGGTGTCAGCGGTCTCCGCTACTCTCGTCTCCGTGGTTATCTCCTCCGTAAGCACCAGGTGCTCCTCGTCCATCGCCCGGAAGTCCAGTACGCTCTCGGACTCATAGTCATACTTGACTTCCATCATAACCGTCCTGTGTACTCCCAGCGATGGCTGTAGCATCTCGCAATCCCTGAACGTGAGTCCGTCCCCGAGCTCCTCATCCGCAACCAGGTATCTTGTTCCTGCTGTAGCGGTGCCCGGATATAGATCATTCCCTGTAAACTCTTTTCCTCTATCCTCTACTCCTCTCGCGTCATGCGCGTTGATTCCTCTCCAGCCGGTGTCACAGTACTCCTGATCACTGTCTATCACTCTTATCCGGTAGCTGACATTCTCAGCAGGAATCCCGTACACCCCATATCTCGGATTCGAAATCCTGAAACTGACCGGGATTTGGTGATCCATATTCCCTCTTCTACCTACCTCTATACGTTCACCCTGACCTACCTCGAACCCATCTATCTCCAGGCCGAATTTATCCCCTACTGCTTTAGAGGTAGGTCTCTGGGTGTTGTTCGCCGCCCACTGCCTGTAACACGCGGTTGCTGCTTCAGGGTCCATAGGATTGTTTATATAACAGGATGCACGGTTGCTCACCTGGAAACCTACGCCCTGCAACGGCGCGAACTCCGTCTCTATTCCTGCGAGGTGTCTATCCTCGAACTGACTGGTATAATGTTCCCCTACACCCAGGATCCCGGCTGCAAACCCTAGTATGTAAGGACCGGTAAAGTAGAGGAAAGTAAAGTATACAACAGTAATAATTACACCCGTCCAGAAGAACACTACAAATCCAATCGCGACTAAAAAGACGAGCGACCAGAAAATAGCCCATAAAATCGCAACTATCACGATTAAGATAGTTCCGCCGGAAGCACCTACAGCACCTCCTGCTCCTGCAACAGCACTTCCTTCTCCTACTACACTGGTCGCGGCAGTCCTGGCACCCTGTTTAGCAGCCTGTCCAGCCGCCTTTTTGACCGTCTGTTTCCCTGCCTGCTTCTCAAACTCTTTCATTGCCTGATTAACTCCCTTTTTACCTGCCTGTCTTGCTTCTTTCTTTGCCCTGTCGGCTACAAGATCTGAAGCCTCATTCATCTTACTCCTGAGCATACTGCCTCCAAGAGGCAAATGCTTCTCCGCACTCCTACCTATATTATTGAATGTCTCCAGGATGTCATGCGGTATTATCGAACCCCTGCTCCCTGACGGAGCCTTCGCCACTGCATCCATATCGCCCTTAAAGAACTTCGCTGCAAACGTGAAACTAACGAAACCGAAAACTGCGGGAAGCAGCCACATCAAAAGACCTGCAACGCTCATTATACCTCCGCCAATAAAACTCATTCCGATACCGGAACCTATCATATCAAATCCTGCTTCAAAGAACGGTCGTCCTAAAACAAGAAAGAAACCGGCGTAGGAACAAAGGATAACAGTGCCAGCCAAAACCCTGTGGTCCGTCGCCGCACCATAACCTTTCTGCCAGAATTCGACTGCTTTACGCTCGCTCCTGAGCAGTACATAAATCGGGAGCTGGACAAATATCCAGATAGGGATTCTGAAATACACAAGATAGCAGAGTCTTGCAGCCAGACCTGCTGAGAAAATTACCACGCCAAGAACTATTCTACCTCCTCTATACAAGAACACGTATATGAATAAAGGCGCCATCGCGAATGGCAGGCTGATAAGGACTAACAGTAACCATCCCCACCACTTCACTTACTCTTCCACCCTTTCACTCAGTACCTGGAAGTTGTTTAGCTGGTAGGCTGTGTCGCTGCTGATAACTACTACGTTATCGCCTTCGATAAGGTCTTCTGCAGACACTTCCACCTCGTTTTCCCCGTTTTCAGGCGTCAATTCATATACTTCCTCCCCGTTAATCTCTATCTCCATAGGTCTCGGTGAAGGCAACATCTGCTGGTAGTCGAATCTTACCAGTGTCCGTGTATCATCGCTTTGGGCAAAGCTGAGTTCTGCACTATCCATCTCGAACACGTCCCTGAGCGTCTGGGTGTCCGTAGTACCTATTGAACGCATCGTCACCTGGGCGTTTTCTATCTCATACTCCGCTTCACCATCAGTTTCAAACGTTATGGAGTTGTAACCCGGGACCAGGTCTGCATCTCCACGGTCAAGCTTGACTTCTTCTGCAAGAACTCTGACCTGTTCATGGGAGTATACCTGATTACCGTTAACATATATTTCAAGAGGGTCTGTCCTGACCGAACTGGCTATTCCGAAGGTCAGTTCCGCGTCAACGAAGTCCTGTAACTCGTAGTCGTAGATACGGAACGAGTCTCTGTAATCATGGAACCTCCTGTCGTTTACCGTGACCTCTACATCTTCAACAGTATATGTGGTGCTGGAAAGTAGTCCTCCCCTGGTTGTTCCGAGCACTATCTCGTTCATACCGTGATTTAGTACGCCTTCAGGGATCTCTACATCCTGGCTGCTTCCGGATATCATCTGTTCCTCGAAAACTCTTTCATCATTCGCCTCGACGTATACTGCTCCGTCACCGTCGCGACCAAGAATATCGAATTCAACGTTACCTTCCCGGGGCTGTGTCGCGTTGTACTCCACAACCACATTATCGCTTCCGAAAAGCCTGTTTTCCAGTCTTTCCTGCCTTGTCCTGTACGCCTGTACGTCCCCGCGCGTCTCACCGACCGTGAAATCTCCGAGGGTTACAGTGCGTAAATCATGCTCGGCGCTCCCTACCTCTCCAAAGCTTTCTGACATGAAAACAACCTGTTCACCGGGCTCTTCTCCTGTAACTTCGAAGTCCTGCGCCACTATAAACGCCAGACCGAACACGGCGAGCCCTACAACTATTATTACCGGGAACGGCGGTATCCCATCATCTCCCATATAGTAACGGTATAGATTCGAGGTTTTTATTTGTGGTCTGACCGGAGATAGATATGGAACTGCTTAAAACGGATAGGAGCGATGGGTATGCGAAGATAAGGGTCGAGAACGAGGATGACCTGTGGTACCTGAAGGACATAATAGGAAAAGGAGACAGGGTCAAGGCGATGACTCAGAGGACGAAACTGGACGGTAGAGAAAAGAAAACGCTGAAACTTACGCTGGGAGTCGAGAAGATGAATTACGAGAAAGGTCGCCTCAGGGTCACAGGAGAGATAACACACGCAGCGGACGACGTTGAACTCGGCTACCACACCTTCAATCTGGAACCAGGGAAAGAGTTCGAGCTATGGAAGGAGTTCTCAGGTGATGAGTGGTCGCGCCTGCAGGAGGCGGAGACAAAAGAATCGTACAAGGTGCTTTTCTGCCTGGTGGAGAAGGGAAAAGCCGACCTGTTCCTCGTGGAAGAATCAGGTATTTCCGATTTGTCCAAGCTACAGGAAAACATTCCCGGCAAGCTTTACGACGACCAGGAGACAGGGGAAGAGTTCCACAAAGAAGTGGTGAGCGTGATAGAGCGCTCCGCGGAGGGAGTTGACAACGTTGTGCTCGCCGGACCAGGCTTCCAGAAGCAGAAAGTCCATAATCTCCTGCCAGAAGATGTGACGGATAAGACGCTTATCGAAGATACGTCCTCAACCGGCGAGACCGGTCTCAATGAGGCAATCAAGCGCGGGGCGTTGAAGAAAGTGGTCGAGGAGTCCCGCGTAGGCGAGGAGACAGGGCTTGTCAAAGATTTCCTTGAGGAGCTGGAGCAGAACGGGAACGTGGATTACGGAGAACCTGTGAAGGAACTTGCGGGACAGGGAGCTGTCAAGAAGCTTCTTGTAACGCAGGAAAAATCCCGGGAAGAACAGGAATTAATCAGTACTGTTGAGCAACAGGGCGGAGATGTAGAGATGATTCATACCGATCACGAAGCCGGTAAGAGACTGGAGAACTTTGGAGGTATAGCTGCTTTCCTACGCTATAAACCGAAGTAGCTATGGTCGGGACTGGAGGGTTACAGGAACATCAAGTCTTTCGCCGTCGCGTATAACAGTTACATCAACTGTCTCCCCGACTTCTGTCTCCCGCTCAAGATATAGAAGGATGTCGCTTATATCATTCATATCTTCGCCGTTTATCGCCACTATCACATCCCCTCCGATAACTCTTTCTCGACCATCTATCTCAATGGTCTCGTTTCCGGCTCTTATGCCTGCTTCATCTGACGGACCGCCATCAACAACTTCGACAATGTGGAAACCTTTCTCTTCTTCAAGATCCATCTCCTCTGCTATATCCGGATCAATCGTCGTTCCAGAGACTCCTAGCCATGGGTGCTCATGCCCTCCTTCACCTATGATCTCTGATACTACTCGCTCTACAGTGTTTGAAGGTACCGCAAGCCCTACCCCGGAAAAGGCTCCGGAACGGGTCTCGATAGCGGTGTTGACACCTATGACCTCTCCTCTATCATTAAGCAGAGGTCCTCCAGAGTTGCCGGGATTAATCGCGGCGTCTGTCTGTATAACATTAGGAATCGAGAAATCGCCTTCGGTCCTTATAAGACGGTCTTTCTGTGAGACTATTCCTGCGGTCATTGTCCCACTGAGACCGAACGGGTTGCCGATAGCGATCGCTGTCTCTCCTACCTGGACCTCTGTCGAGTCAGCTAGTTCAAGAGGTGTCAGTCCTTGCTTATCTACTTTAAGAACCGCGAGATCTGAGTAGACATCGTGTCCAACCACCTCTGCGTCCACTGTTTCCTCTTCGGTGAAGGTGACCCGGATATCCTCCGCTCTTTCTATGACATGATGGTTCGTCACTATGTATCCTTCATCTGAATAAACGAACCCTGAGCCCTGCACCGGTTCAGGACCAGTAGAGCTTATCGAGACGACCGACTGGTCCGCCCTCTGGAAAAGCTCTGTCAGAGAGGTCTGGCTAGTATGATCCAGTTTTATCTCGCTCTCCTGTCCCTGTAGCCCCTGGACCTGTTCCTCAATACTTTCGATCCTGTCATCCATCTGCTGGTACATGAGCGCTCCGCCAGTAACGGAACCGAAAAGAAAAATCGCCAGCGCTCCCAGGGCTTCTGTTTTCCCTAAATCCATGACTAAGTTAAAGAGAAGGAGTTTTTTATGACCACGGCTATCCGAAGGTTAGTGCGTACATCCTCGTTTTTCTATCCGGACTTAGTGTTAGCTCCGCCTTCCTGTACTGCGCCTTAATCAATGAATAAAAACGTGGCTTCTTCGCCCGCACATAGCTCCTGCCACCTTCCACTCTCAGGTCTTCACCTGCAAAAGAATGTGGAACCGGTTCTCCATCAATCCTTACCTCGATATCGCGTATACCGTCGTTAGGCTCCGCGACAATCCCGACCTCAGATGCCCTGAAGTAGAAGAAAAGTTCGCCGTCATCAGCTTCCAGGTACTCTCTCTCCTGCCGCCATTCCCCATCTAGATACACCCTGTCCAGTTTTCTGTTACCCGGCGCGGAAAACTCTTTTTCACCCCTGAAGTTACCTCTACTATTTATGCCCCGGCACCCCTGGAAACCCAGGTATGTCCCCGGAGAGACTTCCCTGTCCGTTCCACGGTCTTCCTGGACTACCTCCTTCTCTTCTACACCCAGGGTGTCCGCTATGGCTGTCTCGATATCCTTTAATCGGTCTCTACCGCTGTTCTGCCAGACTATCTCACCGTCCCGGACCAGAAACTGTCGGGCACCCCGGTTCACCCCGTAAGCCTCCCTGATAGCGCTAGAGGCTTGTGCGACAGGATAACTTATTCCCTGTCTCTTGACCTCTGCCTCCAAGTTACCAGTTTTACGCTCGAACCCGAACTCCGGGTTATGTACGCCCACAACATCCAGCGGGTATTCACCGTGTATCTTCTGCAGTTTCTCTGCTCTATCCAGACAGCACGGACAGCTGTAGGACCAGAAATCGAGCAGGTACTCTCCTTTACCAATAGACTCTGGACCATAATTCAGCCAGTCCTCCACCTGTAGTTCTGGTGCCCGAGAGTTCAGAAGCGGCATCAACTAGGATTTAAGTCTGGCTGTAAATAACGCTTGTGTATGGACTGGAGAAAATACCTCTTCGAGCTCACACCTCTCGCGAAAGCGGATAAAGAGGTACGTGGCTTCCTGGAACAGGGACTGGAACCTCACCAGTTCGAGAGGTACGAGAAATCATTGAACAGGTACCGGTACGTCAAAGTTACTCAGATCGTCCTGAAAGTGCTTCTCTACGCAAGTATAATAACTTCGGTTGCAGCGACCGTCGGATTCAGAGGCGAGTTAATAATCCTGGAGAGATTAGCCTCCTACATCGGTACGACAGTTATACTTCTCCTGTACATAGTCACCAGTTATGTGGCCTTGATAAGGCGTGAGGCGTACCACGTCCAGCGCGAAATCCTTCTAGCGCAGGCAGACTGGAGCGATTACTAACCCGTCCTTACCTCGTGACAGTCCCTGCACCGTGCTTCGTATTTCTCGTCAGCTCCCACAACGATAGTAGGGTCATCTCTATGGGCAGGGTCTCCATCGATTATCCTCTGGGTTCTGGTCGCTGGTTCCCCGCATTTCACACATATCGCCTGTAGTTTGTCAACATACTCAGATCTCGCTATTAACTCGTGGACAGGTTCGAAAGGTTCGCCCCGGAAATCCGTGTCAAGCCCTGCCAGTATAACTCTACGTCCGTTATCTGCTAACTTCTCACATATCTCAATAAGCTCTGCAGAGAAGAAGTTCGCCTCGTCAAAAGCCACTACCTCCTCTCCATTAAGCCTCTCCTCTGCTTCCCCAACATCTTCGGGATCAATAACCTCCGCCTCCCACTGCTTCCCGTTATGCGAGCCGATGCTGTCCTCGCTGTAACGGTCATCTATAGACGGCTTGAAAACCACAACATCCTGACCGGCGATCTCCGCCCGATCCAGCCTTCTTATCAGTTCATCAGTTTTACCGGAAAACATGCATCCCGTGATAACTTCCATCCATCCACCTGAAAGAGAGCGGGGACTCATCAGTTCAAAACCGGAAACCTGACGATTAAGTAACTATCCTCGACTGAATATTTCTCTCAGCTCCAAAATCTCTTCCGCATCGTTTTCGTCCGTAGTGTTATCGTTTCTCAATAGCTCCAGGTTCTCCCGGTGAAACGGCGGTGAGAAGAATCCCAGGTATCTGAACTGGGCTTCGATGAGGGGCTGGGTGTGAGGCACCAAGAAGCACCTGCATCCCTTCTCCCGGTAGAGATGTCGCGCCATCTCACCCATCTTGATTCTTTCCTTCCCTGCCGCGTTAAGAGTCTCGTTATTGTAATCCTCCAGAGTCTCGACTATTAAATCCGTGAAATCATCACCATGAATAGGTTGCATCTCAGTCTTGATATCTGGGAACAACCTTGTGAACGCGAACTTACCCATAAGTTCCAGCAGTTTGTTTTCCTCACCGTAGACAGTCGATGGGCGGATAATAGTGTAGTCGTTTCCAGAGTTTTCCACGAGTTCTTCCGCCGCCTTCTTCGTCCTGAGAAAGCTGTGATCGATCTCGCCCGCGCCGAGCGCGCTTAGATAAATCACTTTACCGCAGTCGACAGCATCCAGCAGGTTCTTTGTCCCCTCAACATGGACCTTCCAGTACTCTTCCTCTCCATGGAAACCCGGCGAAAGACCTATAGTATGTATAAGAACATCGAAATAGCCTTCCACATTGAAATCCCTGGTGATATCCTCCTCGTAGTCCGCATCAGAACGGTCCAGGTAATCTACATCATGACCCTGCGACTCCAGCTTTTCGCCCAGCCTTGAACCGATGAAACCTTTACCTGCGATTAAAACCTTCATACCCTGAAATAGTCGATACGTATTTAGAACCGTTGTGGTGTAGAACCACTATCACCCCAGTGCTTCTAAAGACCATACCATGCTGGAATCGAAGTCATTGTAAACATCAACACTCACGACCTCTGTCATCTCTTCCTCCGTCACACTGTAAATCACCAGTTTTCCGTCTTGAACCACTGCCAGCTCATCGTTCCCGTCACCAGTGTAGTCAAACGTTTTCGCAGTGTAAAACGCCTCGAAGCTGTTCGAGAACCTTTCCGTGTACAGGTCTTCCATCGTTTCAGCTTTTACAACGTGAGCGAGGCTGTCCGATGACAGCGCGGCAACAAGGTTGCCTTCATCCCGCTCGATGAGGAACGGATAGAAATTCCGGACCGTGTCAGGCGACACCACCTGGTCATCCTCTACGAGCGATTCACCGTCAAACCGGTACTTTATCAGGGAGGCGTCGTTATTGTAAGGCTCGTCTCTCTGACCGACTCCGCCGATAACCGAGTTGTCTTCAGGATTGATTTTCACCTTCCTGATGTGGCTTTCATCCAGCTCGCCGGAGCTGTACGTTTTCCACTCTCCATTATCCCGGGTGAATAACTTGACGACACCGCTCTGCTCCTCGTCCCATGTGTTCGGCATCGAGGGCGTCGCAACTATATCATTCCTGCCGTCACCCGTTACGTCACCGGTCTCGACCTCGTGACTGTATGTGTTGTCGGCGCCGTACTCCTCGCGGTCGATTACCTCTTTATCCCAGTCACTTGAATCAAAAATCGCGGTTATCCCGTCGAAATGCGTCGTCACCAGCACCTCATTCACGCCGTCTCCGTCAACATCCGCGACATCGATATCACGTATCCTGTCGTCCAGCTGTCCGATTATCTCGTAACTGACCTCTGCATTTTCTCCGACCATTCCTCCTAACAGGTATCCGCTGTCATAGGTTCCAGCGTAGAAGTCGTACTCCGATTCGTCGCCCGCCTTCTCTATCGTGTGAACGGTCAGTTCGCCCTCTACCTGCGTTGAAATAATCTCTCCCCCGCTGAGCGCGACGATGTTGCCCTCGGAGACATCCTGGTCAATGACCGCGAGATAAACACGCTCAAGCTGTCTCTCGATCCCTTCCTGGCTGACAAGAGGTAGTCTATCAGCCATCTCCAGCATCCTGTATACCATTCCCCGGTCTTCACTCTCCTGCTCGCTCTTCGCCTTCAAAAGCTCGGACTCGCCGATGAGAAACGTGAAGTCCTCGACACTCTCCGCGTCGTACGACTCCTTGACGATAGATTCCTCCTCGCCCGATGACAGGCTCCAAAAAACCAGCAGAACTCCCAGTGAAATGAGCATGAAGCCCAGAACCAGCTGCAGATTAGAGGAGAACACCGTGTCCATGAATCTCTTTTCCCCGCGCACCTGTTTAAATCATGACCTGACAGAAGCAAGAAACGCCGGGGCGGGCACGAAATTCTCTGGAGAATTTCTGGAGCAGAAGTTCTCTGTGGAGAACTTCAAGATTTGAACCCGTCAAATCCCAACGAGGCGCTAAAAGCGTCGGGGGCGGGATTTGAACCCGCGTGGGAGCATTGCACCCCCAGTGGCTTAGCAAGCCACCGCAATGGCCAGGCTATGCGACCCCGACACGCAGTATGGAAAAGTAGGCGTGCAAATGTTTAAAATCCCTGAGTTAGTGGTTGAATATTTGCTATAAAAAGAGGTAGTCGCTAAGATGGAAACAAGAAGATAAAAAAGATTAACTATCTTCTAGTGACACCATGAAACGTCGAAGATTTCTGGAATTAGCTGGCGGAACAGGATCTGTGACCCTTGCAGGATGTATTGAAACTGATCCTCTCTGTAAAGACTATGAGCTTCACACCGATTCTTTGAATGGTCGCCAAGAACGAAAAATCAATTCTGAAGAAGGCACTGCTATCTTCAAACTACTATCAGTATCTGAAGATGAAGTCGCAAGGATGTATATAGAGGATGAAAGTACGGGAGAGTATCAAGTACATGAATTTGAGGATGGTCAGTACGATTTAGAAGATATAACAGATGGCAGAATAGACTATCTACCGGATTTAGTGGTTAGTGACGTGAGAACCGAGGAGTACGCTCTGACCTTAGAAGATGACGGCATTATGGATTTCCACTTCGATCACAGTGGCCCTTGCTAAGAGCCTAAAACGAATCAGTTCTATGAAGTGCAAGCTATCTACCAAGTTATTTAAATTTCTGGAGGGTTATTCTGGGTTAGAGGTCAAGAAAACTATGGCGGAAAATATAACCGACTTTTCAGACATCACCGACAAAGACGTCTTCACGAGAAACGGTTCCTACTGCGGAAAGCTGAAGGATGTAGAGCTTAACCTTGGTAAGTTCGGCGTCCGTGCGGTTGTTGTAGGCGCGAAAAAAGGTTCTTACCTGGCTCAAAAGGTAGGCGGTGCAAAGAATGTCGTCATCCCTTACAACATGGTTGAGGCGCTGGATGACGTTATCATAATCAAGGACTTCCAGACATCAGAAATGGGAGAGGAAACAGAGACGGCGGAAACTGCTTAAAAGAACCGAGCTTTAACCTTCTATCATGGTACTGGAGCTACTGGTAACAGTCTTATACGAGACAGTCCAGCATTCATGGGCGATCGCCACAGTTGCTCTAAAATACGTACTCCTTGTTTCTGTAGTAGGTCTGGGCTACCGTAGAGAGCTTGATGCGACTACATTTATCGAGATTATCGAAAAGTATTCCCGAGAGACCGTTACTGCGATAGTTGTGCTTGGGTTCCTGTTCGCGATGGTAGATACGAAGCCCGAGCCGGTATTCAGAGTTTTGAGCGAGATAGTTGCGCTGGCATATTTCGCATTCCTTTTCTGGCGCTTCTAGTTCAGTTTCTCCTTTATCTGTTCGTGCCAGGCATCAAGCGCATCCTCTGTGATATCCCTGATCTCGTCCATCGGTAAAGCAGTGTAAACGTAGTAAACGGTCTTGTCAGTCTTACCCTCTCTCATAACCAGGTCCTTGTCGAGCATGTCCTGTAGTGCGCGCTGTACCGTGGATCGGTTCCGGTTAACTCTGGATGCGAGTTCCTGGACGGTGAGTTTGGCATCACGTAATTCATCAAAAGCATCCTGCTGGAGATTATTAAGGTCGAAAACATCGAAAACGATTTCCTCCTCATCCTTCCCGTCCAGATCAAGAAAGTCCATCATCTAGAACATAGGATAATCAAGCATAAAAATCAGCCCCCTGCGATGACATCAAGAATCTTTATCTCATCGCCTTCCTTAAGCTCGTGCTTCCCTGATATCACCGTGCCGTTTCTGGACACCAGTACTTCTTCTCGTTCTATACCTTCCTGATCCAGTAAATCCGATACCGTCGAGCTTCCTTCCAGTTTTACCTCTCTCTCGACCTCTTCTTCGAGGTCGTCTCTCACTAGCGTGACCCTGATCCCGGATCACCTCTCTCCTCGATTCTCCTCTCGTATTTTTCCATCGCCGCCTCGAGCGCGTCCTCCACGCTGATGTCGAAACCGTTAGCGACCGCAAGAAGCGAGAACATCACGTCACCTATCTCATCTTTCTTTACTTCCATCTCTTCCGGCGATAATCCGTAGTCGGAGGACTTCGTGACATCCTTTGCGACCTCTCCTACTTCCGAAACAAGATCGAGAATTCTGAACTCCAGTTCCGAATCCATGTCATGACGAGCCATGAACTCTTCAACCTTCTCCTGATGCGCTCCTAGTTCCATGTACCTGTTTTACCGTTAATCAATAAAAATAGGTTTCACTCATTGCCCTTGACGCCATAGGCATACGCGTAAACGCCGGCTACTCCTCCCACGAGCGTAGCGTAGAAAACTGTCAACGCAGACATCTGGAATATAATCGCGCCCTCGCCGAGGATAGCCATGCCCAGTAGTGCGGACGCGGCGTACTTGTGTTCCTCTGATACGTCCATAAACCTCGTTTCACCTCATACTTCAAGTATTTCCTGTCGCGCAGCGTGGAAAAGATACTCCTGCGCATAACCCGAGTAATCGCCGAAATAGGACCTCAGATTATGGGATGTCTTCTGGTAGTCCTCAGAATGCAAATCAGGATAATGCTGCTTCACCGCTTTCTGCGCCCAGGTATCGATAGGGTACGCCTCCAGAAAGTTGAGCGAGAACAAGAGTACGCAGTCCGCCACCTTATCGCCTACCCCGTGAAGCGCCTTCAGTTCTTCCCACGCCTCCTCGTAGTCTAAATCCTTCATCTCTTCCGGATCAACGACTCCCTCCTGCAGCATCTCTACTGTTTCGACTATGTATTTCGCCCGGTAACCGATACCGAGTTCTCTCAGCTCTTCCTCTGTCGCTTCCGAAAGCTCCTCCAGCGACGGAAACCTGAAAAGCTCGTTTCCGTCGACCTCTAAGGTTTCCCCGTACTTCCTCGCCATAGAGTTATGCATCGCCTTTATCCGCGGAATCCTCATCTGCGGCGAGCACAGGTAGCTGATCAGGCACGGGAAGAACTCATCCTGGACAATCCGGAGACCCCAGAGCTCTTCCTTTGCAAGATCCAGCATCCTGTCCTCAGGAAAAGTGGAGAAAATCTCTTCTAGATTGTAATCAAGTCCCAGCGCCTTTTTCACCTCTTCTCGTGAGAGTTCAGTCTCGACGAACAGCGTGTCGCCTTCCTGCTCGACAATCAGAGGTTCGCCTTTCCTAACAGTGTAGAATCTCGAACCTCCCTCGCCATAGAGCTCGCCGTCAATCCTGTGCCAGCAGAAGGTCTGCCCACAGGTCATCGTCAACTCGAGATCAAAGTCTTCAGCAGGAATCGAGAACTGGTTCATGAAGAATAAGAGATTGCCAATTATTTTAACTTCCAGAATCGATTTCAACCCTACTTCTGATTTCAGAGGCGACATCGTCTAAAAGCTCTTCTAGAGACTCTTGTCCCATTACAGACAGGTCTACGTCACTTCTCATCATCAGGTCTTTTTCCTCTCTGGAGCTTAAGTAGTTCTCATCGTAGCCGAACTCCTCTTCCAGACTACAAGCTAGTGCCGCCTTAGCTCTCTCTGCAAAGTACTCGGATACAAGATACTCGCCATATCTTTCAAGCCGTTCTTCTGACCTCTTGGTAAGCTCCTGTACCTCTAGTAGAACTTCTAATCTGCGTGACTTTACCGTTTGCCCCAGCCAGTGCCCTATCTCATGCGCCAGAACCTCCTTACTAGGCTCTTCAATAGCTATCCTTTCCTCATCCGGAATATACATTGCCTCAGTACCGGCTATATAGTAAGCTATAGCATCGTGACTGAAACCTTTGGACGCGTAGTATTCAGCAAGCTTCTTCCTGTCCCCAACGGTCATCTCATCTATTTCTGGATATCCGCATCTAGGAAAGCCAGATTGTATAGTAGTTCTGACTTCCTCAGACCACCCAAACAAATCATCAGCGATTGACATATAGAAACCGAGAAAAATTAATCTTTTACCTATTCTTTCGTAAACTTGAAGAATCCCGTGCCCTCGTCCGCCGGCTTTTTCTTCGTCTTCTTCGCGTCTCGTTTGAGGTAGCTTCTACCGCAGCGGTGACACTCCACGCGTTTCCTCGCCTTGGACCGTTGCTTGAACCCGCAGTCAGGGCACTGGTAGTAGACAGGCATACCTTACATTTGACAGGTAACGGTGAAAAACCTTAATATTAGTGATAATAAAACGGTTTTTGATGAAGAAATCGATTATAAAGGGTTCAGCAGTAGGAATAGTATTTACAGGTCTCTCATATATCGTCGTAAGATTTATAGGTTTCAAATGGGAGAGTCTTACAGTTTTGATGTATCTCTACGTTGTTCTCGGCGTTTTAATGGCTGTTATATCCGAGACAGACAACCTAAGTCAGGATTTAGGAGGTATTTTGGACAGGATAGTAGTGGTTGTTGAGGGCGAAGAACTGGAGCTGAAGAAGCTTGTTTCCGGGGAAAAATATAGGGTGAAAGGAGAGCTAGAGAAGCTCTAGTAGCTCTCCTCGGCGACTTTTACACCTTCAGTGTCGTAGAGTGTTGCTGTGTCACCACCAGTATTCCAGAGTATTCCTGAATTAAACTCTGCTGGCTCTACGGCATCACCTACTTCATCCGAGCTGCTGGTGTAGACGTGAAGCGATTCACGCGGCTCGAGAACCACATTCCCGAACTCATGTGAGTAATAGCCGTCTGTAAGCTCCCAGCCGTTAAGGTTCACTTCTTCGAACTCGTTGTTGACCAGTACGGCGTGCTGTCTGTCGTTGTCACCGAAGCCTCCGGCAGTCGACTCATTTGCCACAATCTCTACATTAGGAAGCTCCTGTTGCCTGATCCTTTCGCTTTTATCTTCCAGTTCCTCCTTCTTCTCTTCTAGAATCGGTCTGAGTTCGTGTCGGATTCTCTCTATCTCCTGCCTGTCAGAACCCGAGAACTGTGTTTTCTCCGCACCGTTCCTGGTCTCTGTCTTCAGTTCTCCATACGGCGTTGAGACTTTCTCGACCTCGGCATCACTTGATTCAACAACCTTCAGAGTCCCTTTTGATGTGGTGAGAGTCCACTCTGTTCTAGAGGGATGTCTATCGACCTCCAGCTCCGATGTGGGATCTTCTATCGACGCGCTCGCAGAGTCCGAAGTTATCGATGTCGTGAACTCGCTGAACGCAGTCTTTATAGAAGCCTGGAAGCTGTCCGGAGAGGTGGACCTTGTAACTTTTTCCGGCACATCTCCCTGGGCGTCTACGTCCGGCATACCTGCAGATATATCTTCTGAAAAGCTTTCAGACATATCAACAGAGCTTGAAGCTGCCGGAACAGCCATTAATCCTACAAGTACCGATGCAGCAATTGCTGCGTGATATATAGATGTCATATTTAGTTATAATACTACACTCTTCTTATAAAACTTTTCGGATTTATACAGCCTACAAAAACTATAAAATCTCTTTAAACATCAAAAAACTATTTTAAACCGTTTTTATATGCAAAAAATCCATATAAAGAGTTTTCAATACATATAATATCCATTTACATCAGACCAGTATAGAAAGCTATAGCCGGGACCAGAAGTACAGCCATGCACGGTGCGCGCTCGCCGCTTAATAGGGCAGCGTAACCTATACAGGTGGCGGTGAAAAACACCAGGAGCCCCGGAACACCAGTCAGGTACAGAGTTGATGCAGCAAGAACTAGAGCCACCACGTAGAAGATTTTCGCGAAGTCAACCACACCGAGAGCCCTCACAAACAATCTAGAGGTCTTGAAAGCGATCAGGGAAGATACCGCGACCGCTACAAGAGAAAGTCCCGCGAGGAACATCACGGTGTAAGCACCTATCTCGGATATGCTAGCGAGCGCGACCGACGCCCCAGACCGGCTCTTACCGATCATATACAGGGCGAGAAACGAAGTGATTATATCTGACGTATTGACTCCTCCCATACCCGCAAGGAACTCTCTACGTGAAGACATGATGGGTGCGAGAAAAGAAGTCGAAACCGCCGCACCCAGACCAGGAAATATCCCTGCAACGAGACCTGCAAGGAAGCCCGCAATACCGCCTCTGAAAGACTCTCCCGGTTCAAGAGCTACTTCTCGCTGGTCAGGGATATCAAAGCCCGATCTTAATGCATGTATAACCGCAGGCATCGCGAAAAGCCCTGAAAAAATAGGGACGAGTACGAACTGCTGGTTGACCTGCATGGTAAAAGAGATAACACCCAGCAGCCCGGAAAGCATAGCGACAACCGCAGAGAACCGGACGTTACTCCTGAAGACTATGAAGAACAGGAAGAATGCCAGCAGATACTCCATAACATCTTCCAGAACGCCATAAACAGACTCAAGAAAGAGCAGCAGAAACGGCATAGCCAGAGTTAGCGCAATAATCGAGAGCGCACCACCGACAACAGTGTAGTCGAAAGCCTCCAGCCCTCTCCCGTCAATCGCCATCTCAGTCCCAGGAGGAGACGATAACGCAGTTTCCGCCTCAGGAGCACCGAGAAAAATCGCAGGCAGGAAATCGTGGAACGTGTGCGAAACCGATAGACCGGCGACAAGACTCATATAAACCATGAAATCGATATCAAAACCAAAATAAACCGGTAAAGTAGTGAAAACAACTGTATTAGGATGAATACCAGGAATAAGACCTGTAAAAATACCTATAGTTATTCCAATGCCTAAAAACACCAGGTATTCGAGCATATTTACAGGGAGCCATCACGGATATAAAAAACACGCTTGAATGTAAACCCATGTTTGGCGGCAAAGACATGTCGAAGATGATGAAACAGATGGGGATGGACCTCGAAGAAATCGATGCAGACAAAGTAGAAGTAACGGCGGGTGACAAGAAACTGGTTTTCCACTCGCCTGACCTGTCCAAGATAGAGGCGCAGGGACAGGAGATCTTCCAGCTACAGGGCGACTACACCGAAGAATCAGCAGGCGTCCCAGACGAAGACGTTGAACTCGTCATGGACAAGACAGGCGCGAGCGAGGAAGAAGCCCGCGAAGCTCTTGAAGGTACGGACGACGTCGCTGAAGCCGTAATGGAGCTTCAGTAGCGTACTATAGAATTTTAAGAAAGATATTCAAAGAATAGTCTACAAGTACGCTATAAAGGTGTAATTTATCTCTGAACACCACGACATCCTTACTAAGGCTATAAACAAGGAGCTTCACAGGATAAGCGATAAGAAAACAGACTCTTCTTCTTTCAAATCCTCAAATATACGTTACCGGATGAATGTCAGTGGTAAAACGTATAATGTACAGATAGGTGCGTTCAATCACGATCCCTTTGTCAGGATGTTCAAACAGATTCAAGAGGACTTCAAAGGCAAAACCGAGAGTTATGACGAATTCCTGCTGGAGAGACTTGAAAAAGTAGCTGTACAGGCAATTCTTTCTAAAGACTCTGAAGTTTTGAATTCCATTCATAGACTTATCGAGAAAATCCGGGAAATAAAGGAAGTTGATGACTTTGGTTCAGAACTACTGAACCGGATGTACTATCCTGCTTCCGTAGCAGTCTATATCCCTCGTTTTCCGCGAGCCAGAAAAATTAATTTCCTAGATAATTTACTTCAGAAAAGAGTTACTCCCGACTCAGTATCCATACACTTCGAGGGAGACAAAATCGGGGAAGTAGAGTCAAACATATTCACGCTCATTCCCGGCAATTACCGGATAGAAGCAATCTACGATGAGAACGAATATCAGTTACAGAAAGAGATTTCGGGATCATCTGTTCTCATGCTGAACAAGAAATAATCTATCCGCTATCTTCCAGGTATTCGAGCATCTTGGAGTATGCCGGTCTGGTGATGGAGATTCCGATGATGATTCCGATAATGGTCGTGGTTGCGAACCCACGGATGTCGATCAGCGCATCGCCTGTTCCAGCAAGAGGGAATGACAGTACTGCAACCATCGCTGCCAGTGCTCCTATCGCGACGTAGTGCTTGTTGGTGCCGCGAGTGAAGAAGGTGTAACCTATCAGTCCAAGTCCTGCTGCTCCTACTGCGAGGTTGGCGAAGCTCGGTGAAAGGATAGGTGTCATCGCACCGATTGTCGAAGCGGCTGATGTGAAGATGACGAAGAACGCCTGTTTCATCCGCTCCGTCCAGGAGCGCACCATCTCACGCCCTGATTCGTCCGTGATGATTATCTGGTCGTCCACTCCTGTACCGACTGCTGCGATTATGCCTGCGACCGCGGAAAGCGTGAGTTCGCCGACCGTTGAGAACCATATACCGAGCATTATCAGTACCTCGGAAGATCCTGTTATGAACAGTGGTAGCACGATCTTCGGTCGTTTATAGCGGAGGAAGACTATCATCGCGACTGCTACAAGCGCGAGACCCACTGCAACTATTGAGACTCTCATAAAGTCCGCTCCCAGAGAGGAACCTAGAACCGTCTCGCTTTCAAGTGAAACAGTTACAGGCAGAGAACCAGACTTCAGGACTGTCTGTATCCTCTCCGCTTCCTGTCGGGCATCCTCTGCCTCGTCCCTTGTTATCTGTATAGACCGATCCGTACCAGCGCTACCCGGAAGCCCCAGAATATTCAGTTCCGCCCTCATGTCACCGTCAAGGAAGAACCTGAGACCAACGTTTGACCCGTCTTCGTGAGTCATAGGTGCATCCGGATCCAGCGAGTGGAAGTTGCTGGTTATCATACCGTACCGGTCTCCGGCTTCGTTACTAAGTGTTATCGGGAATATTACAGTGGTGCCTTCAGTCCTCTGTCTCTCATCCTGTACATCTACTATCTCGTCCCCGGTGTAGGCCACAACTTCAAGGTTCGCGGTTCCGTCAGTTTCATTCACGTAGACGAATTCGACCTCGTCAAGCTCGAACCTGTCACCAGGCTGGTAGGTTCCGAGAAGTTCATCGGTTTCGCTGTAAACCTCTACATCACTGTTGACACGGTCGAACCTGTACTCATCCTCCAGTTCAAAGTTCTTCGAGTCATGAACTGGCAGCGTCACGCGCGCCTCAAAGGTTCCTTCCTGTGTTATAAGCTCCTGTAATGTTTCATCTGTATCCCCAACCTGTGCCGTCACTCTGACCTTCCAGCCGTCGATGTTAACAACGTTGACCGTTGGGTCCATCACCATCGGTATCTCGTTCGCTCTCAGGTTGAGTACTTCTGCGACGTCCTGCGCCTGCTCTCTCAGTTCCTCTCCTTCCTTGTCGGAGTCGAGCGACAGGAGTATCCTTGTTCCCCCAGTGAACTCTGTTCCGAGGTTGTCCTCGAGCCCCTTGAAAGCTATGCTGTAATCACCGTCCTCCTGCACCCATGTCGGCTGCATCCCGATTATCGATATGCCTATGAAGAACAGCAGTAGTAGTATCCTCCATTCTTTCAGTAGTCCTTTCACATCTAGCTCCATACTTTCACCTGTGAAACGTCTATCGCAGGGATTTGCCAGTCGTCTTCAACGTATCTCTTGAGTATGTAGGCGTTACCGAACCATGTAAGAGGTATGTCCGCGAGTAGCCCTACCACCATGACCGCGGCGATCTGGGAGAACGTTGATGAGGCTCCTATCAGCATGTGTGAGGCGATGTAAAGTATGGAGAAGCCTGCTATACCTCCTACGCTCATAGTTATACCTGTCTTAACCGAGCTCCAGATACGCTCCTGTAGCGATCCACGGCGCTTCTTTAACACTCTAGTGGACAGCACGATGTCTGTGTCCACCGAGTAACCGATAAGCATCAGAAGTGCTGCGACCGATGCCAGTGTCAGAGGTATTCCGAGCACGTACATCGCGGCAAGCGAGATCATGATGTCGCCCGCCGCCGCGAATATGACCGCTACGGAAGGTGTTATATCTTTGAACGCGACGAAAATCACTATACTCATTATGGTGAACGCGAGAACCACTGCCAGAATCGCCTGCTGGAAGAACGCGGCGGATACCGCGGCTGAAACAGTGTCGATACTTATCTCGTCTGCATCAAGTTCTATACCTAGCTCCCTGAACACCTCCATGATTTCTCCCCGGTCCTCCTGGTCGTCGATGTCATCCTTTATTGTAACCATAAGGAGTCGGTCGCCATCAGCAGTCTCACCGGTCCGGGCGTCCGCGTCATAGCCTCTGTCTGCAAACGCTCTCTCGACATCCAGGATTCCTATCTCTCCCTGTATAGGGACTCTTATCTCTGCGCCTCCCGCGAACTCGACACCTTTATCCATCATGTCGCTCGACGCGACTGTTACAGAGCGGTTCTCATCTATCTGTATGTACGGCGAATCAGCCGTAGAGAAGTAGCCATACCCGAGAACCAGGACTGCAGCCAGCCAGAGGACTACAGGAATGACTGCGTACCTGTCGTAGTTCTCGTAAACGTGGTTAAAGTATGTGTCAAAATCCACAGTCAGAGTTTCCCCATGGAATCCTTTTAAACTCACTGGGGCAGTATAAGGGAGGGCATAAAAATATCCTGTTTAAAGAAGAAGATTATGCGCGAGCGATTACAGGATATACTGCGTCAGGTAGACGATTTCTTCACTGTTGAAGGGTTGAAGCGCAACTGGGATATTATCTCGATTTTCGTCATATTTGTACTCGCAGTATGGCTGCGCTACCTGCCCGCGGACGGGATGCAGTACCTGCAGGCGCTCGATCCTTACCTAGGTTTCAGGCTGTCCCAGCACCTCGCATACGAGGGTAGTCTGCCTGCACTGGACTTTATGCGTTACTTCCCCTATGCCTTCCCGGTATATACCGAACATATAGGCGCCATCCTCTTCCCGGCAGTGTTCTACTGGATGGGTCCTTTCCTGTTCTTTGAGAACTACCTCGCCTGGGCTCAGTTCTATCCTGCATTGATGGGTGGTCTCAGCGTTGTTTTCGCGTACCTCTTCAGCAAAGAAGTATGGAATAAAACCGCAGGAGTCTCGGGAGCATTCTTCCTCGCAACAATCGCAGGCGTGATGCAGAGGACGTCAGCAGGCTGGTTTATCAAGGAGTCCGCAGGTGTGATGTTCATGATGATGTCACTCTACTTCTTTGTCAGAGCCTGGAAAAGAAATGAATGGCTCCCCGGAATTATCTCCGGGCTCGCCCTCGCCGGTTTCACTATAACGTGGGGTGGTTCAAAGATGCTGTGGCTCCTGTACCCGTTAACAGTCGGTACAGTTATGCTGCTGGACGAAGATACTGAGCGACTGATGAAGGCGTACACACCTACTATAATAATCGGCGGAGGGATCGCTGCTACACTCCAACCTTCCCGGTTCTGGTTCACCGGACACCTTTTCATGGCGAATATCGCATTGGTAGGGTTCCTCTGGAGCCGTAAGCTAGTAGAAGAACTACAGATACTCGAAGATAACCAGTTAAAATACTACACACCAGGCACGTTAATATTCGGGCTTCTGGCAGTGGCGCTTTCTCCCCTGTACTCCAACTTTATCGCAAGACAGGTTTCCAGGCTGATGACTGACGTACTGGCAGCCGGGGGAGGAGCAACCATCGCAGGAACTGTCGCGGAGAACCAGGCACCCTCCCTGGGACAGCTGGTCTCCCAGTTCGGCGCGCTCCCGGCAGCCCAGATCAATCCACTACTCGGTAATCTATCACACGTAACCGGTCCGTGGCCGCTTGCGTTCCTGGCTGTTGCTTTCATGGGAACGACCATCGCGTTCATGATTCTCCGGAAATACGGGATGGTTGAGAACGTAATAGACGACTCCGCTTACTACTCCGGATTCGGCGTGGTCCTGCTCGCATGGATAATCGGTTTCGCTATTTTCTTCCAGGAGAACGTGTTGTTCGCCATCATCCCTGCAATACTGATGGCTCTGGTCGGGATAATCTTTGTACACTCATTTGATGGTTACGGGAAACACGAAATCGAATTCAAATGGTACTACCTCCTGCCGTTCTTCTGGGTACTGACAAACGTCCTTGGCGCGGTCAACATGTCAAGGCTGATACCGCTAGCCTCATTCCCTGTCGCTGTAACCGCAGGCTACACGCTTTCACTGGCGATAAACAAGCTACCCAGATTCGAGCTCGAAGAACTATTTGTCGATGTGAATCACCGGCAGGTCTTATCAGTCGCGCTCCTGGTAATTCTAGTGCCAGTAGTAGCTGTGAACTTCGCCTCAGGCTACGCGACTGTGCAGAGTATCGGCGGATCACCCAACGCGCTCTGGATGGAAAGCCTTGAGTGGATGGATGAAGAGACTGAACCAGGGGAGACCATCCTTTCATGGTGGGACTACGGGTACCACTTCCAGGCTATCGGGAGAAGCCCATCGATAGCAGACGGTGGTAACGCAGGTCACTATACCTCCGATCCGCGGACGAACAAGGTGAACTATCCTATAGCAGACTTCCTTACCTCAAACAATCCGGAAAATCATACCGAGTTATTCGAGAGACACTCCGCGGACTACCTGGTGCTCGACAACACGATGATAGGAAAATACTCGGCGGTATCACAGATTTCGAACCTGGACAACGAAGAATTCGAGTCGATGATACAGATAGGAAACCAGCCCTTGAGAAACGTACTTAGTGAAGGAGATGATAGGACAGTCGCAACCATCAGAGGAAGAGGGGTCAGCATATACGTACCCCTGTCAGTAGACGAGGAGGATATAGAAATCTCGGACGCACCTACTTTCGATGTGCGTGGTCAGAGAAGTCCTATCGACTGCATCCTAACAGATGAGGGGCGGAAGGACTTCAACGTATCAGGTCAGACATCAGAGTACTGCCTGGCAGAAGACCCTTATTTCAGTTTTGAGAGATCGCTGACCACGAATGTACCTGCCCGTGTGGTACTGGTTCCGAAAGATATAGCCGATGTCAGCCTTGTAAGGCTCTACCTCATGGACGGGTACGATATGGATTTCGTGGAGAAAATACCCGAGGCATCCAATGACTACCTCAAGGTCTGGGACATAAACAAGGAAGAACTAGGATGATACTGCTCGCGCTGTCACTGGCACTGGGGTTCCTCACAGTATTTATGGGAACACCTTACACCAGACGGTACCTCATACACTCAGGGATAATCGCGGTCGACCAGCAAAAAGAGGGTAAACCAAGACTGGCGACCTCAGGAGGTATACCCGTATTGTTTGGTTTCCTGATTTCGGTAACCAGCTACCTCGCGCTCTCCGTTTTCTTTGACTCTTCAGAACTTAACCGTCTCGAGGCTCTCGCCGCCCTGAACTCGGTATTCATCATCGCGCTGATAGGGCTTCTCGATGATATACACATCGATATCAAGTCGGTGATAGAAGACGGGCTGGATCTTGAACCCGGCGAACTTGAGATAGATTCCTACCCAGAGGTAGACTCGCTCCCACACCAGGAGCTCGTAGAAAAGGTATCAATCGGAAAGAAAGAATCAGATGACTTAATAAGAAAAGGTATAGGACAGGTCCCAAAGATGCTGTTCGTTCTTCCCGCCGCACTACCCCTGATTGCGGTAGGGGCTGGCTCATGGGTCATGGTATTGCCTGTTGTAGGGACAGTCAACTGGGGTGTCGTGTATCCTCTTGTCCTGTTACCGATAGGTCTGCTCTTTGTCTCGAACGTTGCGAATATGCTTGCAGGGACCAACGGACTCGCGGCATCTCTCAGCCTCGTGACATCTACCTCCCTCGGAATAGTCGGAATTCTAGCAGGAAGCATGGAAGCTGCGCTTATAGCGTTCAGCCTCTCCACCGGTCTACTTGCTTTCCTATACTACAACTTCTATCCCGCATCGGTACTGCCCGGTGATTCGCTGACCTACCTGGCAGGTGCGGCGATGTTCTCTGCCATGGTGATAGGTGACATGGAGAAATTCGGTTTGTTTGTTTTCACACCCTGGATCATCGAGTTCTTCCTAAAGGCGCGGAGCGGTTTCCAGGCGCATTCATGGGGTGTTTTACAGGATGATGGAACGCTAAAACCGCAACACAAAAAGAACTACTCGCTTACCCATCCGTTGATGAGGAGAGGTTTCAACGAGAAACAGGTAACCCTCGTGCTCACGGGGATACAAACATTAATCTGTCTGACAGGTCTTGTATTATACACGCAAGGGATACTATGAAGGATACAGCAAAAGAAATAATAGAAGAGACGAAGGAATCGTTCAGGAACCCGTACTACCTGGTGCTCCTTATTATACTCGGGGTAGCGACATTCCTCAGGTTCAGGTATGCCTTTTTCGAGGGTATGTGGGTCGATGAGGGAAGACACGCCTACATAGGAGTCGAGATAGCACAGCACCTGTCCGAGTACGCTACGGAGCATCATGGACAGGTAACAGAGTTTCTCCCCCTGTACATGTACATGATAGCGTTCTCCACATACCTTTTCAGTACGGAATTTGCTGTCAGAGTTGTAAGTCCTGTGATGGGTGTCGCAGGGGTGGCGCTGACATACTTCCTCGGTAGGGAGATGAAGAATAAAGAAGTAGGCTTAATCGCCGCCGCGCTTGTAGCTGTGAACCCGATTTACTGGTTCCTTAGCACCCGTATACTGACCGGGGCGACATTTGCCACACTTTATACTGCGACGGTGCTCGCGCTTTACTACGGTCTTGAAGACAGGGAGTTCTCCAAGTACGCTTTATGGGCTCTAGGACCACTGGTGGCGCTAACCCTGATGACCAGACAGGCTGCCTATACTCTGGGGCTCGTGATACCGCTGTACTTGCTCTATGTGAAGAGAGATGAGCTGAGAGAACTGATTCTGGAGGAAGTGAGTGTCAAAGAAACCCGGCTCTACCAGAACACATTAACAGATACTAATTACTACATAGCCGCTGCCCTGGGACTAGTAACTATAGCCCCGTGGGCGGTGAGAAACATGTTCACCTGCGGCGCCCCTCTATGCGGGGTTGAGCGAGCACTAGGGTTCGCCGGTGCGACCTCTATTCCTGCGTGGGCAAGTACAGGAGGAGCTTTCTACTACGTCTTCAACCTTCCCTCCATCGTGACGTTAGGTGTTTCCCTACTAGTAGTGTTCCGGGTAATCCAGTACTTCACCGAATGGACGGACAGAGATGCCGACACACTGGTGAAGTATGTATCCCTGACGATAGGAGCTGTACTGGCAGCCTACCTGGTACTGCCAGGTCTTGTCCCACTGGTTCTTCTCACCTCGATAGCCCTTTACGCTACAAACAACGCGGAGAAACTCCTCTGGCTAGTTATCGGGATAGGTATAGGTTTCCACTCTATCCCTGAGATAAAGGTGCCGCGCTACGCCGTGTTCGTAATACCACAGCTCCTTATAGTGGCCTCCCTAGCCATGTACTCCATCAGTGACTGGATATCACGACAACTAGAAAGTACGGTATTAACTCCCTGGCGAATCGCTGCAGTGCTTGTACTTCCGCTGGTTTTCATCTCATACAGCCAGGGAATGCACAACATCGCGCAGGGAGGCTTCGACAACCTTGAACCGGCCGGTAACTGGTTGGTCGAGAACACTGACGAGGATGCGGAGATAATCGCGACCTCGCCCACACAGACAAGATATTACGCGTATCCAAGATTTACTCACAGGATGCCTA
This sequence comes from Candidatus Nanohalarchaeota archaeon, assembly GCA_022729235.1. GTDB lineage: Archaea > Nanohalarchaeota > Nanosalinia > Nanosalinales > Nanosalinaceae > JALDAJ01. The sequence continues at coordinate 366,121 of JALDAJ010000001.1, forward strand.
ATAGCGAAGAAGAGCTAAGATCTCTTATCAAGGATAACAATGTGAGCTACGTCCAGGTCGACGCCTATGAACGGGCGCAGGCGGACTGGACACAGACCGGGCTCCCGCCCTACAGGCTGAAAGTCTCGACCAGGCAGGAGCTCCAGGCAGGTAGTATATCACCGCAGGAAGTCGTCGAAGGTTACGGCGAACCACCGGAATACCTTGAACCAGTTGAGAGCTTTGGACAGACCCAGATACCTCTCACAGAGCAACCCCAGCCCATGGTTATAATCTACAGGGTTAACCAGTCAGTACCATGATAGCGATAATAATACCTGCGCTTAACGAGGAAGAAGCCATAGAATCAGTTATAGAAGGATTCCCGGCGAGCTACAGAAATCACAGTATGGAGACGTACGTGATAGACGGTGGTTCAACAGATGGAACCCAGGAACTCGCGGAGAGTGCCGGTGCAAAAGTTATCAAGCAGAGACGTGGAGGCGGAAAAGGGAACGGGGTCAGCCAGGCTCTGGAAGAGATAGACGCAGATATATACGTAATGATAGACGGGGACTCCACCTATGACCCAAAAGAGATAGACAGACTCGTCGACCCTATAATAGAGGGAGAAGCGGAACACGTCATAGGCAGGCGTTCTGACCGGGAGAAAGGTGCTATACCACGTATCAACCTTGTCGGGAACTACGTCTTCAACCTGATAACCCGCCTGATGACAGGCAAGGACATCCGTGACATGCTATCAGGTTACCGGGCGTTTACCAGGGAATCCCTGGAACACACACATTTCACAAGACCGGGTTTCGGCATAGAAACTGAGATGACGTTTACAGCGCTCGAGAACCATGTGCCGATAAAAGAAGTTGAAATCAGCTACGGCAACAGGAAGGGTAATAGTAAGCTCCACCCGATGAGAGATGGTTGGCGGATAATCAACACGATAATCTGGAGTATAAGGGACATGAACCCGCTCAAGTTCTTCTCGACTATATCGCTTTTACTCCTGGTACTTGCGGCATATCCCTCCTACCTGACCATCCAGCAGAAACTGTCCGAGGGCATCATACAGCACCCAGGAACCGCGATAGCTGCGGGTGTCCTGGCTATACTTGCGGTGCAACTCTTCGTCTTCGGTATGCTAGCCGACCAGATCAAAAACGTGGAGAAACGGCTCAGAAATCGTCGATAACCGATTCATCCATCTCAACATTCTCCGATGTTACAGGTAAAGCCCGCCCGTCCATGTCACCGGGCACGCTCTCACCAAGCATAGTCAGCAGGGTCGGTGCTACATCGGTTATGTGACACTTCTCCAGTTCACTTTCCTCAATATCCGGTCCCGCGGCAGCGATGACGCCCTCCAGCCGGTGATGTCCGGACTCGGTGTTGAATGGTTCGGAGAACACGTTGTTGGAGCCGAACTCGAAGTAACGGTGTGCCTGGTAATGCATCCCTGTAGTATGGTAAACCAGGTCGGGGGCAGTATCAGAATTCCTGCCGTGGAACAGCTTCTCTCCTGGTTCTATGTTCTCGACCACTTTCTCTCCCCCGTCCTCAAGATCCTGCAAGAGCTCAACGACCTCCTGTTCTGCGTCACCATCCAGCAGGAAGATAGGTCCGAAGTGCATCGCGGAGTAAGCTTTCGACCGCTGGAAATCCACGTCCTTAAAGGAGAGAAACGGTAGCGACAGCAGCCTGCGGACCCAGTCCCTATCAGGGTTATCCGTATTTGCCTTGACAAGCACCTCTTCAAGCCCCAGCCTCCTGACTATGCGGTATATGTTCTCCATTGTAAGACCCAGTTTGAACGCGAGGTATCTTACCAGCGGTAACGGTCTCCTCTTGATTTTCAGTAGTCCTTCGTCCATCAGCAGCTTGTTGGGGTTCATACCTCTGTAGAGACCCGTAAACCCATGATCCGAGACCAGAACAACATTTGTTTCTCCCAGTCCGCCCGCTTCTTCTATCAGTTCCCCGATAGCGGAGTCGATTTCCTGGTAGACACGTTCGACTTCTCCCCTGTAATCAGACTCCTCGAACTCCGGGTGCTCCTTATCGTGGTATTTCCAGAACCAGTGGGATATCCTGTCACCGACAGTAAAAACCGGCATGAAAACCTCAGGGCTGCGCTCCTTCATGAGCCTTAACGCAGTTCTCTTCCGGGTCTCAAGCGTCTCATAGCACTGTTCAATTAATTTCTCCTCATTTGAACCGTTATACGTCCCCGGTGTCTCTATCCGGTAGTCTTCTTCCTCCAGTATAGTTACCACTTCAGAATCACCAGACGCCTTTTCTATAGACGGCGTCATCATACCCGACACCATAAACCCGTTGACCTCGCGCGGCGGGTACGTTGCGGGAATGTTCAGCGTCCCGACAGTGTAGTCTTCTGAAAATATATCAAATATCGTATCATCCTCGACATCATCGAAGCTTACAATCTCCAGACCCTTCCTTGTGGGACGGGTAAAGTCGAATATCCCGTGTTTCCCCGGATTTTTCCCGGTCAACATTGATGTCCAGGCAGAAGGCGTTATAGGTATCGACGTAGACTCGAGTTCGCCGAAGACTCCTTGCTCCGCTATCCTCTTGATGTTAGGCAGCTTTCCATCATCCATGAGTTCCTGCGTCAGTTCGTGGTCCGCACCGTCAAAACCTATGACAAGAAGCTGCATATGCCTTAATTATCTCCAATGCTTTTGTATCAGTTTGTACCTAACTAGGCGACGTGAACTGGAAGAAAATAGCCAAGAACATTACAGCGATAGCGTTACTGGTAGCGCTTTTTGTCCTCGTTGACCCTCAGGAATTAGCAGGCAGTCTGTCAGGAGCCGACCCTGTCCTCTACTTGACGGGAGTAACCCTTTTTTTGACCACATATATCGCTGCCGCTCTGAGGTGGCAGAGGCTGTCGAGATCGATAGGGTATGATCTATCTATTGGGGACGCATTCAAGATCATCGCGGTCTCCTACAGCTTCAACAAACTGTTCCCTGGCAATGCGGGAGATGTGGGTCGTTCGAAGATATTCGAACAGTTCCACGATGTGGAGAACCATGGAAATGTACTGGGGATAGTGGCGCTGGAGCGCTACCTTGGAATTGTTTCGCTTCTGGGGATAATAGGTGTCGCATTCCTTTTCATCGATTTTCCTGTCGAAGCTCTTGGGTGGATCCTGTCTCTGTTTGCTGGTATTTTAGTAGCCTTCAGCTTTCTGCTGCTCATGGATGAAGGATTCATAGAAAAAATCAAGGCACTGGTACCGATTGGATCCGGTTTCGTCAGTGATCTCTTGAAAGGGTACAGAAGTTCAAGTCGTCGAGATGTAACGGTAAACCTCATCTACTCGCTGTACATACGTTTAACCGAGGCACTGGTGTTCTACATCCTTATACTCGCCCTCACTCTTGAAACCGGGTTCTGGGAAGGCGCCTTTGTAACATCAATAATGAGTCTTGTATCCGGACTTCCTATATCACCTGGCGGGCTCGGACCGGTGGATGCGACAGGTACCGGTCTTCTGGTGGTCGCGGGCGTCACATATTCCTCGGCGCTCTCACTGGTGATTCTCCAGAGAAGTGTCGGCCTGGTATTGATGGCGGTGATAGGGGCTTTAGTATATCTGCTGCATGAGTACTTACTCTGATACTTCCTGTCTCTGCTCAACATAAGGGTCTTCTACCCGGGTGATATCTTCGGGGCGGTACGGGAATGATATCTCAAGGATACGTGCGACCTCGCTCCCTATGTTCTGCACCTGGTGTTTCTGCCCGGAGCGTATGACCATGGCTTCTCCTTTCTCAAGGTCTCTCATCTCCCCATTCACCCTTATCACGACATTACCCTCTTCAAGATAGATGATATCCTGTTGTTCATCGTGGTAAGAGTAAGAAGTCATCTCCTGTGCATTTATCACGAGCCTTCTCATACCGAGCATCCCTGCTCTATCTCCGACATCGACCTGGGTCATCAGAACCTGGTCTTCATACCCCCAGGGCTTATCTATCCTCCCCATACGGCATAAAGAGAGGTCAAAACTCTTATACGTGACTGCGGTAGAACTTAACAGTCTTCTTTAGACCTTCCTCAAAATCATATTCAGGTTCGAATCCCAGTACATCACTGGACTTGGAAATATCAGCTTTCGTTGCCTGGACATAGTTATCACGAGGATTCTCAACATGTTTCGGCTCGATACTTTTCTCCAGTACCTCGTTTAACTTCTCCACTACCGAGTTGAATGAAACATCCCTACCGGTCCCGATATTGAAGTACCTGCCGTCAAGTTCTTCTCTTCTCTCCGCTGCCAGTATGTTGGCGTTAACGATGTCTTCTACAAAAGTGAAGTCCCGTGTCTGGTTTCCATCACCCCATATAACCGGTCTTTCATCATCCATCATCCTCCACAGGAACTGGGTCACTACATTCGCGTACTTATCCTTCGCCCGTTCACGGGGTCCGTAGACCGCGAAGTAACGTAGACCGGTGGTCTGAATCTTCTCATTGTATGAGTAAACCTGGGCATACCTCTCACGAGCCATCTTCGATGCGGTGTAAAGGTTTGTAGGCACCTCTCCCGTGTCTTCCCTGTGCGGCGGGTCGATGCTGCCGTACATAGAACTTGTCGATGCGTACACGACCTTCTCGACGCCTTCCTCTACAGCCACTTCCACTGTATTAATGAAGCCTTCAACATTTACCCTCGCACCTTTCCGCGGATTATCCATGTGCATCGGTGCCGAGCTCCGGGCTGCCTGGTGGAACACTGTATCGCAACCTTTCACCGCGTCTTCTACCTTCTCACGGTCGAGGACGCTGCCTTCGATGAACTCGATATCGTTTCTCACTTCTGACAGGTTATCCTCGCTCCCGAGAAACAGGTCATCAAGGACCGTTACCTCCAAACCACGATCAACAAGTTCGTGGACAAGGTTCGACCCTATAAAACCTGCTCCCCCGGTGACTAGAACGTTCTCCATGTTAACGGTTTTTTAACAAAAACTTAAAACTCAATCTTCCGGAAACTTCTCTATACATGAGCCTCTCATACCTCCGTTCAGTGATGGTCGGCGAGTCAAAAGCCTATGGATTCACTATCGCGTTCTGGGGGTCCGGTATAATACTGGTAGACTTCCTGGGGATGCCAGGACTTACTGAGGCGCTTTTATTCGGTTTTGGAGCAGTCATGGGTTTTGGGTTGTTAGCGATCTTTGCATTTAGAGGTAACCTGATGGAGGAAAGTCCAACGAACCTGCTCGTCTTCAGCTCTGTCCACTACCTGTCTGCATTATTCCCTGTTGCAGTCTCCTACCTGATCGTACAGTACGTCGCCAGTACGGCAGCAGCTTTTTTCCTCGCCGGTATGAATGTATCGGTTTTCTATAACCTGTTGATGGTTGTAGAGAAGATGTTTGCCGATAAAGGTATTGCAATTGAGAGAAAGATTGAATCTTTCTTTTAGTCATCTATGTCCATCCAGCCCCCGCCGTAGATGTAGCCAGCAAGAGACCTCTCCGAGGCAAGTTGCTCGAATACGTCCTCAAGGCTGTCACTGTCAAGCCGGTCAAATATCTCCGGGTCAAGCACATAAGTCCCCGCGTTTATCAGCCTTGAAGGCTCTTTTCCAGGCTCAGGCTTCTCCTCGAAGCCCAGTATCCGACTCCCTTTCAACCGGGCGACCCCATACTTTGAAGGGTCTTCGACAGTTGTCAGCGCCATAGTCGCGAGCACGTCTTCCTCCCTGTGGAGGCTCATCATCTCGTTCAGGTCAACGTCGCTTATCACGTGACCGTTCAGTACGGCAAACATACCCTCGACCGCATCCTCTACAGTTCTCAGCGCTGCAGCCGTTCCCCGTGGGTCTTCTTCAAATACGTAATCCAAAGCCATACCGGAACTACTGGAGCCGAAATACTCCTCTATACCCTCGTTCCGACCAGCCAGGAGCACGACCCGGTTAACTCCTTCATCGGAAAGGTGTTCAAGCACGTGTTCAAGGACAGGTTTACCCTCATACTCCTCCATGGAACGGTTCTCTTCGTCACCACAAAGGACAACCGCAGTATCTACAGATTTACCCCGGAAGTAACCGTCTACGAGGTCTTCAACCATCTGTGAACGGTTAAGACCCTTGCCCGACGCCTCCTCATCGATTTTCTCGACCAGTTCTTCCTCAAGTGTAAGGGAAACTCGTTTCTTGGGCATCATGAAAAACTGAGGTACTCAGACTTTAATTATTCGTGCCCGAAACTCTTTCCGTGATAGCGGTAACAGGCGGTGCTGGGTTCATCGGTTCAAGGCTCGCGGAGAGACTGGTTGAAGAAAATGAAGTAATAGTGGTAGACAACCTGTCCTCTGGTAAAAAGGAGAATATTCCCGAAGGAGCAGAGTTCGTAGAGAAAGACATAAAGAACGCTGAACTAGACGTAATCTTCGATAAGGTCGATACAGTCTTCCACTTCGCAGCCAATCCCAAAGTCAATACGTTCCCTGACGACAGAGGGAAGGATTTCGAGGAGAACCTGGTAGGAACCAAGAACGTTCTCGATGCATGTGTTGACGCAGATGTAGAAGAACTGGTGTTTGCATCTTCTTCCGTCGTGTACGGAGAAAACGCGGAGATACCGACACCTGAAACGCATGAGATAGATCCTATCTCAATGTACGCCGCGACGAAATGCGGTGCAGAACACATGTGCCAGGTCTACTCCCAGATATTTGGCATCGACCTGACGGTACTCCGGTACGCGAACATCATCGGACCAAGGAATCAGAAGGGTGTGATCTGGGACTTCATACACAAGCTGGAAGAGAGTTCTGAAGAACTTGAGATACTCGGCAACGGGAAGCAGAGGAAGTCCTACCTCTACATCAGCGATGCTGTTGACGCGACCCTGGAAGCGTGGAAGTCGCCAGAAACAGTGTACAACATCGGAAGCGGAGATGCGGTTTCAGTAGATAAGATAGCGGAGATAGTATCAGACGAGATGTCGCTGAATCCTGAACTCTCCTACACGGGCGGCGAGAAAGGCTGGAAAGGAGACGTACCCGAGATGCGGCTCAGCATCGAGAAGCTGAAGAACGAGGGATGGTCACCGGAGGGAAACTCAGTGGAAAGTGTGAGGAAGACCGCGAGAAGACTTCTCGAAAACCGTTAATCTTCTACTCTCTTCTCTAACTTGATCCTGTCTGTAAACCGGTCGTACTTTTTATCGCTCGACACAATCCGGTCACCCCCAGATCTTACGAGGTGTAGGGCATCAAAAGGCGTGAAACCATCCTCTTCAATGTATAAAGCCGCGACCTCTATCGCTTCACTATCTCCTTTCACCTCGATAAGTTCTACAGTCTCCGAGACCAGCTTTACAACATTCATGCCCTCCCTATAACCAACCATCATCAGCTCGACCAGAGTGTATTCCGAAGTCCACAGGTCATTCTTGTGCTCCCTGAAAACCTCTTCCGCAGCTTCTGTTAACCAGTCTTCTTCCTGTATGAGCGCCAGCAAGAAATCGGTATCAGCGTACATCCTATCTTCCTGCCTGCTCCTTTGCCTCTTCAAGAGCTTCTTTTTTGAGTTCATCAACAGACTTATCTACATCAGAGAAATTTTGCCTGAGAGCTTCCAGCGGGTCGCTGGACACCGGTATCAGAACCAGTCTATCGCCCTTGCGAACTAGGTGAAACCGTTCACCCAGATCCCTCCGAACATCCTTCGGAATGTAAATCCGCCCATCTGATACATCCACTTCCATAAAAACCCGTTATACTCCAAAATTTAAATATTTTTCCGAAAAGTTAGAAAATCGGAAACCGTTAACCTGATGAGTGTTGGACATCAATTCACAGCCATGACTCAAGAAGACTTACCGGAGAGCGATGAAGAGTGGCGCGAGAAGCTGTCTGGGGATGAGTACCGCATCCTCCGCGAATCAGGCACTGAGCCGCGCGGAACCGGCAAATACCTGGAGAAAGACGATGAAGGAGTCTACCGCTGTAAAGCCTGTGGTCAGGAACTCTTCCCAAGCAACTACAAGTTCCCGAGCGATGGCTGGCCCAGTTTCTACGATGCAAAAGAAGATAGCGTCGAGTTCAGGAAAGACGAGAGCCACGGCATGACAAGGACTGAAGTAGTGTGTTCTAACTGTAAGTCTCACCTCGGACACGTGTTTGAAGACGGACCGGAACCTACTGGTAAGCGCTTCTGCGTGAACTCCGTAGCGCTAGAATTCGAAGAAAAAGGATGATAGAAAAGTAGAGGTATAGGCTCTCTACATCACATATATCCAAGCTGTCTCAGGCGATTCATTATCTCTTTGTCGTCCTTGTTCTGGGCTCTTCCAGCGCGTTCCTTAGTGTTCTCCACATCCTGGAGCCACGCCGGCATCTCATCGCTCTTGTCTGTCGAGACCTCCGAGCCGAGCGAGCGGTATCCTGCCCAGTACTTCGGGCTAATCGGGACATCCTCCTTGGAAACTCCTTCCGGCAGGTCGTCCTCGCTTTCAGGGTACTCGTCAAGTTCCACATCAGTCACATCCGGCACCATGTGGAACCAGGATACGTCCCAGACCTCTCTTTCGTCGAACTGAAGGATAGGGTGGACGCGCATGTGTCCGGGATTGTCTCTCGGAGAGTAGAAGTCCTCGTCACCTCTCGACTCGTGTTCATCCCACCGCACACCGTTGATTACCGCGTCGATACCATGGTTCTCCAGCAGTTCGTTCATCGGAACCGTCTTCAGAAGGTGGTTGCCCGCCTCAGTATCCATCAGCCACGGCACCTCCTCGTAGTCTCCAACGCGTTCCGCCTCTCTCTGGTTCCGTTCGTTTAACTCTTCGACAGGTACTTTGTCACCGGGCTTGTCAGCCTTTTCTATCAGGTCCTCGTTCTTCGCGACCATGATGTCGAAGCCCCATTTCTCCGCTATCTCTTTTACGTAGTCCTCCAGCTCGTCAAAGTGCTGTCCATGGTCCACGAACATGAACCGTGGTTTCTCGAATCCTTCGTCCTCACAGACTCTCTTCACGAGCCACGCCGTTAAAGTAGAGTCTTTACCACCGGTGAAGCCGATGACAGTGTTCCCAGAGTCGTGCTCCTCAAGGGCGCGCTTAACGACTTCCTCGCCGGCGCGAATCTTGGCTTTTAACGGTGCGTTCTCGATCTCGTCACGTGTTACAGGCGGTTCAGGCATTAGTTTTCACCAGTATTTTTTGTTGCATAGAGAATCCCTGTTCCGGAACTATGAGATACGAAATCTATCTCGAACCCGTTTTCCTCTAGTTTTTCGATTATCGGTTTCTCGGTGCTGTGAGTCTCCATGGCTATTTTCTGTATCTTCACGAGATTCTCGGGCGTGATAGCCTCGAATATATCGGCTTCACTGCTTTCGCAGTCGACCTTGAGAAACTGTATTTCGCCTACCTCGTCCACAACATCATTTATTGAGACCGTTTCTATCTCCTGGTCGCCCTCATCTCTTACCGAGTTAGTACCTGTCTGACCGGATTTTTTGAGTTTCTCAGTTCCTGTGGTGGCGTAAACCGCCTTATTCCGTGTATCAACGTTTTCTAGGTCGTTACGCCTCACGTTCTCCTCAAATATCTCGAAGTTCTCTTCCTCTGGCTCGAAGCTGTAGACTTTCCCGGCGTTCCTGGCAGCCAGGACAGTAAATGAACCTATGTGGGCGCCGATATCTACCACGGTGTCACCTTCTTCAACGCCGAAGTTCTTGGTGTAGTCTTCGTCTACAAAGATCTCTCTCAGGACGTACCTGTCATCAGTGTTCCCTCTCGCCAGGAATTCTTCGCCTTCACGCGTCCAGTAAGTAATCCTGTCTTTCCTGAGCAACTTGTTGAGGTAAAAATCATACCAGTTATCGAAAACTCTTATACGTCCTTTAAACGCCTTTAAAGCCTCGGAAAACTTAACCACTACTTTCCACTCCATAGTAAGCTTTTATCGCTTTCCCGACGTCCTCAGGCTGTCCTATCTTGTAGTCAAGGTTTTTCTTGATAAGTACCGCGTCCTCGTGGTGGTCACCCTCCAGCTCTCCGTGAGGTGTTTCCTCCGGTAGAGTCTGTACACGACCTTCTCCAAACTCCGCGAACCCGTGGTCGCTCAGGACTATCAGCGGCTCGTCAGAATCAAAGTCATAGTACTCCAGTAGTTCTCCGAGGACGTCATCCATCCTCCGGTACCAGTCCAGGACAAGTTCTTTGTCGTTCCAGTAGAAATGACTGACGCGGTCGAGCTGCATGAAGACAACGGCGAAAAAGTCCGGCTCCTCTTCAAGGACTTCTCTGCATTTCCTGAGTAGTTTCCTGCGGTCTGCTTCCAGCTCGTCGAGGTCGCTGGATACGCCGAAACCTTCCGGCTCGTAATCCGTATTATAGTTAATCGGCGGTATCACCGCAGGTACCTGTAGAACGCGGGCTTCAACCTCTTTGTCAAACTCCTCCCAGACAAATGTGCCGTCGATGTCTCCCTGTTTCTGTAGTTCGTCATCGACCACGAAGTCTTTATGGCCGTGTTCTTCCTGTCTCAACCCTGTGAAGATTGATGTCCAGAGAGGCGCGCTTTTAGGCGTTTCTTCGACGGTAATGGTCTTGTACTCGCACTCTCGCATGAGCCTGTCGAAGTTCGGTAACTCGTCCCTGTGAGGCTTGATGATATCCCATGTCGCGGCGTCTATCCCTATTACCTTCATTCGAAAACTCGCCTCGCGTGTTTTCTGCAAGAAGATTTTGTAAATCTTCGTTCGAAACTCACCTGATTTTCAACCATTATCCTCTACTCCATGTATCCTAGTTCCTTCAGTTTCTTCCCGATTTGTTTAGCTTCTTCCTCGGATATCTTTTCCTCGGATTCCATATCCTTGACCGCTACGTGCTCCAGGAAGCTCCTGACGGAGCCGAAGGACTGGTCCTCGATGTAATCTTTAACGTCTTCCACGAAATCTCGCTTGAATGAGACGGTCGTATAATCCGACATCTTAATTAAATTTAATTAACAACCGCTTATAAGTCCTTGGAGATCCTCTGTCCGCACTGGAACCCTATTAAATCCAGAAGACCGGAAACTAGTGTATGTCGAACAGAACCCTGAATATACTGGTAAAGGGTGCAGGACTCGCCGCATTGGGAATGGTGATTTCCAAGTTCCTGAGCTACCTCTACCGCGCCGTAGTCGCCCGGATGATAGGACCGGAGGCTTACGGTCAGCTCTCGCTGGCGCTGATGGTTCTGAACGTTGTCGGCGTAATCGCTTACCTCGGGCTTGACACAGGGATGCAGAAGTTTATCGCGAAGTACCGCGAAAAGAATGAACCGTCCTCTATCAGAGGTACATTTCTCTCCGCCTTCCACATCGGTATACCCGTTGCTCTCACGATGAGCGCTATCATGTTTCTTTCAGCAGACTTTGTCGCAATGAACATATTCGAGAGTCCTGAACTCGCACCTCTCATAAAGGTGCTGGCGTTCGTGCCGCCTTTCGGCGTGGTCTCCCAGATCAGTCTTTCAACCACTCTCGGCTTCGAGAAAATGAAGTACCGTGTACTGACAAAACAGGTATTCCAGAACATCGTACAGCTACTGGCGACGGTAGGCTTCATCTACATGGGATACGGCGTCGTAGGCGCGGCAGGAGGCTGGCTTGTAGGAACAGTGCTTGGTGCATTCGCCATACTCTACTTCGCCTGGAAGTTGATCGGACCGTTGAAAGGCACCACCAGGGACTACAACCACCATGAGCTTTTCAACTACTCCTTCCCTCTTCTGCTCTCCGGCGTGATCGGCACTCTGCTCGGGATGGCGGATACCGCGCTGATAGGTTATTTCATGGACGATGCCTCGGTAGGATTCTACAACGCCGCTCTTCCTATCGCTGCACTAATACTCCTGCCTTACAGCGCATTCAGCGGTCTCGCATTGCCCTCGATGTCCCGCGTGGTTGAAAGCGAAGAGCTGGAGCTGTCCTCGGTACTGAAAACTCTTACACGGTGGACTTTCCTCGTATCATTCCCTGCAGCAGTCCTCATGATACTGTTCTCCGAGCAGGTCCTGCACCTGCTGTTCGGTCGAGAGTACACTGTCGCATCAACCGCATTAATCATCCTTTCTCTGGGCTACATGTTCTCGACAGCGGTAGGACACCTCGGAAAGGTCATCAAGGCGATAGGCAGGACAGAGATAATCTTCAGGAACACTGTCGGCAACCTATTTCTCAACATAATACTGAACGTGATACTCATCCCCCGGTACGGCATCGTCGGCGCGGCGATAGCGACCGCCGTATCGACCGTTTTCGTCAATACTCTACTGTTGATAGAGACCTACTACTTCGAGAGAACGCATCCGTTCTCCCGGCACAACTGGAAACCCGTGGCGGCGGCGATACCTGGAGTCATACTGATCTACTTCGCGCTTGAAACCCTCTATACAACGGTGCCGTTCTGGACACTGGTACCCGGTGGAATCGCGTTCGGTGTAATCTACCTTCTCGCGGTGATAGGTCTCGGAGCTGTACGGGAAGAAGACCGCGACATAATCGTCGGCGGGTTCAGGATGATAAACCAGGAAGAACTTGGCGAGAAAGTCGCCGACCTTTTAATTAGATAAAAGCCTTCCATAAATAACGTACGTGATAAAACGCAGATTAAAATCAGGGGTAAAGGAAAACAAAGCATCAGCACTGTTCCTGCTACAAATATACAAACACATCTTCCGGTTCTATTACAGGTTCAAGACATGGTGGATGTACGGCAGGAGATACGAGGCTGACATGGATCCTTTTAACCTGATCTGGGTAAATCCTGCGGAAATCGAGAACAAGTTGGAAAAGAAGGAACGGAAATACTTTTTTGCAAGCCATGTCCGGGGCGGAGACTGGGACCTCAAAACCGACGATTTTGAGAATTCAGGGCAGTTCAGGCGCGTAAAGAAAGTAGTGGAGGACGGAGATGGCGATGAAAAGACAAGAGAACTCTACAATTCAATCAGGAAAAATGGGTACAAGACGCAGGAAGAACTCTCTAAAGAGACTGTCACAGCCACTTCCAAGGATACCACCATCGATCCCTACCTGGGAGAGATAAACGAGATAATGGTATGCATAGGTAGAGAAGGAGACATACTATTCCGGGATGGCGGGCACCGTTTATCGATAGCTAAAATACTGGATATAGAGAGCATACCTGTCAGAGTAGTCAAGAGACACCGAAAATGGCAGGAAAAAAGAGACAGGGCTATAAATAATCCTGAAAGCCTCGACGATAGATACCTGAGACATCCTGACATCAAGCCGCTTCTCAAAGACTAATCCAGGTATCCCAGTCCGCGTAGCCGTTTCTTGACCTCTTCTTCCTCTTCCTCACTGTAAGAAGACTCCTGCTGTTCTTTCTCCTTCTTTATCTTATCGACGACCTGCTCAAGAAGGTGCTCGATGTATTCTCCCGTATCATCGAAGTCTTTTTCCTCTGCACGCGCCTCTAGAACACTGTAAATATCATCGTCTACTTCAACTGTCGCCATCTTTTAACCACTACCTCTAGCTTGAAACACTCATCTTTTATAGGTCAAGGGAGCCGAGCTTCTCACGGAACTCCTCGTTTCTGAGTAACGGTTCCGAGTCCCTATACGCACTCACCAGGTCGTTCCTACCACTCATTTGCTCTTCCACATCCCGGAGTATTCTTTTTCCTTTCCCACCACCGTCGAAGTATTCGTACAGCGACTCACACATCGCCAGATAGTTGAACATCGGGCTTTCCTCCCTGTAACGCTTCATACCGATAAGGTGTAGCCCGTCGTCCGCCCGGATGATATTCCCGTAGTTGAAGTTCGGGAAGTACACCTCGACACCTTTTTCTTCCAGCTGTTCCGAGAACCTGTACGCAGCCTCCATCAACTCACCGATGTTCCGGGAACGCGGGCGGAACTTCCTGCCCTCAATGAACCTGTCCTCTACAAGGCAGTACCCGTCTACCTCTTTTACGACCTCGAAAGGTTGTACCTCTATCTCGCGGTTAGCGGAGTTAACCCTCTCTATACTCTCCGCCGTGGAGAAATCAATCCTGTTCTCCGGCACCATCTTCAGTACTCTACCTTTGTCCGGCTGTATACTGGTGAGCGCGTTGCCAGTCCGGATTATACCGTCCTCGAAACTCACTGTCTCTCACCCACGATAACATAATGCGGTGCGAAGAACCCTAGAAACCAGGAAGGCAGTAACGAAAACATTTTTGCACCTACACCCTGTTTCCGGTTCTCCGGCACGAACACGTTGCTGAAGAAGTACCTTAGTTTTTCCAGCGGCACCATGAAGCGCGGGAACCTGTAGCTCCTCAAGGGCGCATAGAACTTGACGTTTTCAAAACCTGATTCCTCCAAGAGTTCCTCGTAACCTTTTCTCGAATGCGTATAAACCTCGTAACCTCCTTTACCTCTCAGTTTAGAGTAAGCGTTAGCGAGCTTTCTCGGCAACAGGTTAGTCCCCCAGAGACCGTTGTGGTCCTTCCAGCCCAGGAAGTACTGGGCGCCGAAACGGTTCTCGATACCGATCACAACCTTCCCGCCCTCATCCAGCTGGTCGTTCACGTGCTCTAGAAACTCTCTCTGGCTCTCCCTCGGATCTTCACTGTTCGTAGAAACCGGTATCCACTCCAGAACACCTACCATGTAGGCGGCGTCGAAATTATCGTCGAAATCCATCTCCGCGGCGTTTCCCGCCACTACTTCAACGTTCTCTCTCCCTTCATCTTCAGCTCTTAGCTCCGTTAATTCGGCGCACTTCTCGTTCACGTCGACCGCCGTGACCCTGTCGCAGATATCGGAAAGCTTCATAGAAAGCGCGCCGTAACCACAGCCGACTTCGAGTACGCGGTCGCAGTCATCGACCGCGAAGGCGAGGTAGCTGTCTATCAAACCATTATTGAACCTGTTAAGAAACCCTGGAAACTCCTTTCTACAATCACTTAGTGCTTCCGATAAACCATCCCTCCTAGCCTTTTCTATAAAATCTCCTAGAAAATCCTTCCCCGCCAGACCATAACGCTCAGACATAAACAAAACTTAGAACCCGGGATTTGTATAGGCTTTCAGTCCCTGAGATCGTACTCCCTGTTAGCCTCTCTCAATCTTTCC
Source organism: Candidatus Nanohalarchaeota archaeon (assembly GCA_022729235.1). Classification (GTDB taxonomy): domain Archaea; phylum Nanohalarchaeota; class Nanosalinia; order Nanosalinales; family Nanosalinaceae; genus JALDAJ01. The sequence goes on from JALDAJ010000001.1 coordinate 381,261, forward strand.
GGAGTACCAACATCTATCCTGTCTCCCTTTATCTCCCTGTAACCGACTTTCTCTCCGTCCTCCCTCATCTTATCGATCGCGTCAGTTAACTGGTATTCTCCACCGGCACCCGTGCCTATCTTCTCTATAGCGTCAAATATCGAGGGCTCGAAAACGTACATCCCCGAGATAGCTAAATCCGAAGGCGCCTCACCTTCAGATGGTTTCTCGACTAGACCATTAACGATACCGTCCTCACCATCTATAACACCGTAGGAAGTTACATCGTCTGGGCAGAAAGCTCCAATCGTCGCCTCAAGACCGTTTTCCTGGTGGAAATCGACCAGGTCGGGCATCGCTCTCTTGTCATCCACGTAGTTGTCGCCGAGGATGACCGCAAAAGTTTCGTCACCTATAACGTGTTCCCCTGCTTTAACCGCGCCCGCGAGACCGTCCCTATCGTCCTGGACCACGTATGTCAGCTGTACTCCCAGTTCTTCACCGGAACCGAGATAATCGATTATAGCGTGCTGTTTCCAGCCGACAACGATAGTAATATCGGTTATACCCGCTTCCTTCATGTCTTCTATAGCGTGGTGGATAACGGCTTTCTCTCCAACCGGTAGAAGTTCCTTGGGGTAAGCATTGGTAAACGGCTCCATGCGCGTGCCCTTACCCGCCGCAGGAATCAGACCCTTCATCAGTTGAAATTCAGGTCGAGAATCTTTTATGGTTAGTCATAGACGTAGTCCTGGAAGATACATAGAACTATAGCCGTTAGAGATAAAAGTATCACGATAGTATAGAGATTTATGACATCGAAGTCTGTTCCCACGAAATTCCCTGAAAAAATGCTAGAAGAACTCAATGAAGCGGTAGAAGAAGGATGGTATGCGAACAGGTCAGAGCTTGTTAGAGACGCTGTAAGAGAGAGGTTACGGGAGCTGAAGTCAGAAAGACTGGAAGAAGCCATCAAGGAAGACGTGGAATGGGGTCTGAAAAGTGATCGATGAAGCTGTTCTGGACGCCGGACCAGTTATACATCTAGAGCAGATAGAAAGCCTGGAGCTGCTGGATTTTATCGGAAAGATGTACGTTTCTGGAGAAGTGGCGGATGAGATAGGAAAAGGCATTACAGAACAAATCAACGTGGTGGAAAAACCGCTCGAAGGAGAAGCAAAAGACAACGCAAAATACCTCAGCAACAAGTACAACATAGAACTCGGTGAGGCAACCGCGATATCGCTCTGCCAGCAAAAAGGTGTAAAGATACTATTTACAGACGACCTAAACGCAAGAAAAGTCGCGGAGAGAGTCGGTCTGGAGCCTCACGGGACACTAGCCATAGTCACAAGAGCCTACTCCGAAGGTATAATAGAGGAAGAGAAAGCAAAGACAGTGATCGAACAACTACGGAAAGACTCCCGCCTCTTCCTAACATCAGACCTTGTAAGATGGGCGAAAGAAAGGATAGAAAAACACTGAAAAGTTCGAAGTCCCATATCGCATAACCAACAACCACCATGTTAGATTTTTCTATCAAATGATAGATTTTTATAACACCAGATATAATTTTTGAACATGTACAGCGAGAACAAGCTGAAAGTGTTAGAACAGTTCTTTGAGAGACCGACGCACAGGTTCCAGCTCAGGGAGTTATCCAGAGCGTCAGATGTATCTCTGCCATCGGTCAAGAACTACATCGAGGAATTCATGGAACAGAGCCTCGTTGAACGCGATGAGGACGGAGTATACCCTGGATACTCGGCATCCATGAACCAGAAATTCAAGCTTGAGAAAAAACTCTACACAGTCCGGAAGCTCCACAAAACAGGACTGATCGATAAAATCGTCGATGAAGTAACACCTGATGCAGTAGTGCTTTTCGGCTCAGCGGCAAAAGGAGAGGACATAGAACAGAGCGATATCGACATACTGGCAGTTTCCTCCGAAAAACAGATACATCTAGAGGAGTTCGAAGAAGAGTTAAACAGGGAGATAAACGTTACATTCGTGAAGACAGAGGAGCTGAAAAAGAACGAAGAGTTCGCGAACAGCGTCGCGAACGGCATAGTACTAGACGGATACCTGGTGGTCAGATGAACTGGGGAGAATGCAAGGGAGAGAAAGTATTCGAAAGACAGGTCAACCCGGAGGAAGCCAGATCGCTCCTGAAAATGGCAAGGCTAAGGAAAAAAGATAATGAAAGAAGGGAAGTCAGGGACGAAAACGTATCACTGATAATCGAAAGCCACTGGGAAACGATCAAACAACTCTCCACAGGACTCCTGATACTCGAAGGCTACAAATCATACTCACAGGAATGCCTCATAGAATTCCTGAAAGAGTTCCACGAAATACCGGAAAAAGACATCCAGAAGATGAACCAGGTCAGAAAACTCAGGAACGACATCGACTACCGCGGAAAATTCCTCGACCAGGACTACCTCGAAAGAAACCAGGAACAGATACACAACATAATCCACAAACTCGAACAAAAACTCGAAACCAAGCTTGAAGATGATACCTAGCGTTCTCTATTATTTTCCAACCCTCTAATGTTCAAACAGAAACCAACATAGTTAAAACAAAACAAATTACCAACAAAACATGGAAATCTCGATAATAGGAACCGGATACGTAGGTCTTCCGGCAGGCGCCGGACTAGCTAAACACGGACATAACGTGCGGTGTGTCGATATCGACGAGGAGAAAGTCGAGAAGATCAATAAAGGTGAATGCCCGATCTTCGAGGAAGGTTTGCCTGAACTTCTAGAAGAAGTAGTGAGCGAAGGAAAACTGGAAGCCACAACAGATACTGGAAAAGCGGTTAAGGAGTCTGACATAACGTTTCTCGCGGTCGGAACACCGATGCGCGAGGACGGAAGTATCAACCTCGACTACATCAAGCAGGCGGCGGAAGACATCGCAGAAGGGTTGAAAGAAAAAGAGGATTACCACGTTATCGTTGTGAAAAGCACCGTTGTGCCGACAACCACTGAAGAGGAGATTATTCCTGTACTCGAAGAAGTTTCAGGGAAGAAAGCTGGCGAGGACTTCGGCGTCTGCATGAACCCCGAGTTCCTCAGAGAAGGTACAGCGTTAAACGACTTCCTGGAACCTGACAGGATAGTAATAGGCGAACTAGACGGCAAATCAGGGGAAACTCTAGAACAGATTTACGAAGATTTCGATGCACCGGTGATGCGGACATCACTGAAGGCAGCAGAGTTAATCAAGTACGCTTCGAACTCATTGCTCGCGACCAAAGTATCCTTCATCAACGAGGTCGGCAACCTATGCAAGGAACTCGGAATCGATGTCTACGAGATCGCGGACGGTGTCGGGATGGACCACCGGATAGAGAGAAAGTTCCTGAACAGTGGTGCAGGCTTCGGCGGGAGCTGTCTCACAGGCGACCAGGAGATACTAGTCAAAGAAGATGGCCAGACGCGCCTTGTCAGAATAGAAGAGTTCTTCGAGGAGAAAAAAGGAGAAAGTCCAGAAGGAGATATCAAGGCTATCAGCTGTAACGATGAAGGCGAGTTTGAATTCAAGCCTATCCAGAAAGCTACTTCGAGAGACTACCAAGACGAGATATACACGATAAAAACCAGTATGAATAAAGAAGTGGAAGTCACGAAAGACCATCCTATGCTTGTCGTTGAGGACGGAAATCTGGAACTAAAGAAGGCAGAAGAAGTTGAGAAAGGAGACCGCATCCCTGTCTTATCAGAGATACCAGAAGACTCTATAGAATACTTCGATCTTCTGGAGATAATATCTAACTCAGATGAGTTCAAAAACGATGAAGTATACCTGAAACCAAGTTTCGAGATTGAAGAGATAGAAAAGGAATTACGGGAATACCTAGAAGGATACAACCAAAAATTCAGTTACGACAAGATCCGTGATTTCAGAAGAGGCAATTACATTCCTTTAGATGCGTTCCTGAAAGTAGAGAAAGAACTAGAACTCAAGCGTTCTGACTTCCGGATATACACATCAAAAGGAGCAACTACATATATTCCTGCGGTAATCTATACAGACCAGGATTTCTGGAGATTCATAGGCTACTACCTGAGCGAAGGCCACATCAACGAGGATAATTCAGGACATGGTCCCCGAGCCAGAGAGAGGATAATGCTGAGCTTCCATCCAGAAGACGAGCAGGAGTACGTCGAGGACGTGGAAGAGTATCTCGAGCAGCTCGGTATCAAGCACAGGACGGACTCCAAGGAGACAAGCACCCAGATATGCTTCTCAAGCCGTGCCTTCTCGTACTTCCTCCGGTGGCTTGGCTGCGGAACCGGCTCATACTCTGCCCAGATACCAGATATTGCCTATCAGGAGACAGAGGAAAACCGGAAAGCACTGCTGTCAGGACTCTTCAGGGGAGACGGATACATAGAATACACCAACCACTCCAACGCAGTAGTATACGACTACGGATCGGTGAGCGAAGAACTGATTCAGGGAATGAAACATCTGCTCCACAGCCTAGGTATAGTACCAAGCTACAAGGTATCAGAGTCCTCAAAATCAACCAAACCCGCGCATTTCATCCGAGTATCATCCAAACCACAGGTAGAGAAACTCCAAGAAATGTTTCTTGAAGGAGAAAGACAAAAAATAACCCAGCGACTGGATTCCTACGACAAAGAAATCAGACCTACTGGACACAAGAAAGACACCGACTTTACAACGGTCAAGGTGAAAGAGATCAGGAAAGAGAAAAGAGACACGGAAGTATACTCCCTAGAAGTCAAGGACACCCACAACTTCGTGACCACAGACGGACTGGTAGTCCACAACTGCTTCCCAAAAGATGTCCGCGCGCTGATATCCTTCATGGAGGAAAACAGTATCGAACCTCGTATACTTCAGTCAACGATCGACGTCAATACAGATCAGAAGACAAAGCTCGTTGAATTACTAGAAAAACGTGTTGACGCTATCGAAGGAAAAACCGTAGCAGTACTAGGATTAGCATTCAAGCCAGGAACCGACGACGTCAGGAAAAGTCCGGCGATACCGATAATCCAGGAACTCAAAGACAAAGGCGCGGAAGTCAAAGCGTACGACCCGGAAGCCATGGAAAACATGAAAGAAAAGCACCATCCTAACATCGATTACTACGATACCTACCAGGAAGCGCTGGAAAACACAGATGCCGCTTTAATCGTCACGGACTGGGAAGAGTTCGACCAGATTACCAGAGAAGACATCAAGACCATGAACAACCAGCTCATCCTCGAAGGCATGAAAACCAACCATAATCTCCCTGAAGACAAAATAGAAGGGATTACTTGGTCATGATAGTAAGTTAAGACGAAGTTCAGTCTTCCTTGAAAGCTGTAAACCATCCGATCTTGTCTTCATAGCCAAACTTTTGGCGATTTCTGACCTCAAAGGTGTGTACCTCGTAGCCCTTGCTGTCTAGAATATCTTTAAGTTTTTCTTCATCATACTCAAAAGATAATCTTCCCTGTCCTTCGCCCGCCCCATGATGTTCAACTATAATTATTTCAGGACTTGAAGATAAGTTCTCTAATAAATTGAATTCACACCCATCACAGTCTATAGCTAAAACGTCATCTGCTTCAAGATCGGAAGAATCTAAATACTCATCCGTAAGTTCAGATTCCCCCTGTAATTGTTTTACATCACACCCCACCACTCTATTTCTGACATCAATAATTTCTGAAACATCGTTCAGTTCTGCAACATCTCGAACTCTTTCCGCTCCTTTTTTTGTAGCCTCATAAGTAACAACTAATCCTTGTTCTCCTGTAAGCTTCGCTGCGGCTATGCTAGAGACGCCATACCAACCTCCAACAACTATGACCTTATCTCCCTCTGAAACATTACTTCTAATTAACTCGGTGTAGTTCTCTTCATAACTAGGTTTGTCTCTATAGATGCCTAAAATACCGTCTGCCGGCTTACGTCTTCTTATCTTTACATTGTTGTATGTCTGATAACCAGTGTAGGGCAGAATTCTTCTAATAGAGTTCTTCCAGATAAAGACGAAACAGTAACTAGCTAACCTTACTATGTATTTGTAGGTTCTAAAGATGAGAAGGGTTATTCCGCCTTCATTTAGCGCCTTTCTTATTTTGTCTATTTTGAAGTATGTATGGAATTTATCAAGCATGCTGAATATATGCATATAACAACAAGCTAGCTTTATGAAAGATACTGCTCTAGTCGGAGTCGGTAGATGGGGGAAGAATGTTCTCCGTAATCTGGATCATTTATCGGATGTTTCTGTCTGCTGTCATAAGGGAGAGAAGGAGAACAGAGAGTTCATGGAGAAAAACTATCCTGAAATAGAAATGACAACTGATCTGAAGGATATCCTTGAGGACGATTCAATCGATGCAGTCGCGGTTGCAACTCCGCCTGAAACTCATTTCGATATAGTCAAGCAAGTCTTGGAAAGCGGTAAGGATATATATGTGGAAAAGCCGATGACGACGTCAGTTGAAAAATCAGAGAAGCTTGTAGAGCTATCCGATAAAACAGGAAATACTGTTTTCGTAGGTTACATATTCCTTTATCATCCTGTCTTCAATAAGGTTCGAGAAATCCACAAGTCAGAGATTATAACCTCTATTAGAGCGGGCTGGAGGAAGACCGGCAGTTTCAGCGATAAGATAACTCGCACCTTGACCTGCCACGATCTTTCGATCGTTTACCAGCTTTTCCAGCAGACACCTGAGAAATGCACCGTCACTTCGCAACATAGAACAGGAGACCGTACAGATATTCTTGACGTCCAACTTGAGTTTGATAAAGGAAAATTACACGGAAGCTACAACAGAATTTTCCCTCAAAAGAGAAAGTCGATGACTTTCGAAACACAGGAAGGCAATTTCTACAACTGGACAGAGAATACTCTTTCAAAATTTAACGAAGAAGATAGAGAGTTCAAGGTCATATTTGAATCAACAAAAGAACCTCTGAAACAAGAGATAGAAGCTTTCCTCAAATGTGTAGAAAAAGGCGAAAACCCAATAACTGACGCATCATTCGGGAATGAAATCGACTTAATCATCAACGAGATTGAGTCGCAGTTACACTAAGTTCCTTGATTTCCTGAGTAATTATATCTCCTGCCTTAACGCAGGCACTTAATTTGCCGGAGAATACCCTGAAGACATTACCTTCCCTGTCAACGAGGGTCGGTCTAGCATCAGTATCCTCTCTATCCGGCAAAGTAGTCCTGAAGGTATACATCGAACCTACATGTTCTGCATCTGTAAGACCAGGTATGAATTCAGAACCGTGAGACTTGAACTCGTCTATATTCGTTACCTCAGGGTTCTCTACAACACCATTGTCCAGAAGGTCTTCATACTCCGACGGGATCTCCGGGACCTCACCTATCTGAGTATCGTGGATACATTTGATTACGTTTCCGAGCAGGAATTTATCTCCATCCTTATAGGGATCAAAACACATGAAAGGTCCATCCATTACAACCAAGCTTTTACCCTCAAATTTTTCTGAAAGCTGAACAACAGGCTTCTCCACCAGTTCAAACTTATAGTCTCTACGTAGACCTGAATCTTCATCGAATATCCAGTTGCTGTTGGCATAGGTCGCCACAACCACGTAATCGAAATCATCAAGTTCATCAACAGAGTCGATTCTATGACCTGTTCTCACATCCACATTGTTCTCCTCGAGTCTTCTGAAACATATCTCTTTCAGCTTGTCAGAATCGATCCTATCTTCGTTGACTTTCAGAGTGAGATCAACCTTCTCATCTCTAACAATATCCAGGTCGGAACGTCTGTACTCAAGCCCTATCTCGTCGCAATGAGCCATAAATTCTTCCGGAGTAGTTTTTGTATCCTCACTGGCTATGCAGTAATAATGTTCATCATCCTCAACAATAGCCTCGCTGTATATCTCACGGAAAATCTTCTGCGTATCTCGGCACGTACGTGAAGTTTCCTTACTTCGAGGATAGTGGAAACCTTTGTGTAATCTCCACTGATTAACCTTAGAGGCGCTCATCATCAACTCTTCCTCTTTCTCGAAAACAGTCACGTCAAAATCTCTAGAAGCCAACCTATTAGCAATATGGATTCCATATAAACCTCCGCCCACAATTGCAACTTTCATTACCTAAAACTCCAGAGTCACTAGACGCTTAATAGCTTTTCCGAGCGTAGGAATCAAACCATCATTTTTGAAAGAACGCAGGAACCTGTACTTATAAGTTGGCTTTTCACTTAATATTTTTAGACTTCCGCTCCTCAAGAGAAACACCCTCATACAAGAAGATTTATTTATTTTTTCGGCAGCCTTCTTAGCATCTACCTTTATCCTATCTCCTATTTCAGAATCCACCTCAGTCAATCTACCATGAAATATTCTAACTTTGTTACTGACAAATCCTGGCTTGGCAAACCGACAGTTATATTCTGGCGTCAGAGTAGCAACTCTCAGATCACTTTCATAAATAGCTTTCCTAAAAGAAGGCTGTTCTCTCATCTGACCTTCTCTCCCTTCAGCACGTTCAAGATAAATTTCCCTCCACCTAGATAGCAACTCTCTAAAACCAGAATTATTCCGATATACAATTACACCGGTATTAAATGTAGAAAAACTTCTTGGAACATCTTCTAACATTTCCTGAAACCTAGCGGTTTCATGAGCTAGAGCGATATCAAACTCATCGAGCAGGTTAAACAATTCCGAGAAATCCTGATCTACGTAGATATCTGTGTCGAAAAATACAGTTCTATCATATGGTGTTCGTTGAAGATGATTTATTTTATTACTCATATTTTTCGCAGAGTCATCGATAATCTTGATATCATCGAACTGATTTGCAGCGAGCCTTTCCTCATCAGTGATAAGCGTTACATGGGTATCCGGCATTTCGTTCTTCAAAATTTCAACAGATTTATTTGCTTCCTCAATATAGTCCTCTCCTACCGCAATATAGAGAACTCCTTCATCCATAATTAGAAATATCTTAACTGAAATAAAACTCTTAACTGCAGTTCCAAAAAATTATCTATCGATGTCCCTATACACTTCTAGATACTCATCAGTTACACTTTCAGGATTGTAACTCTTGAGCTCCTTATTCTGATTTCTAATAACTCTACCTCTATCCAAATCCTTAATTCTGCTAGGCACCTCCTCAACTTTACTTACCAACTGTTCATCGATCAAAGCATCTTTAGCTCCCCCTCTATTGGTCGCTATAATCGGTGTCTCCATCTGCATAGCCTCTATCAAAGTCCTGTTGAATGGGTCAGACCACTGTCCCGGATGTATGAATATGTTCGCTCTTTCGTAGTATTGTGGGAGATCGCTATGATCTACGAAACCTTCAAAATTAACTCTACCTCCCAATTCCAGTTTCCTGACTTTCTGTTCCAGGTTTTTCATTCGCGGACCGTCCCCGACTACCCTAAGATGAAATTGTTCTGGTACCTCTGTCATCTGTTCGATTAATTCTCCAACTCCCTTGTGTTTTCGTAAAGTTCCTACATAGAGCAGTTCATTTTCATCTGTCTCTACACTGTTGGATTCTGGAAACCCGGGGTCATACATGTTCGGGATGACCTCTATATCTGTCCGAAAGCAGTCACCGTAGAACTCTTTGACATCCGTTGAAAGAGTTGTTAGAGCATTCATTCGGTCTATCGCCCTCCTGCAGAAGTAGTTGTAGGCTCTTCTGTAGGGAGGTAGTGCAGGATTTCTATCCTTACCTGGTACCTGTCTCGGGTAGTCATACAGGTAGTTATTGATAGTCGCGACCGTCGGCGTATTCCTAAGCATCCCTACCGATGGGTCGAAAACTCTGTTGTAGCTGTGAATCACGTCTTTGTCTTCCGCAAACTCTTTGATTCTCCTGTATGTGAGGAGCTGGAGGAGGTCGTTCCTCTCGCTCGGTAAATCCTCTCTTATCACGTATTCAGGGTCTCCTGGCTGCTCCTCCATAAAGCTCAGTACCTCGACCTCATGCCCTCTATCGCGGAGATTCTCTACAAGTAGCTGTGCGCTCCTGGGACCTCCCTGTTTAGTTCCTGGTGGGTATGATCCTGTAACTAATCCTATCTTCACTCCCTTATTGCCTCCTTCAGCCGAGAATAGTGGTCTTGGTTTAGTTCTTCTATCGATAAAGGTTCTGGTATTTCATCGGATATCGGCACATGTAACTCATCCGGTATTACTTCTGCAGCGCCAATAGTTTCTTGCATAAAGCAAGGTGTTCCTGCAGACATCATCTCTAGAGGTACTAATCCGAATGTTTCGTGTTCAGAAGTGTAGATTCCAAACTTTGCATTTGAGATAAACTCATCAAGCTCATCATCTGGAATAAAACCTAATATCTCTAGCTGTACACCATTGTCTTCCGCCAGTTCTTCAAGCTCTCGCTTATATTCTTCATCTTTGATAGTTCCAGCCATTCTGAGTTTCTCTTCTCTTCCCTGCATCTCTTCTATAGCCTTCTCTAGATTCTTGTTCCTAGCAACTCTTGAGAGAACAGCGACATACTCTTCTGTTTTTTCCGTCTTTTCAATATGTCTAATAGGAGGATGTAAAACCTCCAGTTTGTCGGATTTTCCTAGGTCTGGGATAACTCTTTCTTTCATTGTCAGTTCCGAGTTTACGAAAATCCTATCCATATTTTCAAATGCCCTTCTCTCCAACCTTCTCAAAATAAATCCCAAAGTCCAAGAAATAGTTCTGACAGGTATAGCCATATCATAGCCTCTGTATAGCAAATCACTGGTGTTATGCATGTACCAGATTACCTTAGTCCCATATTTTTTCTTGGCTCTGTACGCTAGTATCTCCGTAAGATCCTGATGACATATTACTACTTCATACTCTTCCAGGAATGACGGGTCCGCAAAAGCCGGTGCAATAGTGTTGAACGTTGTAGAAAAAGCAGTATCGAGCGCCAGACTTCGACCGTATTCGTATATATCAATCTCTCCAGCTATCTCTGGGAACACATCTTCATCATATCTTAAGCACCATAAATCAGCATCAAGTTCTCTAGCATGCATCATACTTACTATCTCAGCACCATTTGGCCGTATGATATCGTTCTGCAATATAGCAATATCTAGGTCTTCAAAATCCTCCATTATTCGATTACCTCCCAAGGCACCTTTCTAAGCGGCTTTAAATCCATTCCATCAGGATGACCGTATAATCCTTTTTCTCCTACCAAGTTCCCGTGATCCGAAGTTATCACGGTTTTGCCATCAAATTCCTCTGCGATTTTCTGTGCATAAGGCAGTACTTTTTCTAGATTTCTTCTATACCCTTGCCATACTTTCTCTTTCTCTAGCTCTCCTCGTTCAGCCAAATCCCAGACTGAAAGGCTTGAGTCTCCTAGCCATCCTTCGCTATCGCTGAATCCGTCGCCATATTCAAAGTCTAAAAAGGGGTAATGAGGCTGTATAAAATGGATTATCAGTCTTTTATCCGGGAAAAGTTTCTTTGCTGTTTCTGCTCTTTCAAAAACGTCTTCGGGAAGTACAGTTCCTTCTTCGTCATCCCAGGCTTCATTGAAAACATCGAATTTTGCCTCGAATAAGTCGCTCTTGCCTACAAGTTTTTCTAGGAAAGTGTCCGAGAAAAAGGGATTTGCGGAAACGTAGATGATATCATCGAACTCACCTTCGGAAAAAGTTCGTTCGATATATTCTGAAGTTGTACTTCCCAGACTTAATCTAGAGGAAGTATCCTCTCCCCTGGCCTCTTCGTATAGGTCGTGGCGGCATGCATCCAAGATAATCAAGTTATCCCACTCACCAGCCTCAAAAATCGATTCGGGCTCACTATCAATTTTCTCAATACCTCTAGAAGCCAACGATTTAAGCAGAATAAGCAAACGGTGTGAACCTCTTACATCCTTAATCCTGGGAAAAACTCTCTCTTTGTAGTTCAGGTAGAAAGATTTAGCTAAAGCCATAGAAAATAGAGTTTATTTAATCTTGATAAGTGTTTGAATAATCATGGCGGATTTAGAAATAGCTATAGTAACGATGAATCGCCCTGATGTCCTTCGAGAGACTTTAAATCACCTGAAAAACAGGGATATTGTTAATCAAGTCTTCATAGTTGACGGGTCTGACAGTGATGAGACTAAAGAGTTATGTTCAGAATATTCCGTTGAATACTACCGCCAAGAGTCTTCCGGCATGACCTCGGCGCGGAACGAGGCGCTGGAACACTGCGATTCCGAGTACATCGTTTTCATCGACGACGATGTGAGAGTCTCCGAGACCTGGCTTGAGTCTATAGAGGATGCTTTCAAAGATGAAGGTGTTGTCGGTGTCACAGGTAAGCTGGAGAATGATGGAACTGATCTAGATGGATTCGCGAAGAAGGTCCGTGACTTTCTTTTTGGCGGCAGAGATAGTTTCGGTGAGATAAAGGATAACAGTGTTATAAACGGTGATTTCTTCTACGATGAGAGAAAGGAGGTTGATCACATGCCAGGATGCAACATGGCGTATCATGTCCCGACTCTAAAAGAGGCTGGTGGTTTCGATGAGAATATTGACGTCGGTAACTCTTATCGGGAAGATACTATCGCCTCCTACCGCGTCTCACAGAGAGGTAAAATCGTCTATGATCCGGATGCCTCTGTGAACCACCTGGCAGTTGACGAGGAAGGTGATGAGAAGAAGTGGATGTTCTACAATCCGTACCTGACTAAGTACTTCCTAGCACAGAACGGTATTGTTAACGGGTTAAAGGGGAGGCTGAGTTACTTTGTCAACAAAATAGCGCGGCACACCTACTTCTTTGGGCGCAGCATCGCCAACCAGAATCTGATGTACCGTTACTATCTCTATGGCGAGTTGATGTCGTTCAAAGACTTCGTATTGTTCGACAGGAAGCCTAGAGAGTACGTCTAGAACCAGAGTTTCTGCCTGAAGTATCCGAGTGTAAAGGCTATGGACTCGAACGGTATCATCACCAGCCAATAGGGAACTGTTCTCAGTCCTCTCTGCCTTATACTTGACTTTAGAGAGCCCGTTTTGCTGGCGTACTGTGGTCCGAAACCCGCCATAGCCAGTAAAACCAGCCAAGGTGATATCAGGGCTCCGAATAGCCCTAATCCTCCGATTACTGTGGTGGTAAGCCGGAGCACGGTCTTGGAGATGCCGAAGACTTTCTCCGGGTACTCGGTCTGTGACTGGGCGTCTCCTTCCCCGTAGCGGTAGAACTGTTTGAAGTAACTCTTCCAGGAAGAACGCATGTCCCAGTAGACTACTGCGTCATCGACGACCTGCCACTCGTAGCCCGCTTCTCTTACGTTGGTGTTGAACTCAGAGTCCTCACCTGTGTAGAGGTATTCTGGATACTTACCCGCGTCCGCCCATACCTGCCTGGTGAACCCGGCGGACCGGGAGCTAGGTGTGTGGTTGTTGGGAATGTTCTCTGGTTTCAGATGATGTCCTCGTATCTCTCCCTGCACGAACTCGAATAGGGTATCTGCTTTGGGACGCCATATACCAGTCAGTGCATCATAGCCCTCCTCGAAAGCCTCTAGCATCGACTCGATCCATTCCTCGTCAAGCACACAGCCGCCGTCGGTGCTGATTATGTAGTCGTGTGATGCGTTCTCGATCGCCGTGTTCCTACCCTCAGCGATGTTGCATCCTTCCTCAACAACCAGGTTAATCCAGCCGTGCTTCTCTGCGTACTCTTCAATTATCTCCCGAGTACCATCCTCCGAACCGCCGTCAACTAATATAGCTTCATCAGGCTGTCGAGTCTGGTCAATTACCGAATCCAGTAGTTCTCTTATTGACTTGCCCTCGTTGTATACCGTGCAGATTAGCGATACCTTAACTTCCGACAAGTTCGTTCACCTCCTGGTCAAACTTCTTGACAAAACTGTTCCAGGTGAACTTCTTGGCTCTCTCATGAGATTTCCTAGAGAACGTATCGTATAGTTCATCCTCCTTCAGGAGCTGGATGACATTATCTGGCATTTCGGAGACATTACAGAGGTAACCTGTTTCTCCATCAACAACCTGTTCTTTAGGTCCTCCTTCATTAAGCGACACAACCGGTTTACCGTAGGACATCGCTTCTACAGGTATAAGCCCCCAGTCCTCCTTCCTTCCGAGGAACAATACTGTATGGGAATATCTGTATAGCTCTTCCATTCTCTCATCGGACACGTTCTCTTCAAGACTCAGCCAATCCTTCTCCCCGGCTTCTTCACGGACTTCTTGAACATAATCTGTTTCCTTATCAACCGCACCCGCCAGCTTCAGATCCATGTCAAATCCTTTGTCGCGTACCTCCTCGACGACTTCTACCGCTTCGAGTTGCTGCTTCGTCCTGTTTATCCGTCCGGGGTAGAACAGGTAGTCTCCTTTTTCTGCTCTCCCCTGCATCTCGATACCAGGATGAATCACGCCTACGCCCTCTTCATCCTTCAGCCCTGAATCAACTATCCTCTCTCTCGTGTAATCGCTGTTCGCGTACACCCTGTCGAGGCGCCGCCACACCAGTCTTTCAACCATCGAGAATCCCCATATCAATGTCTTGTAAACCTGCCTCTCAAGAAATGATTTCTCCTCCACAACTGATTCAGGATCATAGGTCGCACGCAGGCTGTGACAGTAGCCGAGGTTGTAGTCTGCCGAGTTTCTTGTAAGTATTAATTCACCGATATCTCCCACAGAAGTCATCAGGACGTCAAAACCTTCAAGATCGATTTTTTCCTTCATCTCGGCGAACGCATACCTCAGACCACGCGTCAACTGCCCTTCAACACCTAAATCGCTGAGCACGTTAATCCTGTCCTCGTACACCTCCAGCTCCTCGAAAGTATTATCTAGATTAAAGTGGTGCGTGAACACTTCTATCTCATGCTCGCTCCTCTTCAGGAGCTCCAGAATAACTTTCTCCCCACCTCCTTTCAGGTGGATCCAGGGATGGTATATAGCGATTTTAGCCATCGGCTACCTCATCTACTTTTTGGTCAAATCTTTCGATAAAGCTTTGCCAGCTGAAATCTTTTGACCTGTCCCTAGCCTTTTCTCCCATGGTCCTGACCTGTTCTCTATCGCTCGCTATAGCCTCTATCTTCCTGGCGATTTCCTCAGCACCTGTACCAACCAAAAACCCTGTTTCTCCGTCGATTATCTGTTCCCGTGGACCTCCTTCATCTACAGATATTACTGGTTTCCTGTGCGCCATCGCCTCTAGGGGTACGATTCCCCAGTCCTCGTTCTCTGCGAGGAACAGTACCGAGTAGCAGTTCTGGTAAAGTTCTTCCCACCTCTCAGCGGGCACGTCCGTCTCAATTCTGACGTTTTCGCCGGCGCGCGACTTTATCTTCTTGACATAGTCCTTGTCCGCTGAGGAGCCTGCGATAACCAGCTCAAAACCATCAGTATCCGCCTCCTCGAAAGCCTCAATAGCAAGCTCCATCCGTTTATACGGCTCGAACCTGCTCGGGTAGAAAAAGTAGTTCCCATATTTCCCGCTTTCTGTACCGTCAACATCGACTCCAGGGTTCAAGACCTCGATTTTATCCTCCGAGGTTATACCCTTATCCAGTATTCTACTCTTCGTCAGCGCGCTGTTCGCAAAAACGAAATCAAAGTTCCGCCATCCTGCACTCTCCAAGATATTGTAGCTGGAAATCATTACCGGGTAGAACGGTCTCAAAAGAGAGTGAAAACCGTTCCTGTATGTCTCCCTGAACTCGGGTAGAGCCGCCCTCAGCGGTGTGTGGCAGTAAGCGATTGTCGGCAAGTCATTATTACGTACAGTTATCGGAGATCCGAAACCAGCTTCCGAAACAACCAGTGCATCGAACTCCTCCAGATCAAGTTTCTTGAACGCCGGCTTCAGCCCGAAGTTGAGCGCCTGGGAGAAGAAAGAATCTGGGTTATCCTCACCCCCGACCTCTCTCACGTCGATATCCTGGAAACTGTCGAAGGTGCTCTCCTCGTCATAGAGGAGTGTCAATATAGTAACGTCGTGGGAAGAACGCTCAGCTATCTCTCTAACAACCTTCTCAGAACCACCTCGCTCCTTCAGGTAGGGTTGGTAAACAGCTAGTTTCACACTTTAATTATAATTGAGAAACTTATTATTGACAGTATAACGCTGTTATACAAGTATATTTGGCACTAAAAACATAAATAACCGCAATATAGTCTCTCTTAATGAGAATAACTCATGACGCTATATCGGAAATTGATGAACTTAAAATAGCAGCTAATAAAGCAAAGGAAGAGGGCAGAAAAACCATAAGATTAGAAGATCTAACTTAACCACTACTATTATCAGACAACTGACCTGAGTATCTGGAAAATCAACTGCAGTATGGACCGGAAGATCTGGAAAAACGCTATTATAGTTCCTGCCACGAAGTTCGCCATAGTTTTATGGAGTTCGCTGGGTGCATACTCTGAATCAGAATTTCCGGTGTGATCACTCACTGAAAGTTGATGAATAAATGATGTTTAAAACAGGTTGTGTTACTACAATCATGACAGAATCAAATTCACTAAGTTCAAGTTGTTCGAACAATCTCCACTTGAAATAAGGGGGTTCTAGTACTATGATTTCTCAGCTCCAGGTGAAACATAGGTGTAAAACTGTAATACTGGAGGCTGGTTGCTGATTTCGTAATCAACATAACCAACACCCCTACTGTTTCGGGTGGAAGTGTCTGGCGGCGGTAAGAAGTTACGGTATAACACCTCTATAATATATAACAGTGTTATACTATTCAGGTTGTTGTATACAGTGTTTCCATATGAAATCAAGGGGTGGGGGTCCCGGCAACCCCTACTTCATCTGGAGAACTCATTTAAACCTTGGTTTCGACTAGAGTTTACACGGCGATAACATGGATAGAAATGAGGGCGGGGGCGAGGTTTCAGTAGCGGATAGCGAACTGAAATCCAGGTTCTCCAATTACATCAATAAAGACACAGTTTTCAGGAATAAGGAGGCGCTCACTACTAACTGGAAACCAGAGACTATTCTACACCGAGACCAACAGGTCAATAACCTTGCGTCGATTCTGGCGCCAGCTCTCAAAAGAGATGATCCTAGTAATGTCTTCATCTACGGTAGCGTAGGGACGGGAAAGACATGTGTAACCAAACACGTTACAGAAGAGCTGAGGGCTGTAGCCCATGAGGAAGAGGTAGACCTCAATATTGTTTATATAAACTGTAAGATGAAGAAGGTAGCTGATACAGAGTACCGTCTGTTAGCGAAGCTTACCCGTCAGCTGGGTGAGGAAGTCCCTTCTACCGGCCTCCCTACGGATGAGGTTTACAACCGTTTCTTCGAGGCGCTGGAGAGCCAGGAGGGTGTAGTCATCATAGCTCTGGATGAGATAGACGCGCTGGTGAAGAAGGTTGGTGACGAGTTCCTGTACAATCTTACTAGAATAAACGATGACCTGAACGACACAAAAGTTTCTATAATAGGTATCTCCAACGACCTCAACTTTACCGAGTATATGGATTCTCGCGTCAAATCCTCTCTTTCAGAAGAAGAGATAATATTCCCTCCTTACAACGCCCTGGAACTCCGGGAGATCCTGGATTCAAGGGCGGGGAAAGGGTTCGCGGACGAAGTTCTTGAGGACGGGGTTATATCCAAATGTTCTGCTTTAGCCGCCCAGGAACATGGTGATGCCCGGAGGGCGCTAGACCTTATACGTGTCGCGGGCGAGCTCGCGGAACGTGAGGGAGAAGAGCGAGTTGCCCGGTCTCACGTGGACAGGGCGCAGGATAAGATAGAGAAGGACCGTGTGGTTGAAACAGTCAGGGATCAACCAAAACACTCTAAACTCGTCTTATACACTATACTTGAGATGGCTGATGAGGATGATGAGGTCGCGACCGGGGATGTCTATTCTGAATACAAGGAGCTCTGCACCCAGGTCGATGTTTCTGAACTCACCCAGAGACGTGTTTCGGGTCTTATATCTGAGCTGGATATGTTAGGGGTTATCAATGCGAGAGTTATATCAAAAGGACGGTACGGTAGAACAAGGCAGATAAGTGTTGACCTGTCACAGGATATTAGGACACAGCTACGTGAAATGGTCGAAGACAAGTTTTACATTTAAGTTGGGGGAGGAAGTTGAACGAGAACGCTGTCAAACAGCTGACGGAGAAAGGATGCATTGTTGAGAAAGACGCAGCTGAAACGCTGACGCAGGAAGATGTTGACCGTATTGAGAAGCTTGACTCTCCTCCTATGTACATAACTGGGAAGATGATATCTCGCCTGAGGGAGGAAGCCCCGGAGAAAGAAGTGGTATCTGACTCGCAGAAGCTTGTTATGAAAGAAGGTGATGGAGATGGGGGACAGGGAAAGGAAGAAAGCACCAGTTCAGAAGATAATGGACAAGACAGCTCAACTGAGAATGCTTCCGACGAACCTTCTGTTGACGGCTCTGAACCCCGCCCGAGTGCTTCTGCCGCAGCCATGAGAGATACCGGTTCCCGATCAATTGATACCAAGGTAGAGGTTCTAGACCAGGCTGAAATCTCGAAAGAGGAGAAGGATGTCCCCGAGTTCCTTGAATACTACAACGACCGTTACGACCGGATGAAGAAGATTTTACTTCGGCGTATGGAGATGAAGTCTGCAGTCACTATCCAGAGGCTGGACCGCAGGGATGAAGGAGAGGAAGCTGCCACGATAGGTCTCGTGAAGAACAAGTATTCCACACGTTCCGGGAAGTATATAGTGGAGCTGGAGGATAAGACAGGGACGTTCAAGGCACTGGTTGATGAACGCGAGGGTGACCGTATAGTGCCGGATGAGGTGATAGGAGTCAGGGGTAGTATGGGTGATGATATAATATTCGCGAACTCGGTAGTGAGACCTGACTTACCGATACCGGATGGCGTCAAGACCACCTCACAGAAAGTAAGGGCGGCGTACATATCTGACTTCCACTTCGGTTCTAAGGATACGATGTATGACCGGGCGGACAAGTTCGCGGAGTGGATGAACTCCGAACAGGCGAGGGATATAGGTTATCTGGTCATCCCGGGTGATGTGGTGGAGGGTGTGGGCACATACCCTGGTCAGGAGGAAGAACTCGATATAACTAATATCTACGACCAGTATGCAAGGTTTGAGGAGTGGGCTGAACAGCTCCCGGAAGACCTGGAAATCATAATCGGACCAGGAAACCACGAGATAGTCAGGTTAGCGGAACCTCAGCCACAGATACCTGAAAAGGCGCTGCCAAACATGTCGGACTGGAACAACGTCCACCTGGTTCAGAACCCGCAGTACGTCCGTCTACACGGTATACGCTCGAAAGGGATACTTAACCTGCTGTACCACGGATACTCTTTTGATGAGCAGATCGACCAGATACAGGAGCTTAGAGAGAAGGCATACGACGACCCGCACCACGTCATGATAGATCTTTTGAAGAGGAGACACCTGGCACCAACTTACGGCTCCAACCTTCTTTCTCCTGAAGGGAAGGACCGGCTGGTGATAGATAGGAAGCCAGACATATTTGCATCAGGTCACCTCCACGCCCACTCCAACGAGAGCTATAAAGGAGTCAATGTTATCTGCGCCTCAACATTCCAGGCACAAACCGATTTCCAGAAAAGGATGGGTCACGACCCACAGCCCGGACTGGTAACTCTGGTGGACTACAAGAAGCGGAACACGGAGGTGAAAAGGTTCGCGTGAAGACTGAAGAATACTTCGAGAGTTTGAGGTCGCAAACAGAGAGAGCTTACGATATCGCGGAGGAGGCGCGCTCCCAGTCGAAAGACCCTGAGGGTGGTGTAGATATCCCGGTCGCGGAGGATTTACCGGAGAAGGCATCATCCCTGGTAATCGCCGCGAAGTTCCCGGAACTCGAGGATAGTGGTGTCGCGGAACGTATACGTGAGCTGGAGGATGAGTACGGCAAGAACGATGAGCGTGTATCTTTCGAAATCGCCCGCGAGATAGCAGAGGGAGAGTTTCATGAGTTTGACGACCTTGAGCGGGCGTGCGAGGCAGGTATCCGTGTTGGCGTCTCGTACATGACAGGAGGTATCACTACAGCCCCGCTTGAAGGTATCGGGGATGTCCGGATACGCGAAAACAGTGATGGCACGGATTACCTCGCTATCTACTACTCCGGCCCTATCAGGTCCGCGGGAGGAACAGCTTCAGCGATGTCCGTCCTCCTGTCGGACTACGTACGCCTCAACGTAGGACTTGAAGAGTTCAAACCGTCGGAGAAAGTGGTGGAGCGCTATGCCACAGAGGTCGATGACTACTACAACCGTGTCACCTCGAAACAGTACTACCCAGACCGTGAAGAGACCAAGATGATAGCAGATAACGTCCCTGTAGAGGTAACGGGCTCACCAACTGAACAGCTCGAGGTGTCGAACTACAAAGACCTGGAACGCGTCAAGACGAACCGGATCAGAGGTGGTATGTGCCTGGTCTACCTTGACGGTCTACCGTTGAAGGCGCCGAAGATCAAGAAACGTATCGAGAAATGGGGTGAAGCGTTCGGTCTGGAGCACTGGAAGTGGGTGGAGGAGTATCTCGAACTACAGGAAGAACTACACTCCTCAGGGGATGACGATGAGGAAGAAGAGGAAGAAGGCTTCAGTTACACACCTTCCGACAAGTTCCTGGATTCGATGACAGCAGGAAGACCTGTATTCGGTCATCCTGGGAAGAAAGGAGGTTTCCGGCTACGGTACGGTCATTCCCGGAATAATGGACTTGCCGCTACCTCGGTTCACCCTGCGTCGATGGAGATCACGGAACGTTTTATGGCGACAGGTACCCAGCTGAAGACAGAATACCCGATGAAGGGTACGGTCACGACACCTTGTGACTCTATACATCCGCCGGTTGCCAGACTGGAGAACGGCGATGTAATCCGGGTGGAGACGCGTGAAAAGGCGCGTGAGATAGAGAATAAAATTGACGAAATACTTTTTCTCGGGGATATGCTGGTGGCTTACGGTGAGTTCGTGGAGAATGGTAAGCGCCTTCTACCATCTCCATACGTGAGTGAGTGGTGGGAGAAGGATCTGGAAAAGGCGCTCAAGGAGGGGGAAGTAAAGCTCGGGCGGGACTTCTCCGGGCGCGACCCGACACCGAAGGAGGCGTTCAAGATATCGGAGAAACTGGATATACCGCTCCATCCCAGGTGGACTTATCACTGGCGTGAGACATCGGTCGAGCGGTTCGAAGCACTTTACGAGGCGGTCAACTCTGGAGAACTGGAAGGCGAGAAAGTCAAGAGGTGCCTGGAAGACATACTGCTTGAGCACAGGGTTGAAGACGGAAAAATAGAGCTGGAGAAGCAGGACTTGCTTGTCCTCCAGAGGCTATTGAAGGATAATGATGAGCCGGAAATCGATGACGCGAGGGAGATACCGGGTTACATAGAAAAAGAGACCAGGGTTGAACTAAGGGAGCAGGCTCCGCACTACGTCGGTGCAAGGATGGGGCGACCTGAGAAGGCAGAAAAGAGGACTCTAGAAGGGAGACCACAGCTTCTTTTCCCCTGTGGAAAACAGGAGGGTGGGAGGATGAGAAATCTTTCGGAGTCTTACCGCAAAGGTGAAGTGGAGCAGGAGATAATCCACAACAAGTGTCCTGAATGCTCCAGTTTCACCTATTTCTCCTACTGCGTGGACTGCGATGTAGCTGCAGATCCGGTCTGGTTCTGCTCTGACTGCGGAAAAGAGTTCGACGAGGAGATGGATAGATGTGGTTCTTGCGGCAACGAGGACTTCAACCGGCACCAAAGGACAGATATAGAAGTAGAGGAAGTAATCGATGATGCGCTTGACAACCTGGGTTCCCGGCTACCAGAGCTCCTGAAGTCGCCGAGAGGTATGAGCGGTAAGCACCGCCACGTCGAACCTGTGGAGAAAGGACTTCTCAGGCAGAAATACGGTCTCTACGTCAACAAGGATGGTACAGTGCGGTACGATGCCACAGATATACCTATGACTCATTTCAGACCGCGGGAGATATCTACGTCCGTGGAGAAACTGCGTGAAATCGGTTACACTGAGGACGTAAACAGCGAACCACTGGAGTCGGAGGACCAGGTTCTGGCGTTGAAGCCGCAGGATATAGTGATACCGGATACCGACAAGTCGCTTCCTGCCTCAGACTACTTTGTTAACGTCGCAAAGTTCATCGACGACCTACTGGAAGAGTTCTACGGTCTCAAACCTTACTATAACGCTGAAAAAAAGGAGGATCTTATAGGCGAGCTCGTAATAGGTCTCGCACCGCACACCTCAGGAGGTACTGTAGGTCGCATAATCGGGTTCACGGATGCGAAAGGTATCTATGCACATCCCTACTGGCATGCAGGAAAAAGACGTAACTGTCTACCTGGTGACGCAGAAGTGAAGATGGCTGATGGATCAACACAGAGGCTTAGAGAGCTATACGAGAGTGCAGGAGAGGAGGAAGAGGTCGACTCAACAGGGACTGTGGAGAAGGAGATGGATGAAGAGGTCCTGACGGTTGATGGGAAGAGTATCAATGCTTCAAAAGCATCTAAGGTTATCAGGACACCCGCCCAGGACTTCAAGATAGAGTTTGAGACTGAAGGGGGCAGAAAGTTCGAGGTATTCCCAGATCACCGGGTAAAGACGGGTGAGGGTGTGAAGAAAGCCCGTGAGGTTGAGGAAGGAGATAAAGTTTTCACTCCTCTAGAGGTTGATGTCGAAACAGAGGACAAAAAATACCTGGATCTAGCAGATATGCTCTTGAACTCTAAGAGGGTGATGGTAAGAGGTGTAGAGGAGAAGGCGGATGCAGCTATCAAAGACCTCGGCGGTCTAAAGGAGGCATCTACAGAACTAGGAGTTTCAAAGAAATCTCTGGGTAATTACAAGTATCGAGATAGTATCCCTCTGGACCTGTACCGGGATTTAATGCAGGAGAGTTCTCAGGATGATAAATTACTGGAAGATACTTCTTTAGCTGCTAAAAGAGACACTGTAGAAATACCTGCTGCGATAGAAGCTGATTCTGACTTCATGAAGCTCCTGGGATACTACCTGGCAGAAGGCTACACCCGGAAGTCCGAGAAACAGGGAGAAGAATTCTATCAAGTATGCTTCGCGTTTGGAGAACAGGAGCTTGAGGATAACATCCGAGAGGTGATAAACAGTGTCTTCGGTATCGAACCGTCCAGACAGGACCATGTCTTGGTTATCAGCTCCAGATTAGTCTATGAGCTCTTCAAGTCATTAGAAGTCGGAGCAGGTGCGAAAGAAAAGAGGGTCCCGGAATTTGTGAAATCTTTACCAAAAGAAAAAGTCGCTGATATGCTTTCAGCCTACTTTGCTGGAGACGGGTCAGTTGAAAAGGGAAGGCTCCATGTCCAGGCAACTAGTTCCTCTAGGAAGCTCCTTGATGATATCGACTTCCTGCTGAAGAGGTTCGGGATTTACACCAGGTACTATCAGAATGATAGAGAGGCAGGGGGAATACTTGTTGATAAGTACGGTGAAGAACACTATGAGGGGAGAACATTTACAACTAACAAGCTTCATATCCGGTCTTCTCATGCGGTTACGTTCGGTAAAGAAATAGGCTTTGATCTGGGAAGAAAACAGAAAGCTCTAGAAGCTGATTATAAGAGGGAACGAAATCCGAGGATTGAGACGGACGGAGAACTTGTGAAAGAAGAGATAAGGTCAAAAGAAACCAGGGAATCTGAAGAACGCTTTATGTATGACATAGAAGTTGAAGAAACACATAATTTCGTTACAAGAGACAACCTGGTTACTAATAACTGCGACGGTGACGAAGACGCGATATTACTGCTTATGGACGGCCTCCTTAACTTTTCACGGCAGTTCCTCCCTGATATGACTGGCGCGCGCAGTATAACGAAGGATACACGTATATTTGTCAAGAGAAATGAAGAATTACTGGCTCCTACAGCTGAGGAATTGATCGATGAAGTTCTTGAAGATGAAGGGTATGAAACCCGGTCTGACGGATTTGAGGTCTGCAGGAGTTTTGATGACGATATTAAGGCAGTTTCATTTAGTGAAGATGGAGATGTCGGGTTCACTGATGTATCTGCCCTTATTAGACATGAGAACGATAAGCAGGTTTTCAGGGTGAAGACCTCAAGAGGCGAGATATCTGTAACCGGAGATCACAGCGTTTTCGTCACAGAAGGAAGGGAGATAGAGGCTAAACCTGTGCGGGAGATAGAAGAAGGTGAATGTATAGTGGTTCCCTCAAATCCGGATTTAGAAGCTGAAGGACTGCCTGACAAAGTAGATCTATTTGAAGTGATTCCTGACGAAGAATGCTATGTAAAGGTTCCAGAGGAGGAGCTAGAGGAAATAGGACCTGAGATAAAGCAAGAGGTCACAGAGGATGTAAAGCAGTCCTACAGCGAACATAATATTTACAGGTACAGGACAGGAAGGAGAGATGCACCTCTCAAGTTCTATAAGGAGGTAGGGGTAGTACCATCCTGCAAGGTGAGACTTCGAGCTGATACTGACCCTGTTAACAGGTTCTTTGAAGACTGCGATGAACTATACCGCCTTCTAGGTTACCTTCTCTCAGAAGGAGCTCTTGACAGAGGAGATATCTACAACACGGATATAGAATTAATTGAGGATGCCAGAGACTGTATCGAGAAGCTTACGGGAGTAAGACCGGATATCAAAGAAGATGTTAGAGAAGAGAGAAAGGTTTGCTATAGTGTCAGGGTTCCGGCTGCTTTCATGAAGGCTCTGGAAGAGCTTGGTCTTGCCCGGAATAAATTTGATGAGAAAAGAGTTCCCTCGTTTGTATTTGGAGCAGATAAGAGTAAGGTTAGGAGTTTCATCGAGGCATATAGAAGCGGTGACGGCTCCATATATGAGGAGAAAGGATTTTCCAAGCTCTATACTAAGAGCGGAGAAATGGCTTCACAACTCTCACTTCTCTTGAGAAAACTTGGGTACAAGTCATCCGCACGCCAGGCAGGAGAGACATGGGAGGTGCTTTATTCGGAGTGGAGGGATAAGGATCCTTACTGGCCCCTATGGGATATACTAGATGAAGCTCGTGAAACGCTAAGAGAAGATGGTTTTGACTATGAGGATGTCAAGAGAGAGTTCTCTAACGATAGGACTAATGAACGTATGAAAACCGCGTCCAAGGAGAGGGTGGAAGATCTCTATGAAAAAGGAGTTAGTTCTTTAGAGAAGGCGGCTGAAGGCGATATCTCTGTAGAAAGAGTGGTGGAAATTGAAGAAGCGGATTATGGTGATGACTACGTATATGACCTAGAGGTACCGGAAAAACAGAACTTCCTGTGCGGTCCTCATCCTGTCTTCGCTCATAACACTATGGATGCGCCATTGATTCTTTCAACAGTTCTCAACCCTGACGAGGTCGATGACGAGGCGTGGGCTATCGAGACGGTCAGTGAGTATCCGAGAAGCTTCTACGAAGAGACGCAGGAGTACAAGTATCCGTGGGAGCTTGACACCGATATCGAGATAGGTGAAGATATCGTCCACAGCGATGAGCCTTTCCGCCACGGCTACACACACGAATCGCAAAATATAGAGAACGGGCCGATGCAGAGCGAGTACGTGACGCTCGACGAGATGAGTGAGAAGACCAGGCAACAGCTCGGGCTTGGTGAGAAGCTGAAGGCGGTGGAGGAGAACAAGGTCGCTGATTTACTGCTACAGAAGCACTTCATCCCTGATATCAAAGGTAATCTCCGTTCTTTCTCCAGCCAGGAGATGAGGTGTGGTGACTGCAACACCAAGTTCCGTAGAGTGCCGATGACTGCCCAAACAATTGCTCCAACAGGCAAAACCACAGCGGAGTGCCCCGAGTGCGGGGGTAAAGTGTTGCTGACGATTTCTGAAGGCACTATCAAGAAGTATATGGAGCCATCGAGAGATATAGTCGAGGAGTTTGAGGTATCTCCCTATGTCCGACAGCAGATTATAATCCTCAAAGATACACTCCAGAGCCTTTTCGGGAAGGACGACAGGCAGACTGGTATCAAACAGTTCACTACATGACCGCAAGATTATTTAGCCTGGGACTCACGATAAGAAATTATGAACGGAGATGTCGGAATCAAGGAGGTTATGACGGACGGCGTAATAGCCGTTGAAAAAGACAAGAGTGTAAAAGAGGCTGCACAGCTACTCAAGGAGGAGAACATAAGAGGTCTCGTTGTCGTGGACGGCGGTGAGGCGGTCGGTATCGTTGTCTGTAGAGACATCGCATACGAGCTCGTTGCAGAGAGCAGGCATCCCCAGGAAGTCAAGGTCAGGGACATAATGAGCACAGACCTTATCGTTGCAGAGGAAGGAGAACTCCTGAACGACGTTGCTATGGCGATGCTCCGGAACGACATCTCCCGCGTACCAGTTGTGAGAGAGGACATGCTTGTAGGTATTGTAACCCAGTCCGACATCCTCAGGGCGTGGCCTGGATTCGCTGAGATACTCGAGGAGCAGGAAGAACTTGATGCTCCTGCTGATCCCAGGGAAGAGACAAGGAGCGGTGTATGCGAGGACTGCGAGAATTACTCAGAGGACCTAAAAGAGGTCGATGGGTTATTGGTGTGTCCTGAGTGCCGATCCTAGAGTAGGCTTTTTTATCACGCCGCGACTAAACCTCTCTTATGAGCATGGAAATAGTAGAGGAAATCAGGAGGCAGAGAAGCACTTTCGCCGTCGAGAATCCTGGCTCTGTTTACGCAGAGATAAGAGACCTTCTGGAGCGCCGGATGAGCTTTGACAAGGTTACTGAGGAGAAGTATTTCCATGACGTGGAGGAAGGACGGGTAAGATCACATATCGTGACAATAGAGTTTTTCGATAACGTGACTAGAGAGGAACTGGAGATATACCTCACAATAGATGAGACCTCGAATGAGCTTGACATACTTGTGAAGGGCAAGCTTGTAACTGAATACGATGTAGACGGCTGGAGAGATTCGGTCTGGTACTACGCCTATCGCGCCCTCTATGACAAGTTCCTTTACGGTAGTGTCCGGCACGGTTACGAACCAGCGGTCGAGGAGAAAATTGAGGAACTAATCGAACGTATACGCCAGAACGTGGAGGCGACGTAGGATGGTCGTGTTCACAGAGAATGTGCCTCCGAAGGCAGACCACCTGTTCGTGCGCGAGGACCCTGCGAGACTTTACCGAGGGCTCAGAGAGCTTCTAGTTGAAGAGTTCGATGTGGACAGGATTGAAGAGGGCAGGATGGAGTTCAACGTCGAGAAGCCGAAGGACCGTGTCCGGCTACACGCTTACAAGGAGAAAAGCCCTCACACAGTACTTTACTGGAAGTTTTCGGTTAAAGCCAAGCCCCCTCGTGACGTGTACAAATACGACAGACCTGACGACATACTTAAGGCACGGTACAAGATAACACCCAAGGTCATAACCATGTATCCCGGCGGAGAACCGCTATCGTGGATGCCCAAGATCCAGTCAGAGTGGCCGATGGAGAGAATCGGGGCAGGACACCCAGGTCTGACAGCGGAGGAGCTCACTAATTTCCAGCGCTCCAAACTCTACGAGGTCCTCATGAATATCTGGTACAAAAAGTTTTATTCCAAGGAGATAGAACGATACAAGGAGGAGGCAGAGGAGTCCATGCTGCGTATGGTAAACCTGTTCCGCGAAAAATTCGGAGTAGAAAAGGCGGTCTGGAGATCCGGCGCCAGCCACTACGACCCGCCCTGGTGATAGCCGATGAGCGAAGACACAACCTGGTTCCAGAGAAATATACTGCCCTGGCTGCACACACCGGGGACGTACAAGACAGACCACGAGAAGAAGAATTTCAAGGAAGACGACAATATCTGGCACGAGTTCCATATCTTCGACGGGGAATGGATCGAAATCCAGAACAGGGTGGACTGGTACGAGAGCCCTAACCTACCGAGTATATACGAGGACCACAAGTACATAATGAAGCAGAACATGGGGATGATGAGACCGGAAGAGACGTTCTACCAGCAGAACGTGGACACCAATGCCTTCAAGTCGGATATGTATTCCCAGGAGGACCTGCCCAGCGGCAGGGGGAAAGTCAGGATAGAGACCAATATATGGACCAAGACCCCGCCCTCGGGGGAGAACGATTTCGGTATGGCGGAGTACCTGGTACGCACCAAGATACGGTACAGCATCCCAAACGGCGTGACATTCCTTCCGCGTATACTTGCGCGACCACTCAACAGGTTCTTCAAATGGGCTTTTCTCAAGTATATAGGAGAGGAAATGGTGGAGCGCGACAGTGAGTACGCCCTGGAAAAAGCGAGAGAGTACTACGACTACATCAGGAAGTACCACGGGGAGGAGCCGATACAGACCAAGTCCCGGCGCGCAGAGTTCGAACCAGCTATAGAGGACGGAGTGTTCTTCCGTTAACGCACTTGGTGTTAGGGAGGACAGTGTTTCTTGAACCAGTCTGCTGTCAGGTCTGTTACTTTGTTCCAAGTTTCATCATAGTCATGACCTGTATCAGGAATCGGCTGTAGGTCTCCGTCCACGAGTTTCTCCACAGCTCTTCTTGACTCTTCCGGGGAGACCACCTCATCTTCTTCACCGTGGATAATACGGACAGGACATTCTATACCCGACAGGAGCTCATTCTGGTTTACTGAATTCAGTTCGTCTACTATTTCCGAGTCTATCCATATCAGCTTCCTCTTTTTCTTCAGATAACTGATACTGGGAACGACCCCACTCATCTTTGTCGCCCGTGAACCTGTGCGACACCACGACAAAAGCGTCGCTATCCGAATTCCAGTACGTTCCAACAAGCGTCTTCCTATGAATGTTCTCGAAACTTACTTTCTCCGGCATAAAAATACTGAAGCCGGTAATAAGAAAAAGCTTCTCTTCCCAACGCTTTCTAGAGCTGCCCTACGGTCAGCAGCTGTGAGCGACCCCCTTAACGGGTAGGGTACATGATCGGCTGTGTTACAGGGCAGCAAAATCTTACTATGACAGAGGTCTACATCAAGGTAAAACCGGGCGAGGACGACAGGTTCAGGATAGAGTTCAAGGACTTTCCCACTATTTACCTGGAAAACGAGGCTGAAGCCGGTAGGGCGAATACAGAACTCGTGAACCGCCTGGAACAGGTCCTCGGACAGAAACCGGGTATCGTGTCCGGGCACCAGTCCCGCAGGAAAAAGATACGTGTAGACCTCGAAAAAGAGGAGATAATGGAGAGGCTAAAAGAACATGGGTAAGGTCGCCCAGAAATCGGCGAAGTACGTAATAGACGCGGAACTTGACGCTTCCGGGATAGTTGAAAAGCCGGACGTTGTAGGAGCGATTTTCGGGCAGACAGAGGGTCTTCTTGGCGACGAACTCGACCTGAGAGAACTGCAGGAATGTGGGAGGATAGGGAGAATACAGGTTGACGTGAGTAGAGAAGGTGGCTCATCCTCCGCCACCATCAGGATTCCTTCATCTCTTGATTCCACGGATACTGCGCTTATAGCAGCTTCTCTTGAAACTATCGAACGTGTAGGTCCTACGAATGCAGATATCAAAGTCGGAGAAATCCGGGACGAACGTGTTTCCAAGCGCGACTACATCAAGAAACGGGCGAAACAGCTGCTGGAAGATCTGAACTCGCAGTCACCCGACCACGGCAAGATAAACGAGGAGGTGAAGAAAGAGGTCAGGACGACCGAGATAACTGAATATGAGGGGTTCGAGGCAGGACCTGGAGCTGAACTCTCCGAGGAAATCGTCCTAGTAGAGGGTCGCGCTGATTTACTTAACCTGCTCAGGCATGGTGTCAAGAACGCCGTTGCGATAGGCGGTACGTCGGTCCCTGACAAACTCTCCGAACTGGTCGATGACAGGGAAGTGACCGCGTTCCTCGACGGTGACAGGGGCGGCGACCTGATACTGGAAGAGCTGAAGGAAGACGGACTGGTCTATCACATCGCGAGGGCGCCGGAGAACAAGGAGGTCGAAGAGCTTGGGAAGGAGGAAGTCCACTCACGGCTGAGAGACAGGGAGCCCGTAAAATTTGTCGAGGCAGAAGAGGTCGAAAGAGACGACGAAAAGATAACTGCGTTGCAAGAAAAACTTGAGGAACTGGTCGGAACCCGCGCAGCTCACGCACTTGACAGTGAACTAGAGATTGTTTCGAAGATACCGGCGGGCAAACTACATGAACTAGAGAAGAATTGCCACGCAATCCTCATAGATGGAGAAATCGACCGTGACAAGATTGATCGGGCGGAGAAACTTGATGCAGACTACATAGCAGGGATGGAGAAATCCGACATGGCGACCTCTTCAGAAGTAGAGCTGATAACTAGAAGCGAGATGGCGGAAGTTAATTGATAAACTGGTTATATAAGCCGAGGCTACAGATAGAGATTTATGGGCTGGGCGGAAAGACGTGTTGAAGAGTACCAGGACGGTGATGACGCAACATGGATGGAGCTCAGAGTTTTAGAGCACGCTAACCCGGTACACCTACCTTTAGCCATTATCGGAACTGTTCTCATCGGATACGGGCTCTGGATGCACGACTTTCTATGGATGGGTGCCGGAGTCGGTCTTAACCTTGCAGGACACCTATACTGCTGGATAAAATAAGCCCCGCCCGGGATTTGAACCCGGGACCTGTCCCTAGCTCGCTCGAAAATCAGAGATCACGATTTTCTCTGTCCTCGTTCTCTAAAAGAGAACTTGAGGCTTACGAGGGGACCGCTTTAGCCAGGCTGAGCCAGCGAGGCGTCTGCCAGTGAAGTTTCTTTCTGGAAGTTTTTTAACCGCTACGTGACTGGTTCGCGGAACTTTTCAAGGGCTGCTGTATAGGGAATTGATTTAAACGAGCTCTAGAAATTTCCTTGCACGGTGTATAATTTATGCAGGGCAGAATAGGCGAGGTTGCTGGATATGTCTGGGATTTCCTTGAAGACCAGGGGGATTCCTCTGTAACGGCTGTGGCGGATGCTATAGATGTTCCAAGCACGAAGGTGTACATGGCTATCGGGTGGCTTGCCCAGGAGGACAAGATAGATTTTGAAGAAGCTGGTAGAGGTCAGCGAGTCAGGTTGAAGTAGCAGACTGTTTATATTTTTGAGCAACAACTGTTTTTCATGGAGTTAAGAAAGGGAGCTGAGACTATAGTCGATCAATGCCTCGATATCTCTGAGAATGAAAAGGTCTTTCTGGTAAATGACGGTAACGATATGGAGCTTATCCGTGCGTTAAAAGATGTGCTTAATGAGTGGGTGAGAAACTATGAGTACTACGAGTATCCGGAACCACAGAACCATGGAACAGAGCCTCCGAAAAAAGTTGCGAAGGGTATGAGAGAATCAGATGTTTTTATCGCCCCGACGCAGAAATCGATATCACATACCAGGGCGCGTGTCAAGGCGTGTGAAAACGGTGCCAGAGGCGCCACGTTACCTGGGATAAACAAGGAAATATGGAACTCGTCTCTGAAGGCGGACTACCAGCGTGTTAAGGAGATATCAGAGAAGGTTTACGGGATTATGGAGGAGACTTCGGAGATAAGGGTCGTGACTGATTCGGGTACAGACCTCCGCTTCGATATGGATGCGGAGCATTTCCATACGGATACAGGTCTTATCCACGAACCCGGGGAGTTCGGAAACCTTCCTGCCGGGGAAGCTGATGGAGGCGTTCTAAATGCGAGAGGCAAGCTAGTTATAGATCACATGCCGTTTGTGCCGGAGCGCAACTATGGCGGGGAACTGGTTATGGAGGGCTCAAGGATTGTTGACTGGAATAATTTGGGAGACGACTCTGAAATCGTCCAGGCGATTAAAAATGTAGACGGTGTTAGAAACGTCGCCGAGTTCGGTTTCGGGACTAATCCTGATGCATCCATTATAGGCAACATTTTGCAGGATGAGAAGGTTCTCGGTACAGTTCACGTAGCTATAGGCGATAACACGTCTTACTTCCCTGAAGAGCACGAAAAAAGAGTTTCAAGCGATATTCACTGGGATACTTTGTGCATAGAACCTACGGTATACTTCGACGACCGGAAGATGCTCGACAAGGGAGAACCCACGTTCCTATAAATCAGCTTCAGAGGATTTTATCCGGATTTTAGGTTATGAAAATAGAGATAATAAGATTTATAAACGAAGCTAAGCCCATTAAATCTATGTCAAAAGACGAATCAAGCTCTGAATCTGGAGCAAAGCCTCCATTATTCCACAATAGAAACCAGGGAGTTACTCTCTGGGCTGAAACCGACAAAAATGGTAATACTTTCTTAAGAGTAAATCTACCCCTGAATTTAGGCAGTATTCCTGTGTTTGTTAACGACTCGGGATACAAGGCTCTTAGGGATGAATTCAACGATTTCACGGAGAACCTTGAGCTGGAGAGCTGAAGTACAGGTAGGACTACTTGTAAATGAGCGCCCGGTGACGGTGTGTTAAAGCGTCTTCTTGGGCGTTCAACAGTAAGTTTTTATAACAGTTGTATCTTAACTCTGGTTTGATGGCAGCCCTTTCATGTTCACAGCTAACAACCTTTGAGTCCGTGAAGGTAGAGGCAGGGTTGCCGAAGTTTCTGCTGAATATTATTGGGACCAAGTTTAAGCTGTAGATAGGTCCCGGAGCCGCTTCACCTACAACCTGTTTTTACAGGTGTTCTCTGCATCATGGTTCTGGATGATTTAACTGACGGCGCTTCACGGCATTTATACGATTTCTACGATGAAGGAACGCGCAAACTGGTCTTCATACTCTGTCTACCTATAATCGATGGAGTGTTCCCTGCCTTACTTGTTACAGGTGCAGTAGCTACCTTTTCAGACATGGTAGCGGTAGCTCTAACAGTATTCGCGGGCGCAGGAGCGTTAGCGATAATCTACTCTTACGCGGAGAACATCAGGGAGGCGAAGAGGATGGTGTTAAAGGCGTCGATACCGCTCCTTCTTGGAGCTCTAGCCGTAGCTCTGATCGCTCCTGTGTACAGCGAGTTGTTCCATGTTGAACGGCTTAAGTACGCGGCAGGACTCGCACTGCTTGTTATAGCAGGCCATCTCGCAGGTATAGATCTCGCGGAAAAATTCTCGACGCCAGCGATAATACTTACGGGGATGGTTTTATCTGTCAGGAATCCTGGTGTATTGACATTCAATCTTGGTTATGTTGCGCCGGCGTTGATAACTACTGTTACAGCTATAGCCGGTCTCTATGCTGCGTCCTACCTGACGAACATGGAGATGAATCTGTCTTATGTGAGGAGAGGTGCAGCTGTAGTTCTAGCGTTAATCGCGATATCTCTCTTCGGCTATGACCTGCCTTCAGAACTCAGTCTCGCGGTTTTCGCAGTCGCATTAGTTGCGGCTCTGGAGACTAGAAGCGTTTTACCTCGACTTCGAAGTTTCCTTTCTCCTTCAGTCTCTCCGCAAGTTTCACGACTAGTCTCTCCCGGAAAGGACGGAAAGCTAGGCTGACCCCGATCAGGTCAGTTACAATACCGGGGCTGATAAGCATAAGCCCTGCGGCTAGAAGTATGGTGGTCTCCAGGAAGTTACGTGATACTTCTCTCAGGGTTACAGAGGAGCCCAGTTTACTCAGTACGAACCTTATCTCCCGTCGAGCTATCTCTGCGCCTATAACGCCAGTTACAAGTATGAGGGCGACTGTCCGCCAGAAGCCGATGGCGGAGGATATCTCGATAAGAACCAGTATATCTATGAACGGTAGTGCTAGAAGCGCCAGGAGTAGGTAGCGGAGCATGTGAACTGATGTGTGTCTAGGATTTAAAGATTGAAGCTTCCCAGGTTTATACATGGGTTCAGTGCCGGAAAGGGAAGAGATAGAAGACAGGTACAAATGGAGTGTTGACGAAGTTTACAGCAGTAGAGAGGAGTGGGAGGAAGAAAAGGAAGAAGTAGAAGGTTTGCTCGAAGAGATCCAGGGCTTCAAGGGGGAGGTCATGGACTCAGGAGGTAACCTGTTCGAGGTTCTCCGGCTTTACGAAGAGGTGATGAGAAAAGTAAGCAAGCTCTCCCGCTACGCCAGCATGAAGAAGGATGAAGACACCCGGGTCCAGGAATACCAGGCGCTTTACTCCCGGACCAAATCTCTGTCTTCAAAGGCTGGCAGCGCAACAAGTTTTATCGAGCCTGAGATACTTGAGGCAGGTAGGACGAGGATCAACGAACTGGCCAGTAAGAATAAGGACCTGGAGAAATATGATCACTACCTTGACGAAGTTCTCCGGCTGGAGGAGCATACGCGCTCAAAGGAAGTTGAGGAAGTGCTTTCAGACCTCGGGGAAGTCCTGGGATCTGCAGGCGATATATACCATGTCTTTTCAAATGCGGACCTCGAGTTCCCGGTCGTTGAGAAGCCGGATGGAGAGGAAGTCGAGATAACACAGAATAACCTGACGCGATTACTCAAGCACCGCGATAGAGACTTCCGGCGAGAGGTATATCACAAGCTATATGATCGGGTTTCCGAGTACAGGAACACACTAGGCTCGACGCTGGAGAATGCAGTAAAGTCGAACGTCAAGGTCGCAAGAATCCGGAACTACCAGACTGCAAGAGAGGCATCCCTGAAGAGCGACAATATCCCTGTAGAGGTCTACGACAACCTGGTCGGAACAGTAAGGAATAATCTCGATGCTCTTCACCAGCACCTGGAGCTGAAGCAGAGACACCTTGATGTCGATAAAATCAGGATGTGGGATGTTTACATGCCCTTGACAGAGGACGACCCAGAGATACCGTATGAGGAGGCAAAGGAGTATGTTATCAAGGCTGTGAAACCTCTGGGAGAAGAGTACGTCAGCGCGATGAGAAACGGGCTTGAGTCCGGGTGGGTTGATGTCTACGAGAACAGGGGTAAGCGTTCCGGCGCGTACTCTGGCGGGGCATACGACACGAAGCCCTACATCCTGATGAACTATCAGGACAACATCAGCTCGATGTATACCCTTGCGCACGAGCTTGGGCACTCGATGCATTCCTACTTTACAAATAAGAACCAGCCGTACATCTACAGCGGTTACCCTATCTTCCTGGCGGAGGTTGCGAGCACGGTTAACGAAAGCTTACTGACGCAATACCTACTTGAGAACGTTGATAATCGCCGGATTAAAAGAGCGGCGCTCAGCCATTCGCTGGAGAACTTCCGGTCCACTCTTTACCGGCAGACTATGTTCGCGGACTTCGAGCACCGGATTCACAGGAAGGTTGAGCAGGGTGAGGCACTCACTTCTGATGGTCTCGACGAGACTTACATGGAGCTCAAGTCAGAGTTTTACGAACCTGCGGAGATTGATGACAGGATAGCGAGGGAGTGGATGAGGATACCGCATTTCTACTACAACTACTACGTCTTCCAGTATTCCACAGGTGTCAGTGCGGCGACCACGCTCTCACAGCAGATAATTGAGAATTCATCTTGTGATTACCTGGAGTTCCTGAAGAGTGGTTCAAGCAAGTATCCGCTGGATACTCTCCAGGATGCAGGTGTGGACATGAGTTCGCCGGAACCGATAGAGCAGGCGATTTCTGTCTACGCTGATCACCTTGAAAGAATGGAGAAACTCCTCTAGACATCGAACTGCCATTCTCCGTCTTCCTGCACGGTCTCTCCATCGACTATTATCTTTCCGCCGTGCGGTGGTCTGAAGTCCTTGACGATGTCCCAGTGGATGCCTGACTGGTTCCGTTTCTCTTCCTCTCCCTCTGGTATACACATCTCGTAGGCTCGTCCCAGTGCGAGGTGGATGCTGCCGCCGATTTTCTCGTCGAACAGTGTGTCCTTGACATTTCTAGTTATCTGGCGGTTGGTCCCGATCCCGAATTCCCCGAGATAACGCGCGCCCTCATCAGTGTTAAGCATTTTCTCCAGGAACTCCTCGTTTTTCTCAGCGCTGAAGTCTACAACTTTCCCGTTTTCAAACTTGAGCCAGATACCGTTGACTTCATTACCGCTACTCATCGAGGGATAGGTAAACTTTACCTCGCCCTCTACCGACTCTTTGAGTGGCGCATAGAAGACTTCACCATCCGGCATATTTCTCTTTCCTACAGAGGATACCCCTTTCCTGCCTTCTATGCTGAACCTCAGGTCGGTGTCATCGCTCTTTATCCTGACCTCTTCAGCGCTGTCGAAAACATCCTTGACTGTTTCATTTTTCTCCTCGAGTTCGTCCCAGTCCGTCCTGGTTACTGCTTCGAACACGAATTCTTCGAACTCCTGTGTTGACATCCCGGCATTCTGCGCCATCGATGATGTCGGGTACCGTGTCGCGACCCATTTCTTCTCCAGTCTTTTCGACATCAGTTCCTCGGTCGCCTTTTTCCGTTTTGAGATTTTCTCCGGATTTATGTTTGCGAGTTCCTGCGTGTTCCCGGACCCTCCTAACCGGATATATGCGTCCATCTCTTCGATTTCCTTCATCTTTGCCTCTGAAACTGTTTCCAGCTGTTCCTCGGATGCGTGTTTCATCCAGTCATAGTCTGCACCACCAGTCCCCATCTGGGAGTCATAAAGTAGGTGTTCGTGAGGGAATCCGCCTTTCTTTATGATTTGCCGCCTGACTTCTTTGAACAAGGGCAGTGATTCTATTGATTTAGCGAGCAGGTAGACGTTGTCCCCCTTCTTGACTTCCGCTCCCCGCTCGACCAGTATACGGGCGAACTCCTTGATTCTCGGGTCTTCGGTAGTGTTCATATTATCACAGGTCGTATAGTTCGCCGTATTTTTCCTCGATGTAGTCGAGGAACGGTTCTGCTGAAGGTTTTTGCCCAGTCACTTTTTCGACCAGTTCCGCGGTCTTGAACTTCTTACCGTGGATGTGTATGTTTTCCCGGAGCCATTCCTGTAGTTCCTCGAACTCTCCATTCGAGATTTTTTCATCGAGATCCGCGATTTCTTCCTCCGCTTCCCGGTATATCTGTGCTGCGAGTACACTACCCAGTGAGTATGTCGGGAAGTATCCTATGCTCCCCCAGTACCAGTGGATATCCTGGAGTACGCCTTCTGCGTCACTTCCCGGGCGTATATCCAGCAGCTCCTCCATTTTATCATTCCATAAATCCGGCAGTTCTTCTACTTCGATCTCTCCGTTGACAAGCCTTCTCTCCAGCTCAAATCTGAGCGCAATGTGGAGGTGATAGCTGACCTCGTCGGCGTTGACTCTTATCATGTTCTCCGGGTCGACCTGGTTAACTGATTCATAGCACTCTTCCGCAGAGACCTCGTTGAAGCTGGGAAAATGTTCTTTCAGAGTCGGCAGGAACTGCTCCCAGAACGCCCTGGAGCGGGCGATATGGTTCTCCCATAGACGTGACTGTGATTCATGTATCGAGAGGTCGCGTGCAGAGCCCAGGGGGTTGCCGTAGTTGTCCTGGTCAAGCCCGAGCTGGTACATGCCGTGCCCGAACTCGTGTACGGTCGGCAGTATACTTTCTGCGAGGTTTTCCCCGTTGAACCTTGTCGTTATACGGCAGTCGAACTGGTTGCCGAGGGTGAACGGGTGTTCCGATACGTCTAGGCGCCCGCGTCTCCAGTCGAAGTTGAGTTTCTCGACGAGTTCCTCGTTGAGTTCTCTCTGCTTCTCTTCCGGGAAGTCTCCCTTGAAAGCTTCGGTATCGACTTCTGCATCCGATTCTCTTATCTTTTCCAGTATTTCAGGCACTCTTTTCTCCAGTTTCTCCATTATCAGCACCATGGTTTCGAACTCTATGTACGGCTCGTAGTCCCTGAAGAGGACGCGGTAGGGTTCTTCGTCAGGGTCTATCGCTTCGGCGTACCGGCGCTTCAGCTCTACAAGCTCTTCCAGGTGCGGTGCGACCATAGAGAAGTCGCTTTCTTCCCGTGCGTTCTTCCACTTTTCGACACATTCCGACTCCTTTTCCGAGATTTTCTCCAGCAGTTCAACAGGTATTTTCTTCTCTTTTTCGTGCTCTCTTTTGATTTCTCTCAGGACAGCATCCTGCTCTCCGGTGAGGTCCTGGTCTTCCAGTTCTTTGATAAGTTGTCCGAGTTCTTCGTCGCTGATAAGACGGTGTTTCAGCCGGGACATAACAGCTTTCTGTTTTGACCTTGCCTCTATCCCTCTTTCAGGCATCATTACTTCCTGGTCCCATGTAAGAATGCTGTCGATTTTGCCCAGGTTATCTACTTCTTCCACTTTCTCCATGAACTGCTCATATTCTGGAGTCATAGGTGAAGAAGTGGTAGTGAGATACTAAACAGTTAGGTCTGGATTTCGTCCGCGATTATCTGTAGAGAGCCCTGGTATATGTCGACCCTTCCTTCTATCAGCAGTTCACCCCTGTCCGATTCCAGTTCGGAGTCGAAGTCAACCACCTGTATACTGCCGGTAGAGTCTTCTAACGTGATGAAAACGTGACCGTCTGATTCCGTGAAGCTTGTGATATCGCCTTCCACTTCGATCTGTTTCCCTGCCCAGGCTCTCTCAATCTCCCCTATCTCCACTTTTTCGGCTTCGAGGTAGAGTGTTGACAGGTACATAAGGGTCAGGCCGATGACGGCAAAAAAGATGCTTGCCCGGTAAATCTCTTTTTTCATAGTTCTTTCTCGTGGATTATGTTGTACCGGGTGTTATTCCCGGTCACCTTGCTTTCAAACAACCTGGTTTTATCGATTTTCAGGTTGCCGAACTCGTGTTCGCTGAATTCCTCAAGGCTTTTCTGCAATTTTTTCTTCTTGCCGGGAGAGAGATTTTTTACACGCGCAAGTGTGATATGGGGTTTGAAGTCGTGGTTGTTGCTTGACTCGGTTCCGTGTCCAGAAACCTGGTGGTAAAGCCTGTGTATACTTTCTGATTCTACCCCTGCCCATATCACACGTATGTAATCTTTTGAAGGGAAGACACCCAACCCTCTTATCTCAGCGGGGAAAGGCTGGACTGAGATACAATCCATAGCCTCTTTTATCTCTCTAAGCTGTTCCGGGTTAACGTCCTCGAAGAACTGGAGTGTGATGTGCATCTTTTCTTTCGGGACCGTGTTAAATCCCAGGTCTATCGAGTCCCGGACATGTTCCAGTTCCTTCAAGACTTCAGGTTCTTCTATATCGATTGCGGAGAAGACGCGCGCCATACAGTTTTTTATTGTTGTCATTCTCATAAATGCTATATAGGTGTCAATATGGCAAACAAGCCCAGGGCAAAAGAACTTGTAGGAAAGACAATAGTATCGGAAGAACACGGTAAAAAGTTTGGAGAGGTAGAAGACGTTTCATTCGTGGCTGATACCGGCGAACTCATGAACCTTCTCGTCACCGACACAACTCAGCATCTCGATGAAGTCAAGCTCCAGGAGGACAAGAAAGGAAGACACATAGTACCTTTCTCCGCAGTCAGGAGCGTCGGGGACTTCGTGATCGTCTCCGAAGGCGACATAATGTGAGAATGCGTGAGAGAGGATAGAATTCTAAATCACCAGTAGGTAGTTCCAGAGAGGAACTTTGACTACTTTTCCATTCTCAACTTCTATTATTCCCGTCTGATTTTCTGTTATAACTATCCCGAAATCTGATTCATTATGATCGTATAGGAATCTGTTCAATCCTCGCAAATCTTTCTTACGGATGCGATCTCTATACTTTACTTCTATTGGGACTGCTGAGCCTGAAACTTTTAGAACAAGGTCTACTTCGCCATTACTGTAGTCCCAGTAATATGTTCTCTCCTCTGAGTTAGTCAAGTTAAAGCAAAGTCTCTTAGAGTGATCTGCACATATTGATTCTACAATCAAACCTTCCTCGTCAGGTTTCAATTCATAGTCTCCGCCCAACGAACCGGATATCGCGTTCCTGAAACCAGGATCCCAGATATACGCTTTCTGTTTCTTCCTTTCTGAAGATGCCTTGCTACCCGAATAGAATTTTGTTCTGTGGATGAGATATGCTTCCTCAAGATAGCCCACATATTTGCCTGCTGTTGCTGGAGAGACACCTATAAAATCGGCTAGATTGCTTTCCACAAGTTTTTGGGCGGTGTTATCTGCAATAAATACCATTATCTTCATCAATTTGCTAGGTTTGACATCGTAGATTTCTGAAGCATCTTTTTGTATCGCTTTTTCAGCATCATTCTCTAATTTCTCAGAAGCATAGTTTGGATTAACTCCTTCTTCTACCTCTTTTTTGATTATTTTTGGAAATCCCCCTCTGTTTATGTATCTGCCCAGTTCCGATCTTATCTTAGGTTCATCTTGACTGAGAAATGAGTTATTTTTAGTAAATGCTTGATTAAGAGAGTCAGGGTTCTTTTCCTTGATTGACTTCTTAAAGGAGTTTTTCATTATGTGCTTGTTCTTGGATAAGTTTACGCCTAGTTCTAGCTCTCCTATTTCAGATTTCATTCTGAGCGTTTCAGAGAATTTAAGAGGCAACATTTTTCTGTCGATTATTCTTCCTAGAAGTGACTCTGAACCTGCTGTTATCTTCGCACTTGAGGATCCTGTTATCGCAAATTTGATCTTATAATCTAGGTCATACCAAAACTTTAGACGTTCGGCCCAATCTTCAACTACTTGTATTTCATCTAGAAATATGTAAACCTCTTCTTCCAAATCTTCGAAACTCTTCTCAAGCACATAGTTTTGGTATATCTCTAAAATATCCTCTATTGGCTCCTGTAGATAGCCTCTAAGATAAGGGTTATCTAGCTGAACAAAAAGTATTCTGTTAGGAGAGACTTCTTTGTCATGTATCAAGTCCTCTATGACTTGTTTTAGTATGGTGGTTTTCCCTACCCTTCTCGGACCTAGTAGGCCAGTTATCTCTTCCTCGTGTATTTGTTCTTTGAGGAAATAGTAGTGGCTCCTGTTATAGAATCTGCCTTCAAGGTTGACTCCTTGGCCTGACCACCAGGGATTACTTCTTCTCAGGTTAGACAAGATTTTATCTTCTTCCATAAAGCAAACTAGTCTGCCACTTTTTTAAATCAATTCCAAAAACTAGTACGAGTAGTTGGAATTGATTTAAAATCTAGGCGTCTATAATTCCTCTGTCTTTGACCTTGAAGACTGCTTCTCCTTCCGGCATGTAAGGGCTGTCGACCAGTCTTGCTATTCTCTTGTCTTTCTTGCTCTTGCGGAGGTATACTCTTACCGCGGAGTTGTGCGCCACGATGTGGCCTCCGATCGCGCTGGTAGGGTCGCCAAACATCTGGTCCGGGTTTGCCATGACCTGGTTCGTCACGACTACCGCCGCGTTATGAGCGTTCGCCAGCCTTAGAAGCGTGTTCATGTGTCTGTTTAGTTTCTGCTGCCGTTTAGCCAGTTCACCTCTTCCGACGTAGTCGGATCGGAACTGCGCTGTCAATGAGTCTACCACTATAAGCCCGATGTCTTCTCGCTGGCAGATGTCCTGTGCCTCGTCCGCTAGAAGCATCTGGTGGTCGCTGTTAAATGCGCGGGCGACGTGAATGTTTTCCAGTACTTCATCTGTTTCCAGGCTATCATGTCTTTCAACCATCTGCTCGATTCTTGATGGTATAAACGTGTCTTCGGTGTCGATGAATACTACTCCTCGACCGAGACCACCCTCATCTTCGGTCAGCTGTACGTTGACGGAGAGCTGGTGCGCTATCTGTGTTTTGGCGCTCCCGTATTCTCCGTATAGCTCGGTTATCGCCTGTGTCTCTACTCCGCCGCCAAGGACTTCGTCAAATTCTTCAGAGCCTGTTGAAATCCTCTGCATGTCTTTCCGGAGTTCGTATTTGTCTTTTCCTGTCTCGAACCCTATGTCGAGCTCTTTTCTCGCCGCGGTGATGATCTTCTGAGCCTTGTTTTCTCCTAGGTCTGCGACTTCTCCGAGGTCTCCGGCACTCATCGTCGCTATTGACATTATATC
This sequence comes from Candidatus Nanohalarchaeota archaeon, assembly GCA_022729235.1. Taxonomy (GTDB): domain Archaea; phylum Nanohalarchaeota; class Nanosalinia; order Nanosalinales; family Nanosalinaceae; genus JALDAJ01. The sequence goes on from JALDAJ010000001.1 coordinate 423,139, forward strand.
GTCGTATCCTGCCTCTTTTAGCTTGTCTGCTGTCTTTTCTCCTACTCCTTTGAGGTCTTCAAGCTCCATATCGTCTTCTGACACTTGAAAATCACGCTCCTCGGGTTTCTGCTGTTTCGAAAACTTTCTGTGTTTTGTTCATGTTTTTTAAGCCTCCATAATTTCCAGTAGGTCTTCTAGTTCTTGTTTTGCGTCTACATTTTTAACTTCGTTGGCTATGATTTCAAGCCTCCCGAAGTAATCGTTGTACCGTGTTCGACCCTCCAGCTCAAGTTCTTTTCCGAGCGCGCTCTCCGCTGCTTCCTCGACCGCGCTGGTGTCACCTTCCTCTTCTACTTCTTCGCCTATTTCAAGCAGTTCGCGGGCTAGGTCACGGAAGAATACCGCTCTCATGTTCGCTGTACCATCGTCAATCACGGCAGATACTGCGAGCGCCTTGTCTGGCGCCTTTACTTCCCCGTGATCTTCGCATGTAAAGTCGCCGTCATCGTCTTCACGTACAGAGGTTCCGCATTCAGGACATCTGTTGTAGAACGGGTTGCTGGTGTACACGTTCACCACCATCCCTTTTATCCTGTAAGATGCTCCTTCAGACTTGACCTCTCGCAGGTCTGCTTCCTGTGTTTCTGAAGTACCTGGTGATTCGACTTCCGGGACTTCATCATCGTCCGCCATCTTGACCTGTGATTCATCGCCGAGCCTAAGTTCGGCGTTTTCTCTGTCATCTTCCACGGTGTAGGCGTTCTGTATCTCTATAGCATCTCCTTCATCTATCTTTTCCGCGATCTCCGTCTGCTCGTCCCAGAGTGTAACTCTTATGGTTCCGGTGTTGTCTCCGAGGACTATGTTCTGTACTTTTCCTTCATCTCCATCGTCTCGCGTAAACGTGTTCGCATCAAGTATGTTGGTGACGCGCGCCTTCAGATTCACGTTCCGCATCTCCGGTACGATGTTGTCTATGTCGAGGTCCTTGTCGGAGGCTTCTGATATCTCCACGCCTTCTTCCTTTGCAACAAGGTGTAGCGCTCCTTCTTCTGAGACAAGACCTGAGAATTCCTCCATTTTTTCGTTTACTTTTTCCTCAAGTTCTTCCTTATCGAGCCCTGTTTCGTCTAGAATATTTTCCACTACTTTCTCTGAAACCATGGTAACCTCTTTGAATCAAAAGCTTAAATCCCTTAAATCCAGGGCTTTACTTAAGTGCTTCCTTTATATCTTCAGCCCGGACAGTCTTCCTATCATCTTCCCTCGCTATCGCTATTGCTTCTTCTGCTACGTCTCCCGCGAACATTTCCAGGACCTCTCTAAGTTCCTCTGCACTCCCCTCCGAGACCCTTTTACCGCCTTCGTTCTTGATGAGCTCTTTCATCTTTGATATAGAGAATTCCATTGTTCAACACCTAATACTTGTACCTGAATAATATAAACAAAATGGGGATAAAGGACTGGGATACTTGACTATATAGTTTAAAAAAATTATTAAGGCGCGCTAACCCAACCGGATGTATGGGGGAGGATCTTGAGGAGTTTTTCCTTAATAGAAAGCCAGTAAAGATGATGATAGCCCTACATCTCCAGGCTACTGATAACTATGTTTCAGCTATATCGCGTCACGTGGATGCTACGTATTCTCATACAGTGAAGACTCTGAAGAGGATGAAGGAGTCTGGACTGGTTAGGTTTGAGAAGAAGGGGCGAAAAAAAGAGATTTTCCTGACCGGTAAAGGGGAAGAAGTTGCTGAAAGTCTCCGAAAAACCCTTGAGACGCTGGAAGAGTAGGTTTTTAATCCGCTGAAATTTCTATTGATTTTTCTTCTGTACTCTATCTGGTTGCCGTTTCCTGTATGTGAACTGCAGATATGAAACGGCAGAGGCAAGCAGGAATGTCGCTCCCAGTAATTCGAGGCTTTCCTCCACAAGGAAATCTTTGAGCATGTATCTTACGTCCATCATGCCTACGCCTCTTTCCTCCTCCAACCGCTCTATGTTTTGATCTCCCTGTTCGTAAAGTGCTCTTAACTCTTCTCCGCCACCCATGGAGATTGTTGCTTCGTACAGGGTGTCGCCGATTTGCTGGTTGATGTCTGTAAGGTCTGCAGGTCCTGAGATGAAAACCGCTGTACCGTAGAAAAGAAATCCGCCTGCAACTAAAATCGCTGTGGTCCGGTTTTCAAGCGTCTTTCTGCCGTACTTGATCACGGCGAAGGCAGGGATAGCGGCTATGGCTCCGAAGTAAGCTGTTTCCAGGAGATTGAGAGTAGTCCAGTTTATCTGGTGGAGTAAGAGATCTCTCAGGATGAAGTGTCGGGGATTGAGCGCATCCTCTATCAGCATCAGAACTCCTGCGATAGCGAAGAGTAGCCAGAACCGGGCTTTGTCACTCTTACCCATCTTACGTAACCTGTGGTACAGGTATCCGCAGGTAGTAGCAAAAGCACCGAGGAATAGCCACTGGACGAGCTCTATAGGACCTCTCTCTTTGAAAAGGTAGTGCCATAGAACAGGTACTAGCTGATTTTGCACCGTGCTTCTTAGCCCGAGACTGTTCCTGATATCGACAAGGTAAATCGCGAGGTAGGAAAACAGGAGTATGCCTATACCTGTTCCGAGAACGTGATAATAACTTAGTTGAAAGGCGTCTGTGGTGTTCTCGGCGACTTCTTCTATGGAAGAGAGGAGGTCTCTTATCTTTTTTACCGGCATTTAAACTGGCTTTTGTAGCAATCCTTTTTCTAGTCTTGCCTTCAATCTTACTAAAATAATTGGTGTCCCGAGGGGATTATACAGTGAGGAAAGAACTAACTGAGTTTCTGGAATCGGGCACCAAGATAGATCTGACCAGCGGGAAAATCGGGAAGCCGTTGTTAGTGCTTTCTCTACCGGTTATAATAACGAATCTTCTGCAGACAGCGTACAACATCATTGATGTTTTCTGGCTGGGTCGTGTAAGCACGGATGCCCTGGCAGCTGTAGGGTTTGTATTTCCTGTGATATTCCTGCTTATATCTCTAGGCATAGGACTTTCGATAGCCGGAAGCATACTGGTTGCGCAGAACGAGGGTAGAGGAGACGGTGAGAGAGTGGAAAAGGCTGCGTCCCAGACGATTCTTTATATATCAGTATTCTCGGTGTTTACCGGGCTAGTAGGTTATTTTCTGGCTGAAACCATCATCACATTTCTCGGCGCGGAAGAGAGTGTTATCCCTCTTGCGACAGGGTACCTTGAGATAATATCACTAGGGATGATCGCATATTTCGGGTTCTCTGTATTCAGTTCTCTTATGAGGGGTTATGGGGACACGGTTACGCCGATGCTGATAATGGGAGGGTCGGTTCTCCTGAACATGGTGCTAGATCCTCTACTGATTTTCGGGTGGAGTGTATTTCCTGAGTTAGGGGTGGAAGGTGCAGCCCTCGCAACTCTTATCAGCAGAGGGTTAGGGTTCGCGGTGGGTCTGTATATTCTATTTACAGGAGTTAAAGGTCTGAGTATTTCCCTGGAAAGAATGAAGCCGGATATTGATTTTGCAAGAAAGACTCTGTCGCTAGGTGTTCCGGCAAGCATAGAGATTATGACGCGCGCATTGTCTGTCAACGCCATCCTCTTTATCGTCGGCATGTTTGCCACACCGGTGGTCGCGGCGTATGGTATAGTTATCCGGATATACTCTGCGGTCTATCTTCCAAGTATAGCAGTTTCAAGAGGTGTTGAGACGATGACCGGTCAGAACATAGGTGCCGAGAAACCTGTTAGAGCGATTGAGGCTAACAGAATAGCTGCCAGATATACCTTTGGAATCCTGACCTTTTTCGGTATTTTCTGCTTATTATTCGCCACCCCGGTTCTCGGATTGTTTTCTAGTGATCCGGAAGTAATAGGTATCGGGTCAGAGTTTCTGATGATACTGGGTGTTTCGTTCGGTTTTGTAGGGATTAAGAGCACATACAACGGAGGGTTAAGAGGTCTTGGTAAGACAGCTTCCGCTGCGTTAATAGCTATAGTCTCACTTTGGCTAGTCAGGATACCTTTCGCCTACTTCTCAATCAGCTTCCTTGGTGAAACCGGTATCTGGATTGCCTTTGCGCTGTCTAACTTTACCGGCGCGACCCTTGCGTACCTGTGGTTCCAGGGTAAGGGAAAGAAACTAACAGGTAAGTAACTCCTGTCCTCACCGCAGCTGTTTTACCACACTCTGGTTTTGGGTATCGATTTTCTGGGAGGCGTGAAATATCTCACATTACGTGTTGTTTGATTTAGACGAACATTCAATGTTTTTTAAAGGCTATTGTTCTGACTCTCAGGTTAATCCATAATTGCCGAGTGTTTGCTTTGGACGAACAACCTGTGTAAAATGGTAAAAAGAAGCGCCAGCAAGCAGTTCCTGTATGAGGATAACAAGGATTCAGGACGACGGCGAGCGGTTCATTATTTACGGCGACGGCAGACTCCTGGACAAGCTGAGCGAGGTCTTCGGCCAGATGGCTTTAGGGGTCTCGGTCACGGAGTCCGAGAGAGGCGTGGCTAATATCCTCTACACGGAGAACAACCGGGATATCGTACTGCGTGTTTTGAGGGAGCGCACTGAGGGCGAGATGGGTGTTGCTAATCGAGATTCGTCTTGACTCGGTCGTATGAGTGTTCAAACTGATTAAACACTCGCTGCTCTGTGAGGTCGGAATCGAGACAGTTTCTGAAAACTCTCTGGCACAAACCTTCTTTATACAGATATAGGTAAAATGCGTTTCTCAGTATATCCTTCTTGCTTCGGCAAGGGTAAACGAACCAGATAGGGTATATAATAAAGAAGGTATATTTTCTCGACCCAGGGACGAGTTTCTCATTCACTCGGTTTCATTATACCTTCTTTGTTCTGGAGTTTTGGCAAAAAATCAAGTTATTTGGAAAAATTCTGGCTGTTTGAGATCTGAAACTCTTCTGGTTCTGGGAGGTTTGTGTTACTTTCCATGTCCAAGGTATCGGATTTTATTGTGAGATCGAGGTACTTCGCCTACCTTTATTGGAGGGTGCTTTTTGCTGTTGTTGAGAGTTCGTGAGTGTTCGTTTTTTATGAACTCTCGTTAGTATCTATTTTACTGGCTGATGGTTACAAAGGATTTAAAATGTGTTTGACTGTTCGTTATTTCCGAACTAATTGGTGTTCGATGTTTCTGAACAATCTTTGATGCATGAGAGTGTTAGAGGGGGGGGCAAGGAGGCTAGAATTAAAAACAGTGCGTTGCGAACTGCTTAATGATGGAGGAGTACATAGAAAGCAGGATAGAGGATGCGGATAAGGATGATACCGCGCTGACTAATGATGTCTACTTCACGGACGAAGGTACTGTAATCAAGATATATCCGAAGTATCCTCTGACCAGTATATACGCGTCATTTGTGAATTTTCTGGGTTTCAAGTTCAGTTACTTGGACCGCGAGACCAGGATGAGGAACGAGGTCGAGGTGAAAGAAGGTATAAGAGACGCAGGACTGAATGCTCCTGAGATAGTTTACCGGGGCGAGAGTGCCATAGAGTTTGGGAGAGTTCCGGGGGTTTCGGGCCGCGAGTACCTGAACTCGTGCAGTGAGGAGGAAGCGCGGGAACTCGGTGTAAAGGTGGGTGAATTCCTACCCTGTCTTCACGAAAAAGATATCGCGTTGAGAGATCTCAAAATCACTAATCTACTGGTGGATGAAGACTCGGGAATCTACCTAATTGACCACGAGTACGCAAGCCTTGACGCAGGGAAGGTATTCAAGGGGATTGATTACCTGACTCTTTTTTCAAGCGCCCGCCAGACGTCACGTTACAGCGAGTTCAGGGAAGGTTTTCTGGAGGAAAACGGTGTTGGCAGGATGATACTGTTCTTCAGTATTCTGACTTCCATTGGTCATGCTTTACTGCTTGAAAGGAGCTGGGACAGGTTTATGAAAAGCTTGGCGAGCGTCAGCTCTGACTTGAGAGGGTGATGTATGATTTTCGGACTAGAGTCTTTAACTTACGGACTTCTACTGGATCTCGGGCTCCCGTTCCTTGTGATAGTATTTTTGCTTGAGGGTGCGCTACTCGGCAAGCTTCTGCCCACTGACTTTATACTTCCTGCGGCGGTGGTGATCTACGCGACCCAGACTCAACACTACTTTTCGCTTATTGCGCTAACAGCGATATCGTCTACAGCTGGTCAGTACTGGCTTTTCAAGCAAATCGGCAAGAAGGATAAAGAGTCGGTCCTGAACCATCGGTACATCAAGGTTTCGGATGACAAACTGGATAAAGCCGAGGAAAAGTTCCAGAAGCACGGATTGAAGGCGGTACTGGTGTCTAACATGGTGCCGGGTATAAGAGGTTTCCTGACTATCCCTGCCGCACTTAACAACTCTGACGCAATGAAGTTCACACTATTCTCTGCGACAGGGACGATGGTATACCACACTGTACTGGTGGGTGTAGGGATAGGCTTAATCTCTATTTTCTAGGCACTTCTCGCGAGTATCTCGATCTCGTAGCCTTCAGGATCTTTCACAAAGGCATAGTTGCCAGGACATTCTTCCGGCGGGCGATAGTCTTCGCCTCCTGCTTCAACAGCTTTGTCATAAGCTTCCTGCAGTGACTGACCTTCCTCGGTATGAATGGCGATGTGCCCAAATCCTTCACCTTTCTCGTAACCGTCGTCTTTACCGTGGTTGTAGGTGAGCTCGATTTCTGCGGTCTGGTCTTCGCTACCGAGGAAGTAGAGTGTGAACGTGTCCATCTCTTTCTTTTCTCGAAGTTCGAAGCCGAACGCCTTCTTGTAGAACTCGATCATCTTTTCCGGCGAACCTGTCCGGAGCATGGTGTGCGCAAGTTTCATGTCTGCTAGTTACTTTTCCAGAAATTTAACTTGAATGCTACATCGTGGTTACGATCGCTTTCTCGACCTTGCTATTTGTCTGGAGGGCTTCCCAGAACTCCTTAACGCGGTTTGCATCTCCCTGGACGATGAATGTCTGAAGGCATTTGTGATTGTCGAGGTGGCTGTGCATACGTGTCTTGATGACTTCCTCATGCCTGTGCTCGATATCCGAGACCTCGTCTAGGTCTCCTTCTCCGTGTGTCGCGGTCACAACGCAGTCGACGGTCCCGCTGAGCTCGCTTATGCTTTTCTTCTCTTCTATGAAGCTCCTGATAGCCGACCTAACGACCTCGCTTCTCCCCGAAAAGCCGAGCTCTTTTTCTATCTCTTCCAACGTGTCAAGCAGGTTCTCGTTCAGTGAAACGCTTACTACGGGCATAATGAGGTTTATTAATTCTTAATAATTATATATCCTTCTACCTCTCCTATGCGTATAGTATTGGCGGTTTAGGTACTGAATATTAAACAGGTATATAAGTCTTAATAATTTCAGTCTAGATTGTTATGAAAATAAACAACTATATCACGCCCTTAGAAAACAAGCACGTCTTTGCTGTAGCAGCACTGCTTCTAGTCGGTGCTGCCGTCGGTATCGGTACAACCCTAGACCAAGACGGTGGTGAAAGCGACGATTTACAGGTAGTAGCGACTTTCTACCCGCTGTATGACATAGGGCAGAATATCGGGGGTGATGAAGCGTCTTTCTCGACCCTCGTATCGCCAGGAACGGATCCTCACAGCTTTGATCCTTCTCCAAGAGACATCCAGGGACTCAAGGATGCAGATATTTTCGTGGCGACAGGAGCCGAGTTCGAGGAGTGGGAGAAAGACATGGTTGAAGAAGTTAGAGACGACGCTGTCATAGTCGACCCTTCAGAGAGAATCGACCTGGTTCTGGCGGACGAGACACCCGACCCCCATCATGATCACGGACATGACCACGACGGCGATGACCAGGAACATCATGAGGACGAGCATCACGATGAAGAAGAACATCATGATGAGCATCACGATGACGAGCACCACGGTGAGGAAGATCATCACGATGAACATCATGAGGACGAGCACCATGGTGAACATGACCACAGCCACGGGCGTTATGACCCTCACTACTGGCTTTCACCACAGAACGCTATAGTTATCGCGGAAGAGATCGGTAAAGCGCTACAGGAAGTAGATGAAGAAAACGCTGAGCACTACAGCGAGAACCTTGAAAACTACGTCGGCGAACTTGAAGCGCTCGACCAGGAGTACGAGGAACGGCTTTCCGACTGTGAACAGGATACTATCCTGATAACGCACCCTGCGTTCGCCTACCTCGGACAGGACTACGGGTTTAAGCAGGTACCTGTCTCGGGAATCGGTCACCTGACGGAGCCGTCGCCACACGAGCTCCAGGACCTGGTCCGCGAGGCTGAAGAGCACGGACTGGAGTATATCTTCTACGACCCAGTTACTGAGGCGGATGCCGCGGAGACTATAGCCAGCGAGATCGACGCAGAAACACTTCCTCTACACAGCGTTGAGGCGGTAGAGAACCCGGAACAGGAAACCTACCTGTCGCTGATGGAGAAAAATCTGGAGAACCTTGAAACAGCGCTAGAGTGCTGATGCAGAAGGCTATCCGGGCTTCTTCTCTTTCTTTCTCCTACCAGAAAGGACGCCCGGTGCTTGAAGACATAGACTTCGAAGTAGAGAGCGGAGACTTTCTCGGGATAGTCGGTCCGAACGGTTCGGGCAAGACAACTCTTATGCGGATAATACTGGGGTTGGAGAAGCCGGATGAGGGAGATGTAGAGGTTCTCGGAAAAGGTGTCAGTACTTTTGACGCGTGGGATAGGATAGGCTACGTACCGCAGAAATACGAGAGAGAACAGCATTTCCCGGCGACAGTAGAGGAAGTCCTTGAACTGGAAAAGATCCCGGAAGAACCCGATTTCGGCAGAGAAGATATAATAGATATGCTGGACCTCGAGAGTCTCCTTGGTGACAAGTTCATAGAGCTCTCAGGGGGTCAGCAGCAGAGAGTCATGGTTGCGCTCGCCCTCATCAAGAACCCTGAGATACTGATACTCGACGAACCGAGCGTCGGAGTGGACATACAGGCGCAGGAGGAGTTCTACGAGTTCCTTGACAGGCTTAACAGGGAGCACGGGGTAACGGTTATACTGATATCGCACGATGTTGGGATGATATCTGAACACACGGACAAGGTCATGCTATTGAATCGTTCCGTCTGCTGCCAGGGAGAGACGGAGGAGTTGCCTGAGCTGATGGAGATGGCGTATGACGACGAGTTCAAAGTTTTCCACCACATGGGAGGTCATAGCCACTGATGATAGTCGAAATGCTGCAGACGGGTTTCATGCAGAGAGCGCTCCTCGCAGGGATGATGATAGCTGTAGTGACTTCTACTCTAGGGGTTTTCCTGGTCTTGAGAAAGCTGTCGCTTATAGGAGATGGTCTGGCGCACGCATCCTTCGGCGGTATCGCCATAGGTCTCCTCGTAGGTGTGAATGCATACATCACAGGTCTCGTGGTGGCGGTCCTCGGGTCGGTGGGTATACACCGCCTCATGGAGAGAGCGAAGGCTTACGGCGACTCCGCGATAGCACTCATACTTTCCACGGGAATGGCAGTGGCGGTTGTGATAATAAGCTACGTGGACGGCTTCACAGTCGATATTTTTTCTTACCTCTTCGGAAGCATCCTCATGACATCTAGACTCGATTTAGCCATCATAGCTGTGGTCCTGGCTGCGACTGTTGCATATACCGTACTTTTCTACAGACAACTGGTCTACTACAGCTTCAACAGGGAACTGGCGCAGATGCAGACGAACAGCAGGATGTCGCAGGACATATTTATCGTGCTGATAGCTCTCGCCGTCGTGATATCGATAAGAGCGGTCGGGATTCTTCTTGTAACCGCACTTGTAGTTGTTCCGCCCTTGACTGCGCTACAGGTGGCTGAGTCGTTCAAACAGGCGCTCATCTACTCTGTCACGGTAGGCGTTACATCCATGGTTCTCGGTATAATGCTGGCATACGTGCTGGATCTGGCGCCCAGCGGGGTGATAGTCCTCGTGATGGTGGGCTTCTTCCTGCTGACCCAGATATACGAGCTGTCTTGAAGTCTTTCTATCGACCTCTCGATCTCTCTGCATTCATCAGTAATAGACTAATCACGTTAGCGAGGACCCCAATTAGGGCTATAAAAATTATTGTTGCCTTGACCGCGGCCCCTCCCATAGCAGCCCATCCTCCATTAGGAGGAAGCTCATAGTACAGAAGAAATATCAGCATAGAACCTAAAGCCGCGAATATAATAACTGAGGAAGACGCAAGATGCACTCCAAGATATCTCTTATCAAGTCTCTTCCAGTGCTCTGATATTTTTTCCCTATATTTGACAGCGATCGCTGCAGATATCAGTGAAAATGCGCCGACAATAGAACCTGTCAAAACAGGATATTCTACTATCGCAAAAATAGGCACAAACAAGATCATCAGAGCAGCAAATCCAGGAACAACATAAAACGTCAATGCCTCTTCCGGAAGGATTACTTCAGAAACGATAACTGTAGGTAGAAGTATTAACAGTAGAATAAGAGCATTGAAGCCGAGGAAAAACAACCATTTCCTGTTCATTGCTGACTTACTTGGATTTCAATCCCTTTATTTAAGTATCTAACCGCATCTATAAGCAGGTTTGATATACTATCTTTGTTAAGACTTCTCTATGGCGGAAAACAAGCACCCGTTTGTAGATGAGGCGGCGAGAAAGTCATCGACCATCGTGACCAAAAACTCTCTTGCAATCCCGGAGGATCGTGAAAAGTACAAGTTAAGTGACAGGGCGTGGAACTGGGAGAAGATAGTCGACCTGTTCTTCCCACAAGAGCAGTCGCCGAGAAGGAACAAGTACGCAAAGATATTCTTGAGAGAGCTGAAGCAGGAAGGTGAAATAGACTCCGAGAAGCTGAACTCTTTCGATGAGTGGGGTCATGAGAAGGGTAAGAGCAACCTGAAGAACCATATATTGCCCAAGCTAAGGAGGCTAGGTATCATACAGTATGAGTACCTTGAGTACCGCGACCGGAGTGAGGGCAAGCAGGGTCGCCAGAAGGTTATCAAGCCCGCAAGGTCATTTACCTCGATGCTGGACGCTATAGCAAACGGCTGGGCTGCTTTCGAGTCCGCGGCATATGAATAACTCGGTATGATTTTCCGGAATCCCTGGGAAAGCAGAACCTCTAGAGGGAGAGGTTTCTCTTCGCGGAGCCGCGATTTTACAGCGCTGTGGCTGTAACTATATTCGCTTCTGCGTGAAGTCCGGTCTCCATTCGAGTGTTGTCGTATTCGCGTGCTTCAAGTTCGGCTTCGAAGTCTCGTGTGTTGGCGTCGATTGTGGGCACCTTTTCTGGCTGTGAGTGTTGGATGTCATGATAGGTTCCGGGGACGGGCACCACCTAGTAAGCAGTACCCGTCTTTAGAAAGTTCCACGGTGTAGAGGCGGCAGAAACTTTCCCTGTTTTTTGTTGTTTTTCGCGGTCGGCGCAACCAGCTCCTTGCGGAGCCAAGGCGTCATCCCACTTTACTCAGCCAGAATAAACTTAATATGGGAAGCCTTGGCCTTGGTAGCGTTATAATTAGGTCTCACTAGATCCACTGACACGTTTCCAGTAAGCCATTGATTAGATTGAGCCAAGACCATTTCTATGGAAACCTTGGACTTCGAGGTTTAAAAGGGTACTGCTACCTGTTCACGTGCGGTCTGTACACATCGTCCGCTAGACGGCTATGAACCTCTTCAAGCAACTGTTTAAGGTTTCTGGCGTCGTACTGGTTGTAGTGTACAAGTTTTTCTAGCGCGTTTTCATCCCCCTGTTTTTCGTAGCGCTTCCAGAGTCTTATCGCTTCTCTACCGTCAACGTCCTCCAGCTCTCGGTTGATACCGAGTCGTGTCTCGACCTCTTTCAGACCGCCAGAAATACCGAGGCGCCGGCAGAGGTACATCAAATCGATGTGCGGTGTTTCGATGTCAAGACCGAAGTTCTGCTCCAGGAACGGCTGGTCGAAGCGTTTCCCGTTGAAGGAGACTAGAACGCTGGAGTTGAAGATTTCCTCCTCTAGTCTTTCCCGGGTCAGGTTCTTTCCCTGTACCAGGGTCGTGTCGTCCCCGCCACGATAGAAACTAACTGTTGTCACCTTGTTTTTCTTTGCATCAAGTCCTGTGGTCTCGATGTCGAAGAAGCAGGCGTTCTCCTGGAAGTTACTGTAGAGTCGCCAGAGCTCTTTTGAAGGCAGTTTATCGCCGAAGAAGACGGTGTTGCCGACCTCCAGGTTTTTCTGTGCGCGTTCGAGAAAGCCGCAGACTTTTTCATGCCGGGTTCCGTTGATAACTCCGCATCCATGGAAGTCGTCCCAGTGCGTTATTCCCTGTTTCCAGAGCTTTTTTTCTGTTTTCTTTCCTATACCTGGTGCCAGAATAAAGCTGTTTTCAAGACGCATTTGATAATAGAAGAAAAGTGAGGAGAGAAATAAAAACCTGATTACTGGGACGCCGAAATGTCGTCCGCCTGAACGGTCTTTCTGCCGGCGTGTTCAGCAAATTCCTTGGCCTCTCGAGCCCTTTCCTCTGCATGCATCTCTAGCTCGTCCCTTAGCTCTTCAACAGCTCCTTCTGATACTCTTGAAGCTCCGGCCTGTTTAATGATTCTCTTTACTGGTGCAAGCGGTAGTTCTGCCATTATTTGGTCACCTCCTCTATGATAAATGTTCTTTCAGTTATTAAAAGGCTTTTCGTTCCTTGATTGACTATAAATGAGTTAATAACGTATTTATTTGTGATAGAATATATGTGCTAGTCTCAAGGTTTGTAAGAACAGGTTCTAGGGTTCTATAACTTAAACACAGGGTTTTAGAGCTGTTTCATCTCGATATCAGCCTGGTCTTCAACCTCTGCTATGGCGTAGTAGCCATTCATAACTGGACCAGGATTTACGATATCAGTCCCGGCAAGTCTGTCGATTCCTCTTGACTCGTGTATGTGTCCTGTGAGGACGAAGCTAAAGTCTTTCTCTTCGATAAGCTCGCGGACCTCGGCGCTCCCAACGTGGTCACCGTCCACGACATCAAGTTCCGTGTCTTTCGGGGGCTGGTGGATGACCGCTACTCTTGTATCTGAACTCATCCGCTGGTAGAGTGTTTCTACTGCGGTCTTTACCTCATCTCCTGAAGGCTCAAACGGGGTTCCGAAAGGAGTCATCCCGCCACCGAAACCTACCGCCTCGAAGGCTTCGAACGCGGCGATTTTCTTGTGCAGGTTCATCCTGTGATCCATCAGCTTCCTAACGCATACCTCTTCCGGATCCATGTTACCCGGTACCGCCTTGATGAGCTTGTCTTTAACGTCAAACGCCTCAAGTATCTCGTTCAGGTTGGACTTGTAATCGGAGAACTCGTTTGCATCAGACAGGTCTCCGGCGCACAGCACCGCATCGAACTCCTCTTTCTCCAGTATTTTCTGCAGTTTGTCTACGTCGCCGTGGATGTCGGTAACCAGTAGAACTCTCATGTTACTCAAGTCCGTCTCGGAGAATAAAAGTTAATGGGAATAGTCTTGATCTTGCACATATTTCGTGAGAACTTCCGCGTGTCTATAACCTTCAGCCATCGTCTCTTCTACACGTTTATCATATCTTTCTTCCCAGATCTTCTGATTTATTTTTTCTGCTTCCTGTTCAAGAACTCTTCCGAAACCACCGCTACCGTCTCCGCTTGCTCCTCCCATACGGCACTTCTTTTTCCCCAATCTTTACTTAACTTTCGATGACCTGAGAGGGATTATGAGCCTCGAAGTCCAGGTGGTTGACGCGGACTACATCATCGAGAACGGAGAAGTAGTTGTACGCTGTTTTGGCAAGACCGCGGACGGCGAAAATGTTCTCTTCCTCGACAGAAACTTCCAGCCGTACCTGTATGCAGTCCCTGCTGGGGATGTCGACATCGAAGATTTGAAGCAGGAGGTCGTAGAAACCGAGTTCGAGAACGAGGATGAGGAGCTGCCAGTCACGGAGGTAGATAGTCTGGAGATGCTGGACGGAGACGAGGAGATAGAAGTTCTCAAGATTTACTCAAGCATCCCGGCGAACATCCCGAAGCTGAAGGATGAGCTATGGGATTTACCAGAAGTTAAGGAGTGCCGAGAGTTTGACATCCCGTTCTACAAGCGCTACCTGATGGACCAAGGTATAAGACCGGGCGAATGGATCTGTGTCCGGGGCGAGGAATCGGATTCCGGTGAGTTCGACCGTGTTATAGACGCGGACGGTATCGAAACAGGGGTCGAAAGGGACGGAGAGCCGGACTGGTACACGCTCGCGTTTGACCTGGAGGTATACCAGGATGAGATAATAATGGCATCTTTCTACGCGGAAGACTTCGAAAAAGTACTGACAACGGAGGAAATCGACAAAGAGTTTGTCGAGACCGTGGATGACGAGGAAGCCCTACTGGAGAGGTTCATAAAGATACTTGAAGAAAAAGACGTTGACATACTGACGGGCTACAACACTGACGAGTTCGACTTCGATGTTCTAAGGAATCGGGCAGAGCATCACAATATCACACTGTCGCTCGGCAGAGACGGCGAACGCATGAAGTTCAACAGGAGAGGTCGGTTCAAGGGTGCCCGACTAAAAGGTCGGATGCACCTTGACCTCTATCCATTCATATCACACGTGCTCGCACCGGGACTGGAGTCCGAGACGCTCGACCTTGACTCGGTCGCTGAAGAAGTACTGGGGATGAAGAAGGACGACCTGTCGTGGGAGGAGATGAAGACTTCCTGGAGAGAAAAAGAGGATCTCGATGTCTTCGCGGATTACGCACTGAGGGACTCGGAACTCGCGTTCAAACTGGGAAGAGAGCTACTCCCACAGATAATAGAGCTCTCCCGAATCACAGGACTGATACCGTTCGATGCCTGCCGTTTAACGTACGGTCAGCTGACGGAGAACTTCCTGATAAGGGAGGCGTACGAGAGAGAAATGCTCGCAGCCAACAGGCCTTCCCGCGATGAACGGGGCAAAAGACGGAGGCAGAACGCCTACGAGGGCGGATTCGTCTACACGCCCGAGGCCGGTCTACACGAGGATATCGGACTGTTCGACTTCAAGTCGCTGTACCCGACGGTCATGGTTTCCCACAACATCTCGCCTGACACATTGAACCTTGACGACTGCGGGGACAGGTTCACGCTTGAAGAGTTCGACTACAACTTCTGCCAGGACGAACAGGGCTTCTTCCCCGAACTGGTGGAGGGGCTGGTCGAGGACAGGTCACGTATAAAGGAAAAGATGAAGGAATTAGAGGCAGGAAGCCAGGAGTACAAGTCGTTGGACAACAGGCAGAAGGCTGAAAAGATACTTGCAAACTCGTTCTACGGCTACCTTGGCTATAGCGGTGCGAGATGGTACTCCCGGGAATGCGCCGAGGCAACGACCTATTTAGGACGGGAGTACATCCAGGATACTATCGAGATCGCGGAGGATATGGGATTCGAGGTGGTCTACGGAGATAGTTTAGACTATTCTAGACAGATTGTCGTAAAAAATCCTCGAGGAGATATTGAGTTCATTGAAATAGGTGAATTTGTAGAGAAAACTGATAAACCGGAAACATATGAAACCATAGCTTGGGATGAAGAACGGGGTAAAGCCGTCTTTAAACCTGTGAAGAGAGCAATAGTGCATGACTATGAAGAGAGAATGCTTAGATTTGATACCAATCGAGGCAGAACCAAGGTAACGCCACAGCATTCAGTCTACAAATATGAAGATGGTGAAATTAAGCTGGCAGACGCAGAACAATTAGAACAGGGAGATTGTCTCGTATCTTTATCAGCTCCACCTAAGACTAATGCAAGATACACTGCAGGCGATTTAATTGATCTCACAGATTTTGACTATGGAGATTCCGAACTTAGAGCTTACTTAGATACTAGGGAGTTTCCAGCTGAGATAGGAGAATGCCCTTACTGCCAAGAAGAATACTACCTGTCTTCTCATGTCTATAGTCAACATGCTGAGAGGAGGGTTGAATTAGAAGAAGCTACATCAGAATATTCATATATTGGATGTAAGAATGCAAAAGCAGGGAAGATACCGAGGTTTCTGGAGTTGACTCCCGAGTTTGCTTGGGTTCTAGGCTTCTACTGTGGCGACGGTTCGGCGTCTATTGGAGATAAACAAATGATTTCGTTTGGAGGCCAAGATAAAGAAAATATTCAGAGAGTCAAGGAGTTCTTCGACGGCATTTTGGAAGATGAATTAGTTATCATAGAGGATGTTGACCCTCGAACAGGCAATAAGATGTACTACTACAGAGTTCAAAGGAAGTCCTTAGTAAAATTCTTTGTTAACGGTTTAGAGACAGGTATAGGGTGCTCTGGTAAGAAGGTTCCAAATGTCATATTGAACGGTGATGAGGAACTAAAGAAGTCCTTTATAGAAGGTTACTTTGAGGCTGATGGGTCTAAAGAGAGGGTGCACGACTCCCGATATAATTCTGAAAGTATGCGTTTCTCCAGCAAAAGTCCTTATCTGGCGAACCAAATCCAATATATTTTGAAGCAGCTGAAATTAGGAGAGAACAGATATGGAAGGAAGATAAATGATGTTTCGTATAAGTATCGTGATGATAAACCTGAGATTAAGTCAATAAGAAACACTGCGCCTAGGAAACCTGGGTTTGCAGAGCTTAACTTTACCCCTGCAAGAATTAGTCAGATAAAGGAAGTAGACCCCACTAAGGACAGAGTATATGATTTAGAGGTTAAGGGTGAACATAACTTTGTGGATGCAGAAGGACTTTTGCTAGTTCACAACACAGACTCCGTGTTCCTGAAGTCTGAAGGACTCAGGGATAAGATCGACAGCTTCCTGAAAGAGGTTAACGATGAACTGCCGGAGTTTATGCAGTTAGAGCTTGAAGGTGTCTTCAAACACGGGTTCTTCACCTCGACAGAGAGCGGTGAAGGTGCGAAGAAGAAGTACGCGCTTCTCGCGGAGGACGGAAGCATGAAGATAACAGGGTTCGAGCAGGTCCGGCGGGACTGGAGCCCTGTTGCAAAGCAGACGCAGAAAAAAGTGCTCCGGATGGTCCTAGAGGACGAGGTCAAGAAAGCTGTTGAAGAGGTCAAATCGACCGTGGAAGATTTACGCGACGGTAAAATCCCTGTGGAGGATTTGAGGATTTACACCACATTAACGAAGAAGCCGGAGAACTACGAGTCCACCGCACCGCATGTCGAGGCGGCGAAAAAGGCTATCGAACGCGGGGAAGACATCAGCCCAGGTACGACCATCGACTACGTGGTCACGAGAGGCTCCGGAACTATCTCATCCCGCGCGGAACTGGCGAAGTACGCGGAGGACTACGACCCGGATTACTATATCGAGAACCAGATAGTGCCCGCGTCTCTACGCGCGCTGAAAGTGTTTGGCTACACCGCGGACCAGCTCAAGGGGGAAGGTAAGCAGAGCGGGCTGGATAGGTTCGGATGAACTACTTGAAAATCTCTCCGGTTTCCATTGACCACAGTAGTAGGTCGAGTTCTTGCACACCTATCCCTGTTTCCTCCGACAGCTCTCTTATTTTTCTCTCCGCATCCATGTAGTCTTCTTTGCTAGTCGGCGTTTCCGGTGATTCAAGCATGCCGAGTTGGTGGAGCTTCTTGGAGATGTATGCGGAGACTATTGCAAACTCGTCCCCGTAACCGATATTGCGCAGGAAGTGCGATGCACCCTTCCATCCTATGCCCTGCAGATCACCTACCAGCTGCTCACGGACCCTTTCGAGGTCGTCAGGATCGATCCTGTCCATTAGTTTCAGGTCTCCCGAGGGATCGTTAAGCGTAGGCTGTGAGAGGTCTTCCCGGTTGTCGACGATGTAGCGCGCCTTGTTCTCCTCGTACTGGACGTTGTAGTTCCGCAGGACCTCTGCGATTTCTTCCCGCGAACCGTTTCTCAAAAGGCTGAGCTCTGCAAGCTTCTCGGTAGCCTCCCAGGACTTTTTCGCCTCGCTTCTAGAGGTCAAAAGCACGAAAACCAGCTCCTTGAACAGTCGCCAGTCGTCCGCATCACGCAACCCGCGGAACTCTTCCAGCCTATTCTCTGTAACCCCCTGTTTCTCGAGATACTCTTCTTGCAGTTCTTCCGGCTCCATAGAATTAGCTTGGTCGCCGAGTCTTATGTTCTGCAGGGTCAGGCGCTGTGTATCGACTCGTCCTTCGCATCCTCGCACGCCTCCTGGAAAGCTTCTGGAAAAGTCGGATGTGCGTGAATAGTGTTGATTATGTCATCGAGGTAGGCCTGCATCTCGAGAGCTAGTGTTGCCTCTGCGATTATATCTGAGGCACGGGGACCCACTATCTGCGTGCCGAGTAATTTTTCATCAGTTGATGCTACTACACGTACGAACCCGGAGTCCTGGTTCGTTGTTAGTGCACGCCCTGAAGAAGAGAACGGGAATTTACCTGTCTTTATTTCGCTGAACTCTTCCTTTGCTTCTTCAGGGGTCATTCCTACCACCGCGATTTCTGGATCGGTGTAAATTACCTTTGGGATATAATGGTTGTCAAATGCTGCAGGCTCTCCTGCTATGACTTCCGCCGCGACTTTACCTTCCCGGTACGCCTTGTGCGCCAGGAGAGGTTGTCCTGCACAGTCCCCAATCGCGTATATCCCGGGGTCAGAGGTCTCCATAGTCTCGTCTACTTCTACAAATCCCTTTTCATCTACCTCTACAGATGTGTTTTCTATATCGAGTTCTTCAAGCACGGGGTTGGGAGTTCTTCCTACCGCCACCAGGACATAGTCTCCTTCAACTTCTATCTCTTCCCCGTCCTGTTCTGCGACCACTACAGCTTTTTCATTGCCATCTCTCAGTTCTTTCGCCTCCGCGTTCGTGTAGATTTCGTCCCCGTAGCAGGGAGATACTTCCCTTATCTCTTCCACGAGCGCCTCGTCGAAGTTAGGTAACACGCGTTCATGGGCTTCAAGTACTTTGACTGTTGATCCGAACTTGCAGAACTTTGTCACTGCCTCAAGACCTATGTAACCGCCGCCTATTACCACGAGTTCTTCCGGTACTTCATCCAGTTCAAGCAGCTCGCGGGAACTGATTACTTTTTCATGGTCGAACTCGAAGCCTTCCAGTTCTACGGGTTTAGAGCCGGTGGCTATTATCGCGTTTTCAAACTCTATGTTTACTGCATCGTGTTCCTCTTCCACTCTTAATGTATTTGAGTCCTGGAAATGGGCGGTACCCTGGATAAATTCCACGCCATGCTGTTCCAGTAGCTGTTCGATACCGTGTGTTAATTTGGTCCGAGCCTCGCTTTTCCACTCCTGTATCTCCTGGAAATCGATTTCCAGGTTGTCAGTATGTATCCCGATTTCTGCCCAGTGCTTGATATTTTCCTGGAAACCAGCCGCGTGTATCAATGCCTTAGCCGGAATACAGCCGTGGTTGAGACATACTCCTCCTACTTTTTCCTTATCCACGAGAACAACATCGTTCCCCTTCTGAGCAGCTCTCAACGCGGCGGCGTAACCTCCCGGACCCGCACCTATAACGACTACATCAGCACCTGTCGCGATATCACCTACGACAATAATTCATCACCTATATCTCCATCAGGAGTTCCCCGGGATCTTCGAGGTTTTCCACTACCGTGTTCATGAACCGTGCCGCGGTCGCTCCGTCGATTACGCGGTGGTCGTAGCTGAGCGATAGTTTTACAGTGTGTCTCGGGACTATTTCTCCGTCTACCACTTCCGCGGTCTCCGATATCTTGCCGATGCCGAGTATCGCAACCTGCGGAGGATTTATGATGGGTGTGAATGCGTCTCCTCCGATAACCCCGAGGTTTGTGATGGAGAACGTGCCGCCCTCCATCTCGTCTTTTGATATCTCGCCTTCGAGAGTCTTATCCACTTTCTCTCCTATACTCTGGGCAAGCTCCACTATAGTTCTATCATCGATACTATCTATTACCGGTATTCTCAGACCTCTCTCCGTGTCAACCGCTATATTGAAGTCGTAGTACTTCTTTCTCACAACCTCCTCGCTCTCCTCGTCGAGCTCAGCGTTCAGGTCGGGGTAATCCTTCAGTCCTACGAGAACAGCTTTCATTATGAAAGGCAGATAGGTAAGGTGTACATCGACTTCATCTTTCTTGTCCTCCCGTAGTTCCACGAGTTCAGTGATATCTACCTTCTCGATATGGGTTACGTGAGGAGCGGTGAATCGTGATTCCTCCATCTTCTCCGCAACGACTTTGTTCGATGGCGACATCTCCACCCGCTCGACCTCACCCCTCTCGGTGCTGGTGGTTTCGCCTTTCTCTTCATCTACGGACTTGGATGAGCCTCCAGATGCAGCTTCGAGGACATCTTCTCTAGTTATCTTTCCTCCTCTACCGCTTCCTTTAACTCCGGTCAGGTCGATACTTTTCTCCCGGGCGAGTTTTCTGACCGCAGGGGTTGCCTTGACATCCACGTTCGCCGGGGTCTCGGAAGTATCTCCTGTTCCAGTATCCTGTTCCGGCGAGGAGTCTTTCCTATCTTTTTCCGCATCTTTCGCGACCGTCTTATCTCCTGCCTCGGCATTAACGTCGTCTTCTGTTATTCTACCTCCTGGTCCGCTGCCGTTCACCCTGTCGAGGTCGACATTTTTCTCTTCCGCCAGTTTCCTCACCTTGGGAAGCGCCAAAACATCCCCGGAAGAGCTAGTGTTAGTATCATTTTCCGCATCAACCTCTTCTTCCCCTTCAACTTCGCTTTCTTTCTCTTCTTGCTGTTCTTCTCCAGCACTATCTCCGTCCCCTTCTACTTCCTCGTCGCCAGTACTCTCCGCATTATCACTTCCGCCACCGGCATCCATCACCATGATGACTTCCCCTACGTCCACAGTGTCGCCCGGCTCTGCTCTCAGTTCTTTTATCGTCCCGTCTGCAGGCGCAGGAACATCCACAACTGCCTTGTCGGTCTCGACCTCTGCGACGGTCTGGTCTTCCTCAACTTCTTCTCCCTCCTCTACCAGCCATTCTAGAAAGGTTCCTTCCGTGACTCCTTCTCCCGTGTCAGGTAGCTTGAACTTAAGCATATCTACCGCCTATCGAGCTCACTGAGACTGTAGGAATATTTTATACCTGTATCTGACATACTCTTAGTTTTCCCTTCCTCTCCTAATTAAACTACCTCATATACTGTTGAGTAAAGACGGTTCACTATCTCTGCCACCACAACTAAAAATTTCGTAGTGCGAAGTTAAGATATGCCGGGGGAAAAAGTGTTAGTCGAACGGGAATATCCTCTCATGGTTCTCCGCAAATATCGGCTTGATGAGCCTTTATCTACGGATTCAACTCGTGAAGAGTTAGAGCATCTTATAGCTGAGCAAGGTGATGGTAAAAGTCATACATGGGGGTATTTCCCGGAAATGAATCCTGATAAGGACAAGTACCCTGAATGTATTGATTTAGCCAAACAAATCGAGGAGGAAGTTCTGATGCCGCACAGTTTGAGTGATTCAATGAACTTACAGTTGGCATTTGTCCGTCTCGCCACAGATGAGCCGGAATCAGACTTTGGAGGTATGCACATTGACGTGAATAGGGGTATCGGACATGAATGGCCGGACGCTATCGATTGGCAGAATCACCATATTATACGCACCTTGTTTAACGTCGGTGAATCTCCTCGCAACCTTGAGTTTGCTGATGTAACTGTCAAAGAACTACGGGAAGCGTACAATCAGGATGTGGCGCGTGACAAGTATGAACCGCTCGACCTCCCGGATAAAATACCAACACAGACGGTGGCAATCCCTCCTCTTGAACCTGATGCCATTCACTGTGTAGTGTTCATATCAAGTCTAATCCCGCATGCAGGCCGAACAAGCGGTTCAGGACATTTCCTAGTAAGTCATGGAGGCTACATATTGAACGAAAAAGTACCTACAGTTTTCCAGTAATAACCTATTCAGAACTTCAGGACGCTCTCAAGCCCGTTTACAGCTCTTTCGACGTTGGGCATGTAGTAGTCCTCAAGGGTGTAGAGCGGGTAAGGTACGTCCGGTGCGGTGACTCTTTCTACTGGCGCCTCCATCTTCAGTATGCTTTCCTCCTGGATGCGTGAAGCGATTTCTGCACCGAAACCTCCAGATTTCGGTGCCTCGTGGAGCACCATCGCTCTACCGGTTTTCTCCACGGATTCCGTAACTGTCTCGAAGTCGGTCGGGTAGATAGTCCTGAGGTCTATTATCTCAACGCTCGCATCTACTTCTTCCACGGCTTCTTCCGCGACAGGCACCATGGCTCCCCACGCGACCAGCGTCACGTCGTCACCTTCCTTCGCAACCCGGGCTTTCTCGAGTTCTACTTCTTTCTCCCTGTCGACTTCTTCCTTAAACGCCCTGTACGTTTTCTTCGGCTCAAGGAACACGACCGGGTCATCAAGCTGGATGGATTTTCTCAGCAGCGAGTAAGTGTCCTGCGGTGTACTTGGTATAACGACGTGAAGCCCTTGCGAATGCGCGTAGAATGTTTCCGGGCTTTCCTGGTGGTGTTCCAGAGCGTTTATACCCCCGCCGTAAGGCGCCCTGACTGTTAACGGTGCTGTGTAGTCACCACGACTCCTTATCCTCATACGTGATGCGTGCTCCTTAATCTGGTAGAACGCCAGGTACGAGAACCCGGAAAACTGCATCTCCACGACAGGTCGGAAGCCGTACATGCTCATTCCGATAGCGGTACCGGCGATACCGGACTCCGCGAGCGGTGAGGAAAAGCAACGTTTCTCTCCGAACTCTTCCTGTAACTCTTTCGTGGCGCGGAAAACCCCGCCGTCTTCTCCTACGTCCTCTCCGTACGCGATAACATTTTCATCCGCCTCCATCTCATCGTGCAGCGCTGCGTTCACCGCTTCGATTATGTTCATTTTACTCATTTCCGACCACCTCTTCTCTCAGTTCTTCTTTTTCTTCTGCCAGTAGTTCCGGCATCTCGCCGTAGACGTAGTCGAACAGTTCGTCGAACTCTGGGTCGTCCATCTCCAGTGCCTTGTTCGCCGCCTCGTCTATCTTCCCCTCAGCCTCTTCCTCGTAATCTTCCAGTTCATCGCTCCAGATACCTTTCTCTTCCAGGTATTCGCGGAAACGCTTGATTGGGTCGTTTTCCTTCCACTTCTCGACTTCTTCCTCGTCCCTGTAACGCGAGGAGTCGTCCGAGGTCGTGTGGTCCTCAAGCCTGTACGTCAGCGCCTCTACCAGTACAGGTTCGCCGTTTCGAGCCTTCTCCAGAGCCTCTCTCGTCGCTTTTATGACTGCCAAGATATCGTTTCCGTCTACCTGTAATCCTTCTATCCCGTACGCCAACGCTTTCTGTGCGATAGTTTCGGATTTAGTCTGTTTCTCCCTGGGCATGGATATGGCGTACTGGTTGTTCTGTACGAAGAAAACCGAGTGTGCTTCGTAGACTCCTGCGAAGTTCAATGCCTCGTGGAAGTCGCCCTCGCTGGTGCTTCCATCTCCTGTGAAGCCGATAACTGCGTTATCATCGTCCTTGAAGCTCATCGCCATCCCCAGTCCCGTGGTGTGCAGGTTCTGCGTCCCGACAGGTATCGCGACAGGTAAAGTATTGAGTTCGGCGAGACCTTTCTGGCCGTTGGCATCTCCCATCCATCTCTGGAATATCTTTTCCAGTGGCGCACCTCTCATTATGAAGGCTGCGGTCTCCCTGAAAGAGGGAACCATCCAGTCGTCGTCCTTGAGAGCGAACATGGCTCCGATCTGTGCTGCTTCCTGACCTTTATGAGGGGCATAAGTAGATATGTCGCCCCTGCGCTGGAGCGCGAACGCTTTCTCATCAAACTTCCGGGCGAGCACCATATTTTTGTAGAGCGTCTTGAGCGCTTCTTCATCCAGGTCGATGTCATCGCCTGCGTCCATTACCTCTACTTTCTCTATAGAACCGGTGTAAACTTCTTCCCGCGCCATTATGTTTTGTAGAACTTGACGCTCGAATAAAAAGGGTGGTTTGCCACCGTCCAGTGGTCGGACCAACCTATTAATCCGAGAGAAAGGAAAACTTCCTACATGGACCTCGAACCTCTTTTCTCACCCGAGAAAATAGCGGTGGTCGGCGCTTCCCGAGAGGAGGGAAAGACCGGTCACGAGGTTTTTGAGAACCTTCATCACGGTTTTGAAGGAGAAGTCGTCCCTGTCAACCCGAACGCAGAAACGGTTGAGGGGGAGGAGGCGCTCGATGAAGTACCGGAAGGGACTGATCTCGCTGTTGTAGTTGTTCCATCTAAAATAGTTCCGGACGTTCTCAGGGATGCCGGCGAGAAAGGAGTTGATGCTGCAATCGTTATCTCCGCAGGATTCTCGGAGACAGGTAACGGTGAGCTGGAGGATGAGGTAAGAGGTATCGCAGAGCACGAGAACATAGCACTACTCGGACCGAACGTGCTAGGAATGATTAACACAGAGAACTCGATGAACGCCTCTTTCGCCTCCAAGATGCCTGGGGAAGGCTCGATAAGTTTCATGTCGCAGAGCGGGGCGTTCTGCACTGCCATACTTGACTACGCGAAGGCGGAGCACATCGGCTTCCGCCATTTTGTGTCACTGGGTAACAAGGCGATGCTTAACGAGGTCGACCTTCTGGAGTACTGGAAGGATGATGATACGGATACGATAATAGGGTACACGGAAGGTATCGACAATGGACGGGAGTTCCTGGAGACCGCGAGAGAGGTTTCGAAGGAGAAGCCTATCGTCATGGTTAAGTCGGGTAGGAGCGATGAAGGAGGGAAGGCAGCTAGTTCTCATACAGGGAGCATCGCGGGGAGCTACGAGGCTTATAACGCCGCTTTTAGACAGGCTGGTATAATCGAGGCGGAGTCCAACCGTGAACTGCTGGACTACGGTCGCGCATTGGCTTATCAGCCGCTCCCGGATGGGGAAAACGTGGCTGTTGTTACAAATGCCGGAGGTCCTGGTGTCATCACGACCGATGAGATAGCAGAGCACGGGCTTGAACTCGCGGAATTCTCGGACATCACCCGAGAAGAACTTGAAAGCTCTATGCCTGCCGAGGCAGCGCCCGAGAACCCGATGGATGTGATAGGAGATGCTGGACACGACCGCTACAGGGACGCACTGGATGCGGTTATGAAGGACGAGAATGTTGACGCGGTGGTCGTGATACTGACACCGCAGGCGAATACTGAGATAGAGAAGACTGCTAGAACAGTTGTCAAGGCGTCCGAGAAATATGACAAGCCAGTGATGGCTTCGTTCATGGGAGAGCAAGACGTTTCGAAAGGACTTGATATTCTTGAGAAGGGAGAGGTCCCCGATTTCCAAGACCCTGTGGACGCGGTTAAGGCTCTGGAGGCGATGAACGAGTATAGAGAATACCGTGAAGGCGAGAAAACCTATCCTGATATTGACTACGACAGAGAGAAGTCGGAAGACGCCGTCGGAGATCTGCCCGGATTCGATGCTAGAAAGAGGCTTTTCGATGCCTATGGATTCACTCTACCGCTGACCGTGCTGGCGGATACACCAAAGGAAGTATCCGAAGCGTTCTCACGCGTGGGAGGTCCTGCCGTGATGAAGGTTGAATCTTCCGGTATACACCACAAGACCGACATGGACGGCGTAAGGACAGGGCTGGAGACAAAGGAGGAGGTCAAGCGTGCTTTCAACGAGATTTACGACAACGTGTACCACGATACCGGCGGTGGTGAAATCGATGGCATGCTGGTGCAGGAACAGCTCGATGGGCTGGAAGTAGCGGTTGGGATGAAACGCGACCCGCAGTTCGGTCCGATGGTGATGGTCGGTCTCGGCGGTATCTACATAGAAGCCTTGAACGATGTCTCCTTCGGCATCGCCCCTGTCAGCGAAGAGGAGGCGGAGCGGATGATCAAGGAGCTGCGCTCGCATGAATTATTCGAGGGCGTCCGCGGAGAGGAACACTCGCTGGAGCCAGTGAAAGACGCTATCATGAGACTCGGTGAACTAGCACTCAACCACGAGGAGATCCAGAGTATTGACATCAACCCGCTCATACTGAAGAAGGATAAAGCATATGCGGCGGACGTTAAGGTTGATCTGGGCTAACTATATTCTGGAGGGAAGATTAAAATGGATTGTTTTGAATTGTTTTTCTGATGGACGAGTCTCTTCGTGCGATCAATAGGCTGTCTCAGGAGGGAACCCGTATAGGAGATGATCCGGAACTTGCTGAACTACATATAAAGGCGTCTCGCCACTTTGGAGCTGCTACCAGGGAAAGTTACGATGGTGATAGGGACGTAGCGATTTACGAGATGGAACAGGTGGACAGAACCCTATCTCAACTTCGGGCGACCGTCGGATGAAATCGGATTACATAGGCTAGTTGTAATTCGTGTATACTGCTGGATGGAAAGGGTTTAACTGTTTTAACCCCGAGTATAGATTCATGGACGAGGAAGCAAAGGAGAATTATATCCGGGCTGGCGAGGTCATACAGGACGCGAGGCAGAAAGCGAGAGAGGTCTCGGAGCCCGGGACTAACGTGAAGGTTATCGCGGAAGAGGTAGAAGGTTTGATACGTGATGAGGGGCTTGAGACGGCTTTCCCTGTCAATATATCTATCAATGATGAGGCAGCGCACTACACGCCCGCGCCTGACGAAGACCGGGTTCTAAAGGAGGATGACGTACTGAAAATCGATATCGGCGCCCACAGCGAGGGCTACATCGCGGACACCGCGTTAACTGTTAATCCTTCTGGCAAGCACCAGGAAGTAATCGATACTGTAGAAGAGGTTCTTGCGTCCGCGTTGGAGTTCATTGAGCCAGGAATCACGATAGAGGAGTTCGGCTCGTACGTTGAGAAACAGGTGCCCCCGCAGTACAATGTTATCAGGAACCTGACCGGTCACTACCTTGGGCGTTATACCCAGCACGCGGGTGTTTCCATCCCGAACATAGACAACGCGAGTTCCCACGAGTTCCAGGAAGGTGATGCTGTCGCGATTGAGCCGTTTATCACGACTGGTGCGGGAAGTATCAAGGAGGGTAAGCCCGGCAATATCTACAAGCAGGAGAACGACAGGAACGTTAGAGGTCGGCACCAGAGAAAGCTCCTGGGCGAGATCAAAGACTTCAACGGTCTCCCGTTTACCTCCCGCTGGCTCTCCTCGTTTTCAGGGAGGGAGAAGATGGCGATGAAGAAGTTAATCGATGCGGGTGTTGTACACTCTTACCCGGTTCTCAATGAAGTCGACGGTGGCATCGTAGCACAGGCTGAGCATACTGTTCTTGTAGGTGTCGATGACGGCGATAATATAGTTACGACGAGAAATTGACTCTGCAAACCTCTCCGCTCTGCTCCAGGAGGTAGAAACTAGATGTCAGGAGTATGGCGAGGACGAACAGGTTTATCTCTATACCATTGAAGGGTAGGAGACCGATAGGTATTGATAATCCGACCAGAGTAACGGCGCCTGCAGTGCACGCGGCGCATGCAGGGGCAGCTCCTGCGACGACTACTCCTCCGAGAGAGCCTGCGGATCCTGTAGCTGGTGAGCTAGATAGTATGGTGTTGATGAGTACTGAGACGTTGACTCCTACCGCGACTGAAACTGCTGTTGCTAGCAGGAAAACGGGTGTAGATACTGTAGCGGGGAATCCGGCGACGAGTTCGTAAGTTATCACCAGGAAAGAGGAGAGATTGCCTGATATGAGTGTGCCTGTCAAAAGCGAGAGGTTTGGAAAGACTGCGTAGAGGCTGTAAGCTATGAGTCCTGAAATCCCTGTTAGGATGAGAAAAAATTCTTCTTTGTGGAGTTCTACTATTTTACCTGCGTTTTTTCTGTTGAACATCAGTTCAGCTGGTTCTCGATTAACTGTCTGAAGGTTTCATACGACTGCGCCCCTCGTACCTCTTCCCCATTTACAAACACCCATGGTGTTGCTTCGACGCCCAGATTCTGGGCTTCCTCGAAATCCTGTTGCAGGATGGATTCGGTTCCACTGTTTTCAACACAACTATCGAACTCTTCTTGGTCTATACCCATAGGTTCAGCCCAACTTACTATTTCCTCCTGGTATGCCTGCGGGTTCTCCTGCTGTAGTGACCTCAGTTGTTCAAAGTTTTCAAAGTGATTGTACTTAAACAGCCAAAATGCTTCTGCAGACTGTTGAGCAACACACTCTGATGCTATCGCCGGCATTTCTCCCCCGACTACTGGGAAATGTTTGTAGAACATCTGTACCTGTCCGTCTTCAGCGTATTCTTCAACTATCTGTGGGAAGGTCTCTGTGTTATGTCTGGCGCAGAACGGACAGAAGAAGTCTTCATAGGAAACTATCTGGACCTCTGCGTCAGGACTACCCAGGTAAGGTTGACCCTCAACATCTACAGTATCTCCGTTCCAGTCAAGCGTACCGCTGGCAGTACCGATTTCGGCATCGTAAGGTAGCTCAGAGGTGAAAGTTATCTCTCCGGTATCCGTCTCCTGGGTGCCGGCATCTTGACCTCCTGTGTCAGAGCCCTGCTGTGTTGGTGCTTGCTGGTCGCCCATGTCTCCTGATAACCGATCCATAGCTGCGGGAGTATCTCCTATAAGAAGACCTCCGCTCAGTCCTACAAAAACTCCGAAGATAAAACATGTGGCTGCAATACTTTTTATACCCAGTTCGATACTGATCTCCTGTTGCCCGAAACTCTCTTCTTCCTGGCTTTCGGAATCTTCACCCTCCTGTTCTTCATCCATGTCAGGGTGTGACTGTGTCTGGTGACTGCTTAAACCTCTCTTGGTATCAAATGTTCTCCCACAGAGATTGCACGGGAACTCTTCTTCGGACATCAGTAGTCCTATTTTGATAGAGGATTCTTATAAGATATCGGTATCAGAGCCAGATAACTATCCTGGAGGAATCAGGCGTAGTAGTCGGGCTGGTCCTCTTCTGGTTGTTCGATCTCTTCCATGCGCCGCATCATCTGCTTGTAGTGCTCCCTGTTTTCATCGGTCGCTGTCGGTCGCACTTCTTCAAGAGCGTCCTCGAAGTCTTCCATCTTCACTTCGTCGCTTTCTGTATCGCGCCGGAGTGCGAACATCCCTGCTTCCCTGCACACGGACTCGATATCCGATCCTACGTAACCGTCCGACATCCGTGCGAGCTTTTCAAGGTCGACCCCATCTGCGAGCGGCATGTCGCCGGTGTGAACCTCATAGATTTTCTTCCTCCCCTCTATTTCAGGTACCTCGACCTCTAGCGAGCGGTCGATACGTCCTGGTCGTGTTATAGCAGGGTCGATCATGTCCGGTCGGTTAGTGGCTGCTATAACTGTTACGCCTTCAAGCGACTCGATTCCGTCCAGTTCAGTCAGGAGCTGGTTGACCACGCGGTCGCCTACACCAGAGTCTGTCCTGGAGCCTCTCCGGGTCGCGATGGAGTCGATTTCGTCGATGAATAGTATGCAGGGCGCGACCTGGCGGGCTTTTTTGAACACTTCTCTTACAGATTCTTCTGATTCTCCGACGTACTTTGACAGGAGTTCAGGACCGTTAATGGATATGAAGTTCGCATTAGCCTCGTTCGCGACTGCTTTCGCCAACAGTGTCTTACCTGTCCCGGGCATGCCGTAAAGCATTATGCCTTTTGGAACCTCGATGCCCATACGGTCAAACCGTTCCGGGTAGCGTTGCGGCCATTCAACCATCTCTCTCAACTGATCTTTTGCCTCGTCAAGACCTCCAACATCTTCCCACGTAACTTTCGGTATCTCGACCATGACCTCTCTCATCGCGGACGGTTCTACCTGTCTTATACCTTCTATCATCGCATCCCTGTCCACGACCAGCTTCTCCATTACGTCGCTCGGAATCTCCTCGTCGAGGTCTATCTCCGGTAGTACATCTCTTAATACGGACATCGCTGCTTCTTTCGCGACCGCTTCAATATCTGCGCCGACGTAGCCGTGAGTCATCTCCGCGAGTTCGTCCAGGTCGACTTCGTCGGTTAAAGGCATGTTCCGGGTGTGGATCTGGAATACTTCTTTCCGACCTTTCTCGTTTGGAACCCCGATCTCGATTTCACGGTCGAATCTTCCACCTCTTCTGAGGGCTTCATCTACCGCGTCTACCCTGTTGGTGGCGGCTATAACGATAACGTTTTCACGTTCTTCCAGTCCGTCCATGAGTGAGAGTAACTGTGCGACGACTCTGCGCTCAACCTCTCCACCGACTTCGCTTCTCTTCGCGGCGATTGCGTCTATCTCGTCGATGAAGATGATGGCAGGCGCGTTCTCCTGTGCTTCCTCGAATTTTTCTCTTAACTGTTTCTCGGATTCTCCGTAGTATTTCGACATGATTTCCGGTCCGTTGATGGATAGGAAGGTCGCGTCGCTTTCGTTTGCGACTGCTTTCGCCAACAGTGTCTTACCGGTTCCCGGTGGACCGTGCAGTAAAACGCCTGATGGTGCGTCTATCCCGAGCTGCTGGAACACCTCTGGGTGCTTCAGCGGTAGTTCTATCATCTCCCGGACGTGCTGTATCTCCTGCTCCAGTCCACCTATGTCTTCGTAGGTGACCTCGGGGACGCGTACCTGCTGCTGTTCTTCGGGTTCGACGGACTGTTGACGCATCTCTATCTCCGTCTGTTCTGTAATCTTTACAGGTCCCTGTGGGGTGGTGTCGACAACGGTCAGCTTAGTCTCTGCCCCGAACCCCATCCGTAGGCTTTCTGTTTCCATGTCGAAGAAGTCGTCGAAAAGTGATTTGCGCCGATCTTTGCCATCGGGGACTATTATATCGCCCTGCATAACTGCACGGTCTTTCAGGGCGCGCCTGAAGATGTTTGGGTCAGAAACCTGTATCATGACACCTTCTTCTGCGGGTGCCAGCGTGATCTTCTTTGCCTCCTTGAGTTCGGCGCGTTCTACATTCACTTTTTCGCCGAGGGATGTGCCGGCGTTTTTACGCATGTAGCCGTCTATCCTCGCGATACCGAGCCCCTTGTCCGCAGGGTATGAGCGTGCGACTCTGCCGACTGTTTTCCGGTCACCCTGTATTATTACAGCGTCTCCTTCTGTAACGTTTAACTCTTCCATGACTTTGGAGTCGATTCTCACGATTCCTCTGCCGATGTCCTGCTGTGCGTTTGGAGGTACTTCGCCTACCCGTAGTCTTACGCTTTCGTCGTCTTCTGCCATTATACTTCACCTTTTATCTTGTCAAGTATGTTTTGATCCTCGATTATTACCGTGAATATGTGATAGGAGACCTTGTCTCCCCACTTTGAAAAGTATTCCTCCACCCTGTCTATTGTTCGATCAGGAATTATAAACACCGAGTCATCTATCCGTACATTTGGTATCCTGTCGATAAGACCGTCCTTGTCGTACTCGTACTTCTTTCCATTTTTCTTTACGGTCTGCCTGTAGCCGAACAGTCCGCGGTAAAACTTGTTGCGCTCATATACTGACTCGAACTTTTCCCGCTCGGTGTTGTATGTCAGTAGGGAGGCTTCTTCCGGCATACAGTTATTTTTGATGACAACATTTAAATCTGTTTTATGGACGTGAATAAAAATAGCCTTAGTTTTAATTTATCGGAAATAGTGTTTCACCTATGAGAGATATAGAAGACGTGACGAACCTTGAAGCGGTAGCCCAGAGAGGTTTCGAGGAGCTGACTAGCATGGGCTCTCTATACCTGGTGCTGGTCTACGTGGTGACACTTGAGCTCATCGGAGAGAAAGTCACGGGGAGGCTACTCGCTACCGCCGCTGTCCTGAACTCGGTCGTGGTTTTCGGCATCAAAATGATTGCTTCACGCCCGCGCCCCGAGGCGGGTGAAGTATTCCTGACATCCTCATTCCCGTCCGGTCACGCCGCGACAGCTTTCATGGCTGCCGCCGTCCTCGGTCACCGCTACCCGGAACTGCGATACTGGCTTCTCATTCTCGCATCGGTGGTAGGAGTCTCAAGACTCGTGATCGGCGCACACTTTTTCGCGGATGTCGCCGTCGGGGCGCTTATAGGTTACACCATCGGACTGCTGACCACATGGAAACTGGAGCCGAGGCTGGAAAGTCAGGGATAAAAGAATTCCATCAAAGTTCTTCATGTGAAAGTAAAACGCCTATCCACAGGCTCGAAACCTATAGACTCGCTGCTGGGGGGTGGAATAGAGAGAGGAATTATCACTAATGTCTTCGGCGAGTCAGGCTCCGGAAAGACAAATGTCTGCGTCCAGGTAGCTGCCGAGGTCGCGATGGACGGCGGGAAAGTTGCCTATATCGATACAGAGAAAGGTTTCTCCGCTGAACGATTCGTACAGGTCGCGGACGAGGAGTCGCTTGAGAACGTTCACGTCATGGAGCCTACGACGTTCCAGGAGCAGGAAAAGGATATCAAGTCGCTCCCGGGACTTGTGGAAAAAGAAGATATCGACCTGATTGTTGTGGATTCTCTGGTCTCTCTTTACCGGCTGAACACGAACGGGGAGAACGTTTCAGAGATCAACCAGGAACTGTCCCAGCAACTCTCTGTTCTTTCAAAGATTGCGAGACAGGAGGATATACCTGTGCTCGTGACCAACCAGGTATACACAAATTTCGACGAGGATGAACTGGAGCTGGTAGGACGAGACGTTCCGCGTTACTGGTCGAAGTGCCTGCTCAAGCTCTCCTATGAGGACAAGAGCCTGCGGAAAATCGAGGTCGAGAAACACCGATCCCTCCCGGAAGGAAAGGCGCAGAGGTTCAAGATCGTGAACGATGGACTCAAGAAACCGGATAAGAAGGGACTGTTCTAAGATTATAGCCCTCAAGACTTATACAGGTGCCAGAGTACTTGGTTTCTATAATGATTCGAGAGAGAGTGAAAGACATCCAGCTATCGATAAGAAAGATATCGAAAAAGGCGGAAGAGCAGGAGGACTGTATCCGTTTAGATATCGGACAGCCAAGCTTTGACACCCCGGAACACGTCAAAAAAGTTGCGAGGGAGGAGATGGACCGGTTCCAGGGTTACACCGCGGACAGAGGGATAGACGAACTGCGGGACGCTGTCGCCAGAGAGGAATCGGGGAAGAAAGGCATTGAGGCAGAACAGGAGAACATAATGATATCTGCCGGCGGGATGGAGGCGCTTTACTCCGTGTTCGCAACGGTTCTAGATCCGGAAGATAAGGCGGTCTTCAACGACCCGTGCTGGGGTCCCTACAAACTGATATCGGAAGTAAACGGGAACCGGTGGAGCCAGGTAGACTTCTTTGAAAACGGTGAGCTTACGGATGAGGCCAGGAAGGAGATACGGGACGCGGAGCTGGTGCTCGTGAACACGCCTAACAACCCTACTGGGAAAGTACTGGAAAAGGAAGAGGCGAAGGAAATCGCCGAGGTCGCAGAGGATAGCGATACTTTACTGGTCTCGGACGAGGTGTACCACCGACTGACTTACGGAGAGGAACACGTTTCTCCCGCCCGTTTTACGGATGAATCTGTTATCATCGGGTCGATGTCGAAAAACCATGCGATGACCGGCTGGAGGGTCGGATGGGTGAACTCGTCACCGGACTATGTCGATAACTTCTCCAAGGCTTCCCGTGGAATGGTCGCGTGCCCGCCTGCTATAAGCCAGTTCGCGGCGGTCGAGGCGTTGAAAAACGACTCACACGTTGAAAAGATGAGAGGCGAGTACGGGGAGAGGCGCGACATATTAGTGCAAAAGATGAACGAACTCGGCTGGGAATTCGTCGAGCCTGAAGGAGCCATCTATGCCTTCCCGGACATCGGCAGAGACTCCTGGGATTTCGCCCTGGAGATGGTGGAAAAAGGAGTTTCCATAGTCCCGGGTGAGCCTTTTGGACCTGGAAGCGATGAAAATGTCCGGATATGCTTCGGATCTGTCGAACAGCGCGATATAGAGAAGGCGTTTGACGTGCTTGAGGACGAGGTCTAGCGAATCCTTTATAAACTTCTTTTTATTAGTAGTCCAACATGCGCCGGATAACAACCTTTACGGGTATGCGGAAGGGTGGACGCTTTATCTCAACTAAAGGTGGACGCGTTCTGCAGCTCGACCTCCAGTAAAGCTAGTTCTGGCGCGGTTTCTGAACTCGACTTTTCTGAAGTAGCTCCAGCTACGCCATCATACATTATTATCCTGTTTATTATCCTGCTGTTCCTGCTGTAAAAGGCGGAGCAGTGGTTCTCGCTTTTTGTCTCAAATTCTAGGGTGAACCACTCTATGACAAAACACAAACACAACACAACTACGCATTACCGCACCAAAAAACCTGAAAACACGGAAACAGATGCAGGAGAGCAACGATGGTAGAACCAGATCACGATCCGAAGAGGGCGGGTCCCAGCCCCTCTGATTTAGGGTACGAACCTGAAACCGCATCCGGACCTGTTTACCAGAACAGCGATGTAAGGAGCGAGCCGAGCCCCGCTTATGACAAAGTAATTTTCAGTTCTGGAGAAGAAGTAGGATCCTATCCCGAGGGGTCCTACCAGACATGGTCTCCGAGAGAAAAGGCAGAGTTTGATGTAGAAGACGCCCAAGCAGTGGGGCACTTCTTCTCGGAACAGACTCCTGGAGCCGCGGCTGACTAGGAGGTGAAATAGGTGAACCAAGACAACAGAGTTCAGGGTGTATGGGAGTCCGGAAACAGTGCAGAAGTAGCCGTCGCAGAAGGATACACGGTTGGAGAGCTACACTCCGAGGCAAGCAGTTCGGAGTACGATGTCGTACCCAGAACTGATAGGTACGGAAACCTGGTGCTGGACGGATCGGATAAAGAGGTCAAAGGGTTTGTTGAGGATGTATTGGGCGACCAGGGCTCCGTGCTGGATTCGGAAGTAGCAGCTGACGGCGGTAGAAAGAGGCCTGACCCGGCGCGGAGCGATCCGCGTTACGACGTGGAGACACGGGAGCCGTACACCGGTGCGGACTAACTACCAGTCGTCCTTGGTAGGGCAGTCAGGATCGATGCACATGTCGTAAGGCTTCCGCCCTTTCCTTATCACTTTTATTCTCGGCGTGTGGCATTCCTCGCATTCCTCGTCCAGGGACTCGATTTTCCCGTTCCGTGGTAGCGGATACGTGTTCTCGCAGTCAGGATAGTTGGAACAGCCGACGAAACGTCCGTTGTCAGTCTTTACTATCCTTAGAGTCCCGTCATCGCACTGGTCGCAAGGACCTAGCTGGCGCCGTCTTTCTCTTTCTGAGTCGATGGTCTCGACCAGTTCGGCGCCTATCTCTTTTTCTTCTTCCTTGAACTTGGCGAGCACCTCTCCAAGTTCGTCCCTGGCTTCTTCTATGACCTCTTCCGATGTCTCTTCCTCATCTCTTATCGACTCCATTTTCTCTTCGAACTCCCGTGTCAGTTCTTCTGAGAGGAGTTCGGGGCAGCGTTCCTCTAGGGTTTCTACTATTGCGAGCCCAAGTTCTGTAACCTCTATAGGGTTGTTGTCGATGTAGTTACGGGAGTAAAGCCGGTCAACAGTGGCTGCACGCGTCGCCTTGGTTCCCAGGTTGCGTTTCTCCAGTTCGTTGACTATCGAGGACTGTGAGTATCTTCGGGGTGGCTGGGTCTCTTTCTCCATCAGCTCGAACTCTTCCACATCCAAAACTTGCCCGGTCTCCATCTCTGGCAGTTCCGCCTCCTCCACGTTGACGTACGGCTCGTAGAGGTCGAACCAGTTCCTCTCCAGCGTGATCTTTGATTTTGCTTTGAACTCGTGCCCGTTAACTTCCAGCGTGAACGTAAGTGTGCGCCTTTTCGCCGAGTCACCAAAGACTGCGAAGAACCGCTTGACTATAAGGTCGTATACCTGTCTCTGCTGTTTGGAAAGCGAGGAAGGGTGTTCACCTGTCGGGTAGATAGCAGGGTGTGCGTCGTCTTTCTTCTTGCCCTGCCGCGGGTATATCTCGTCTTTATCAAGTACTTTTTCAGCGAGTTCCTCGTAGTCGTCCTGTTTCTTGAGCTTGCCGAGAAGTTTCTCGTAACCGAGTTTGGCAGGCAGTTTCTGTGACTCTGTCCTTGGATAGGATATCAGTCCCTGCTCGTAGAGTTCCTGGGCGAGGCTCTGGGTCTTCTTCGGCGAGATATTGAACTGTGAGGACGCCTCGCTCTGGAGCCCTGTCAGGTTGAAAGGTATAGGCGTTCCGTGCTTGTAGTCGTTCTTCTTGATGTTCGTGACCGCTGCAGTCTTTTCCCCTTCAACCTCTGCAAATACCTGTTCTGCGCGCGCCTCGTTCCATATACGGTCCTCCTCGTCCTCCCACTGCGCATCAAATTCACTGTGTCTCAGGTAAACCTCCCAGTAAGGGTCGGGCTCGAACTCCTGTATCGCACGCTCCTTGTCCGCCAGGACTTTTAGTGTCGGACCCTGCACGCGCCCGGTTGACAGGGTCTTGTATCGGTTGTTCTCCCTGACCGCCTGCATTAATGCCCTTGAAACGTTAATACCGTAGTAGAAGTCCAGCACGTGTCTTGTGAGCCCTGCCTGGGTCATCCCTTCGTCAAATGATTCCAGGTCGTCAAATGCATCCTGGAGATCGCCAGTTGTGAGAGTCGAGAACTTCATCCTCTGGATACGTTCCTCGGGAGGGTCTGCGATGTGATGGATGACGTTGTAGCCTATGACCGATCCTTCAAGGTCGAAGTCGCACGCGTTGATGTAGCTGTCCGCCTTTTCTATCTGGTCTTTCAGGTTGTTGTAGTACTTCTTCACGTAGCCTGCGTCATCTGAGGTCTTGAATATAGGCGCCCATTCGACGTCGAAGACAGGGTACGTCCAGCCTTCGCTTGACTGCTCCAGGTTGAAGACGTGACCGACCGCGGGCGCGATGATTATCCTGCGTTCATCAGTCTCTATAACATAGTTCTTTACGCCACGGTTCTCCTTGATAGAATAGTCTCCCAGCGCCTGCGCTATTCTTGACGCGACCTTCGGCTTTTCACCAACCATCACCGTGGTTTCCATATCCTTGACACTTGAGACCAAAGCTTAAAGATACTTCAGAGAACTCTCCTGTTTTACTACCTCCTGGTTACCAGAACCTTTATAAGCGCCGTTTATAAGTGAAAAAGTATGCAGTCGTCCACAACCTTACAGGACGCAGAAACTTCTGAAGCTTCAGGTACTGCGACTGCTGCTATATGGAGATACGCATTTATCCTGATTATTCTGCTAGCGGTATTTGTGCCGCTTCACTAGTGCCTTTTTGCTTTTTCCAACTGGGGTGGCACAAACTGACGCGAGCTAAACAAGACCAAAAACTGCGCTGTACTGCGTTTTTCTGTTCGTCTCCTGATTACAGGAGAACTACTGGTTTTTCATCAAAATCTGTAAATCAAACAAACAGAAAGGAGGTGAGAACAAATGGTAGGAAGAAATCCGAAGTATATACCTACAGTTCAGGAAAAGGATGACGAGTACGCCGACGCTGTAGAAGAAAGAGTTTACGAGCAATTCAAGAGACATCAGGAGGAAACCGATGAACGCTTCGACGTAGAAGCCGCGCTCGAAAGAGGAAGAGCAAACTCTGGAGTAGGAAGTACACATTTCGATTTTTAACAGCCAGGTACTCTTTTCCCACATATTTTTCTTTATTCTCTATAAAAAGAAAAGAGAAGTAGGGAGAACTGTCTAGGCAGCGGTCCTGTAGCCTCCGCTTAGTGCTCCTGCCAGGATGGATGCCGTGACGATAAGTGCGGCGGAAAGCACCACGAAGTCACCGCTCGGTGCGGCGGCTCCTGTGAACCCTGCCAGCCTGCTTCCCCAGTCAACCACGAAGACGGTGATGAAGAAGGAGATGATTCCCAGCAGGATGAGTACCACAAAGGCTACTGCGTTTTCTACAAGGTCGTTTAGGATTCTTGCGACGCTCATGGTTATCACACGCCAGGTAAATACTGCTCAGCCGTTATCAGTATTTGGATTGTTTAGTTTTCGGGAAACACAGACTCAGATGTAGTCAGGCTTCTCGTGACCTATCTCTACTAGAGGGTCGAGCAGTCCTGGTTCTTCCCTGAAGCGTTCCCTGACGGGTTCGAACCTTT
Source organism: Candidatus Nanohalarchaeota archaeon (assembly GCA_022729235.1). Lineage (GTDB taxonomy): Archaea > Nanohalarchaeota > Nanosalinia > Nanosalinales > Nanosalinaceae > JALDAJ01. Next base: position 461,185 of record JALDAJ010000001.1, read on the forward strand.
CAACCACGTCTTCCGCGACCGCGTTCTTCAGGTCCTGCGGGTGCAGGTCCTCTGACACGAAGTCTTCCTCCAGCTCTCCGTACTCGCTGTACTGGACGTCTCCGCCGTATTCTTCTGGTCTCTCAATTTCAAGGGCGCGGTCTGCGCCGAAAATGAAGTACTTCGCGATCTCAAGCACAGGGTTGTCCTCCGCCTCACCCTGCGGGCAGTAACCGCCCTGTATCACATCACGTATGTGCGAGGGATCGGCGTGCAGTGGGAACATGGTCTCTTTCTTGGACGACGACATCTTGTCGCCTGTCCCGCTTAGAGAGGCAAGCATCGGCCAGTGGAGACAGGTTGGTTTCCGGTGACCGAGCTTCGGCAGTTTCTCGCGGGCAAGCATGTGGATCTTTCTCTGGTCGATACCCGCGACCGCGAGGTCCAGGTCGAGGTATTCTATATCCAGCGCCTGCATCAAAGGGTAAATTATCTGGGAGATGTAAGGGTTGTCCTTGTCGCGGGCGACTTCCGCCATCGACCTTGTTCCACGGTTGATAGTAGTTTCTTTAGCCATCTCCAGGATGTCGTGGAAGTACTCGGTCTTCTCCTGGAAACTTCTTCCTCGGGTGTACTCTGCATCCAGCCCCAGCGCTTCAAACGTCGCCTGCCAGTAGTCCATCATCGCCTCTATCCATTCCTCCCCGCCTTTCTTGTTGAGGTATGTGTGCAGGTCCGCCCAGAGGATGACCGGCTGGAAACCCGCTTTCTGCAGGTCGAGCATCTTCCTGACGGATATCCAGTGCCCGAGGTGTACAGGACCCGAGGTCTCGTACCCGACGTAGCACCTGGGCGTATCTTTTTCTTCAAGTATTTCATCCAGTTCTTCTTCCTGAACTATCTCCTCTGTGTTGCGCAGAACCAGCTCTTTACGTTCCTCGGTGTCCATAACAGGTGAGAAGTAGGGTAGAAACGTTAAAACTGTTATTGGGAATCTCTGTCAAATCTCGAAGCCGTTAGAGATCAAGTTCTGGAGTCCTTCTATCCACTCCTCAAAACTGTCCCTCTTCTCATTTCTGTAGTTCCAATCGCCTGCTTTCGCACTCTGAATCACGGCCATTGCTCTGTAGCTTAAAGGCAGGTCCTTGAACTTCTCGTAATTTCTGTCTGATTCCTGACTGTATCCTCTGAGAAATGCTTCCGCTCTATCTCTGTCGCCGTCAGCTAAGCCTAGTGTTGCGTATGCGAGATCAAAGCGGAAGTCGCCTAGACGGGAGTCATCGAAGTCTATTGCTTTCACTTCTTCATTTTGAAGTATCAGGTTGTCTGGAGTGTAGTCGAGGTGAAGAACTGTGCTTTTAGGTTCTTCTGGTATGTTATTGAAGTCGATATTTTCTGCCGCTTTTTCCATTATTTCTGAGAAATGATTATTTTCCACCGTGTCAAGTGAGTCTTCTAGCCATTCCTCTACGAAGTCTCTCCATTTCGAATGCGAACCTTTGAAATTTTGTTCTGGATCTGGTTTGCCGTATCTGGTGAAGTTAACAGAGTGAAGCTTTGCAAGGGTTCTTCCGGATTCTTCAATCGCTTTCTGGTATCTGTCCTCTCCTTTGAGCTGCGAAAGACACTCTCCTTTCAATCTCTCGAAAACTGCGTGTAGAGGGCCCTCCCCTTCATATTCAACTGAGGGAACCGGTGCTCCACCTCTCTTAAGTGTATCCATTAGGTAAAGACTTCTTCGGAAGCTTTCTTCGTATCTAGGAACTTGAAGGATGTAGTCTCCTACTATGAATGTTTCGTTCACTACTCCCTCTTCTACCTCTTCATATTCTACTGAATCGGATTCAACCGCTTCAAGTAAGTTTTCAGGTTCAACCATATGATGTTGTTATCGATATATAATAAAAAACTAATGGCAGGGTTACCGCGGCATAGGTTCCACGGGCGTCCTGTACCGGTCGTCCCGCTCCCGGGCGAGCTCAATACTGTCCACTCTGTTGTAGTCGAGATCTTTCTTCACGATGCGATCTCTCTCGATGAAGTAAAGATTCTCACCAATGTGGAAAAGCTGGTTCGAGCTTGACTCAACCTCTACGAGCTCGATACCGCTGTCGCTGACCTCCACAAGCGGCGAGCTGCTACCTCTAACGGGCATCAATGTCTGGTTCTCAACGCCTACAGGATCTCCGAGTCGGTAGTACCTGCCCTCCAGTGTCTCGGAGTGCAGTTCTTCCAGGTCTGAGTCAAGGACTTTGATGTGCGACTCCAGGACTTCTTCGGCGGAGCGGTCGTCCGCCCGGATTTCAAGCTCCATCTCTTCAGTGACCTCTCCTTGCTCAATAACGGTCACTCGGTCGCCGTGGATCTGGAAGCTCCGGAGGTTACCTTCCCACTCCTCGACAGTTTCGAGATTCTGGTCAAGCTTCTCCAGCCCTTCCCGGGTCTCTAGCAGTACGCCGTCTCCAAGGGTCTCGATACTACTTATAATTCCGTCGAAGTCCTCATGGGTCTCCACGACTTCAAAGTCTTCCACGCGGTGGATGTCTCGTTCGCTTGTCCGGCTGATACCTCTTACCTCGGAGGTCGCTATAACCGAGTCCCCGGCATCTTCGATGTCTCTGATCTGTCCCTCGATTTCCAGGCTCTCACTCTCGAGTTCACTGTTGAACCTGAGGACGTGACTGGTCTCGTACTCTCTCATATTTCGCTCGTCCCAGTCCTCCATGTCTTGCTCAAGGGCGTCCATCACTTCTTCTCCTTCTCTCTCGACAAGATTCTCCATCGCTCTCTCGATTTCTATCTGCATACTCCTGTCGGAGATGTCGTAGCCCTTTAGTTCTTCTATCCTGTTCTTGAGTTCCTGGTCTGCGGTACTGGAGTCCAGGAGCATCTCTGCGACTACTTCTGATTCATCTATCCGGTCGGAGTAGGAAGCATATACCTCGTTAGGGGTCACTTCTATCTCCGTCCTCCAGTCAGCTGTGAACGCTGCTGTCTCCTCTATCTCGCCTGTTTTCGCGTCAACTTTCATTATGTTGTAGGTGTAGTCCGCGCTGGAGCCAGGATGGTAGTATACGCTGGAGCACGCGACTTCTACTCCTCTCGCGGGTCTTACAGGACACGGGGCTTCACTATCGATACGCTCTCTGGTGACGACGGTCAGGGTGTCGCCTGAATATCTCACGGTTTCAAGTCGTGAATCGGTTTCAAGGCTCCATTCTTCTTCAAGACTGTTTTTGTGGTATGCGGTCACGTTACTGCCTACTGATATCACAAGATCTTCATGAAGCAGTAGTTCGCCGCCGATACTGGACTCGTTGAACTCTAGGTTAAGGTCGGTATCTACGATGTGGAGATGCTCGGGATAGCGCGAGCTGTAGTAAATGCTTTCGCCGTCTTCCACTACGTATTCCGGCTCAACTACATCGATCTCTTCACCTTCAGCCTCGCTTACTGCGTATCTCTCTGATACCTCGGCGCTGAGTTCTTCGGTCTGGATAGTTTCGGTGGCAGAGTCTTGTGCGTAACCGGTGGTAGAAGAGTCCTCGTCACCTGATTCCAGGTAGCTCCTGAACTCTTCCTCCGACTCGAACGTATCAATATTATCGCCGTCGAATTCAAAGTCTCCGCCAGGGGAGTATAACAGGGTTAGACCGATAACCGCCACGAATGCGACGGAAAGAGTCGATGCAAGAACTTTTCTGTCCATAACAATAACTTGTGTGTCTCACTTGCTTTTTAAATCAGGTCAATACGTTCGAGACAGGTCGAACGTAAAATAGCTCTCTAGCCAATCTGACAATAAGTAGTAGAGGCATCTATACTAGAGGGGTATCAGGACTATTGTCATCATCCCACGGATTATCTGGTCTTTCAGTTTGAAAGCCGAGACCGTTGCTATAATCTATAATCACTGTATCCAGATTTGCGGGGTCTAGGTCTTCTTCGTAGTCTACCATAGTATTGTCTCGATAATGTAGTAGGATTTAAGTACTCTCCCTCGAAACGTCGACTACTTCCGCACTGGTAACATCTTCAAGTTCTCCGGGGTCGATAGTGACTCCTACTACCCGGGAGCCGGCGGCGGGCTTCACCTTTCTGTGCTCCAGTATGGATTCTTCCATGTAGACGGGTATCTCAAGGTCAAACGGGGATACTCCTCCTACGTGGTAGCCGGTTGCGTCTCGTACCTCATCGGGTTTTGCCATCCGTATATCGTTCTCGCCTGCGGCATCCCTGAGTTTCTCCTCGCTGACCCGGGCGTGACCGGGACATAGGACGGCTACAGGTTCGTCTCCGGCGATGAAGACCAGGGTCTTGACAATTTTCTCCTCGTCAACTCCGGTATTCTCCGCTGATTCTTCTACTGTTTCTGCCTTTGCGTGGATAACGAAATCGGCGTCCACGCAGTTCTCCTCGACATCGTTGATGGCGCGTTTGACGTTTTCCAGGTCGTCCCTCATGAAACCGATCCATTCCTCCAGCTCTTCCGGAGTCTGCTCGAAGTAGTTGTTCATAGCCATCGATTCAATTGAAAACTTTTGAAACCATAACTCTTCTCTATGATAGAGATCGATGGCAGGAAGGGCGGAGGACAGATGCTACGTAGCTCGCTCGCGCTCTCCATGGTAACAGGTGAAGAGTTCAGGATTGAGAACATCAGAGGCTCCCGACCTAATCCTGGGCTGAAGAGACAGCACCTTGAGGCAGTGAAAGCGGCTGCAAAGCTCTGCAACGCTGATACCTCGGGAGTGAGAGACGGTTCGACAGAGATAGAGTTCTCGCCGGGCGAGTTAAACAGTGAAGGGTTCACGGTCAACATAGGGACAGCCGGAAGCGTCACCCTCCTGCTTGACACTGTTTTACCTGTAACCACACAGGTCAACAAAGATTTCCGGTTAGAGGTGAAGGGCGGGACTGACGTGAAGTGGTCTCCGACGGTCTCCTACTACCGCGATGTCAAGATACCTCTACTGCAGGGTTTCGGAGCGGACGCGTCGCTTGACGTGGAAAGAACAGGTTTCTACCCGAAGGGAGGAGGGTGCGTGAAACTTGAGACATCACCGTTCTCCATGGACCCGCTGGATATAACGGCTAGAGGTGAGCTGGAGCGTTTCGAAGTATACTCAAAAGCGTCGGGAGACCTTGAACGGCAGGACGTGGCGGACCGACAGGCATCGGAAACGGCGAGAAAGCTGAAGAACTCTCATATATCGGTTCCTGTTGAGAAGAAGGTCGAGTACGCGGAAGCTGCCTCGACCGGCTCCTCACTCTGTTTAAAGGCAGTCTACGAGGACTCTATCGCGGGATTCGACGCGCTCGGTGAGAAAGGGAAGCGGGCGGAAAAGGTCGCGCATGACGTGGTTCAGGACTTCAAATCGTTCCATGCTTCTGATGCAGCGGTTGACCCATACATGGCTGACCAGGTGATAGTCTTCCTCGCGCTAGTGGGTGGAGAAGTAGCTATACCTGAAGCTACTGACCATGTACAGACATCTCTAGAGGTCGTGAGAAAGTTCGGGATGGATATTGAGGTCGAGTCAAGAGGAAAGGAGGCTGTTCTAGTCGGAGGCAGCTGACTCGTTTTCTTCCTGTATAGCTGCTTCGATTCTGTCCTGCATAGTCAGACCTTCTTCTTTCATCAAGACCTTCCATTCGGGTTCTGTGATCATCTCTTCGTTGTGAGGTACTCCCTGCTCTTCGAGAAGATCCTGGTCTACCCTTTCTACGCCTATATCCTCTCCCTCAACGAGTTTCTGGGCTGCCTGCGTGAGCAGGGTGTTTGCCATATCTCTTTCAAATCTCAGGTGCTGGAACAGTTCGTCCTCATCAAAGTCAAATGACAGGATGTCGATATTATCTTCATCGAACGAGTTCACCTGGATGCTTGAACCGGGTATATCGGCGTCGGCGTGGGGCTCCATTTGGTAGTTGCCCTGTAAGGCGCCTCCGCTATTGACCACGGTATAGAATATCTGGCGAGGGAACTCGGTATGGGAGTGTGCGTGGCTTACCATGTCGAAAACGTTCTCGTCTTTAGAGGGGTACCCGAGCGGCTGCCTGATATCGCTGTCGCTTTCGAGGAGGTAGAACGGTCCGATATCGTGTTCCATGTAGTACTCCTCGTTGTCCCAGAAGTTCACCGTAAAAAAATCCTGCATGGCATCTTCATCTGTTCTTCGAGGATGGTGAGCGAACGCGATGTTGTGACCTTTTATGTTCGTCTGGAAACCGCCTTCCTCGATGCGCACGATATCGTACATATCTTCGATCTTATCTCTCTCCGAGTAATAGCCCTGGTCTTTCCTATCCTCGTCTCCCGGTATCATTACAACTTCGATATCTAGTTCACTGATTTCATCCAGGAAACCTTCTACTGCAGCTGTCCCGCCGGAGTCTCCTTTGTCACATATTAAATTGATATCGTACTGCTCGATGTATGGTGTTATGTCCTCGGCCAGTTCACGTCCTGATTCACGAGTGTTTTTGTCGCCGTAAAGATGTGCGTCTGAGATGTTCAGAATGTTATAACGAGAGGATTCGTTGAAAAAGTCCGGTCTGTAGACTGGATCACCCGCTGTAAAAAGCTTTTCTTTACCCGGATCAATGAGGCTTCCATCTGTTCCGAACACTGACAGGAGCGATTGATACTCCATCTATGTATGTACTGTAGTACAAGGGTTCAAGTAATTTCTGGATAAAGAAAAGAGGAGGGGTAAAGAGGTTTTTACTCGATATCGATTTCTCTACTGTCGTCTTCTTCCTCTATTTCAGCAGTGACTGTGAGGACGCCGTCGCTGTACTCGGCGGTGATCGATTCCGGGTCGACCGTGGTAGGCCAGGGAACGGTCCGTCTGTAAGTCCTTCTAGCTCTTTCTCTCCTGAAGTATTTCTCGTTCTCCTCCTCAACTTCCTCAGAGCCTTCCGCAGCGATTTCGAGCGTGTCTTTGTCCGCTTTCAGGCTAAGGTTTTCTTTGTTAATACCAGGCAGGTCTGCCTTTACGATTATCTCGCCGTCGTCCTTGTGGACATCAACAGGGACGCCGCTGAGACCGGTAAGGTCTCTGCCCATGTCCTGGAACTCTTCGAAAATGTTTTGCATCCTGTCTGTAAGGTCGTCGAAAGGGTCTCGTCTCATCCGTCTCATTGTAAAATCACCATGGTTTTAATTACGTCGTTAAAAATTTATTTGTTTCTCTGAATTGAGGACCACTCCCTTTTCTTTGAACACCGTAAATCTATTAAGCCTCCGTATTACAGGATATAATATGCCTGAGGCGCTCGGAAAGGATGAAAGCAAGGGATTCTCGATGAAGGATGTTGAGGATAGAGTTGAAAGAGATTTTGAAAATTTCAAGAAGGCTGTTAATCAGTACTTCTCTGAAAAGTAACTTTTGATCTCTTCAGAGTTTTCTCTTAGTATCTCTAGCTGCCTTTTCTGGTAACTTCCTTTCTTTGGAACGGTTGTGTAGTAAAATACCGCTTCTTCTTCGGGCAAAACAATGCATAAGGCACGATACTCTGCGCTCATGGCGGAAAAGCGGATTTCGGCGATAGTTAATCTGTCTAAACTGATTATGTCTTGGAACCTCCTCCTTAAGCCAGCCATGTTCTGACTCCATCTGATCTGTCGTTCCTTATCTTTCAGGGATTTTTCCAGCCTATCCGATACGTGGTTAGAGAAGTCGTCTGAAGCGTTATCGATTTGTTCATCCGTCCAAACAAGGTCGAATCCCATACATTTGCTCATCTGAGTATGTTAATAATGCTTTCAGGTTTTATAGGTATTATATCCTGTTATATGGGCATGATATGCGATTTTAAATTATTAAAACGTTTGAAGACGGATTTAACCGTTGCTTTCCTCGTTTTTGACCTGTTCCTTCAAAAATCTTAACTGGCCGTGTATCTCTTCCAGTATTTTTTCAGCGCGCTCCTGCTTATCCTGTAGAGTCCCTTTTGCGTCCTCGTCTTTCACTTCCTGGAAGTCGTGCTCCAGTTCTCCTATGTCGTCTTCCAGTTCGTCTATTACATCTTCCGGACCCATGAAAGCTTTTTCTACTGCCTTGTTTAAACCGTTTATATGCAGAGAGCCTCGGAGGTAAGAGAGAAAGCCCGCGAACTGGTGGAAAACGGTGGTCGCCCGTCCGCACTGAAGCTGTCGCAGGAGCTAGGTTTCACGGAAAGCGATATCCACCGCTGCCTCAACTTCCTGGAGCGGCAGGGCGAGGTCGAAACGTATACACGGGAAGTATTCGGTCGTAAACACAGGATGGTCGGGGTTAAGAGGTAGAGCGAAAGCATTAGTTTCTGTACAATATATTCTATAATAGGACTAAAAGCTTCTAAAATGTTTTTAAGACTTATTTGACCTGTTTCTGTGGTTCAAAACTTTAGAAATTTCTTAAATGATGTTTTTGTAACTATATGGTGTAGAGATAGTTCCGGCTTTGAGGTGTTAATTTGAAAGTAATAGATATCGAGGACAAGTTCGGCAACAGAATCTGTTTGACCAGGGAAAGATGGAATCACGCCTTGAAACACAAAATACCGAATTTAGATCATTTAGAATCCTGCCTGCAGAACCCGGTTGAGGTAAGAAAAAGTAAGTACGACGAGGATGCAAGACTTTACTACAGGAAACTAGGTGGCGAATACGTCTGTGTTGTAGTCCAGATTGAAGATGGATTTATAATGACTGCATACACAACCGAAGGCATGAAGGAGGGTGAAACCGTATGGAAGCAGAAGAAATAAGATACGACCAGAAAGCTGATGTACTGTACATATGGGCGAAGAATCCTGAAGAAGTTGATCGCGTAACAAGCGAGGAAACAGGGGACGAGATTACAGTAGAAAAGGATGCTGAGACAGGAGAGGTAATAGGGGTAACGATAATGCACTTCAGCAAGAGAGATGACGCGATTGAAGGAATAAAAATTTCCGATACAGAGCTTTCACCTGCATAACACGTTTTTTCATAGCAAAACTGTCTCTACCAGTGTAAAGATGAATCTGTTCCTGGCACCTGAGACTTCGTACTCTATGTTACCTTCCTCGACGTGTTTACCGACCTTGTCCCGCATCTCTACCGGACCCTCGATGTCGTCCATCATCATATCTTCTATAGCAACTACGTGGATAGAGACCTGGATGTTCGGATCCTCAAGTTTTTCAGGGCTGATTTTAAGCTCCTCAAGGCTGTCATCAAGCTTTATAGAAGCCGACCTGTTCTCGGGCAGGAGTTTTTCGTTCAAGACTTCCCGGACAGCGTCTTTCTCCTCTCCCAGGTCGTCAAGTCCGTCCTCCTCTGCCAGGGCAGTCACGAACTCGTCGCTGAACTCTCCGTGTATCTGTATGTCAGCCCTTACTTCAGGTATGATCCGTTCTATAACAGCTACGAGGTAGCGGGCAGGTCCCGGCGCCTCGTCCAGCAACTCTTCTTTAGCTTCCTCAAGGTCGATAACTTCTTCCTCTTCAAGAAAACCGTCGTCCTCACTGGGCTGGGCTGTGGCAAGACCTGTCGCCATTAGAAGGATGACTGCGGAGACCAGAACTTTCCTCATAAATTGAAACTCGTCGCTATACATAAAAAATAACTGATTACTTCTGTCGCGGAAAGACGGTTATGTTGCAGGTAACTGATTTAATCATTCACGACAAGTGTAATGTGATGGCTGTCCAAGATGACAGGGACTCTGATGATTTTTCTGATATATCTATGCATCTAACTCGTTCACCGGTCTCTCGGGCACTCCCTTCTGCCGAGGGAACAGAGCTTATGGAGGCTAAGAATATGCTGGAGGAGAGGTTGAGAGAACAGCCTGGTGTTGCGATGGGAGTCAGACATCAAACGGGTGAAAATTACAGGGGCATTAAGGTAGAGAGACATGGTGACGTTATAGTAGGTTACGCGAAAACTATGGGAGTTGATGTAGAACTTGGAGAATACGTATCGGGAGAATGGAAAATAGTAGGAGAGATAGATTACCGGTTAGTCGGTAACAGGTAAAGTAACCACTAACTCTCCACTTCGTTACCTGCTTCTTTCCAGCCCTCGGTACCGGGTTCGTAGTCGTAAACGTTCTCGAAACCAAGTTTCTCAAGTTTCTCAGCTGCTGTCGGTGAAGCCGTACACATCTCGTCCTTGCAGTACACCACGATCTCCTGGTCCTCGTCAAACCTTTGTCTGGCTTCTACTGCGATACTCTCCAGCGGGATGTTGACCGCGCCGGGAAGGTGTTCTTCCTCGAAGTACTCCTCGTCAAGCACGTCGATAACCACGAGGTCTTCACTGTTTTCCATCTTATCCTCCAGCTCTCCAGTTGATATAGTATTTACCATGTTCAATCACAGGGAGAAGTTGTGAACGCCTGAAGTTAAATCCTCCGGCATCTTCACTCCCATTTCTATAAAAGCAGGAATAAACTCAATCACTGATTATGGCTTACATTCAACTGTCTTATCCTGGGAGATATCTTCCTCAGACTCCTTGAACTGTTCTAATACATCCTGATCTTCCAAAGTGTCGATTGTAGAGACCATCCGTTCAAACTCCTGTCTCGGTATCTTCACGAACTTCCCTTCATCCTCAACGTTTACATCAACAGTCATGAACAAAGAATTTCACCCGACACATAAGTGATTTACGGTAGTACAAGCTATTCCGGTTTCAACTCTGTTGTCTCATGTATCAACAGTAAACAAGGTACGGCTGCTATTCAACTATCTTCTTTATCGTTTCAATAAATCTCAGTCCGTTCTCAAGATCTTCTCTGAAATCTCCGTGGTCAAAATTTACCTCCAGTTCGTAGTCTGCCATATCCCTCTTTTCCTGGAGTCTTTGAAGCAGTATCGCATCGTCTCTTTCAATCAATTCTTTTTCGTCAAAAAGCACCTGGAAGACCTGGGAGGCTGTTCCTCTATGTGTCTTCGGTTCCAATCCTTCTGCATGTAGAGCGGCTTTAGCAGAGTAAAATACCGCGTAGTAAAGCCGATTGTACAGGGGACGTACCGATACACCGGAGTCCTGCATCTTCTCAATATCCTCAACTGCTTCGTCTGTTAAATCCAGGAAATCACCGGGAGTCTCAGACATATACTTCACCGGTATTCTCTACTTCTCTGATGAATATAGTCTCTCTCTTGTCCTCAAACTCTTCTGAGGTCTTGATCAGTGGTACAATAAACACGCCGTAATCCACGCTGACATCAAATGCTAGGTCTCTCAAGACTTCTATCTGGCTCTCGTCTCCAACCACTGCGAATACATCGATGTCGGATTCTTCGGTCTGTTCGTCCCTGGCGACACTGCCGTAAAGTATCAGTTTCTCCAGCGAGTCACCAAGTTCTTCTTCTGCCTTTTCTGCAAGTTCTTCGAAAGCCTCTCTATGCCTCGACATATACCAGTGATTACGGCTTACAGAAATAAGTGATTTACGGTGGAGAAGAAATTTTTTCTCTGGAGAATAGAAAGAAGAAAAGAAAAGATGTAGAGAGGGCGTCAGCCCTTACTCTGTTGAGACAACGCTGTTCTGTCCGGTGTCGATTGTGACCTGTCCGACTCCAGCAACGTCTTCGCCAAGAAGTGTTCCTGCTTCAGCGTTCATGTTGGCGAGAGCGCTTGCAGCGTTCCGTGTGTCCTGACCGGAGTGTCCAGCTACGACAAGTGCGTCAGCATCGTCGCTGAAAGCACCTTCGATGTGCTGAACAATCGCCTGTCCTTCTGTGTACTCGTCGCCTGTCTGTGTCTGACCTTCTTGAGCCAGTTCATCGACAAGCGTGTTGACTGCAGGTCCTCCGACAAGAATCATGTTCTGATTCCTTTCGGCTGAACCAACGTCACTGTCCAGAAGACCAGAGTCAGGCCATCCAGCAGGTGTCGATGTAGTGACTGATCCTGCACCTTCAGCGGAAACCGATCCGCCTCTGTCCGTAACTGCTACACCAGCAGAGGACTGAACTGCAGGCAGGTTGAGTGTGTACTCTCCTTCATCGTCACCGTCGTACTCGACGTACGAACCGAAGTCAGTGTAGTCAACTTCGACATCGTCGTCGCTCTCAAGCGTCTGGAGGTTCAGCTCTGTAACTGAGTAACCTGCTGAACCTTCTTCTGTGTAGTCGATGTCGTTGTCGAGCTCCAGGTCATGTTCATCTGATTCAGCTGATTCCTGTACTGGAGTGACTGTGAACCTGCTGTGTGCGTTGTCCGTGTTCTCAGGTTCGTGGACAATCGCTTTAGCTTCAGTTGTACCGTAATCGAAGTCCAGGTATGCTCCGTTCTCCAGCTCGAGTGCTGGTCCGTTAGCGTCCGTTGGACGCTGGCTTGGAGCATCCCATGTCTCAAGTACGAACTCATCGTGTCCGTCCGTTACGTTGAAGACGTAGGTCTGACCGTTGATGATCTCTTCTACTGAAGTGTCGTCTGCATCAACTTCGATTTCTACTTCGTCGCCTGTGAAGAGGTTCTCAAGCTCGATTTCTCCGTCTTCTGTTGCTGCTCCGTTATCTACGTCTTCGTCAGACGTGATGTCGACTTCTGTGACTTCGTACATGTCGCTGAAGCCACCCTGGTCAGCGATGAACCTGGCACCTTCTGTCAGCGCTGTTTCGTCTTCGACGTTGACATAGTCACCGTCTTCGTGTGCTAGGGCGACATCAGTTTCGCCTTCACCTACTGCGAATTCGAGTGTTTCTGTGTTGCCGCTGGTGTCTGTGACTGTGAATTCTGCGAATTCGTCGTCGGTGGAGAATTCTACTTCTGCTGCGCCGTCTGCTGCGTCAGGGTTGAGTCCTCCGAAGTGTACTTCGATGTTGTCGAAGAAGCTGTGACTCCAGGATTCTCCTGCCCTGATCGCGTCGTCGGATTCGTCGTCGTCATCTTCCATTCCGACTGTGACTTCGATCGTCGAGATCTCTACTTCAGTTTCGTCTTCGCCGTCGAATTCGAACTCTTCCTCATCGTCGCCGTTGATAACGACTTCTGTTCCTTCAACGTCGTCTCCGTCAGCGTCCTGGATAGGTTCTCCGCTTTCTAGGTTGATCTCTTCACTTCCTACTGCGAAGATGATTTCTCCTGTGACGTCTAGGTCAGCATCGTCTGCGAAGAGCTCTCTTGCTCTTACTTCTGAGTCGGAGACTCTGACTGTCTCGCCTTCTTCGATGGTCTCTCTGTCTCCGTCGACCCTGATCTGTGCTTCGCTGCTACCGACTACGAGGACTTCGAATGTGTGCTCGTTGCCGTCGACTGTGATTGTCTCTGAGTCACCTGTCTCTACGGAGAATCTTTCACTTGAACCGTAGAGTGTTAGTGCGTTCTCTTCGTCTGTCTGGTCGTCAGCGATTGTGAACGTTCTTCCGAACAGTTCGATGTCTTCGCCCTGTACGTCGTCGTCTGCGAAGTCGATTCCTGAACCGAAGACTGCTTCTACTGAGTAGAGTCCGCCGTTTTCAGCTTCTTCTACAGGTACGTGCAGCTGTGGGTCTTCTTCTTCGTCACTCATGTAGTCAGACTGTCCGAACTGGACTTGTGCATCTTCTTCTTCAGTTAACCTGTAGTAGTAGTCGATGTCTGTGTCGTCTCCTGCGTCGTCGACAAAGGTTGTTGTCTCCAGTGCGTTCAGGTCGTCTGATGTCAGTGTGTCTCTGACTGAAGCTACCTGGTCGTTCAGGAACAGGTTCTGGTTTGCTGTGGAGAGTGTAACTCCGTTGCTTGCTGCCCATGAGCCTGCTGCCCCTCCTACTGCTTCAGTTGTTTCTGTGTATGCGTGCTGGGATAGTGCTCCAGCGATGTCTACTGCGCCGACAACGTCGATGGTCTTTGCGTCGTCACCAACAACGATATTTGTGTCGACTTCACCGTCGTCTACGAACGGTGCGGGATAGTCGCCAAGGTCTCCACTGGACCCGTCCTGAGCGGTTGCCATTGCGGCACCACCAACCATGGTGGCTCCCAGGAACAGTGCGGAACCGGCGACTGCTTTCGCCTTGTTAGATAATTTTGTGATGTTCTTCATGTGTGATTCACCAATTTTTTACGTGGTTTGTGTTCCACGTTTTCCCCGGGTACTTCGAACTTACCGCCCTCAGGGAACTTGAGGCGGTCTTTGAGACCGGATGTCGGCCAGTCTCGGGGCCGCGGGATCCCGATCCCAAAAAAGATTAGAACACGCGCGTGCACGCGTGTTGTGCATGTGGGAACTGGGTCGGGTCCCAGAGAGCCACTTCTGTAGTGGCTGTCCTTATCCAGCTTTAAGGTGTCCTCCCTTTATAAATGTGTTGAAAAAGGGCGGTTTTAACCGTTCATGGAGCGGTTTAAAGCATTCTGAGACTGTTGTTTGACGTTTTGCAACGTTTAGGATGTCGCTTTCCCGAGATAGAAGCCTTAGAATCTCTTGATTTGTCTCAAAAAGCTCTTAGAGTAGTTCTTTTAGAAGAAGAATTTTGAGCCGTTGGATTCCTGTTTAAATCTCTTAAAGCACTTCTTTTTGGTTGAAACGTTTTTTTGAACGTTTATGAACTTTCTAACGCGTTCTCTCAGACAGGGTCTGTTCGGCTAAATCCGAACAAACCCGGGGTAGATTGTTTATAAAAGGTGTTTTCATGTGATGTGGTGGTTTCTGCCATAAGTTTTATCTGGTTTCAGGTGAATGGCTTTTGTATGAGTGTTTGTGGAAAACTTGAGGGTTGTAAGGAACTGTTCGAAAGAGCTGGTGTGGAGGTCGCCTATCTTTTCGGTTCCTATGCAACGGGCAGACAGCATGAAGACAGTGATGTTGATGTAGGTGTTGTGTTCGGCGATCCCGGGAATGTTGATTTTAGCACTATTTCTGGTCTGGAGAAGGAGTTAAGTCAGGAACTTGACAAAGAGGTGGATGTCAGGGTCATGGACGGTGGTGACCCGCGTTTTGTCTATAATATCTTGAGAACGGGAGAGCCTGTGTTTATAGGTGATGAAGGATTGAGAAGAGGTTTTGAGCACAGGGTTATGAGGAAGTACCTGGACATGAAGCCTTTTTACGACGAGTACGATAGGTATGTTGAGGAAAGGGTGACGGCATGAAGGCGGATGAGGAGACTATCAGGCAGAGGATGGAGATTATAGCCGAGAATAAGGAGTATATTGAGAGTGTGAGAGAGTCTTTTGATCCGGAAAAAGCTGATTTTGAGTCTCTGCAGGCTGTGAAGCACTGTCTATTTGAGATTGCTGAGGCATGTATCGATATCTCCTCGCATATCATCGCTTCGGAAGGTTTTGAAAGACCGGATGATTATTCAGGTCTTTTTCCTGTATTGGCGGAGAACGAAATTCTGGATGAAGAGCTTGCGCAGAGACTTGCTGAAATGGCTCGTTTCAGGAATTTCTTGATACATAGATACGGGGAGGTAGAGGGTCAGAGGTTGAAGCGGTTTATGGAAGATGATCTTGAGGATGTTTCCGTGTTCACGGAACAGGTTTATGATTATCTTGAAACCTCGTAACTGTGCTGTTATCTCACCGGATTCCAGTTGAGGATGATAGAATAGGGAAAAATAAAGGGTTCCTGCTCCTCTACTTGTCAACTCTTGGTGTTGGGATGGGTGGTAGGAGGTTGAGTGTGTCTGCTATCCCTACTGCCTGGGATAGGCATTTGCGGTAGAGGTCGTTCATGAGGGGTGCTTCTATTTTTTCAGGTAGTGACTGGTTCTCCTCCCATTCCTCCATTATCTCGTCGAGATGTCCTTTCCAGAGTACGTTGCCTTCGAAGTTTATGCTTGCCGCTGTTTTTCCGCCTGCGTTGTAGTTGACCTGGAAGATGAACTCTATTTTTGCCACTTTCTCGTCGAAAGCTGATACGGATGCTTTCTCGATTTTCTCTATTTTCGGTGTGTACTGTACCTGGAGGTCGCCGGATGCGTTCCCGGATTTGGATGCTTCCAGTGACTCTATGTTGAATCCTACTATCATGTTTCGGAATGTTGGGTTAAACTCTTTAACCGTTTCCCTCTTACCGGGGCTCTTTTATTGGTTTCTTGATAGAAAGTATAGTATGGATATCCGTAGTAAAGTCGAGCAGTACGGTATGGTTGCAGTAGGTTTGATGGTAGGTTTTGGTTTCATGTTTGGTATCGTTTTCAGCTACGCCGGTATGATCGAAACCGGTGGTGGAGGTCCTGGCGGGGATATAGATTTTGAAGGCGAGCTTCCGGCGGAGAACTATGTAGAGGGTTCATTCGGTCTAGGGCAGCAGGAACAGTTTGCTCTTACATCCCGGAACGATGTGGTCTTTGTTAATGCATACTACGAGAACGAGGAGCAGCTGGAAGAGATGAGATGGCTCGAGTCAGTTCCGGAAGACTTTAACAACAGGGTCTACGTCCAGGTTACCGAGGCAGATTCCGGCTCGCCGCCAAACCTGCCGTTATCGGATTATCCTAGTATCGCTGTGCTGGGTTCCTCACAGGCATCTCCAGCGGTAGAGGTGGAGTCTGTTTCTAGAGAAGAAGTAGAGGCTGCGGTCTGTGATACCATGCGTGACATAAGTGACGTGGCTGCGATGTGTGTTTGATAAACTGTTTAATAGACAGTTGAGAACTTTTGTATATGGTTGATGAAGACCGGCTCGAAGAGTGGGTGCAGGAAAAGCTGGATGCAGGAGTTGACAGGGAGCGTATAAAGAAGAGCCTGGAGAACACCGGGCACGACCCCTCGCTGGTCGAAAAAGTCAGTTCTCCTTTTGATAGCGAGCCGGAGGGTGAGAAAGATGTTTTCCAGGGAGAAGATGACAGCTCAACTGTGGACGCAGATGAGTCCGACCCAGTTGAATCAGGTAGTGCTGCAGTTTCTGAGAATGAAGAAGGAGATTCCTCCAGGAGTCTCTCGATTCCCGGTTTTTCAGTTCCCAGCCTGCCTGTATTGCCTGCTGTTGTTATGCTGGTCATAGTTGCGGGTCTGGGGACCTACTTGTTTGCTCCATCAGCGGATGATCTAGACCTTCCTGGTGTTTCATCAGTCCCGGATATAGATGTGCCCGAGGTGGATCTGCCAGGTCTTCCAGATATTGGTCTGGATGGTATTTCTTCGACCGTTGAAGGTGCTGTTTCCGGGCAGGGATGTCCTGATGTTGGCGTGACTATAAGAGATGTGTACACCGATAACGGGGAAACTGTTGCAGAGGTAATGGTGACTAGAAAAGTTGCGGAGGTAATCCTTGAGGTTTACGATAGCGGTGAGATGGTGGGCTCGGCGACAGGTGAGTTCGGGGGTACCGGCACTCTTACCGTTTCAGCGACCGGGGACGAAGTGGTTTTCAGTCCCGTTGATTGTCCAGGAGAGCCTGAAGATACTGAGAGAATCAGTTGAATGCTTTGGCAAAGTTCTGGTCGCCCTGTACTTCTTCGTACTCCTTCTCCAGGTTGTCGTCAGCGTTGTAATCCTCGTGGTACGAGGCTGATACTGCGCCTTTGTCACCTTCCAGGGTGATCGATGCCTGGTTGTCCTTCGCCAGTTTTCTCGCGATCTGAATCAGGAGACCGACGTTTTCCGTTGGCACCTCTTCCTTGAGGACGCGGTCCGTTATCCTTTCCCTTAGGTAGCCTTCCAGCGAGGCTTCAAGTGATTCCAGCTTTTTCTCGTTCTCTCTCCATGCATCGTACAGGGACTGGCAGCGTTTCACGAGAGTCCCGGTTTCTGTAACAGCGAGTTCAACTTCTTCATCCATGTAGTCCGCTAGCCTCTCCGCCTGGTTCTTTATCTCCCGGTTCTCACTCTTGAACCGTTTCACGGTATCCACGAGCTGTCCTGGTTCGACGGAGAAGGTGTTGCATAACTCTCTCTGTACCTCTCTTGCTGTCCCGCCTAGTATTCCCTCGTTTTTCTCTGTATTCATCAGGTCTGCGATTTCCTCTATCCTTTCCTCGATGTCCTCGAGGTATCGTTCCGCTGCGTCGCCAGCCTTGTACTCCAGTCTTATGACCCCATCCTGCACTTTGTTCGACCCGGTCATGACAAAGGTCTCTGCTTCACCTGTCCTTGAGAGGTGTGTTCCTCCACATGCTTCAGCGTCGACACCTTCTATCTCCACGATTCTAACCTCGTTGCCCGGTGGTGCGCCTCCCTGGTACAGTCTGAAGCCGTACTCCTGTTCCGCGTCCACCTTCTCAACTACTTTTTTCGTGATAGGTATGTCGCGCTCTATTATCTCGTTTACGTGCTCCTCTATCCTGTCGAGCTGTTCGCGTGAAAGCTTCTCGTAGTGTGTCACATCCAGGCGACCTTTCTCCACGGTCTTGTGTGCGCCCGCCTGCCAGATGTGTTCACCGAGCTCGCTTTTTGTAACTCCGTTCACTAGGTGTGTGGCGGAGTGGTGCTGCATCAGCTGTTTTCTCCTTTCCCAGTCTATCTTTCCTGCGACCTGGTCTCCTGTTTGTAAACCGTGCCCTGGGACGTGGTGTAGGACAACCTCTCCCTGTTTCTGTACTTCAACGACTTCTTCTCCATCGATAAGTCCTTGATCCGGTTCCTGTCCCCCGCCTTCCGGGTAGAACACTGTCTGGTCGAGCACAACCCAGTCATCTCTTACCGCTACTACTTCCGCTTTCACTTCTCTCTTCTTCTCGTCATCGTAGTACAGTAGTTTTGTCCCGGGTACGTCTTCAAGGTCGAACTTCTTCTCTGCCTCCGCCACCATCTCGTTTTCCTCGGCTATCCTTGCGTAGAAGTCCTCGGGGACTGTAAATCCTCTTGATTCCATCATCTCAGGTGATACGCCGTGGGACTCGTAAAGCTCTATCATCTCCTCTATAGAAGGCTCTTCATCGAGAGAGGCGAGTTCCTCCCTTGCCCTCTCGCGGGCGTTCTGGTATTTTTTCTCCTCGATTTCCAGTATCTCTTTAACCGGGTTTATCTTCTCCTTCAGTTCGGGGAACATCGGCTCCAGTTCCTCTGCGTGCCACTCTACTACCTCTTTAATATTGATGTCCCATCCGTGGTGTTCGATGAAGTCTTTCGCACGCCTGTAGACCATCCTGAGGTTGTGTCCTCCGCCCGCGTTGCTAGGGATTTTTCCATCAGCTAACGCGAACAGTAATGCGCGGGAATGCTCCGCGACCGAGTAGAGTGCGGCGGAAGGCTTTATCTCGTCCTTCAGTTCGTCGACATGTATACCCATCTGGTCAGCGACTTTTTCCCATTCTCGGTCGATATCCTCCACCTCGTCAACGTTCAGGAGAGAGGAGTAGGGCAGGAATTCTCGCCACACATCTTCGTTGACTTCTATCCCTGTCCTCTCCTTCATTTTTCCGAGAACGTCGGGCATCACGCATTCGTAACTGGTCTCTGTTCCGTGTGATATCCAGGTTATCCTTTCCTGTCCCATACCCATGTCCAGCACCTTCAGTTCCAGTTCTTTGTATCCTGTAGGCGTTACCTCGTAGGTCATGTAGACCTGGTTCCATAGCTCCAGTCCGTCCACGAAGAACTCCATCGACGCACCGAGGTTACCTCCTCCGCCCCACGCGTCTTCGTGCAGTATCAGCTTTTTCTGGGGAATGCCGAGTTCTTCTACTGCGAACTCGAACATGTCGCGGAAGTACCTGTCCTGGTCATACTTCTCCGGTGGCTGGAAACAGGTCTGTCCGATGTGGTTATGCAAAACGTAGTGGCGCCCGGTTATACCGACGTTATCGACGTCGTTGAACCTGAGTGAGGGCTGTGGGATTATCAGTTCAGGTGCAGGTGGTTCTGCCTCGCCCGAAACAACGTAGGGCTGGAAGCAGTATATCGAGCCTTCCACGAACTCCGTGTCATCCCGCCATCTTGCGACTACAGGGTAGCGTCCTACCGGGGTGTATCCCCTGTCTGACATGAAGTCACGGTATTTCTCCCATGCCTCAACATAGCTGTACTCCTCGCTGGTAGGAGAGTCGCCGATGAACGTGTATCCGCCCGAGCACTCCGGTTCCCCGCAGACTTCGCGTTCATCTTTGTGGCTCCAGAAGTAGGTTCCACAGTTCTCACATTCACTGCGGTGGAACCCCTTCTCCCTTAGGACGTCTGTCGCGAAGAACTTGTCCGGGTTCTCCGACGCTTCTTCTCTTATCTCTTGTTTTAATTCGTCGAGCGTGGGCATATCCATTGGATGTTCGAGAAATTTTTTATCAGGTGTGTCTACCAAATGACGTTAGTATTTGCAAGGGACGTGATCTCTCTATCCTGTGATATTATGTCCGCTCCTGTTTGTTCTGCAGTGAGAACGATTATCTTGTCATGGATTGATAATTCGCGTTTATCGCGGGATAGTCCTCCTGTCAGACGGTGATCTAGGGATTTCATCCTGTAGTTGTTCGATACTTTGAGATCGTCCACAATCTTCTCCATCTCAATCCCGTATCCGTGGGATTTGGCTACGTATATCGATTCAGCTACAACTATACTGGGTATTATAACCGTTTTCTCGCCGTCATCAACTGATTCAAGAATCTTTTCTGCATCATCTCCGAGACGTTCGTCTTCTGTAAGATGCCATAACCATGCGTGAGAGTCCGCAACGAACATTTTCTATGTCTCGCCAAACAGGGATTTTTCGGCATCCTCAAAATCTTCTTTATCGAACCGGGCGCCTTCGAGTCGACCTCCCATTCGCACGTCCGTGCCTCTGATTTCTGTGCCTAGGTGCCTGAGTTCTTCTTTTATGCTTTCAATCCTACCGAGAACATCCGTTGACATACTTCCAATTAGAGAGCGACAAATAAATTGCTTATCCTCCTGTGGTATACCGAGTTTCCTCTCTACGGGTCTCTTATTCCTCTCCTGCTTCCTTCATCTTCTCTGTTGCGTCCTCTATCTTGTCCTTGATGTCCAGGCTGAGCTCACCTTCTTCCGGTTCCTCGAAATCCTGGTCCTGTAAAGGTGTTATACCGCCTACCTCGGATAGGACTGTTGTCAGGTCCTGCTCGGTGTCGACTATGTATTTCGAGCCGTTTCTGAGCGAGTCTACAACGGTCTCCAGTTTCTTGTACTCCTGTGCCTCGCCTTTGAAGTGGTTTCTGATGGCGTTGTTGACCACTTTGATCTCGTTTGCCTCTGCCTCCGCACGTAACTCGATAGCTGTTGCGTCTCCTTCTGCTTCAAGGATAGCTGCCTGTTTCTGTCCTTCTGCCTCCTCGATGGCAGCCTTTTTCTTTCCTCGCGCCTCTATCTCCACTGCTTTGGCATCGTCCTGGGCCGCGTCCTTCCTGTTCTCCGCCTTTAAAATCTCGTTCATCGACTCCTGTACGTCGCCGGGCGGTGTTATCTCCTTCATCTCCACTCTTACTACATCGATTCCCCACGCGTCTGTGTCATCCTCCAGCTCCTCGTGTAATGTTTGATTTATCTTCTGCCTCTCCGAGTTCACTTCCTCGAACTCCTTTGTACCTATAACGTTCCTTGCGGTGGTCTGCGCGAGTCTTGTTATCTGTTTCTCGTAGTCGTCGACGTTGTAGAACGACCTCTTCACGTCTTCCTCGTTCGCCCTTACCTGGTAGTACACATCCAGGTCGACGTTTGCGTTGAGGTTTTCTTTCGTAATCATGTCGCTGGGCTGTACGTTCTTCATCTGCTCCGTGATGTTGCGTTTGTACATCCTGTCCGCCCAAGGGATCAGGAAATGTATCCCGGGGTCGCAGTAGCGGTGGTAGTCTCCGAACCGTTCGATAACCGCTCTCTGGTCAGGTCGGACTATTTTGAATGTCGAGAACGTTATAGCGGTCAGTGCCAGTATGGATACGATTATAAGCCAGTTAGGGATTGCCGCGAGCATACACATGTTATTGGCGCTGGAGTGATTTAATAGTCGGGACTGGAGGGATCAAAAAGTCTTGATAGAAAGAAAAATAAATGGGTAGAGAACTCTAGAACAGTTCTCCAAGTCCTTCTGCTGCTTCTTCTTCTGAGGCTGCGTCTTCGTCTTCTTCATCTTCCTCGTCTTCTTCCTCTTCTGCTTCTTCTTCAGCTGCGTCTGCTGCAGGTGCTGCGGCTGCACCGCCTGCTGCGACAGCTGTTTCCATTGCTTCTTCGATGTCAACGTCCTCGAGTGCAGCGACTAGTGCCTTGACTTCTGAACTGTCAACGTCAAGACCTGCTGCATCGACGATTGCTTCGAGGTTGTCCTCTGTTACTTCTTCTCCTGCCTCATGAAGTGTAAGTGCTGCGTAAACTAGTTCCATCTTTGTTTCACCTTTGCCTCAGTCCTCGCAAGTGAGACTTAAAAAGGTGTACTACATAGCTGATTACAAATGAAGTTAGAATGTTTACCCAGCAGTATACGCGTGAAGCTTGATGAAGAGGGAGAAAAAGAGCTATGGCAGAAGGTCGATGGTAGAGGAGGCGTCAAGAGGTTCTGCCGGGATACAGGTTTCAGTGCATCTGATGTCTACAACTGGAAGAATAAGGATGTGTTCTACCCGGTTGACTTCGTTGTTGAGTTGCTTGGTGAAGGCTCGGAAAGTTTTGTAACGGCTTTCAAGGGCGGTGGCAGAAGTCTCCCTGTCAGGAACCCTCGTTTCCCTTTAGATATCGGCGATGAGCTTTTGACAAGAATCGACTGCTCTGTAAGTGTTAACCGGGAAGGTGTCCCGGTTTATCGCTCCCAGGAGCTTTCGCTTATCGAACGTTTCAGGGAGCTTCTGTCCGGAATAGGTGACGTACCTGTCTCAGTTTACAGCAGGAGCGGTTACGAGTTGCGTTATCCCAAGTACCTGCACAAGGTATTCCAGGCGATAGATTACGAGGTTGATTTTGCAGTGCTTGTTGATGAGAGAGGTGAGATAGAGAACGGCAAAGTAAGGGTGGGAGGTAGGGCTATTCCTGTGGAAGAGTTCCAGGGTGATCTTTACTCCCGTGAGAAACGTTTCCGGCTGGCGCTTGAGAGAGGTGATTCAGGTGAAGTTTCGAGGATCCTGGGCGAGGAACGTGGAAAGGTCCGGGACGCACTGCTTTAGTTGCCAGAATCGTCTGGAGCAGGCATCGCCGCTTTGAGCACTTCCTGTCCTGATTCACCTGCTACTTCTCTGCAGTCTTCATCCATCGCACCCAACCTGTTTTCGTTGATGGTTCCATCTCCTTGTATAACCTGCTGTCTCTGGAACTCACACCTTTCCTCACCGTGCTGGTCCGTGGTTTCTCCAAAGTCCCCGAGTATCGTTGTTCCCATCGTTAAGACTACTACTGCAGCTATCATAACTACGACCGCTGACATAATCACAGCTACTGTCTGGTTCATTCTGTACCTACTCCTCCGCTTCCCCCACCGCCATTACTGTCTCCGTTACCAGAGGTGTCCTCATCTCCGGTGTCTTCATCCTCTGTTTCTTCCTCGTCTTCAGAGGGTTCCTCTCCGGTTTCTTCTTCGTCTTCTATCTCGGGTTCGTCCAGGAAGTCGTTCTGGGTGCAGTAACCAGTATTTTCGTGGTCGTAGTCATCCGCCCATTCGCAGTAGCTCTCGGTTGTTTCTTGCACCTCGCTGCATTCGTCTGCTTCAGGTCCGGAGGTGAGGCATCCGAAGAGTTCGTTTTGTGCGCAGTCAACCATTTCGTCTACATCGTTGCTGTAACCTTCTTCTAGGCACCAGTTTTGCCACTGGTAGCCGAGGTCTATTTCGGTACCTGTTTCCCCGTCATCTCCGTTATCGCCGTTTCCCGGGCTTTCTGCGCCAGAGTCTCTGAGTTTTTCTAGCTTCTCCCAGTCCACGTTCTGGCTGCCAATAGGGCCTTGTTCATCTGTGAGCCACTCAGGGCATTCGTAGGGGTCAGGGTTCCAGTAGCCGCTGTCCCAGGAGGGGGCAAGTATCATTCGTTCGTTGAATTCGCCGTATCCGGTGGGGTAGAAATCTGTGTGGTCGTAGCAGCCATCGCTGGGGTAGGGGCTGGGTGTGTCCTCGGTGATTATTACGTTACCCTGGTTGTCTTGCCCTGTATTTGCTGCCTCAAAGCCCTGTCCGGGATCGCTGATACCGTCTAAATCGTCTTCAAGCCTATCTTTTTCTAGGTCCTGCATGTTGTTGTATCTTACTTTAACGTCATCGTTGTATCCTTCTTCCACTGCTTGCTGCCGGACCTGTTTGATGGCGTCTTCAACGCTTATCGGCTTTTCCACTTCGAGATCGTATAGGTAGTCGGGATCTACCGATGCGAGCGCCGCCCATTCTGCGGTATTCAGTTCTGCATCCTCTTCTATCAATTGTCCTGAGATATGTTCTACATCTTCTGGAGTGTCTTCTGCATCACCGGTAAAAAACTCTACTGCAGAATCGATGATTCCCTGTCCGGTGTTCACCGCTGTTGAAACCGCGCCCTGTCCGGGATAAGCTGTCCCTAGTGATACGAGTAGAACTATTGAAAGAGCTAGTACGGGAAGCTTTTCCGCGTCCATAAGTAATTGATAAGAAAAGAGTTATTGAAATAGGTTGAGGAGTTATTCCTCGTCCGCTTCTCCGTCATCACTGTCTTCTGCTTCATCTTCTGTTTCTTCACTGCTATCCTCTTCATCCTCTTCTTCCTCACTTGGTTCTTCTGCTTCATCTTCTGTCTCTTCACTGCTATCCTGTGAGTCCTCTTCTCCGATTTCTACGTCTTCGAGGTCGAGTTCCGCGTCAACGCTTTCAGCTCTTCCAGCTGCGAGCGAGATGATTTCTTCGACTGTGTCTTCTGTTGCTACACCTTCGCTGATGGAAAGGTTGCGTGCCTTTGTAACTGCCTGTGAGATGACTGTTGGCGCAGTTCTTTCCGTGGTGTATCCTGCGTTGACTGCAAGGTTGAATGCTCTGGAGGCTGCGAATTCGACGTTGTCTGTGTACTCTTCTACGTCGATGTCGAGGTCTTCCGCCTCGAAGAGTTCTCCTTCGCTCAGGACTACGTCGAGATCGAGTCCGATTTCCAGTGGTTCGATACCCATCTGGTTGAGGATTTCAGCGTCTTCGCCCGTGATGACTTCTCCCTGTTCGACGATGACTCCTGCCTGTTGTACGTGGATGGAGCCGTCATCGACCTGTACGTTGAGTCCTGCCTGCTGTAGCTTTCCAAGCATCGGTCCGGGACCGATTCCGGTGTCCCCTTCGGATACTTCAATGTCGTTAGGTGCTACTTCTCCGCCCTGTGCCGCTGCGCTTGTCTTATTCTCCTGCAGCAGTCTGTAGAGCTGGAACGGGTCTTTCTCGGAGAAGATGAATGCGGGTTGTATAGCATCGTTTTCTTCCAGTTGTTCCACGCCTTCCTTGCTCGCGTTGTCTATCGCGAGGTCCATGAGTGTTTTCCGGGACATCTTGATGTCCGCGAACTCTTTCATGTCCTTCTTCATCTCTTGAAGTTGACGGGAGGGTAGGTTGTGCATGTCAAGGATTCCTACTACAGGGTGTTCCTCGATCTTCTGCCTGAACTCCTCTACTTTTTCCTCCTTCTGTTCGCGGGTCATCTGCTTCGGCTTTGGCTGAACCATTACTCGAAGTCACCTCGTGTCTTCTCAGTGACACAGAAAATCTTTGATTTTCGCATCACTGGTTCACCTCCACGCAAGGACCCATGGTAGTCTTTACAAGCACAGATTTTACGTTGTTCGTGCCCTGTGGGAGTTCGCCCTCGACAAAGTCATAGACCGCGCTTGCATTCCTGGCGACGTTTTCCGCGTCCTGCTCCTCGTTACCGATTTTGAGGTGGATGACTGGGTCTTCCTTGAGCCTTACTGTTATCGTGTTCCTGAGTGACTCTATCTGGTCTGTAGGGTCGCTTCCAGGAGGCATCGGGTCAGGCATCATGTTCCGCGGACCGAAAACCTGTCCGAGGTGCTGACCGATGTCAGGCATCAGTGGTGCCTCCGCGATTATGAAGCTCATCTCTTCTGCGAGATCTTTTGCGAGATCTGGGTTTTCGAAGTACTCTTCCAGCTCGTCTCCTGTTATCTCTTTATCCGCGTTTTCAGCGTTGTTTACGAGAGTGTCTCCGATTACTGCTATCTTGACTTCTTCATCGGCCTGGTAAGGTAGTTTTATGTCCTCGTTGAACCTGTTGCTAGCATCGCCCAGGTCAAGGTCCCTGAAGTTGATGACAAGGTCAACGCTCTCCGCGAAGTTCCTGTTCTCTGATTCTTCTACCGCTTTTTCAACTGCTTCCTGGAAATTCACTCGAAATCACCTTGTGATTCGAAGGTTCTGCGAACCTTCTGCGAGAAAATCTTTGATTTTCGGGTCATTATTCTATCCCCTCCTCTTTTTCGAGTTGTCCCTCGTATTCTCCTTCGTCGATTTCTTGCTGGACATCGTATGCGTCTTTTCCGTCCACTGTGATTCCCATCGACTGTGCGCTACCGAGTATTTCTTTCACTGCGCCCCTGAGATCCATGGCGTTTAGGTCGCTGGATTTCATCCGGGCTACTTTGCAGGCGGTCTCGAACTCCATGTCTGCAACCTTGTTAACGTTTGGTTCTCCTGACCCGGACTCGATTCCCAGTTCATCCTTGATAAGTGCGGCAGCAGGAGGTTTTCCGACCTCTATCTCGAAGTCGCCTGTCTCCTCGTCTACTATAACCTCTACGGGTACTTCCATCCCATCGAAGTCTCCGGTTGCATCGTTAATCGCGTTTACAACTTCTCCTACGTCGATTCCTTCCATAGGCGCCAGACTTGGACCTAGTGGAGGTCCGGCGCTTGCGCTTCCACCTTCTACGAGTAAATCTATTGTTTCTGTCACTCGAAAATCACCTGGTGATTTTCTGCAAATCCAGAATCTCTTTGAGTTCCGTACATAGTATTTTTTCCACCTTTAGCTTGATTTCCTGCGGACCATGTCGATGTCGACTGTTGTCGGTATCGGTACTGCCGCGTCCAGTAGTTCTATTGTTACTTCCCGGTTTGTCTCGTCAACCCTGTTGACTTTGGCTTCCTCTCCCTTGAATGCGCCACCGACCACTTCCACCTGGTCGCCGACTTCGATCTTGATTTCTTTCTCCTCGTCTTTCAGGTACTTCTCTATCTCGTCCACATCCACTTCGTCGTTGATGATTCCTCTGAGATGTCTTATATCGTTGGAGAGCTGTTTGATGTCGCCTTCTTTACCCTCGATGAAGATGTATCCTTTCAGTTCTTCTGGGTGAAAGACCGCTCTCACATCGAACTCTTCATTCTTTATCTTCGACTTCATCTCGTTTATCGCGGTCTTCTCGCGTCCTCTCGTGGTTCTTGCGGTGAGTATCATCTTAGATCATCTGGGATAGCAGGTTCGCTGCCATGTAGAACAGGAAACCGATGAACCCTACTGCGAGTATCCCGGCTCCCGTGATCTTGGCGCTCATCATGAATTCTTCTCTATCCGGTTTGCTGGAAATCTTGAGTACGCGGATGTACTCGTTCAGCTTGTGCCGTAAGCGTGTCCTGAGCTTCTTGATCTCCATGTTGAGCGAACCTGTAGACACCCCGGGCTAGAAAGAGTCGAACCTAGTCGACCCTCCCACCAGAGGTGGTTCAAACGGGTTTTGTAACCAGAAAATTAACATGAAGTTTTATAAGGAGTGTGACTGCTGGAGGTTAGAAGTGAAAAAGTGAAGAAAAGGTAGAGTGACGCGAGAATCTAGATAAATTCAACGCCGAGCTCTTTCTCTATCTCGTCTTCGTACTCGTCCTTGGTCGTGCTGTCGGGTCCGTAGATCTGCGGGCTTTCGACTCCTGTAACGATGATCATGGACTGTAGTGAGGACTCCATGTCGTCTCTTATCTGTGCGCCCCAGATAACCTTCGCGGAGTCGGCAAGTCTGTCGGAGACGGTGTTGACTACCTCCTGTGCTTCTTTCAGTGAGAGGTCGGTTCCGCCGGTGACATTGACGAGCGCGCCCTGACCACCTTCGATTTCGACGTCGAGCAGCGGGTTGCTTAGTGCTTTCTGGACTGCTTCCTGCGCCCGTGAATCAGTATCGCTTTGACCCATTCCTATCATCGCGACTCCTCCGTCACCCATAACCGCTCTTATGTCTGCGAAGTCAAGGTTGACGAGTCCTGGCTTCGTAACTAGTTCTGTCACGCCTTTTACCGCGTTAACAAGTATCTCGTCCGCGATCTTGAACGCGGTGTTCAGTGAAACGTCAGGTACTATTTCGAGAAGTTTGTCATTCGGTATCACGATTAACGTGTCTACGATATCTTCAAGCATCTCCAGTCCGTATTCTGCATTGTCCTGTCTGGACTGTCCTTCCATTTCGAAGGGTAGTGTGACGATGCCGACTGTAAGTGCACCTTCTTTTTTCGCCTGCTGGGCGATGACTGGTGCGGATCCTGTCCCGGTTCCGCCTCCGAGACCGCAGGTAACGAACACCATGTCGGCGCCGGAAACTGCATCTTTGACCTTTTGCTGGGATTCTTTTGCGGATTCTTCGCCGACTTTAGGGTCAGCTCCTGCCCCGAGTCCTCCGGTAAGTTCTTTTCCGATAAGCACTTTTTTGTCCGCGTTAGCGTATAGAAGATCCTGCGCATCGGTATTCATCGCGATGGTTTCACATCCCTCGATTCCGACTTCTACGAGGCGTGAGATAGTATTGTTTCCGGCTCCTCCGGAACCTATGACCTTGATCTCAGCCTTTCTCTGTTCTATAAGTTCTTCAAGTTCCTCATCGATTTCATGGTTTTTGCTTCCTGTCTGTGGTACCGATCCCGCGTCGTTGCGTTGTGCTTGTTTGATCTGATCTTCCATGGCTTCAGAACCCTTTCAATTTATGGTATTTTATGTATAACAAGTTATCACGAACCTATATAAAATTGGTTTATTCTGTGATTTCTCTTCAGTCGTATTTGATAAATCAATCGCTCAGGTATCGGGAAGTCAAATCTGAGCCCAGGGCCATTCCTGCTCCGAACTGTCCGGTCGCGAGAGCATCGATCTCTCCATCTAGAAGGTTGTAAATCCCGTGCGCTCCTGCTCCTAGCGCTCCTGCTCCTAAACTCTCGTAGACAGGGTTCTGGGCGTACTTATCTCTTTCGAAGAATTTTATCGTTGACTCTATGATTATTCCTGCGGCAAAACCTGTTCCAAAAGTGGCGGGGCGGATCGCTGCACGATAAACATCTGGTTCGGTACTCTGTTCCAGAAGATATTCCATAGATGAAGAAAAATAGTCCTCTTTAAATAGAACTTATACAGGATGAAACACCCGTTCTGCTTCTAAGCCGTCCGCCGAGTTTCCGCTATTCATTCTTCTTAGACATACTCAACTTCTACGTCGGTGTACTCTTCTATCTGTCTCTCCAGTTCTTCCTTCATCTGATCGGGCATCGGATGTTCGTGGTCGCCGTGGCTGTGAACTTCCTCGACCTTGAGGACTCCGTTCTCGACTTCGGAGTCGAAGTGTCCTGCGACTCTTTGTGCGATGTACCCTGCTTTTTCCTCGTCGTCTTCAACTTTTTCAACGACTTCTATCTCGTATTCCAGGGTCTTTCCTGCGAGAGGGTGGTTGAAGTCTACTCTTACACGACCTGAGTTTACGGACATCACTCTTCCGCGTCTATTTCCTATCCTTAGTTCTTCGCCAGGATGTACCTGTACTCCCTGGTTCTCGAATTCTTTTTCCGGGTAGGTCTCAACGTTGTCAGACTCTCTTGGACCGTATGCTTTCTCGGGTTCGACCTCGATCTCCTGTTCCTCGCCTACTTCCATGTCTTCCAGGGCTTCTTCAAATCCTTCTATGACGTAGCCTTCGCCTACGAGGACAGGTATCGGTTCCAGGTTGTCTTTGGGAATTCCTTCTTCCTCTGCTCTATCTTCTACTGTTAAATCAAAAATTTCTCCGTCTGTTTTTCCTACGTAGTTTACAAGTACGAGGTCGCCTTCTTCCATAGTCACATTGTTAGGCAGAGGGGCGAATGTTAAAAAGTGTTTGACTCCTCCTGTTAAGTTATGGAATGGGTATCTGATCTTCCGGATAAGCTACGTGTATCGCTTGAATCACTTTTAGACTCTGTAGAACAGCATGAGGATGTATATATGGAGGCGCAGAATGCGTCAGTAGGTCAGATCTGGATTGCACTGGCGCTTATGAACGAGCGCGTCCAGAAACTGGAAGATCTTGTCCAGGCGCAGAGAAAGGCTCTCCACGAGCTTGACCAGGATGTTGAAGTTGACAAGCACCTTGACAAGAACCTGAAGGAGAGCTTAAAGCGGTACTGAGCGGGTTTTACATTCTTGTATATAGGACTACCAAAAATCATATAACGCTCGTCGAACGTACGTTCTCTAGGGGTGAGACAATGGAGAAGGTTGCTGTGAAAGTACCTGAAGCTCAGAAGGAGAAGCTTGAGGAGATAGCTGAGGAGGAGGGCTACCCTAACAGGTCGGAGTTTTTACGGGAAGTAATAAGAAACGAGATAAAGAAGAGGGAAACAATCAAAAAAGAAGTTCTAGAGAAAATAGAGGAACGAATGGAACGCCTAGAAGAAGGAGAACTGAGCTTTGAAGATCTTACGTCTAATAAGGAATTAGAAGAAGAGCTAGGTATTGAATAATATGGCGGAGGCATTCTGGCATCCGGACGCCAGAGTCGAGCTGGAAGAACTGAGCGAATCTGGGCGGAGAGTTGTGCTAGAAAAGGTTTCGGAGTTCGAGAGGGAAGGTACTGGGCACGATGATTTTGATTTGATCGAGCAGGATTACGTGGAAAACGACTACTACCGGTTAAAGATAAAGCAGGACAATCCCTCTGTTAGTTATCGCCTGCTTATATCTGACTATAAGAACAAGTGGGTTATCTACGGCTTAAAACATCGGGAGATCGCGTATAACAAGGAAACTTTCATGGATATCGAAAGCCGGTTATACTAGCTTTCTGCTTTCAGTGGAGAATCTTTGCTATCGCCTCGACTGTGTCTGACTTCTTGACTATGTCGTGTTCGATTAGTGCGTCCCAGCGCCTGTAAAGAGCGTTGCGAGAGACATCTATTCCATCACGATTGCTGGTCGTCCGGGTTCTGCTCTTTCGGCTTTGTCTTCTTCTGATTCGGATTCTTGTTCGATTGTTATCTTGGCTTCGAACTTTTTCTCCCATCTCTCCATGTTCTGTTCCAGAGCCTCGGACTCTGTCTCTTTGTCCATAAGAGTTTCCCTGAAACTGCCGGGGTTTTCCACTGCTTCCTGTGCCATGGAGCTTATCTCTGGTGCGTGTTGCTGGAGTTCTTCGTCAAGGATTTCCTCCATTACATCACCGACGTCGTGGTTACCGGATTCGACTTCCTGGAGTACCTGTCTCCCGATGGTGTACTTCCAGTCTTCTGCCCTGATAAGTTTGATAGAGGAGAGTTCGCCGTCGTAAAGTTCTCCTATCTCCCTGATATCTCCAGCCACCCTGTCGTGGTAGTTATCGATTGCTTCCGCCTCATCGTCTATCATGTCTTCCCGTGGCTGCGGCCAGTCCTCTTCGATAAGGAACTCTTCGTTCCCGAGTGCTTCCTGCCATATTTCTTCTGCCAGGTGAGGAGTAAACGGCGCCAGCATCTGGATGAATGTTTCTATGCCGTGCGACATTATCTCCGATTCAGGGTCCTGGTTACCGTACCAGAACAGCTTGGAGAGCAGTTTGTCGAGTTCGTTGATGGCAAGATTGAACTCGTAGTTCTCCATGTGTTCCGTAACTTTTTCCACAGTTCTCTGGACTTTCGTGACCGCTATCCTGTCGTAGAGACTCGCATCTGAAAGGTCGATTCCGGTGGTTCCTGTTTCCTCCTGTTCCACTAGTCTGGTGACTCTTTCCAGCATCTCCTTCGATGCTTCCACCCCGTCCGATGACCAGTCAAGCTCTTTTTCTGGATGTGAGGCTCTCAGTATGAACAGTCGCGCGGTATCAGCTCCGTAGTCCTCTATAAGCTCGTTAGGGTCGACCACATTGTTCTTCGACTTGGACATCTTCATGACGTCAACTTCAACTTCTCTACCGCACTTAGAGCAGACATCGCCGTCTTCTACTTCTTCAGGGTAGAGCCAGCCGTGCTCCGGACAGTTGTACGCAGGATGGTTAACCATTCCCTGTGTCAGAAGGCGCTCGAAGGGTTCGTCCTCGTCCAGCATGTCGATGTCGCGGAAGAACTTGGTGAAGAACCTCGCGTACAGCAGGTGCATGACCGCGTGTTCTATTCCGCCGATGTACTGGTCTACGTTCATCCAGTAATCCGCCTCTCCCTCATCAAATGGTGCGTTGTCAAAGTCAGGCGAGCAGTAGCGGAGGAAGTACCAGGAAGAGCCCATGAAAGTGTCCATAGTGTCGGTCTCTCTTTCGGCTTCTCCACCGCATTCAGGACACTCTGTCTCGGTGAAGCTGCTGGAGGTTTCGATAGGGTTTCCTTGACCGGTGAACTTGACATCTTCCGGTAGCTCTACAGGTAGTTCTTCCTCAGGTACCGGTACTGCTCCACAGTCATCGCAGTAAATGATAGGTATAGGTGTTCCCCAGTACCGCTGTCTGGATATCAGCCAGTCACGGAGTCTATAATTGACATCTTTCTCACCTACCTTACTTTTCTCTATGATTTCGATTATCCTGTCTATAGCCTTCTCGTTTTTGAGACCGTTGATATTCTCCGAGTCGTGGTGTTTGCCGTCACCTTCGTAAGCCTCTTCCTCGAAGTCGTGCTCCTCTTCAGGTTCTATGACGGGTTTGATGTCGATGCCGTGTTCCTTCGCAAATTCAAAGTCTCTCTGGTCGTGTGCCGGTACCGCCATTATCGCGCCGGTCCCGTAGTCGGTCAGGACGAACTCTGCCACGTAGATAGGTATTTCCTCCTCCGTGAACGGGTTGACTGCGTATCTTCCTGTGGAGACTCCTGCCTTTGTTTTTTCTTCCCGCTCCTGCGAATCTCTTGTCTTCGCCTCTTCTATATAATCTGCGACTTCCTCTTTCTCTTCTGCGATTTCTTCCGCTAGCGGGTGTTCAGGTGCGAGCACCATGAAAGTCGAGCCGTAGACAGTGTCAGGTCGTGTGGTGAATACCTCGAGTACTTCATCGCTATCCTTCATAGGGAACTCGATGGTTGCGCCGTGGCTCTTCCCTATCCAGTCTCTCTGCATCTTCTTTACTTTCTCGGGCCATCCCTCGAGTTCTTCGAGGTCATCAAGTAACTCGTCGGCGTAGTCCGTGATTTTGAGGAACCACTGCTCCATCTCCCTGGTCTCCGCGGTGGAGTCGCACCTCCAGCACTGACCGTCTTCTACCTGTTCGTCCGCGAGCACTGTTTCACAGCTCGGGCACCAGTTGACTTCAGCCTCGTCCCGGTAAGCGAGGTCTTCTTCGAGCATCTTGAGGAATATCCACTGGTTCCACCTGTAGTATTCCGGTTCATAGGTCGCGACCTCTCTCCTCCAGTCGTAGGATAGTCCGAGAGTCTTGAGCTGTTCCTTCATTTCGCTGATACATTCTTCGGTCCATTCCCGCGGGTTCACGTCCCTGTCGATGGCGGCGTTTTCCGCGGGTAGTCCGAACGAGTCCCATCCCATGGGGTAGAGGACGTTGAATCCCTGCATCCTCTTGTAGCGGGCGAAGGCGTCACCTATAGAGTAGTTGCGGACGTGACCCATGTGCATGCTGCCGGAAGGGTAGGGAAACATCTCCAGTACGTAGTATTTCTCCAGTGAATCGTCTGCATTGCTCTGGTGTATTAAGTTTTCCTCCCATTTTTCCTGCCATTTGTCCTCGAACTCGTTGAGCCTTTCCGCGAAGTCTTCTGTCATATAGAAACACCTTGAACCCTGTAGAAACTTAAGCTTTGTACAGCCCGGTAGCTAGCGTAGAACATGTCCACCCTTGATTGAGTTACCCGGGCTCATGACATCTGTTTGGGTTGCAATTCTTAAAAATAGTTTCTAGGCGGCTGACGGTTGCTATCTTCTGTTCGAATGTTTAAACCGGCTCGCGGACAGGTCGAAAGTGGTGAAGTCCTATGGGGAAGGAGCCGAGTCACGAGGTCGATGAACACCAGCTTGAAATCGCGGAGATGGAGGGTGACGCGTACAGGGAGGCGCTGCGCTACATGATTGAAGAGGTTGCTCATACAGGTCGTGTTGTAGAAGTCGAGGACTATGTAGTAGGTTTCGCCCAGGAAGAAGCCGAAGGTCTGTACCGCTTCGAGGACGGGGAACTTGTATGGCGCGAACCGGATGAAAGTATGAACGCGCATTTCGAGGTCGCGGTTCTTGACCGTGATGATAGACGTTTTATTCCCTATCTAGAAGTTACTATGACTGTTGTTCCGGAGGAGGGTGAGAAACTCTCCTTCGGTCTTCCGTTCATATGGCACCCTGGTCTTTTCCACTATGGTCGCAACGTGGAGCTTCCTGGTGACGGCATCTATGATATCGTGATCAGGGTTGAGCCTCCAACCTTTCATAGACACGATAGGGATAACGGTGACAGGTATACGGAGCCGGTGGAGATGGAGTTCGGGGGTGTGGAAATCAGTACCGGGAGAGAAGAAGTCTAGCGGTTCAGTATTAATTTAAAAGCCCTCGATGAATTGTTTTGATACGATGACCCGGCTGGTATGTGTCAGTAGCGGGAAAGGGGGTACAGGAAAAACCACGGTAACGTCGAACGTCGGAGCTGCATTGACGCAGTTCGGTACCGATACGATAGTGCTGGATGCCAACCTGACGAACCCCAACTTAGGGTTTCACCTAGGTATTCCGCTCTACCCGAAGACGCTTCACGATGTTTTGAAAGGTGATGCTCACATCACCGAGGCGATGTATATACACAACTCGGGGTTGCGTGTTGTACCGGCAGGGCTTTCGATAGAGGACCTTGTAGACACATCTCCCGAGAATCTTTCAGATGTTCTGCTTGATACGGTCGGAGAGCCAGACTTCGTGCTGGTGGATTCGGCTGCAGGGCTTGGAAACGAGTCTATCAATGCTATAGAGGCCTCTGATGAGGTGCTTGTAGTCGCGAACCCTAACCTTCCCTCAGTGACGGATGCGCTGAAGACGGTTAATCTGGCTGAGGACGCAGGTACAGATGTTCTCGGAGTTGTACTGAACAGGGTTAAGGAACACGACTCTGAACTTGATGTTAATGAAGTCGAGTCGATGATAGGTTACGATGTCCTGATGGAGGTTCCTGAGCACGGTAAGCTGCAGGAAGCTCTTGCGGCGAAGAAACCGGTTGTACATCATGAACCGGATCACCATGTATCTGAGCGTTTCAGGGGCGTGGCAGCACAAGTTGCAGGTATCGAGTACGAGCCCGAGATCGAAGAGGAAGGATTTTTATCCCGTGTGCTGCAAAGGCTGAGATAGATGTCAGAAAACGTGTTTATCAGGCCGGGCGCCCTGATTATATTTTTCATGGCGATGGCTGTAGGTGCGGGCGTCTTCAACTGGTCGTCAGAGCTTCTGGATCACGGTGACCGGACACAGACATCTGATACTATAGACTGTGCGGTGCTTGATGTTGATGTATTTGAAAGTAGTGGAAACGCCACACACCATACCGTATACGTCAGGATGGATCAGGACGCTAACGCTCTCGCGGTTACTTTCATCGGCGAGGAAAGGAATGCCACGATGGTCTCGGAGTATGGTAGTCCAGGTACGTTATCTGCCGTAACAGCCCCGGTAGGTGATGTTAAAGGGCTGGAGATTCATGTAGAAGGGTGCTCAAGAGTTTTCGACCGGTAGGGACAAGCTTTTATTAAATCGATAGAAACTTTCACACGATGACCCGGGTAATATCTGTAATATCAGGTAAGGGAGGTGTAGGTAAGACCACGGTCACTGCCAATCTCGGGACATCTCTTGCGAATCAGGGAGAAGACGTACTTATAATAGATGGCAACTTTTCCGGTGCGAACGTGTCACAGCACTTCGGCATAGGTTTCCAGGATGTTTCTCTAAACGATGTTCTCAACGGCGAAGCATATATCACACAGGCGGTCGCCAAGCACCCTGCAGGTGTTTCTGTCCTTCCTGCATCAATCCTTGAATTCAATGCGACCGCGGACAACCTTAAGCACTCGATAGTCGAGTTCCTCGGCGACAAGGATTTTGTTTTCGTTGACGCGGCAGCAGGAACTGATGAGGAGGTACAGGCAGCGGTCGAGGCGTCGGACGAAGTCTTACTGGTCGCGGAGCCTGAGCTACCTGCCCTGACCAACTGTCTTGGGGCGAAAAAACTTGCGGAACAGCTTGACAGGGATGTCTTGGGACTGGTTCTGAACTCTGTCAGAGGTGAGAAATCCGAGGTAGATCTGGAGGATGTAATGGATCTGATGGAGACTGAGATACTTGGAACGGTACCCGACCATCCGCACGTAAGGGAAGGCATCGCACTCAGAGAACCTGTCGTATCGTACAAGCCGAACTCCAAGGCGTCCATGGCGATAGAAGATGTCGCCCACCGTTTGAAAGGCGACGAACCGCCGAGGAGAGGGCTTACACAGAGACTGAAGGCAAGCGTCCAGGATATATCGCCACTTTAGACCGAGTTATTAAATTCTCCGTAACCAACTCTTCTTCATGACAGACCTGAAGCCGTATGAGCAGTATCTCTGGAGTCCTAAACGTGAGGAGTACGAGAATACAGAAATCCCGGAGGATATCGACTGTATCTTCTGCGCGCAGGCAGAAGGCGATGACCGTGTGACAAAGCTGGAGGTGTTCGAGGACGACTTCCTGATGGTGGAGCTCAATATCTTCCCTTACAACACAGGTCACCTGCTTGTTGTGCCGAAAAGACACGTCAACTCTTTAACGGAGCTTGAAGATGAGGAGCGCAACCGGCTTTTCGCGATGGTCGCAAAAGTACAGGAGCTCCAGGAAGAAGTTGTCGACCCTGCGGGAATCGACGTCGGGATCAACATCGGCGAGGCGGCGGGAGAATCCATACCGCACCTGCACGTCCAGCTCGTCCCGATTTACGAGAAAGACCGTGGCTTCATGGAGACCTCGCTCGATACTAAGGTCATGAAGAAGTCTCTTACCGACATGCAGGAAGAGTACCGGGAGCGGGTTGACATTTTAGAGGACTACTGGTAATACTTATGTAATACAAATCCGGCTTAAATCTTTAATTAAGAGTATTTTGTAATACGTCTGCTAAAGTTTCATTTAGGTGTTCTATGTCTTCTATTAGCTCTAGTAAGAATTTTTATAAAAATTCAATGAGAAAAGTTAGAATGTAAGGTGCAGATGTATGTTGACTGAGGACGCAAGCGTCACAAGCAAGGGCCAGGTCACTATACCTAAGACTATAAGAGAAAAGCTCGGTATCACTTCAGGCTCTAAAGTATCTTTTGTCTTGAGGAATGGAGAGGCAGTTATAATTCCGAAGTCCGAGAACCCTCTTGAAGAGATGAAAGAGATGCGTTCAGAAATCTCATTTTCGGATGAAGAGATAGAGTACATGATCAGGGATTCAAAGAAGTCCTGGGATGGAAAATGATTTTCATCGATTCGTGGGTGTGGCTGGAATTTTTCCAGGAGGATGAGAAAGCAGAGGAAGCGGAGAAAGTAATCAAGAGAATACAGGAAGAAAGTACAGTGATTTCTCCGACAGTGATTGCAGAAGTAAGGTATAGAGTGAGAAGAAAGTTTGGTCAGGAGGAGTCAGATAAAATCACGGCGATTATCACGAGCTTCGACAATCTGGATATAATGCCTGTGACGGAAGAAGTAGCAATCTATGCCGCGGACCTAAGAAACAAATACTATGATAGAAACGAAAACCAGATCTCCTATGCCGATACAATCCACATAGCTACAGCCGCGATGACTGGTTGCGATAATCTCTATACAGGAGATGGAGACTTTGATGGAATAGAGGAAGTCGATGTAGTAGTGATCTAGCCCAAATTAGTCTTCAACTGTCATCTATACCATGACATAGTTCTAGGCTGTCTCTTAGATTCTGATTCAATCCTTTCTTTCCTTTCTGAAGCCAGTATTCGTTTTCCTCTGAGTAAACATCGTTTGCTTCTTTCTCGTACTTGGCGCTGACAAAGTTCATGGCGAATCCGACGTCTATGAGAATGGGTAGAGTATCGAGCTCCTGGTCGGTCAGCCCAGTATTGCTCCGGTATTCTTCTATCAGAGTCTCTATGTTTTCCTGCGTTTTGTTTCTGTTTTCGTCTAGTAGAATCGAGGACGCTATAACCGCTAGCTCCTGGATCCGTGGATAGATGCCCGAGACTGAGAAGTCGAGTACCCAGAGTTCGCCGTTATCATCTCTCATAACGTTGGTCTCGCGGATATCACCGTGGACGAAACAATGAGGGAGCGATTCGAAATCTATATCATTGAATTCTTCGAGCAGAGATTCCAGAACTTCTAGCTCTTTTTCACTCAGATACTTCCGTGTCTTCTCGAACTTGTCCGGAAAGTTCGGAATCGCCCACGAGTCATGGTTTTCGTGAGGTTCAATATCCAGGGAGTTGATCAGGGCAGCCTGCTCTCCAAGGAAACGTATATCGTCCTTGTCAAGACGCTCTTCTTCAACTGTTGAGCCCTTTATGAAGTCCATTACGCACAGGTGTGTATTCTGGTAAGTGTAAAGAGATTCGCCGTTGTAATGGTAAAGTTCAGGATGTTTTACGCCTGAGTCTATAGCGGTATTCATGACTTCAACATACTTTCTACATTCAACGTCACTCCGTCTGCTGTTGAAAATTTTAACGAGAAACTTTCCTTTTGATGTCTCTAATTCCACGTTAAGATCTTCATAACCTTTCTCAATGACTTGGTGATCTTGATATATTCCGATTTCATAGTCCTTACAGACAGTTTCGAGAAGAGACTCTAATGAACTCTTGAATCCTATCCTTTCCAGTCTGTCCTCCATAGAGATAGGTTGGTAACTGAAAGTTATTAGAATCCGGGGTTCGCGTTTTTACTTACATGACCTCGTTCTTCCACACTTATGATCTGAGAGGAACTTATCCTGACGAAATCGGTGAAGAAGAGGCCTGCAGAGTTGGGAAGGCGTTTGGGACCTGGACTGACGCGGATACTGTGCTCGTAGGTAGAGACGGGCGTAAACATGGCGAAGAGATTTCGGAAGCGTTTATAGATGGCATCAGGTCGACCGGTGTGAATGTTCTTGACGCAGGCATGGTTCCGTCGCCTGTTGTCTACCAGGGTATGATCGCGAGAGATGTTGACGCTGCGGCTGTCGTGACTGCCTCGCACAATCCTCCGGAGTACACCGGTTTTAAGTTCTGTAAGGGTGAGGCGCTCGCTGTCTCACGTGAAGGAGGGATGGAGGAGATGGAAGAAATATACGAGAGCAGAGACTTTGAAGAAGGTGGGGAAGGTGGTCTAGAAGAGGTAGATCTGGAGGAAGGCTATATCGAGGCTGTGGATTCAAAGATAGAGCTGGAGCGCAGTCTGGATGTTGTGGTTAACTTCGGAAATGGTGTGACTGCGACGATAGGAAAGAAGATGCTTGAGAGTATAGGATGCAAGGTTAAGCCGGTTAACGATACTATCGACGGCAGCTTCCCTAATCACCTGCCCGCGCCGGGCGAGGAAGAGGCGCAGAGACAGCTCGAGGAAGCTATGGAGGACGAAGACCTGGGAATAATATTTGACGGTGACGGAGATAGAGCGGGTTTTATACTTCCCGACTACGGCTACATCCCGGAGGATGAGGTGCTCGCGGTATTCTCCGATGAGTGTCTCTCGCGGGAAAAAGGAAAGATAGTCTACGACCTGCGTGCCTCGAAGCTTGTGAAAGAGAAGATAGAGGAGCACGGCGGAGAACCTGTTGAATCACGGGTCGGACATACTTTCATCTCCGAAGAGATACACGAAGACTCTGGTATCGTGTTTGCAGGAGAGCTTTCAGGTCATTACTACTTTCCTTCTCACAATTTTCCTTTCGACGATGGGCTCTTTGCAGCGGCGCTGATGTGCCAGATAGTTTCGGAACGAGACCTCAAGGAGGAACTGGAATCCTTCCCTGACTACCCGGTATCACCGGAGTTAAGGATCGACTGTCCGGAAGATGCGAAAGAGGAAGTAGTCGAAAAGTTCGCGGAGCACTATTCTGGCTATCCGACCTCGACGAAAGACGGCGTCAAGGTAAACTTTAGCGAGGGCTGGGCTCTTGTCCGCCCGTCTTCTACCGAGCCGAAGATGTCAGTAAGAGTAGAGGCTGACAACCGGGACACACTAGATAGGTTGCTTGATGATGTGGAGTCAAACGTGAGGAAGTTTATCAGGGAAGCTGGTTGAGTTCTCCAACGAATGCTCCTGCAGAGATTATATCACCCATTCCTACGAGGCGTTTAGGTTCCTCGTGGATTATAGGGGGTATCGCCGCCACCTTGTAGTCTTCAAGTTCTGCAGTTCCTTCCTCTACAAAGTTGTGGAGGTCGAAGAACTGCTGGAAGTGGTTCATCTCCTTGAGTTCAGGTATATGCTTGTTCTTCATGTCGAACTTTTTCAGCTGCCCTGCTTCCGGTATCTCGCCTGTATCTGCGGTTTTGATGGCGCAGAGTTCGCCGAAAAGCATGGCGTCTCTCATACTTCTCTTCGAGATAGGGTAGTCCTTGTCCGCCACTGTCAGGTGGAATCTGTAGGTGTGGAGGTGACATCTTTGCATGTTGTACTTTTCGATCAACTGCTTTCCTGCGTGGAAGGCTTCGCCAAGAGTTAGATTCTCGTCTACATCGACTTCTAAACCAAGTAAATCTATGAGTTTCTTCATTTCGTCTTCATCCAGACCTATACTGTTGACCTCTGGTATCACGTGCTCTGCTATCATTGAGGACAGTTCGTCGTTCCTGTAGACGAATTCCATGTGTACAGGTGTATCGAGTTTTGATATCTGGCTGGCAGATTTTTTCAGCTTAGCTTCCCTGTTACCCTCTACATTGTGGAATCCGGAGAGTACAATCCTGTCAACGTCATCATCTATCTCTTCGAAACTGTCTTCGACGCCTTTCCTGAAGTACGGTCCGAAGCCTTTGAGTTTCCGTGAAAATATTACTCTACCAGTTTCACCATTAGAGTACTCGAATATCAGGTTCCGCTTGGTGCGGTCGGTATTTGTGGCGTCTCGGACATTTTTCAGAGTGAAGTCTCCTTCGACCACAGGGTAGAGGATGTTCTCGTTCATCATCTCTGCAAGTTCTTCGGACAGGAACGGGGTGTAGAATATCACTCCGTTGCCTATCCCTGATAGAAAGTTTGCCATTATACCTGCTTGACCGCCGATGCTTTGCTCTGCACCTTTGAACTCGTGGTCGATTTCACCAAGTTCTATCTCACGGTTCTCTCTTTTATCCACACAATACCTG
This sequence comes from Candidatus Nanohalarchaeota archaeon, assembly GCA_022729235.1. Taxonomy (GTDB): domain Archaea; phylum Nanohalarchaeota; class Nanosalinia; order Nanosalinales; family Nanosalinaceae; genus JALDAJ01. Next base: position 502,428 of record JALDAJ010000001.1, read on the forward strand.
AGTGTAGACTTTATCTCCTTGAAGCTCTCGGCTTTCTCATGTTCTTTGGGTGCAGCGTCCAGTTCGAGGTCAAGGCTTTCAAGGTCAAAGACCATGTCAATATTGGCGTTGAACGCCACTAGAACGTCCCGGGAAGGACCTATAAGGTTTGCTGCATCCCGGTATTTCTTTATCCAGTTTTCCTTCATGAAACCTGTCATAGTCCTTTACACAGCTCCTTTACTTTCTCCCGGGGATTTTCTGCCTTGACAACTCCGGAGGCGACGAGGACGCCTTCGCACCCGAGTTCGATGCTTTTCTCAACATCTTCCCGTGTATTGATGCCTGCGCCTGTAAGGACAGGAACGCTTGATTTCTCAACTGCTTCTTGGATCAGTTCCGGTTTCGCGCTGGATACGGAGATATCGCCGCCTATAAGTTCTGGTGGTTCGTATGCTATGTAGTCTGGTTTAAAACCGGATAACTTCTCGCATTCGTCCGGACCCTGAGCACAGACTATAGTGGTCAGACCGTGCTCCTTCGCGGTTTCAACCGCCTCCCTGAGCTCTTTCTTCTCCAGTCTTTTCTCCGAGTGATTCAGTAGTGTACCTGATACCCCTGTATTTTTCACTGTCTCAGCCAGTACGTGACCGGTGTTACTCCCCGGGTTCACGGGGTCGATATGCTGTGCGAACATTTCTATGTCAAGGTCTTCAAGGCGCAGGAGGTCGCTGGTCTGCGGTGTTACTATAACTCTTTCACCAGTCTCTCTTGACGCCTCAAGGCAGTCCTTAGCTACATCCTGGGCTTTTTCTCCTGTCGCCTGTCTGTACGTCTTGAAGTTTACGATAATCATCTTCAACTAAATTTGTTTCGACCTGAATTTATATCCTGATATCGAGGTCGGGATTGTTCAGTATCTCGACTTCTCCGTCTTCCACACGCAGGTCGATTTTTTCTCCCCTGACCCGTTTTCCCTTCCTTTCGCAGGTTATGTCTGCGGGTTTTATCTCGACGTGATCGCCTCTGGCTTTTATCCCGAGCAGGTAGGTGTCTACGACGTGGAGGAACATCCCGGCACTCCACGCCTGTTCTGGTGCTCCGAGTAAGTGACCGTTTTCCGCGTCGACCACTTCCGGTAGCGCACCTAACTGGTCGCGGTCGAGAAACTGTATCATTTTCTCAAGGAAGTTGAGCCCCTGTTTTTCCTTCCCGTATCTCAGATTTGCTGCAGCAGCCCATCCTGTCGTCAGACCCCATACCGAGCCAGTGTGGTATCCATCTGACTCGTATCCTGGGTCCGCCATCGATCTCGTGCGGGCGCCGTACCGGGAGGAGAATCCTGCATTAATCTTCTCAAGGTATTTCATCGCTTCCTGTTCTCCGACCTGTCCGAACATCAGTGGTACTGCAGGATTGATTGTGACAGGTGTGTTATCCTCGATGAAGTCCTTCATGTAATCGCTGTCCTGGAATTCTTCCAGTCCTTTCTCCAATTTTTCCTTCCCGGGGTCGCCTGTTATGTCTGCAGCTTCCAGCCAGAGCGACTGTATGTCGACAGCTCCTGGGCGTTCAAGAGTGTCCATCCAGGTTGCTTCGGGCTTATTATTGACTATATCACCATCAAGTTCAAGTCTCTCCATCGCGTCGTCCATCGCTTTCTCAAGTTCACCGCTGAGTTCGTGGTGTCTCTCCAACTTGTCGCATGCTATTATGAAGAGCGGTGCGGTATCCGCCCGCGGGGTGTCGTCACTATCACCGTCCAGGAATATCCGTGATTCGAGGTCATGGCTTACGAAGTTCTCAAGTATCTCTGTCGCAAGTTCGAACCGTCCTGCATCTATAAGGCCAAGCAGGGTCCAGAACGCGTCCCGAGCCCAGTAGGTCTGGAACCAGGGGTGACCTGCGATCAATCCTTTTCCTTTCCTGTTGTAGACCAGGTTCTCTACGCTGTCAATACAGTTTTCGAATAGTCTGCCGAGTTCCTGGTGCGTTATCTCCTGTTCAATGCTTTCTATACCCCCGAAACTCCCTTCTGAGGTAGTTATATCTATCTCTATATTTTCGGTTGACTGACCCGGTATCTCCCGCTGGAAAACGATGTCGCCAGGGATAAAGCACCTCTGTTTTTCGCCTCCGGGGTAGTGTTCCTTCAGGTAGTTATTTCCCTCGAGTTCAAATTCTTCTTCCGAGGACAGCATGATCTTCTTGCCGTTACCTGTAACTGTTACCCGCTGGGCGCCTGTATCAAGTTCGTAGTCTTCCGGTCCTATGTCCTGCGATTTCTCCCGGATATCTATCCCTGATTCAAGTGTCAGCCTGACTGCTTTTGGTTCATCGGTCTTGTTCTCTACTTCGATTTCGAACCTGAGTCCAGGAAGTTCATCGGGTGTCGAGGCTTTTTCTGTTACTTTCAGGCTGTCCAGCTCGTGGTGGAAAACAAAGCTTGAACCGTACTCAGTTGCCTGCAGGGTGTCGCGGTTGAGCCAGACACCGTTGATTTTTATGGCATAATAGTCCAGGAACTTGTATGGTGGTGCCCAGTACCCGGTCCACTTGTTCTTGAATTCTCTGTCGTTGAAACAGTGGAGAAATCCGTGGAGATTTGAGACCGTTCCCGAGGTATCTGAGAGGTTTTCTGTGAGGGTGTACTTCATGGTTTGTTTCCTGTGTCTGGATGCTATAAAACCCTTATTTTGACTTTATGGTAGCAAAGAATTTACTGCGAGGTTTTTATAGTGGCGAAAGGACTTTGTGTATATGCCGCCCGAAAATTTTGTTGAAGTTTCTTTCGAGGTCGCCAACAAGGTAGGAGGGATATACCAGGTCCTGAAGTCCAAGGCGGGAAAGATGAAAGACTATTACGGTGAGACATATTATACTATAGGTTTCTACGATGAGGAGAGCGCAAGCAGTGAGTTCGCACCCCGGGAACTCCCTGAAAAATTTTCCTCAATTAAGGATCTTGAAGATAAGGGTATAGAAGTGCATTACGGGGTCTGGAGGGTTCCCGGACAGCCTAAATGTTTTCTGGTGGACTCTTCCGGGATGGAGAAGGGTGTAGATGAGATAAAAGAAGAGCTTTACGAGGAACATGGGGTAGATTCTATAGAGGCAGGAAATGACTTTGACGACCCTGTCAAGTGGAGTTATGCTGTCGGAGAGCTGATTGAAATTCTCGAACAGGAGCTTGAAGGAGAGACTGTTGTACAGCTTCACGAGTGGCTTTCAGGTCCTGCCATGATGAATATCTCAAGTCCTGCAGTTTTCACAACACACGCCACTGTCCTCGGTCGCACTCTTTCAAGCGCGGACTACGACCTCAAGGAAGCGATAGAGCAAGGCAGGGTCGATGGTTCTCTGGCGGAAAAGCACGGGGTTAAATCCAAGCACCAGACCGAGAAGATGGCGGCGAGCGAGGCAGAAGTTTTCACTACTGTGAGCGAGACCACTGGAGAGGAGGCAGAAGCTGTCCTGGGAGTCGAACCGGACAAAATACTTTCTAACGGTTTCAACGTAGGCGAGTTCCCGTCACTGGAAGAGCTATCTTACCAGCACAAGAAAAAGAAAGAGGAGATGAAGGAGTTCCTGAGAGCGTACTTCAAGCCGTACTATGACGTAGACCTGGAGAACGATCCCCGGGTCCTGTTTATATCAGGCAGATACGAATTCCGGAATAAAGGAGTAGACATCTTCATCGACGCGCTCTCTGAACTTAATGAGAGCGATGGGGAAGACTTCTTCGTATTCTTCTTCATACCTACCGACGTGAAGAGGGCGAAGCCGGAGGTACTGGAGAACATGTCGCTCTACCAGGAGCTCGAGGATTACGTGGATTCGATAATCCCTGAACTAAGGTCTGGTCTTATCAATGCTCTGACGTCCGAGAAAGACCCGGGGGAGGATGTAAAGGAGCTTATAGACGGGAGTACGGACGGTGAGGCAGACTCTCTCCGCAGGAATTTCCACAAGATGAAGGAGAGGAGCCAGAACCCGCCTAATTGCGCGTTCGACCTTAACTATCCTGAAGACCAGATACTGGATCGTATGCACGAGAAAGGGTTGAGAAACAGGGAAGAGGATAGGGTAAAAGTTGTGTTCTACCCTACGTATCTCTCGATGGGAGACCGCCTGCTTTCGATGGGCTATAACGACGCGATAGTCGCCTGCAGTGCGGGTATATTTCCAAGCAGTTATGAGCCATGGGGATATACGCCTGTCGAAACAGCAGCTAATGGAGCTCTATCTATAACGACGGACATGGCAGGGTTCGGCAAGTTCCTGCTGGATAACACCGAGGATGAAGACCGTAAAGGCATCAGGGTACTCGAAAGAGAGAATGTTTCGGATGGAGAATCGGTTTCGCAACTTGCTGACATGCTGGAAGATATAGTCTCGTACTCGAAGACAGAAATCACTGAGAGAAAACATAACGCGAGGAAGCTGGCGCAACTGACTTCGTGGGAGCGACTGGGCGAAAACTATAGAGAGGCGCATGGAATGGCGCTGGAGAGGTAATCATGTCTCTAAAAATCGAGATAGACCATGTAAATGAGAAGAAAAGGGAGGTACAGGAGCTCCCAAGGCATGATACGCCGGATTTTGCGGAGTACAAGCCTGATATTGATGCCATAAAAACGGCAAAGGAAGAGGAGCACAACTTCGATAACCTGGTGGTCATAGGAAATGGTGGGTCGATAACTTCTTTCCGGGCGTATTTGTACGCTTTCTTCCCTGAAACCGATGTTGATGTAAGACTCGTCACTACGATGGATCCAGACTATCTTAACCGGCTCTCCCGGGAGCTGGATTCGGAGAAGACGCTTGTCATGCCGATAAGCAAGTCCGGGGATACTGTAGGTGTTATAGAATCTCTTATTTATTTCATGGCGCGTGATTATCCGGTATTCGCGGTAACATCCGATAATGGTGGTGCTTTGAAACAGATAGTTGAACGTGAAGACCTCGGCTGGATCCGCCACCCTGACATCGGAGGGAGATTCTCAGGTGCAACTGAGACCGCGCTAGTCCCTGCCGCGTTCGCCGGTATGCCTATAGATGAGATCAGGAAGGGTGCGGAGGAAATGTACGAGAAACTTTCCCCCAAAAAGCAGTATAACTCTGCGCTGAACGTCGCCTCTGCGTTCTATGATGCGGAGAAGAAAGGATACGAGAACCTGTTCGCAGGGTTTTATTCGACGAGGATGTTCGGATTCTATCCCCTGTTTGTCCAGCTGATGCACGAGACAGTGTGTAAAAACAGGAAGGGTCAGACCGTCTCAGGAGACCTCGGACCGGAGTTCCAGCACCACACCAACCAGAGAATATTTGGCGGCAAAAAGGATGTACTACCCGTATTCTTCAGGACGGAGAATCACGAAGAAGAGGTCATGAGGATCCCGGAAGAACTGAAAGAAATCGATCTCAGGGGCCGAAGACTTGGTTTACTGGACGGTCGCACCTACCAGGAGGCACTGGAGTCGGAGTATTACGGAGTGAAGGATGCTCTCGACGAGGAGAAAATCCCGAGCATAGATCTTACTTTTACAGAGCTTTCCCACGAGGCAGCGGGTAAGCTCGTCGCTTTCATCCAGTACGTTGCGGTTTACTCTGCCTGGTTGAGGGACGTGGACCCGTTTACACAGCCTGACGTAGAAAATAGTAAAAAGCTGGGATTCGAGCACCGTTTCAAGTGATAAATTGAAAATACTCCTGTTATCCAAAAACTTCTGTGACGGAGAAGGTATATCCGAGTACTGCAAGTCCATCGCGTCTTACCTGGTGGAGGAAGGTCACGAGACGGCTATAGTCTCTTTCGATGACGGCTCATACTACTCTGTCGATGAAGAAGTTGACGTTTACAGGGTTCCTGTCCATTTCGATGGGGACAACATCTATAACTGGGCGATGGTCCTCAACAACGAGTTGAAGCGGCAGGCGCGCGAGCTTTTTGAACAGGACGACTTTGATGTTATACATGCTAACGACTGGTCTACTGTTCCAGGAGGAGTCGCGCTCTCCAGGCATCTCGAAAAGCCGCTGGTGGTTACTATGCACTCCACCGAGAATGAACGCGGCTTCGAGGGAGAGCACGCGCCGATGATATCAGAGCTTGAATGGCAGGGCGCTGGGGAGGCGGACCGCGTGTTCGCGACCAAACACGATACTAAGAACTCGCTGCTGTTCGATCTGGATGTTCCGGAAGAAAAGATACGTGTTATCGATCCTTACAGCGGCGAGTGGCGAGAAAGAGTTTTAAACAACTACAGAGAACTTCTTGAAAAAGACGAGGACGCGTCTAAATCGCTAAAACAGGAGCAGAGAGGAAACTAATCTATGAGACCGCTTTTCATCACATGGGAATACCCGCCTTTCAAGGCAGGGGGTATAGCCGCGCACTGTGAGGATCTTACCACGACTCTCGCAGACCAGGGGCACGAGCCGGTTGTTGTAACTTTCGGTCCCGAGGAGGAGAAAGAGTACCGCGACGGCGTTGAGATTCACAGGGTTCCTTCCACGGACTCTGCTGCAGACACTATCTCCTGGGCGATGAAACTGGGTCACGAGATGGAGAAGAAGGCGATCGAACTGGATAAGCAGAAAGACTTTGACCTGGTCCATGCACACGACTGGATGGCGGTACCTGGCGCCACAGGTATCAAGAACACTCTGGACCTTCCAATGGTCTTCACAGTCCACTCCACGCAGGAGGGAAGGGACGGTATCGACTCTGAATACCAGCAGACAATCCACAACCTGGAATGGTACGGTACCTACCAGGCGGAAGAGGTCATCACAGTCGGTAGAGAGTTCTGCGAGGAGGTGAAACATACTTTCCAGGTGCCAAAGGATAAGATCAATTACATCCCGAACGGTGTTGACCTGGAGAAGTTTGATTCCCACTCTACAAGTCTCAACTATAACGACTATGCGCTGGACTGGGAGAAAATAATACTGTTCGTCGGGCGCATGTATCCGCAGAAAGGACCGGGACACCTTATCGAGGCGATGCCAAACATAATCGATTCCAATCCTGAAGCAAAGTTCGTTATGGTCGGATCCGGAGCTACAGAGCACTACAAGGGTATCGCGAAGAAACAGGTTGGTGACAAGGTACACTTCCCGGGTTACGTGTCGGATAAGGAACTCCTATCGCTTATGAAGACTGCGGAGATGACAGTCGCTCCATCAGTGTATGAGCCGTTCGGTATCGTCCCGCTGGAGGCTGCGGCGTGTGAAACACCAACGGTCGGTAGTTACGTCGGCGGGATGAAGGACACTATCATCCATGAATACACTGGTCTCCACTCCTATCCTGCGGACGCAGGAAGTATCGCTTACCAGGTTTCCCGTGCATTAAGCGATCCTGGCTGGGCGGACTGGATGGGCGACAAAGCCCGTGACCGCGTAGAAGACAACTTCCGCTGGGAACAGATAAGTGCGTGGACGACAGGTATCTACTCGAAGGCGGTAGAGAGGTAGTCAATTTCGGCTGTCCAGCCTTCTTCGCTGTGTAGAAATCTCACTTCATAATCTTGGTCCAGGGTATGTATCAGATACCTTGCGGATTTGGGCTTTCCTGTTGAGATCTCTGATGTATGGCTGAGCTCCACCGAATACAGATCTCGGTCTAGCTGCGCCATTATATCTTCGACACTTTTGGTGTCGTATTTTACCTGTTCTAGAATTTCTTTGGGATCCATCCGTTGGGGTGTCCGCTAAACTATAAATAACCGAGCTCGTCCGCGGCTACCACGAACATGGCGTGGCTCCATGCAAGCGGTTTTATCGAGTTCTGGATGTCGTTGCTAAATATCTGTTCCGGGATATATTTTCCGTCTATCCTTTCCAGGTAATCCTCGAAGTTCTCCTTTGCTTCGGCTTCCCTGCCCAGCTTTTTGAGCGCTACCAGGTACCAGAAGTACAGTAAGGGCCATCCGCCAGCACCTTTCTTGACGTGCCGGGTATGATGTATCATCCCATCGTACATGTCTTTCTCGTACCTCTTGACGCCGGTGTATGTCAAAAGTTTCTCCTCGATTAACTCTACAGTTCTCTCCAGTTTCTCGTCTCTCTCCACGGTGTCGAAGGGCCAGACCAGTCCAAGCAGACTCGCGTCGATACTGTCGTCAGGAAGCTCGCCCCAGGAACGCACGTAGCAGTCTTTTTCCTGTGACCTCAACTGATTTCTCATCTGCTCGCTCGTTTCCAGGTACCTGTCCTTTCCTGCCGCCCCGTGCGCTCTCTCCAGTCCTTTACTGCACGCTGCCAGCGTGTAGGCAAAGTTCTCGTTCCTGTCCGTGAAGGCGCGGCGCTCCTCCCATAAGTCGAAGACCTCTGATTCGAACGAGTCGCTGTCCCACTTGTCGCAGAGACCGTCCGCGAGCAGTTTTGTAACCTCTTCTGTTAGTGGAGTCTCCTCTATCGACTGTATCGACCATAGCAGGGTACCTGCCTGGTCGGGCTGGTACTGGTGACCGAAATCCGGGTCTCGCGGACCATTGGTAAGGTAACGGTGGAAAACCAGTCCGTTGTCTGAAAATTCTTCGGCGCGCTCAACCATCCACTCAAGGAAGTTTTTCGTGACGTGATTCATCTCCAGTCTGTCGGCGGCGTAGAGTATGAACGCGGCGTCTCTCGGCCAAATAAAACGGTAGTTCTGGACGTTCTTCGGGTAGTAAGGTTTGTCTGTGTTCGCCGCTACTATTGCGCCGTTTTCGATTTGGCAGTCCTGGATTACCTCTTTTGAAGACCTTACTAGCTCTTCAATGCGCCCCATATGATGGATTTCAATCTGCGGGTTCAAAAGATTTCTTAGTCTCTGGAACATGCAGAAGGAGTTACTCTTCTTTAACTAAAGCCATTGTTACGCAACCATGAAATCATCGAGTTACGCATTTTCTGCTCTGCGCCACCAGAAAAACTGTGTTTCTCGCCTTCCAGTTTGTGCAGCATCACGTTGGTATTGAGCGCTTCTACCGCCTTCAGGCTGTGTTCCGGGTGGACCGTCGTGTCGGCGGAGCCGTGGAATATCGCGACAGGGACATCCAGTTCGTCCACGACCTCCTGAAAATTATACGTGTCGAAGTCTTCAAAGAAGCGCTGGTCGATAGGCTTGCCGTCGATATACTCGTACTCTCCCTTATTCTCCACGACTGATCGGAACTTGCCCATTATCTCGTTGTACGTCACCGGCGCCTTTGCGATAACTGCCCCGGGCTCAAGCTCTGTCGCGGCGTGGAACACTACTTTACCGCCGAACGAGGAGCCAAAGAGCACGTATTCTTCAGGATCGAAGTATTCGATAACTGCTTCAAGATCATCTATCTTCGAGCTTAACGATTGCTCTACGAAATCTCCGTCGCTCTCGCCGTTACCGCGGAAGTCGAAACGCACCGCGTTGAAACCTTCTTCAACTGCTCGCTCACACCGTTCAACATAACTGCCTTCCTTGTCGCTCCCGAACCCGTGGCAGTAGAAGATCCATTTATCCGAGTCCGCTTCGTGGTGAACCGCGGCGACTTCTTCATCGTTCTCGACTTCTATGAAGTGTTTCTCAGTCATTGATGTTTCCCCTTGAATTTATTTGAGAGTCTGGGAACTAAATCTTCTGCTAGTTCAAGAGTGTCTTGAGCTTCTTTCTTAGTAATATCTTCACCTCTGTATTTTGAATCGTTACGTAGCTCTCTGAACTTGTTCAGTTTATTGACTTTTTCATAAGATATGTCGAGTTCTTCAAAGGCGTAAACTATTGATGCCTCATGATTGTAGGATTTGTATCCTTCTGATATGAGGAATGCGTTGATTATTTCTCTTATGGATTCGTAGGCGTCCTCCAGTATCAGGTCGGCGTTTTCTTTACTTACCTCTCTGTATTTCACGTAATCTAGCCTTTTCCGGGACTTGTTCTTCAGGCTTTTTCCTTGACTAGGATTAGGAGTCCTCTCCTGTACCGTTTCTTCTTCGATGAATCTTTCGAAGTCTTTCATCATATCACTTTCAGGAAGCCTTTTAGCACGGTCCCGTTCGCCAGACTGTTTCGGAAGTTTTCGTTTACTTCATCCGTGCTGTCAATGTTGTGCAGGTTAATGTCTCTTTTTAGTTTTTCCTCGTATTTAGAAACTTCTAGGTCTTTCTGTCTTCCATTTACGATTGCTATATCTATATCAGAGTCTTTAAGATCTTCTCCTTTCTCAAAAGATCCGAATAAGACTATGGCATCAGCCCGAAGTTCTTTATCAATGAACGCTACTAGACCGGAGCTGTAAATAGTGTCTATGTTATAGAATCTCTTTAATCTACTGAAATCTTTGCCGGTAGAGATATTCTTTGTTACATTGGTTTTCTCTATTTCCAGTACTCCTTCAGCTAGTTCGTCTGCAATCTTCGAAACCCATCTGGGTGAAACGTTGCTTCTTCTTGAGAGTTCCCGTATAGATACCTCTAGCTCAGGATTATCAAAGAAAGGCTTCAGAACCTCTAACTCTTTTTCGTTTAGTTCAGTAAACATGTGTTTAGTTTGGTACACGAGTGTTTATAAAAATACACGTCTTATCCGGTCGAGAAACTTAAAACTGCTTTGTTTCTTATTGAGTTCCATGTCCAGTATTTTTGATGACAGGATTAACCAGGTCGTGGGTTACAGGACACTACACGGTTTTGCTGTCGGCCTGGTCTCGATTTTCATCCCGATTTTTATAGCTCAGGAGGGCTTCCCTCCGGAGACAGTTTTCTCCTTCCTTTTCGTGCAACTTCTCGTTTTCACTCTTTCCGCTGTACCTATAGGCTGGCTTACCTCAAGACTCGGTGTCAGGAATGTATTCCTGGGGTCATCGATTTTCTATGTTCTGGTTTTCCTGGTTTTGAGAGCGTTCACACTGGAGCCTCTCGTGATTTATTCCGCCGCAGCTGTAATGGGAGTGGCGTTGGCGATGCACTGGATACCTGTTAATCTTGAGTTTACTGAGGGTAGCGAGGTTGAGAACCGGGGAAGCAGTTGGGGGCAGATTGAAGGCATACCTCAGATAGTTGGTCCGTTCGCGCCACTTCTGGGCGGTTTTATCTTGGACTACCTAGGTTTCAGCTTTCTGGTAACTATATCCCTGATGCTGGCATCTATCTCGGTTCTGCCGATGGTTCTCGGCAGGAGTTTTGGAAAACCGGAGTTTGAGATCGGAGAGCATTTATCACCTAGGAAAGACATTGATCTCTGGCTTCTCTACTTTTTCGATGGGTTTTCTACTGCGGTGTACGCCTGGATATTCCCTCTTTTCATATTCTTCTCTGTCGGAGGCGTGATTGATGTCGGTGCAGTCCAGGCCCTCGCAGGTATAGCGGGAGGTCTGTTTTCTCTCGGCGCTGGCAGGCTCTCAGACAGGTTTGACAAGGCCAGACTTGTTTTTGCAGGGGTGATTCTTGCCGCAGCAGTCTTTGTTTTCGTGCCGGGTCTTGAAGACCGGTGGGTTGCCTTCGTTGTTTCGTTTCTTTTGGGGCTTGTGTACATGTTCCACGTTATCCCTCTAGCATCAATTATAGCAGATATCGCTGATCAGAGAAGTGTTCTCGGGTTTTACTCGGTTAGAGAGATATTCCGGGGTATGGGATACGTTTCTCTGGTAGGTGCCACGGTGTTGCTGATATCGGCGTATTCCCTGGAAAAAGCTTTTTTGGTAGCGTTCTACGCTGGCGCTACGACATTTATCGCTGTAGGAATACTTGTGTCCTTAGTTGACTCTAGGCGTTAGATGCCGAGGTAAATTAGCTTCTCAGCCTTTCATCGACCTGTTCCTGGAAGTCCATTACGTGTTCCATGATGACTCCGAATCCCTGGAAGGGATGGTCGAAGTAGGAGAAGTAGTTGTGGACTGCGTGGTCATCGTTCCATGACTTGGTGGCGATGTGGTGCAGGTGGTCGCTTGTCAATAGTTTCCTCCAGACCTCACTTACCTCCGGGTCGTCGAGTTCCTTGACTTTTTCCTCAAGTTTCTGCAGCCTGTCGAAAAGCCTTTTCTGTACAGGGTTGCCGAGCCATGCGCTTGCGTCCATCTCCTGGTCCGCCCATGAAACGGTGTTGTATTCGAACGCGTCGAACTCGCCGACCGGGTCTTTCTCCGCAACTTCTCTAACCTTTGCAAACCCGAGGTGGTCGTGTTTCAGGACTTCGTTCGGCAGTGATTCCAGAAACCAGAGAATACCTGTTCCTTCCCAGTGGTGTTCGCCGAAGGTTTCGTAGTCCATGAAAAGGTTGACCATGTCGCCCTGGCACGCACTTAACCATGCGGCATATTTATCGGCGGTTAAAGGGTACTCGTTCCACCATTCCGCGGAGAAACGGTAACCGATATCGTCTGTTAGTTTCCTGTTTCTCAGTAGTATAGAGTTGCCGTTTTCCGTTACGAAGTCCGGCTGAGTATAGGCGTGGTTCGGCGAGCGCCAGCCGAGTATCCTTGGAACACCTTCAGTGAATATGCCGCTGTATCCTTCCTCGCTTGCTATCTTCCCTATCTCATTGTGGTATATAAGTTCGGTATTGGTCATGACCTGTGGAGTCACGCCAAAGGTATCTTCTATAACCTCCCGGTGCTTTCCCAGCTGGTGGCGGAACTCTCGCTTATCGTAGAAGAGTCCTGCAAGAGAGTGGTAGTGTGCCTGACCGATAAAATCAATGCTGTTATCAGGAAAGTCGCTGAGCATGTCGATGAGCTCCGGATGATACTGCTTTGCCTGTTCAACCCAGCTAGAGGAGATGGAGAAGTTGACTTTGAATTGCTCGCGTCTGTCTTTTCCCTCCCGTTTTTTTGCAATCCTGAGCAGTTTCTCGGTCGCGGGGAAATAGCAGTTTTCTGCGACGTCCTTGAAGAAGTGCTCGTTCATCGCATCGTCAAAATAACGGTCGTACAGGTTATCCGTGTCTTCGTTAACACCTTCGACTCTCAAGCGGTGAGGTTGATGCACCTCGAACGAGAGGGTTACTGGTAGCATAGCCTTGAATTATCCCGCGTGTTTAAATCAGGGTGTGATTCTACCGTGGCGTTAAAAATCGATGCGGTCAATTGAAGATGTATGAACGTGGAAACCCGGGAGACTGAAAGAGGTACCGAGATAAGAGTCGGGACCTCGCAAAAAGTTGCTGTAGCGGTCAAAACAGGTGAAGGCGAGCGCATCTACCTCCCGGAAGCTGACGGCTCTGACTCCAGCTACTACGTTGAAGAACCGGAGAGTCTGAGGAAGACCGATGAAGGCTACGTGGTACTACACCTCGGCGCAGTCGAGGACGTGGAAGTTATCAGTGGTTGATTATGGATGATATGAGAAATGAAGTGAAGGAGGGCTACGAACAGGGAGACTATGAAGGCGAGTACCGGCAGGATAGAGAACTCCGGGATGAAGAAAAACAGTTGCTTGATAAACTGTTCTCGGAGCTTGATCCGGGCGCAGAGATACTGGATTTAGGATGCGGTACAGGTCTACCGTTCGACAGGTATCTCGCGGAAAAAGGTTACAATGTTACCGGAGTGGATATCGCCGAGAACCATGTTGAAGCGGCGCGCCAGAATGTTCCTGATGCGGAGTTCCTGCAGGGAGACTTCTTTGAACAGGAGTTTGGAGAGAACAGTTTCGATGCGGTTGTAAGTTTTTACGCCATATTCCACATCCCGAGAGATGAACATAGAGAGCTTTATGAACGGATTAATTATTGGCTGAAAGATGCGGGTTACATGCTCGCCACCGTGGCAGGTGGAGAGATGGAAGAGTACAGGGACGAAGACTTTGTCGGTTCTGAAATGGTCTGGAGCTCCCATTCGCAGGAAAAGAACAGAGAGTTAATCGAGGATTCAGGTTTCTCAATAACTGAAACTTACGAGGAAAAAGATGACGAGCACCATCTCTGGATACTGGCCGAGAACACGGCTTAAAGATACCTGTAGATATCCCGTGTTTCCTCAGCGACCTCTTTCCAGCTCCTTGACTCGAACTCCGGCACTTCTCGCTCTAGAGCTTTTCCAATTCCTGACGCGATCGAGTCGGATTCAGGCTCCACGCTCACTATCGCGTTATCAGGGAGTACCTCTTCCGCACCGTTCCGGGTCGCGACCACGGGTGTTCCTGCCTCGATAGCCTCTGTTAATGTAAGTCCGAACGGCTCGTTTATGGACGGCGAGACGAAAACGTCTGCGCTCGTGTAGTAGTCACCGAGCTCCTCTTCCGGTATGAATCCTTCAAAAATAACGTTTTCCTCGATACCGAGGAGTTCCACGAACTCCTCCAGCGGCTGGCGCATGTGTCCGTCTCCACCCAGTACGAGTGTTCCGTTGTTGTCCTCCAGGAATTTGGAGAACCCATAGAGTAGGTGTTCCAGTCCTTTCTGCTCCGCGTGCCTTCCAACGTAGAAGATCATGGTGTCGATACCCTGCTCTTCTTTGATGTTCCTGCCGTTGGTTTGAATCCGTGAGAACCCGTTGTGGACGACTTCTGGTTTTCTCCCGTATTGGTCTGTGACTTCGTCGGCGAGCATATCACTCACTGCTATAAGTTCATCTGACTCTTCCACTACTCCGCGCTCCATCTTTTCAAGCCTGTGAGAGGGGTTGCGGGAGCGCTGAGAGCTGAGTGAGTGAAATGTAGAGACCCATCTAACGTCCGCGTACTTCTTCGCCTTTAATCCGGGCTCGGCTCCGAACCAGTCGTGCGTGTGTATTATGTCGTAGTCGCGGGCAAGTTCGACGACCTCGCTGCTCATGTTTCTGGCGCGCTCTATCATGTCGCCCTCTCCGGTCTCCAGGGCGATCACATCTTCATCTTCCGGAGCTCTTTCTTCCGGCAGCGCGAGATCGATGTTTACTCCTAGCTCCTTTAGTTCATCGAAGAGGCGGGCTACATGTATGTCAAGTCCACCGTCGATGTTCGGCGGGTATCCCCATCCCAGCATCAGGATTTTTTGATCCATGTATCTAACTTTCTGGGTTGACGTCTTTTATTCCTGATATTTTCTCAAAATCCGTGTCTCCGGTTACTACTTCTGCTCCAACTTTTTGGGCTGTACCTGCTATCAGAATATCTGCGAGATTGATCTTTTTTCCTTGTTTTTCCAGATTTTTCTCTATTTTTGCGGCTTCTTTTGCAGCATCATTACTCAGTTCCTTTTTATTTAGCCATTCTAAGTTTTCTTCCAGCGTCTCAAGATTATTTCCTGTTTTGAGTTCTCCTCTGAAGAGTTCGAACATTGAGATTGTTGAGGCATAGAAGGCTTCCTCGCTGTTTGCTTCCAGATAATTTATTGCGTATTCCTTACCTTTCAGGTAATCGACCAGAAAACTTGTGTCCAAGAATTTCATTCGTCTTTCCTCAGATCTCTGTCTAATTTTTCTCTACCTTCCTTAATTACTTCGTCGATATTCTCTTTATCTTCCCAGCTTCCGAAACCTTTTCTGAAGTTCTTCTTGTTTTCTGTGACTTTCATTATGACCTCGCTGAAACTCTCATTTTCTTCCTTGAAACTTTTCAACCGTCTATAAGCTTCTTCTCGTATAGACAAACTCTTAGTTGCCATGTACGTATATACGTACGCATAAGTTAAGTGTCTTTGGACTGACTGGGATACCTTATAATCCGTTCTGGTACGGGGAAAGAGACTTTTCAGGCAGCGATTTCAGAAAATTTCGGCGATGTAAACTGCGGGAAGAGGAGAAAATAAATAAGAAAGTGGGTTAAGGAACTGATTTGATCCTGACAGCGTCGTTCGTCTTTTTGATGCTCGTGTCTTTATCCTCAAGCTCGAACATAGCTCGGATCGCGTCAACGTTGTCCGGGACGACGATCGCCTCCTGGTGGACCATGTGGATCCAGTAAAGCGTTCCGTTCTCAACTGTTACGGTTTCCTCCCAGACCGCTGCTTCATGCATATCGCTTCTCTCGCTGTGAAGGTCGCGCATCCTCTCGTGTATCTTCCCTGTGGAGTCGTAGCCGTCTCCGGCAGAAACTAGCGAGACGCGCGGCTGTTCTTCGAACGCTTCCAGCACCTCTTCCTCGTTTGCTTCCTGTTCGAGTTCGACGTTGACCATGTGTACGTGCCCGTAGGTCACAGGGACTTTCACCGCTAATGTCTTGATGTCTAGATCGGGCATCACTGCCTGGACGTCGGGTCCGTGGTGGCTTGGTACTTCTGTTACCGGAACCGTGGAGTTGATTGGTCCGCGTCCATCCTGGGGGATGTCGCCTCCACGTCTTACCAGCGAGGCGACTGCATGTTCGACTCCAAAGTTTTCGTCAACGGCGCTCATAGTCCTCGAGAGCGAAGTGGTGTTGCAGGATACGACTTTCACGAAGTCCTCACCTTCCGCTTCCTCGTAGTTTGCGTCGGCGTTGAATGCTACGGGCGCGATATCCTTGGGTGCTCCTCCCTGGAAGATAGCTTTAACATCGTTGGGTTCGTAGAGGTTCTCCTTGTTCTTCTCATCGATACCTGGCGGGGTACAGTCAACGACTACGTCTACTTCGCCGAGAACGTCCTCAAGGACGCCTTCGACATGCATACCGTCTTCTCTCAAGTTTTCTACTCCGTCCTCGCTGGACCCATAAAGAGAGGTCTTGTGAAGAGCTCCGTCTTCGCTGAGAACTGTTCGCAGCCCTCCGCTTGCAGATACGTCTGAAAGCCCGTAAAGCTCCATATCATCCTGTTTTTTGACGGCTTCCGCCACTCGTTTACCGATTGTTCCGACTCCGTTGACAACAACTTTTACCATATTATCACGTAACATGTTACGCTGGCGGGAATAAAAACGTGACTCACAGAGGATTTTTATCCTGAACAGGAAAATCTTTTCCTGATGGAAGAACTGCTTTCAAAGCTCTCGCGCGACCCTGACTCTCACAAAGGTGAGAACGGTCGTGTCGGCATAATAGGTGGCAGTGTTGACTATACAGGCGCTCCGGCGCTCGCCGGTAAGGCTGCGTTGAGGACGGGTTGTGACCTGGCGGAGATTTTAACGTCTGAGAAGTCACGGGAAGTGGTCGCGTCATTCTCCGAGAACCTGATAGTAGACTCTTACCCGTCCGGCTACCTGCGGAGGGGTGGTGCTGATGACGCTATTGAGCTGGCGGAGAGGAGTGACTCTGTTGTTATCGGTCCTGGTCTCGGGGAGCCGGATGGACGGGCTGTGAAGAAAGTGTTGTCCGATATAAAGGTGCCGACAGTCGTCGATGCGGACGCGATAGAACCAGCACTGGAAGCTGAGCTTTCGGACGCGGTCCTGACACCGCACCGTGGAGAGGCCGAGGTCATCGAGGAGCGCTGCGGTTCGATACAGGCGTTCGCAAAAGAGCGCAACGCTGTCGTAGTTGTCAAAGGTCCAACGGACATGATACACACGCCGAGCTATGTTTTCGAGAACGAGACAGGTACTTCTGCTATGACGGTCGGCGGAACAGGTGACACATTAGCAGGTGTGATCGCGTCACTGATGTCACAGGGTCTTGAACCTGTAGAAGCTGCAAGGCTAGGAACATGGATCAACGGTAAGGCAGGAGAGCTGGCGGCGGAGAAGTATGGAAACGGTATGGTGGCGACGGACATGCTGGAGAACATTCCTGAGGTGATGTGGCAATAAGTATGTTTATCTCGTGGAGTTCTGTTTTAAGGGCTAAGTTGTTAGATAGGAGCGATGATGCGCTCCGAAGAATATTTAATTATTAGGTAGTGATGAACTAGTATGCTTGGAGATGGTTATTCTTCTAGGAGAGATATATTACGAAAAGCTGCGATTTTTGGAGGAGGTTCGTTGGTTGCAGCTAGCGGAGTTATGGGGGGTACGTTCACTCTTGCCAGTTACGAAGAGAAGGATTTCGAAGGAGCATACGCCTTGCCCTACGGTGAAACAACTGAAATCACTGTTAGCGAGAATAATCACGGACAGTCAGTCCGGGAATCGAATCTCCCGTTTCCAGAGATTTATGATATGACTGCAGAGTCTGTCGGAGAGAGTCAGCTTGAGGTAGATATACATAAGAGAGGTAGGGAAGAACCCGAATGGAGTTCTAGAGAAGTAGATACGGGTCAGCGCTACGGTTTTCCTGGGGAGGACTGGGACGTTAGTTTTCTACGTGACGAAGAGAATGAGAGAGCGTGGGCGATACTTGAATCGCCTGATACCTCCTAAAACCTCTGATAAAGCCTGTTAATTTGAATGTGATTTACAAGGTCTTGACATGTTTCGTGAGTCGAAACCTTGTCTGGGCTCCTATAGTTGGTCACTTGGAGCGGATACCGGAGCCGAAAACGGTGGCGGCTGGCGACTGAGCCCGTTGCACTTGTATAGTCTCCCTATTTTCTCTTGATATTCTCCTTTTTCCAGCCGGGCTTGAACTCGTACTGGATGCCGGATTCTTCTATCTCTTGCGTGAATTCCTCAATTTTTCTCTTGGCGCATTTCGGTACAAGGTAGCTCCATTCCTCGCCGGAACGTATACGTCTCCTGACCTCGGTACCCGAGTATATCCCGGGGTCGAACAATTCCTGCTCTATAAGTTCTAGTCCTGTTTTTTCTTTCACGATTCTCTGGACTAGGTCGTTCTGCGACATCACCGTATCTATATCCAGTTCTTCAAGTTTCTTCGCCCATCTCTTGTTTCCTTCTTCCGTCTTCTCCTCGTCTTCCAGCGGCAGGACTTCTATCTCGGGAAAACATGTTTGAATAATTTCCTTTCTCTCTTCGAAGCTGAGCGGGTTTTCCTCCTCCCGCTCCTTGTCGGCGCTACCAACTATTATCGCCAGTTCGTCGAACTCGTCCCTGTATTTTTCCACTACCTGCTGGTGTCCCTGGTGGAAAGGCTGGAACCGTCCGAGGAATCCGGCGGTCATTTTTCGGGTCTGTAATTTTGTAGATTGACGGCTTTTGAGAATGTCTCCACTATCTCGTCGTCTGTTGTCAGGAGAGTTGCTTCAAGATATTCTGCTAGTGCTGTGTAAGTTGCGTCATAGACAGTCATATCGAGTTCAAACGCTTTCTCGATTGCAAGCTGTATTACCTCGTTACTCGGCGCCAGTACGTCTATTTCCATATCAAGGATGCTCTGGTAGGCTTTCTGAACGTCTCCATCGTCATATTTAGGATTGTATCTGAGTGCGTTGGATAGCTCGTAAAGTATAAGGTCAGGAACCACTATCTGCAGGTTGTCATCTATGTATGATTGTCTGACTTCGAGCGCTTCTTCAGTAAGTTCTTCGTCTGAGAACCACTTAACGGCTACTGAAGCATCGACAACCACTATCTCTTTTGGCGCCATTTCCTGATCTCCTCTTCTCCGTTCCAGTCGCTAGACTTAGATCTAAGTTCGTCCTGGATGGCTATAGCTCTTTCAATGCGTTCCTGATTCTTTATTCTCTGTCCGGCGGACTCTATGGCTGTACCCATAACTTTTTTTCTCTCCCAACAAATAATAGCTTTAGGATTTATTAACCGAAAATCCGGTCACCTGCTTCTATCACGTCTGAGCGTTTAAGCTCCGGTAATTTGTTGAGGTCGTGAGCTTCGAGTAGCTCCTGCCCGATGTAGTATGCGGTGCTCCAGATAGGGTCGTCTGCCTCGAACCAGACCGCTTCCTCGTCTAGGCTTTCCCTGACCTGTGGCCAGGCATCTTCTAGTTCACTTTTCGACCACTCCAGGTTTTCCGAGGCTGTATCTTCGTAAACCCTGTCCAAAAACTGTAGCGCGAAAGCTTCCATAAGGAGCTCCTGCCAGCCGAACTGCACCTCGTTTTCCATCCGTTCGGCGAAGAGCGATCGGCCGTATGAGTATGCGGTGACCGGTCTCAGGTCGTTTTTCCAGTCATCGACTGTAGAGTTGAACTCCAGGTAGATGAACTCCCTGTCCCCCGACGCTCCCGATGCCCCGCTAGGATTCTCGATTTCTGGCGGGGGAAACAGCCATCCTAGCGATATCTCGAAATCTTTTTCCTTCTCCTCGACGGTTTTACAGGTCGCAATCGCTTCCTCAACGATCTGCTTCGCCTGCCTCAGCTCGTGCTCCTCCGGCTTGATTGAATAGCTCATTTTTCTTCCCACTTGATACTGCAGCCCTGTGAAGGTTTTTGTTCTTTCGGTGGGTCGCGTCTTTTCAGCATGTCTTGGATAACCTCCTTCATCTCTCTTTCATTGACCTGCTCGTCCGGTGAGGTCTTGTCGTTCAGTCTTCCGTGATAATGTAAGCGGTGGCGCCAGTCAAGCAGGAACGGGTCGGGTGTGCATTTCGCGCCGTATGCTTCTGCGACTTTCTGTTCCCGATCAGCGAGGTAGTAGAAGTTCTGGGAGTTAAGACCGTTCTCCTCCACTAACTCGCCCATCTTTTCCACCGCGTCGTCCGGGTGTGTTTCTGCGTTGGGGTTGATGCAGACTACCGCGATAGAGGAGAACTCTTCGTCTAGTTGCCTCAGTTCTTCCAACTGTGCCTTAACGTACGGACAGTGGTTGCACATGAATACTACTAGCACGCCGTCGTAGTTGTCGAGGTCGCTTAACGCAACTTTCTGACCGTTGTAAGATTCAAGTTCGAACTCTGGTGCGTTTTTCCCAACCTCGATCTTTGACTCGGACTGTGTTAGTGCCATGTACTGTTAATAGGGATGAAAGAATTACAAATTACCGGTTGTATAGTTCCTGGGTAACTTCATCATAGTCGAAGTTCTCCTTGAAGTAAGCCAAGACTTTAACGTCTTGAGGGATGAGATCACATTTCTTGGTTTCTACCGCGCTATAGTAATCGAATTCTAGTTTGAGTGTTGGTCCTTCGTATACGACTGTCTCTCCATTGAAGTTAACGTATTCTTCATCTCCCGATAATCTCTCGAGTTCTGCTCTTGCCTGTCGAACTTCTTCTCTCCAGTGAGGAGTCTCTACTTCCAGGTGTTTCTCTAACCAGGGCATATCTTCTATCTCTGCTAGCTGAATATTATAAATCGAGCTATCGCCGACAAGATTTTAAGTCTGCCATCATATTACTTCGTAATATATGAGAGACTTTGATGACTCCCCTATAGTCCGGAACGGAAACTCGTTAATACTCGCCTACGACCACGGTCTCGAGCACGGACCTGTGGATTTCGAACCCGTACCTGAAAGCGCTAATCCACGCCACGTTTTCGAGGTCGCGAAACATGAGGCGGTAACAGCTCTCGCGGTCCAGAAAGGTGTCGCGGAAACTTACTACCCTGAATACGAGGACGAGGTGAACCTCCTCGTGAAGCTTAACGGCACCTCCGATCTCTGGGACCCGGATGACTACTACTCGCCGAAGAACTGTACGGTGCAGTACGCGGTGGAGGAGTTAGGTGCTGATGCTGTCGGTTTCACGATGTATGCGGGCAGTGATTACGAGGGCTCGATGTTCGAGGAGTTCCGTAGAGTGCAGGAAGAGGCTCGCAGGTACGGTGTTCCTGTCGTCATGTGGGCGTATCCTCGCGGAAGACCGATCAAGAATGACAAGAAAACATCTATAATTTCATACGCTTCCCGAATCGGTCTCGAACTCGGTGCTGATATGGTCAAGTGCAAGTACCCGGGCTCGAAGACGGCGTGGGAAGAAGTAGTGGCGGTCTCGGGGGACATGAAGACTGTGATGAGCGGGGGTTCAAAGACTTCTGATGAAGCATTCCTGGAACAGGTTCACAGCGTCATAAGTGCGGGCGGAAACGGTCTTGCCGTCGGTAGAAACGTGTTCCAGCGTGAGAACCCGGAAGCTATCCTCGACAAGCTTGAAGGAGTTATCTTTGAGGAAAAGCAACCTGACCAGGTACTATAGCTGATACGTGATGGATAAGGAGGAGACTGTAGACGAAGTTGTCAGGAGTGTTGCAGAGACCGCGCCACATATTTCCTCGGGTCTTATGCACCGCAGGGAGTACGTTGGCGAACAGAATCCGTCGGATGAGGAGGTTCGCGAGGCGGATGTCTGGGCGAATGAATTACTGAAGGAGCAGATCACATCTATCGAGGGAGTGGGACAGTTCGCCTCTGAAGAGGAAAAGATCATAACCGACTGTGGGGAAGGTCTCGCGGTGGCTATAGATCCTCTTGATGGCTCATCAAACATACCGACCAACAACCTTATCGGCACCATAGTCGGGATTTACGATGGCGAGCTGCCTTGTAAAGGGGAGAACCTTGTCGCCGCTTTCTACGTGGTTTACGGCCCTCTTACAACGATGATGGTGGCGTTGAACGGAGATGTGAATGAGTACGTGATCGAAGAGAGACCAGGTGATGATATCGAGATGTATCTCGTGGGTGAGGATCTGGAGATCGAGGATGACCGTATCTACGGGTTCGGCGGCAATAAGAACTGGACGGAGGAGTTCCGTGAGTTCGAGTCAGAAATCGCAGAGGATTACAAGCTCCGGTACAGCGGTGCATTAGTCGGTGATGTTAACCAGGTCATGCATCACGGGGGAATGTTCGCGTATCCTGAAAGGACGGACGCATCGAATGGAAAGCTCAGACTGCTTTTCGAGTGCAACCCCGTTTCCTACATAGTTGAATCCGCAAGTGGGGCTTCAAGTGATGGCGCCGGATCAATTCTCAAGGTTGAGGTAGAGGAGCTCCATCAGCGCGTACCGTTTTTCGCAGGACACACGGATATGATAAGAAAAATGGAGAACTCTCTATAGGTCAGTCGAAGTAGTCCATGATGTTCTCCCGGTCGAAGATGTTTTCCTGCCCGACCTGTTTCTTCAGTTTCTCCGCAGTCCGTTTACCGATCAGCTTCTTCAGTTTCTCGAACGAGGTTTCCCGGATGTCTTCTTGATCTCTGACACCATGATCATGTAATTTCCGGGCGCGGACACGTCCTATCTGGTCGTACTTCACCAGCGGCAGAAGCTCTTCCTTTATGCCGTGTTTCAGCCTCAGCCTTACTTTTTCCAGGTCTTTCTCGACATCCGAAGAACTATCTGTGTTCTCCGAATCCTTCATCCGCGCGAGCTCTTTAGACGCGTAGAGAAGCCAGTCCGCGTTTTTCATCTTCGCCCTTATACCGCCGGGCGCGATACCGTAGTTCTCCATGAGCTGTTCTTCTTCTATCTCAGACATCCAGCCCTGCATCATCAGCGAGGTCTTCATGCATTCCAGGAAGTGATCGTACCTCGGCTCCCACTCCTCCGGGGTGTCTTCCATGATGTAGTCGCGGGCATCCATCAATGCCTGTCCGACATCCGAGTGTTCCTTGTCCTTCACTCTTAGTCGGGGCGCCATCTCACTGGTCCGGGAGAGCATGAACAGATAGGTTACAGGTCTAGTAGTGTTATCCTCCGCGCGCTCCAGTGTCTCAAGGATGTGGTTAGCGGAGTCAGGGTCGATGTAAAGCTCGGAGACTCTTTTACCGACCTTGGTCGCATCCATCTTTTCCTTCTCAATAAAAGCGTAGTCTCTCAGCTGTTCCACAACCTCCTCTATCTTCCGCTCCACTTCATCCAGGTCGCGGAACTGGAACGCGTAGAACGTTTCCTTGTAGAACTCCTTCAGGTCGGGCATGGAGGTGCAGAAACGGGAGGCGACCAGTGACAGCGTGTGCATCCTCAGGATCGGCTCCGCGTTCAGCTTGGACTGTATCCTCTCCGGTTCTCCTGCGATAAACCGCTCCAGGATTTCCTGCTTGTCGCTGTTCGCGACAGAGATAGCCTCCCCGCGGTCATCATACTTCGGTCTCCCGGCGCGTCCTGTCATCTGCTCGTACTCGAGAACGGGTATGTACTCCATCCCTCGCCCGGTGTACCGTTTCAGGTCCCTGATGATGACGCGGAACGCGGGAAGGTTGACGCCCGCAGCTAAAGTCGGGGTTGCGGAGACTGTCCTGACAAGTCCTTTCCTGAAAGTCTCCTCCACGAGCGAGCGCTGCTGCGACATCAGCCCCGCGTGGTGGAACGCAGCGCCTTTCCTGACATTTTCTGCCAAACGTTTGCACTGTGAGGTCGGCGACCCGAGGACGTTCTCAATCCTTTCCGCATAGTCTTCCAGCTCCTTTTTCTCTTCTCTCGACAGGTCGTCTCGTGTTATCTTTCCGGTACGGTCGCTGGATTTCTCCGCGCCTTTCCGGGAGGAGCAGAATATTATCGCCTGTTTGTCCATCTCAAGGGTGTCGTCTACCAGGTTCAGCGTCCCGCGCCCGTGCGTGTCTTCTATAAAATAGGTCTCGGACTCGATTTTTTCTCCGCTGTCTTCCTTCACTTCTTTACCCGTCTGGAAACTATCGCTGTTCGCTTCTTTTGAACTCTCATCAGGATCTTCCATCTCGACCCCTTCCGGGTAGAACTCGACCTCGTTTCCCTCGTAGATACCGTGGTTCAGCTCTACCGGTCTATAATCGCTTTCGACCAGCTCCGCGTCCAGCCAGCCCGCTAACTCATCGCTGTTGGAGATAGTTGCGGAGAGCCCGAGCATCTGGAACTCCAGAAGATCTCTCAACCGGGAGATCGTGACTTCCAACGTCGGCCCTCTATTTGGCGAGGTAAGCAGGTGTATCTCGTCCACCACGACGAGACCGATTTCGTGTATCCAGGACGGATTATGTCTTAACATGGAATCGAGTTTCTCCGAGGTCACGACTATTATGTCCGCGGTCTCGAATCCTGCGCCTTCATCATCGTAATCCCCGACAGCCATCCTTACGTCCAGCTCTTCGTAGCGCTCGGAGAAGTCCTGGTATTTTTCCGAGGCGAGCGCCTTCAACGGGACAATGTACACTGCTTTCTTCCCCTCCTCTACAGCTTTCTTAGTCATCGCCAGTTCCGCGATAAACGTCTTTCCCGACGCGGTAGGGCTCGCGACCACCATGTCGTCTCCGTCCATCAACCCTGCGTCGACAGCCTCCTTCTGCGGAGGGTTCAGCTCTTTGATACCTTCAGAAAGAAAGTCCTGCTTTATACCGTCCGGGATGTCGAGTTTGCTGACTTTCATGGTTTAACTGGCGCGAGGAATTCTTTTCAGCCTATCGCGTCCGCAAACCTCTAAAATATCAGGGAGGGATATTCAAGCATGGAGAGGCTGAAACAGCTCGCGCGCCAGCCCTACGTGATCGCGACTACAGGTCTAGGACTTGTCCTGCTTATCGCAGGTTTCACCAAGTTTACTCACCTCGACGTCTGGATGGGCTACAGGCCTGTATTTGTTTCCGAGATGCTGCCTTTAACCGCTGAAAACGTGATGCGTGCCGGCGGTGTCTTCGAACTTGCTCTCGGCGCGTTACTAGTCGCGAGGAAAAGAGTTCTTGAGGCATCTCTAGTATCCGCTGTCTGGCTGGCAATGATAACAGTCGCGATGTACAAGATAGGTCTCTGGACCACAGCTTTGAGAGACCTTGGAATAGTCTTCCTTGCACTGACCGTTGCGGTGATGGCGTATGAGAGGCGTTGAGTACCAACCTCGGTCAAGAACTATAAATGGGCTTTACAAATATTTGTAACAGCATGCATAGTTCTCCTGAAAATCTGAAGATACTTGTCTTATTCGCCTTCTCGCTGTTACTTCTAGCGGTTCCAGTGGCGGCGGATCCAGTCAGCGGATGCCAGACTATCGATACAGAAGGAGAGTACCAGCTTGAAAGCTTCACTACGGAAGTGAGTGAGGGAGAGACATGTATAGAGATAACATCCAGTGACGTGACGCTTGATGGTGACAGCAATACTTTGACGGTGGACGACGAGGATGTTGATGCAATAGCGGTGGAGGGTGACGTACCTCTCGAAAACATCACTATCAGAGATCTCGACATAGTGTATGACAGTGAGGTGGACACGGCGGGAACCGCGCTGACATTCCAGGGCTTCTACGAGGATGACCGCTCAGATGATTACAAACTCGATAATATCCAGGTAAATGACGCGTACAAAGGCGTGTTTTTCAACGATGTTCATTCAATGCAGATTCTCAACTCCGACATAACGGTGGAAAGACATGGAATAGAGTTTCATGACTCCTCGAATAATGTGATAGAAGACACATCGATCAGCATGACAGGAGGAACTGATGAATCTCCTGTCGGAGTCTACTTGTATCCTGGATCAGAGTGGAACCACCTGGTCGTCAGCCAGGTCACAGGTCCAGGGATTCATGATCCGACTTCGATAGGAGTAAGGATCGCAGGTGATAGCTCGGAGGATAGAGAGGACATGAACCAGAGGAACAACATACGGGGGAACACTATCACGAACAACGATGTCGGGCTGGAGATGCTGAACACCCACAACAACCCGGTTCTTGAGAACGAATTCGACAACAATGATGTACACGTTACGCTGGGCGAGAAGCTGGGACGTAACAGGTTCATGGACAACGGATTCCTCGATGCCAGCGGACATATATGGGCGGATTATGACAGTGTTGAGACCCTCTATGGCGACGATAACTGGATGGGAGCATTCTTCACCTCGAATTACTGGAAGAACGACGTGAGCGACTTCTGCTTCGACACGACCCTCTCCGGGACATGCAACGAACACGACGATGTAGATGACGAGAAGTGGACGTATGCGGATGGAGACGAGAAGACGGTTGACCCGAACCCTCTATCCCTCATCGGAGTCGACCTGGTAAACGTCGCCTTCGATGACAACGACCCTTCCACCCACACCTCCTACCCACGCACCGTCTCGTTCATCGGCAACGAACTCGATATAGTTGGTATAGACATAGATGACTACCACCTAGAGGATTCTGACGGAGGCAATATTGAAACTGAAACAGGAGACGGTTCGTTTGACACTACCGGCATGGATGAGGGATACTACACCATCCAGCACGAGGGCGAGGCGGAGACAGGTTTCGAGCACGAACTCGAACTACTGGACCCTGAAGGATACGATGCTGTAGGAAGAGTTGGAGGACTTGAAGATACTGCTTCGCTGGAAGGAGGTGACCTTGAGGTCATGGACTGGCTGACTCTTGAGACCGTCGAACACGCGTTCAATATCGAAGGAGAGGACAGGTATAGTGAAATGGGAGGTCCGGATGACACTGATGATTTCCTGTACAGAGTTGACTTGGGTGGAATGGAGGAAGGCTGGATAACTGTTGATAAAGATGGTAAGGCGACAGGGTCAACAGCGCTCTCCCACGTGATGCATAACTGGGAAGTCTATGACCAGGAACTGCCTGTGGTCAACGACTTTACAGTTGAAGAAGGACACACTGTGTCCGGAAGTCTGAGCGAAAACCATGATGAAGCCGAAGTTTTACTGAAAAGACATGACCGCGACTTCACTAACTACCGTCTACCGTACACATTCAGACCTCCTGAATTATCAGCACAAGTCGAGGGAGACAGCTTCACGTTCAATAACGTCCCGGAGGGGCGCTACAGTGTCAAGATAGCGGATTCCGAGGGCTTTGTACGTGTCGCACCCAATAGCTTTGAACACGATATCGAGGTCGAAGGAGACGTAACTGAAAGCGACTGGAGTCCTATAGAGGTCTCTGGTACTACTACCGAGGAAGTCAATATCACGATCGACGGCCCCGAGGGAGATGAGTACAGGTACGCTTCGGCGGTCGAACGTGAGGATGCAGAAGGAGATACTATCAGCTACATGGAGCCAGGGCAGACATCCGATCACTTTGATGCAGAGTTTACCCAGGAAGTCCTTAATGATGAAGTCTACACTGTCCTCGGTGTGATGATGGAGTTCGAAGACGGTAAGATGCAGAACGTCCAGGTAGATAGTGAGGAAGTTGACTTAACAGATGGAGAGCCTAACGAGCCATATTTCACCTTCACCGAGCCTATGGCGGTTACAGGAAAGGTCGCCGATCCTGATGACGCGGTTATCCCGGGCGCCAGAGTTATCTTCGAATCCGAGACAGGGTTCGCGATGGATGAGACAGATCAGGACGGGGAGTACAACGTCAGCCTGATGGAAGGCGAGGAGTACAGTGCTACCGTCCACTGGGAGGGCGGCATGAACAAGTATGACGTAGAGTTCACCCCTGGAGAAGATTATGGCGGAACGGAAAAGGAGTTCCAGATGGATGAAGGATCCTCCCTGGAAGTAACGGTGGAGGACGAGGAGACAGGAGATATACTTGACGCCCACGTCCGCCTGGAGAACCCTGAGGTCTCGTACTATGACTCTAAGCGAACCCAGGGTGAGGAGATAAACTTCACCGGATTGAATTCGGGTACGGGAGACGATTACAGGCTGGTCGTACATCCAGAGGACTGGACGTACCCTGTTGCGGAGAACGACTCCGTGACCATAGATGAAGACTTTGAACAGGTCAAAGTAGAGCTCTCGGAGAGCGAGACCGAGACCGCAGGAAACGTCTCGCTTACTAACGGAACTAACATCGATGCCGACGTGACTTTCTACGAATTAAGTACTAGGGAAGAAGCGGAGTCCGTCGCCTCTGACAGTGAGGACGGTTACGCGGTCAATATAACTCCGACAGGCTACAGGATAGAGGTTGAACCACACGAAGATAACTATGCAGAATCAGAGTTTTACCGCCGCATCCCGGACCAGGACGAAGAGTTTGAGCTAAATCTAGAAGTATCTGAGCGGGTAACTGTTGAGGGCGTGGTAGATGATGCTGACGGCGGTATCGTAGTAGGCGCGGAGGTATTCGCCTGGAGCCGAGAGGCAAGACACAGCGAGTCCACAGTTACAAACAGCAGCGGACATTACCAGCTAGATCTTCATTCTGACGCAGAGTACAACATGATGGTATCGGAGGAAGGATATATCGCGGAGGAAGAAACGGAGACGTTCGACAGTGATGAAAACGATGTCAATTTTGTTCTATCAGGCGGTGAGACGATGAGCGGTACTGTCAAGGATGAGGATGGCGATCCGATTGGTTCAGGCATCATCTCGGTCTGGAATGATGATGGATCATTCGGTTCCGATGAGTTCGAGGATGGTACATATGAGATAACTGGTCTCGAGGATGCGGAGCATGAGGTCTGGGTGAGGCCCGACAACAGAGAGCTGGAGGTTAACACCAGTGAGAACGTTGAGGTGGGAGAACAGAACTTCACTGTTGAGAGTCGAGGAGGACAGAAAATCGAGGTAACTGTGATAGATGATGCTGGTGAAGAAGTGGGGGATGCAGAAGTCATCACCGATATGACCAGCGGAAGAACTAATGCTGACGGTGAGATCGAGCTGGAAAGACACAATGTTGGAGATATAGTGATTGAAGTGAGGAAGGAAGGATACGAGGGCGTGAAGCGAGAGGTAACGATAAGAGACCCTGACGGTCCTTATGCGACGAACGACACCAAGGAGGTTGAAATTGTACTTGAATCTACTACAGAAGTAGAGGTTGATTTCGAAGTTAAAGAAGGCGGAGACGCTGTATCCGACGCCTCAATCGTTGTTGTAAATACTGACGAGGACCTATCCGACAGCGGAAGCGAGGTAACGGATTCGGGAGGAGAAGCGACAATCGAGAACCTTGTTGAAGGAGATTACAGGATTATACTCGCGGTTGACGGTGACGAATCGTACTCGGAGTCCGGTAAAGATTTCAGTGAAGGCGCAGGTGAGAATACTATCAATAACTTTGGTGAGGGAACAACGGGATATGACCTTACTTACGAGGTGTCGCTGCAGTGAGGAAGGCGGTCATAACACTGACTCTGATTTTGTTCACGTCCCTTGTTGCGGCATCGCTGGACGCAGATATACAGCCTTCATCGCCTGACAACATCACGCTTTCTCCAGATAACGATTACGAGGTTTTCAAGGAGTTCGACGGCACTAACTCGGACGGCGATATAGGCAGTTACGACTGGACGCTGGTCGACACAGATCAGTCCGCTTCAGGACCTTTAGCCAACTTCACCTTTGACCGGTCGGTCTCCGGTACCAGCGAGATCCGGCTAGTAGTTTCCGATGATACTTACAGCGATCTAGATTCAGTAACTCAGCGCGTACACGATGTTCCAGAGGTCACTATCTCCATGGACGACGCGGAGGCAGGGACTGGTGAAGAGACAGATTTCAGTGTTGACAGCTATGAGAACTCTTTCGACGACCCGGTGGAGTTCGAATGGGAAGTAGATGGTGAGGTTGAGGGAGGAGACGAGGAAAGTTTCGCTCACGAATTCACGGAATCTGGGGAGCACACTGTAACCGTTACTGCCACGGATAACGCTGGTTATGAGGGCAGTGATTCTATCGACGTAGATGTCGTTTCTGATCATGTTACTATAACAGGTACTAACTCACCGATAGATCCGGGCGAGACTCTTGAAGTTGATGTAGAGGTTGGTGGTGTAGAGGGTTATGATACAGATGATGAGCTCGTACTTGAGGTGGATGGTGATGAGGAAGATTCGGAAGATGTAGAGCTCGAGGAAGGAGATACTTACGAGACAACCCTCGAATGGGATACTGAAGACGGAGATGAAGGCGACTACGATATTGAGGTGCTCTATGACGGTTTCTCGGATACTACGGAAGTAGAGGTGGGTGATGAGGACGGTGATGAATCTGACCTGGATGCTTTCCCGCACCAGGATGACGAGGAGGATGAGGAGGATGAGCCGGAGTTTGACGAGGTTAAGACTATTGGAGCCAACAGCATGGTGCCTGCAGAGATTTCCTTTTCAGAGTCGCCTGTGACTCACGTGACTGTGAGTGTTTCCGAGCCAGTGGATGGAGAGCTGGGTTCGACAGCTACCGAGACACAGCCGTCTGGAGTCTCTGATCCTGGTGATGAGGTCTACAGGTATATAGAGTATGATCCTGACTTTGACACCTCCGCGGTGGAAGAGGTAGAGTTCGAGTTCGATGTAAGCCAGGGATGGCTGGATGACAACGATGTCTCTTCTGCAACGGTCGAGCTGCAGAGGTACGATTCGGGATGGACTGTCCTGGATGCGGAACGTGTCGATGAGGACGAGCTCAATGTTTATTATGAGGCAACCAGTCCCGGACTCTCAGTGTTCTCGATAACCGGTGAGACCTGGAGCGATCTGTTCCAGGTGACTGATATAGATGTCAACGAGACTGATGTAATGGCTGGGGAAGCGGTTGAGTTCAATGTAACAGTGGAGAACACCGGTCCGGAATCCGGGATCTACGAGCTGGAAGTTGATATCGATGGAGATACGGAATCAGAAGAAGTTGAGCTAGGTTCCGGTGAGAATACCGCCCTGAGCTTTGTAACGGATTTCGAGGAAACCGGTACTAAAACTGTAGAGTCAAAAGGAGAGACAGTTGAGGTAGAAGTCCACGGCGAGGGGCTTCCATGGCTGATGATCTTTGGAGGACTGTTTACGGCAGTGCTGGCTGTTCTCGGTTTCATATTCTTCCCGGATATCAAGAATGCGGCAGAATCGGTTATCCCTTCGGAAATAGGTGATATCTCGGTTTCCCAGCCCTCGATGTCAGGGCGTCTCAATATAGGAGATGTACTGGGAGATTTGATGCCGGATGAAGATGAAAGATCCGGTGGTTACTCTTTCGAAGGGTTTGGGGATGACAGCAAACGTTCCTAGTTTCAGATAGTTCCTTCACAGATGAATTCTCCGTGGTTCTCAAGTAAATCGTCCCGGGCATACACAGGTAAATCATGTCTGGCAGCGAGCGCCACGGCGTCTGAAGGACGCGAATCCACGGCTTCTGTCTCCAGGTCATCTTCAAGTATTAACGCCGCGCGATAAGAGCCGTCCTGGAGGCTGTGTACCAGGACACCCTGCGGTTCCATGCCGGAGGCATCGAGCGAGTCAAGGAGGAGGTCATGCGTCATCGGTCTTGGAGTTTCGATATCTGCCTGTTCGATAGCATGCACTTGTTCCGGCGAGACACCCATGCTTAGCAACCAGCAGCCTGACTTGAGAAGTAGGTGGTTCTCCCCTGTTTCGATTTCCGTTACCTCGCTGTACTCTTCCATATCGACCTGGTGCGTCCAGAGCTGGAAGTTAAATCCTATGTAAACGCCCAGGATCACTGATACTGAAAGGACTGTAACCGCTATCTTGTTCATCAAGACAGTTTTAGGTAGTAAACCAGAAAACTTTATCCCCTCTCGTACTCCACGAAAGATAACTCGCCGCGGTCATCCCTGCTGACCTCTTTCCATTCCTCTTCACTCCAGTCCGGGAAAAAAGTGTCGCCTTCGTATTCTTCATGAACCTCGGTCAGCACCATTTTATCTGCGAGATCAATCGTCTGCTCGTATACAGAGGCACCGCCCATGATGAAAACCTTGTCCTTACCTGTATCCTCCGCAATCTCCCACGCCTCTTCAAGACTGTTCGCGAGCTCGACTTCCCCGGGAACATCCATCTCCGAGCGCGTCAACACGATATTCTTCCTGCCTTCAAGCGGTCTCACGCTTTCTGGTAGCGAGAGATAGGTGGTGCGACCCATCACAACAGGAAAGCCCATCGTAGTCTCTTTGAAGTGCTCCATGTCCTCCGGGTAATGCCACGGCAGTCCCCCATTTTTCCCTATAACATTGTTCTCCGCAACCGCCGAGATGATTACCTTTTCCATAATCTCTTCTTTGTACTGTCTGCTATAACTCTTTTCCACGGATTCAAGAAACAATAAAATCTTCACTCCTTAAAACCTGTGATAATGTGGTAGGACATGCCAACACTGTACTTCATACTCCTCGGCATAGCTATCTGTCTCCTGGCAATATTCTTCATGAGCAGCGGTAACAAGGAGTTCGGAGCGTTCTTCATGGTGGGCGGTGTCCCGTTGGTCATCGGAACTAGCCTCGGCGCTGTAGTTGAAGCGTTAGCACTCGGGGCAGGACTCGTACTTTTACTGGTAGTACTGGAAATGGCTATGTGATACATGAGGAATGTTGTACTGAACCACAACATTTATTCTATTTTCAAGACCTGAAAAGCCTGTAAAACCGTCTAAAAAGGATAGAAACAGGTAATAAACCACTGTTCAACACACCCGGATTTTTCCATAATCTTCAACACATCTACTTCGAAACCTATTAAAGAGTAAATGATTGAATCGGAAGATACGCGCAACCATCGGGGGATGGGGTAATCAATGAACACGACAACTATCCAATACACAAACAACGCTTTCACCAAGTCACTAACACTTCTAACACTACTTTTCGTAGCACTCGCACTTTTCACGACTGGTGTTGCAGCTGCAGATGTTGGTGCTGACTTATCGGTTTATAATCCACTAGATAATTACGACCATACTATTGAGTTAGATGAAGTCAGTGATAACCTGGTGCTTTCAGATGAGGATATAACAAGCGGAGATGAAGTCCTGCTTGAAGGAACTCTTGAAGGAGATCTTATCATGGATGTGGAAAACGTGGTTGTCGAAGGAGAGAGTTATGAGAACAGCCTCCAGACCAGAATTGAAGGTCAAGTAGAGGTGGTAGCAGAAGGTGTGGAAGTTAGAGGTCTTCAGGTATCTCCAGATTCTGAAACAATTGAAGAGAAAAAATCTGGGATTTATATTGCTGAAAGTGATGTCCTCGTCGAATACAATGAAATTTCCGGAATTAACGCAAACGCGGAAAACTCTGAGCACAGCTCTATTCACGGAATTCACGTTTGGAGTGCCGAAGGAATCAGCAATATAGAGGTACGGAACAATTTAGTGAGGGATATCGACTTTGAAGGTGATGTAGATGGTGAGTGGGGTGATTATGGAAATCTATATGCTATTCATATACAGGGTAATATTGATGGAGCGGTAGTAGAACATAATACCGTTCAAGATCTCTGGTCAGCAGGATATCTTCCAGCAATCACTTCAGGGCATACTGGTTCAGATACTGGTGACGATCCCAATACACCTCGGGATGTAAAGGTAAAATATAATCGCCTTGAGGACATAGAGACTGGTGACGCAGGAGATACGGAAATTCCTGCTGTCGGTTTCGAAATCAGTAGCGAGGGTGATGCAAGCGACGTAAGTGTTCTTTACAACAGCTTTGAGACGCCTGT
This sequence comes from Candidatus Nanohalarchaeota archaeon, assembly GCA_022729235.1. Lineage (GTDB taxonomy): Archaea > Nanohalarchaeota > Nanosalinia > Nanosalinales > Nanosalinaceae > JALDAJ01. The sequence goes on from JALDAJ010000001.1 coordinate 536,336, forward strand.
TGGTGCAGTGAACAAAGATGAAAGTAGCACGCTCGACGCAACTCAGAATTACTGGGGTTCCGCTTCACCAGACTTTGATTCTCTGGTTGAAGGAGAAGTTGACTACGCTCCCTGGTACGCGACTGAGGAGATGATAGAGAACGTCGAAGTTCTGGATGGTGATGAAACCAGAGCTTACTCCGCTACGATTCAGGGAGGGGTAGATGCCGCTCAGGAAGGCGATACTATATTTGTCGAGTCAGGTGATTACGAAGAAGCTGTCGAGGTTGATACTGGGGACTTAACTCTCTACGGTGTGGACGATCCGCTGGTCTACTATATGGAAGATGACGGAACTCCAGCGTTCTCTATAGAGGCTGCTGGTGTAGAGATGCAAGGATTTGAGGTTCACAGAGGTGGTCAGAGTCAGAGTATAGCACAGGGAATCCGGGTTTCTGCTTCCGACGTATTAGTCGCGAATAACGCTGTTAGGGGTGTAAGCGATGATGAGACCGATCAGGGTATCTCGGTGCTTGACGGATACGGCGAAGATCCCGTGGAGACCACTTCGAACGTTACTTTATACAAGAATTACGTACACGGATTTCCTAGCGCTGTAGGAGTAGCCACCCAGGAAGAGGGAGCAGGTCTTACCGATGTCAACATAGTTGAAAACACGCTTGAGAATAACGGCCTCGGTATAGGTGTAACCGAGTTCAATGAGGACTCAGGAAAACCTCAAAACGTCGATATAGTCGGGAACGTGATTGATAACAGCGGATTCGATGAAGGAGTAGGCCTATGGATTTTCTCGAATGATAAATACGGAATTAAAGGAGTCGCAGATGCAGAAGAGGTCAACGCCTCCGGAAATACATTCAGCGGAAACAAGATTCATCTTCTGGACGAAACAGGAGTTGCCAGCGATGTAGATGTTCTTGAAGAGTTCATTGAAGACAACGAAGTGAATAACCCTGTAGTATCTTTAAAAAGTGAAACATCAGGCCTACCTGTCGTCTACGGTGAGATCCAACCTGCGATAGGTGACTCCGAAGAAGGGTTTGAAGTTATTGTTGGAGAAGGAACCTATGAGGAGTCTGTGACTGTTGATGTTGAGAACTTGAATCTGATAGGTGTTGAAAGTCCTGTAGTTGATGCTGGCGGTGCTGATATCGGAATTAGTATTGAATCAGATCTCGGAAATGTAACTGTTGAAGGATTTAATGTAACTAACTGGGTTGCTGGAGGAATAGGACAGGGATGGGTGGACTATGAGGGAACATCATCCCATATCCATAATAACGTCATAACTGCGGGAGATGAGACTGCCGAACATGGTAACTCTATTCAGGTTACTGGTAATGAATCGACGGTTGTCGGGAATACATTAACCGTTACCCACCAGGTTTCGCCTGATTGGAGTGCGTCAGGAATCCTTGTATTTAGTGCAAGTAGTGCTTACGTTGCGCACAACCACGTTATAGGAGAGGGAGGTGACCGCGGAATCGTTGTTGGAGGCGGCGGTCACTACGGCAGTGACGATGAAGGTCTGAACCGGCCTGTACAGGATGTTGTTGTCGAAGATAATCTTGTCGAGGACTCAGAAGTCGGAATCACCACTCAATCTCAGGCGTTTGATACAGTGATGGTTAATAACACTATCAGGGATAATGAAGTAGGTGTTCAAGAAGATACAGTTGAGGGTTTAAGTCCTCAGAGGACGTTAATTGAAGATAATCATATATCTGAAAACAACGTTGGACTGGAGATAGTCTCTAAGGATGACAGTGAGCTAGAATTCACTGGAGATGTTATTTCTAACGAGTTCATAGATAATGACGTATATCTTATTGATGACTCTGGAGAGGCAGACTTACAATCTATTTTAGGAAATAATATCTTCCAGCCCTCTGCCGTTCAGGAAGGAAGTACCTTAGTCCAGGAAGCAGACGTTGATGTAATCAATGTTGACATGAATGTCGGATATCAGACGATTCAGGAAGCAGTTGAGGATGCAGAACAGGGGCATAGAATCGAAGTCCGGGAAGGGATTTACGAGGAAGAGAACATCCGGCTGAATACTGATGGTATCACGCTTACCTCCGCGGATTCAGAGAACCCTGCTGAGATCACTCACGATGAAGGAGAAAAGGATATCCTGAAAGTGGATAACGACAGTATTACCGTCTCTAATATCGTTCTTACGGCAACAGAGGCTGGCGCAATTGATGATTCTGGAGGCAAAGGGTTCATGCTCGACAGCAGCGTTGTGAAAGCAGCATCTGAATTTGATGAAACCTCAATTGTCAACATTGCACAGCCTGATGCAACTATCGCTAATTCAACAATTGAGAATCAACTTCGACTACAGGCAGGCGCAACTGACGCGACTGTACGAGGTAACGAGTTGGAGAACATCAATCTGAACAGTGATGCAGAGATAGTGAGTAACAGCTTTACTGGAGAGTTTGTCGGTGTTACTGTATCAGGTACGACAGTAGTTGATGATGCAGAAATAGTTGGAAACAACTTCAGTGGAGTTGTCGGTGTTGCCCTGGCAGATCACAGTAGAAGTGTCGAAGTCAGTGAAAATGTGTTTGAAGATACAGAATTTGGTGTCTTAGTGTTTGAAGGTGATGAATCTGCCGGAGAGGAGAATACAGTGACGAGGAATAAGTTTACGGGTAACGAACACGCCGTTTCTGTAGCCGGTGAAGGACATGGACCTGCAGACGCTACTGCTGTTGAGGTGAACTACAACAACATCACAGGTAACACCTTGGGAGTTGTCAACGAGGGTAGTGGAGAAATCGACGCAACCCGTAACTACTGGGGACAGCCTCAGGGTCCTGAGGATTCCCAGGTAGAAGGCGATGTTGTTTACACGCCTTGGTTGCCTGTTCCGCATGCCCAGCAGGGTGTGCTTGAGATCGCCGAGGAGAATCCAAGTGTTACCAGGGGTAATACTCAGAGCTTCTCCGCAGTCGTCAGGGATGGCGGTGAGGAGTATGAAGTTGATGATGTCGAGTGGAGTATAGTTAGTGACTCGGCTGGCTCTGAGATAGATGGTAACTCGGTTACTACTGGTTCGCAGGGAAGTGTTGATGTTGTGGCTGAATATGTTGGCGACGAACTTGAGCTGGCTGTTGAGGAAGCCACGGTAACCCTGAATTCGGAAGGGAGAACTCACTCTCCTTCAGGAACTCCGGTAACTCTTCCGGATGAGGCGGAGGCAGAGCTTCCTGACGAGGCAGAAGTAGATGAAGGGGAAGAACAGGAGGAAGAGACAGATGAGGAAGAAACTGGTACCGGTGAGGATGCGACCGGAGATACTACGACCGATGAAGGTACGACCGGGGACGATACTACTGGTGAACAGGAAGAAGACCCTGATACCCCGACCGGGCTGACAGGACTGTTCCTGGCTGATGCTCCGGACTTCCTGGTATCGCTGACGGAGTCTATCTCCAACCTCCTACCTTTCTGATTTTTCCTTTTACTCGCCGCGCTTCTCTTTGACATTTCCAACGAGATAGAGAGAGCCGGTTACGACTACCGAGCCGTCTCTACCAGCTTCTTCAAGCGCGAGCTCGACAGCTTTCTCCGGGTCGGATTCGACTTCGTAAGGGATAGAAACTTGCGAGGCTATCTTCTCAGGATGTTCTGCAAGGAAGAAGTCCGACTTCGTGAGGTAGAACTTGGATGCTTTCTCCTCGAGCACTGACACCATCTCTCCAAGGTCCTTATTCTCCAGGGCGTTGAAGACGCAGATGAAGTCGTCAGGTAAGTCAGGCAGTATTTTCCTTAACGCCGCAGGGTTGTGTGCACCGTCTTGGATGTATGTCGGCATCCTGTCGATGACCTCCATCCTCCCCGGGCATTCAAGGTCGGAGAACGCTGTTTCAAGGTACTCTGGCACTCTGTCCAGCTCTTCTATCACTCTGAGAGCTACTTCCAGGTTCTCCTTCTGGAAGCTTCCTTCGACAGGTATTGAAAACTTTTTTCCATCGAACAAGTAGGAGTTCCCAATCTCTTCCACACTCTGGGGTTCCAGTACTTCCGCACCTCTCTCCTCCGCGACTTCAAGTATAGTTTCCAGGCGGTCACCTGCCACGACTTTACCGTCCTCCGGTATTATGCCTGCTTTCTCGCTCGCTATCTCCTCCGGCGTGTCCCCGAGGTATTCGGTATGGTCCTCGCTGATGTTGGTTATCGCCGCTACCTCTGGCTCCGCGGCGTTCGTTGCGTCAAGTCTCCCGCCCATCCCGACCTCCATGACCGCGCAGTCAACCTGCTTTTTCGAGAAGTAGAGGAATGCAAGGACGGTCATGAACTCGAAGAACGTTAGTTCTTTTTCCAATTCAAGGGATTCGATTTTCCTGTAGAGCTCTAGAAATTCTTCCTTTGAAATCAGCTCTCCGTTGACTTTGACTCTTTCCCTTGCTGACACCAGATGAGGTGACTTGTAGACACCTACTTTGCGGTGGTTCGCCTGTAAGCCCTCCGATACCATCTCCACAGTGGAACCCTTGCCATTGGTACCGCCTACAAGCACCACCGGGTAGTCTCTGTCAGGTCTCGAAAGTGCTTCCAGTGCCTCGCGGGTAGACTCCAGTGCAGGCTTCTTCCTGTCGGATCCTCGCGATGCAAGTTCTTCTATTACTTCTTTGTATTCCACAGGGAACTTTTCCGGCGGAACGGTTTAATTAGTTTATTCGGCGACGCCGAACTTGATGCCGTCGTGGGGATTGTAGTCCTTTACCTTAATGTCTTCGAACTCTAGCTCGTCAATTGACTTGTCCGCGACCTCTATACTTGGTCTTTCCCGGGACTCGCGTGAGAGCTGTTTCATCAGCCCTGGTACGTGGTCGTACGGGTTACCTCGTTTATCTGTCTCGCCTTCCGGTGCGTTCTGCTCTATCCAGTTCTTTACGTCCAGGAAGTCCTCGCTGCTCGAGGCTTCCCTGATCTTTTCCTTCAGCGTTTCCATGTTGTCGCCGTACCACTCGCCCCTCGCGTTTTTGCCACAGTAGAGGTGTGCGTCAACTATCGTGTGGGAGAACTTTCCTACTTCAAGCGAGGTCTGTTCCGCGATTATATGTGTTATCAGGGAATAAGAGGCGATGTTGAAAGGTATACCGAGAGCGGTGTCGCCTGACCGTTGCGTGAGATGAGTGTTCAGTTTACCGTCCTGCACGTTCATGACCCACGTGAAGTGGCACGGAGGGAGCTTTGAAATCGCTGCATTAGCGGGATGCCACGCTGTTATGACTATCCTTCTCGACTCCGGTCCCCGGTAGGGGTGGTCGCCGTTGAGCGTGTCGATCGCGTACTGTACCTGGTCGAATGTTTTTCTACCGTCTTCCTCCTCGTTGATCCATCTATCTACCTGTTCTATCTTCTCTCTCGGCAGATCGTACCAGCTCTCCGCATCTCCGTGCCAGTCATCTCTGTTAGGCCACCACTCGCCCTCAAGCTGGTCCTTCCTTTGTGGAAGAGGATATCGGCGCCAGAAGCGTCCATATGCGGTCGGCAGGTTCCAGTCGTCGTCCGCCCAGGCGTCCCAGATCTTGCTGTGCTCTCTGAAATCTCTTATATGGTGTTCACCGGAGAAGTACCACAGCAGCTCGTATATAAGCGATTTCCAGCGGTATCCGGACATGTCCTTTGTAGTCAGCAGTGGAAAGCCTTCCTGCAGGTCGATGGTGTAGGACTCGGAGAACTTGGAGATAGTGTCCGAAGCTGTTCTATTAGGCTTGTAGTTTCCCTGTGAAAGAATGTTTTCAACGAGCTGATGGTACTGCTTCATGTGTCGTTCTTCTGGTGAAACTGTTAATTATTTTTCGAGCCTTCAGTACTCGACTTCCGAGTCCTCGTAGAGAGGGAACTCCTTCAATAACTCATGGACCCGGTTGTTGATTTCCTCCTCCAACTTACCGTCTCCAGGGTTCTTTACCCTCTCGGCTATCATCTCTCCTATCTCCTCCAGCTCGTCTTCCTCCATACCTCTTGTAGTAAGAGCAGGAGTACCAATCCTCACGCCAGAAGTTACTCGTGGCGATTCCGGATCGTACGGCACCATGTTCTTGTTGACAATGATGTCTACTTCCTCAAGTGCTGCTTCTGCCTCTTTACCAGTTATATCTTCGTCTCGAAGGTCGACCAGCACCAGGTGGTTATCAGTCCCGCCGGAGACAAGCTTCAGACCGTTGTCCTGTAAACCTTTTGCGAGCGCCTCCGCATTTTCCTTAATCTGCCTTGCATAGTCTTCAAACTCCGGTTTCATAGCCTCGTTGAAACAGACGGCTTTAGCGGCTAGCTGGTGCATCAGAGGTCCGCCCTGCGAGTAGGGGAATACTGCCTTGTCGATGTCTTTCGCGTATTTATCCTTGCAGAGAATCATTCCGCCTCTAGCTCCGCGGATGGATTTGTGCGTTGTCGTTGTAACTATATCGCATTCCGGGAACGGAGACTCATGTTCCCCTGCCGCCACTAGACCGGAGATATGGGCGATGTCGCACATCAGGAGCGCATCCACTTCATCTGCGACTTCTCTGAACATCTCGAAATCGATTTCACGTGGGTACGCGGAGTAACCGCAGACGATCAGGTCGGGATCGTGCTCTCTCGCCGCCTCCAGTATGTCTTCCTTCTCGAACTCTTCAGTCTCCTTGTTTATCGGGTAGGTGCCGAAGTCGAACAGGTCGCCGGAGAAGTTAACGCCGTGACCATGGGTCAGGTGTCCGCCATGCGCAAGTACCGGTCCGAGCACCTTGTCGCCTGCCTCCAGAACTGAGAAGTAAGCTGCAAAATTTGCCTGCGAGCCGGAGTGCGGCTGGATGTTAGCATGGTCTGCACCGAATATCTCGCATGCCCGCTCTCTTGCGAGGTCTTCTATGGTGTCGTGGTGCTCGCATCCGGCGTAGTATCTTTTACCAGGGTAGCCCTCGCAGTACTTGTTGGTCAGGATAGAGCCCTGTGCCTGTAAAACCTGTCTTGGAACAAAGTTTTCTGAGGCTATCATCTCTAAACCTTCTTTCTCCTGTCTCTCCATCTCATTTTCCAGGGCTTTGTGTACTTCTGGGTCCGCGTCTGAAAGATCCTGATGCTTCACGTTATTCGACCTCTATGTACTCCTGCCCGCCCATGTAGGGCTGTAGAGCCTCCGGTATCTCTATTCCGCGTTCGCTCTGGTGGTTTTCGATTATCGCGGTCATAGTCCGCTGTGTGGCGCAGGCGGTCGCGTTCAGGGTGTGAACGGTCTCGTTGTCATCACTGCCTCTTCTTATCCTTGCGTTCAGCTTGGTTGCCTGGTAAACGGTGCAGTTACTGCATGAGACGACCTCTCCGTACTCCTGGAGTGGTGGGCGCCAGACCTCGATATCGTATTTTTTCGCTGCTGTATCCCCGAGGTCTCCGGTACACACGTTGACGACGCGGTAAGGCAGTTCGAGCTCCTGGAATATCTCCTCCGCGTTCTGCAGAAGTTCCTCGTGTAGTTCCCACGAGTCTTCCGGTTCGGAAAAAATAAACTGTTCGATCTTCTCGAACTGGTGTACGCGCCAGATACCGCGCGTCTGTTGTCCGTGCTTGCCCGCTTCTCTCCTGAAATTGGTGGAGAAACCCGCAAGTTTCAGCGGTAATTCCTGTGGTTCGATTATCTCGTTGTGTTTCAGTGCTGCGAGCGTCTGCTCCGAGGTCGCTATCAGGTACTTGTCCTCGTCCTCTATCTTGTAGAGCTGTTCTTCGAAGTCTTCAAGCTCCGCGGCAGCCTCCATCGGCTCGTGTTTCAGCGTGTAAGGTGTCTGCATCGGGGTGTAACCCTTCTCCACGATGTGGTCCATTGCAAAATTAATCAGTGCCTGGTTAAGCCGGTAAAGGTCGCCTTTCAGGTAGTAGGCTCTCTCACCTGCTATCTCCGCAGCTTTTTCTGTCTCCGCGAGGTCGTTTCTCTCTATGACGTCTGCGCCGAGCTCTGCATCGTTATCCTTGCCGTCTTCCGGCGCCCAGGTCTTTATCTCCACGTTGTCGTCCTCGTCTTCTCCCTGCGGCACCGAGTTGTGAACTATATTGCCTATTTTGAACCTTATCTCGTCTCGCTCTTCTTGGAGTTGTTCAACTTCGTCTTCCAGAGTGCTTATGTCTTCTTTGACCTCCTTCATCCGCTCAATCTTGTCCGAGGCGTCCTCACCTTCCTGTTTCAGCTCCGCGATTTTGTCTCCTACGCTATTTCTCTCCGCTCTAAGATCTTCCAGTTCCTGGAGTTTTTCACGCCACTTCTCATCGAGTTCTACTACTTTATCGACCCTTTCCGGGTCCTTGTCCCTGTACTTTTCAGACTCCTTTATCTTCTCGGGTTCCTCGCGGAACGTCTCCATCTCAAGCATAGAAAGCTACCTCTTGAAGATTAGTTGGATAGAAAGGGTTTAAACTATTGACAAACGTACCGACCGGAAAAACGTCCACCCTTCATTGGCACACCGCAGAATTCAGTCTCCAGTGTTAAATACGTTTTCCGGTTACTTGATGTCCTCAAGCACTTTTTCATATAGAAACGGTAGTACCTCTTCATCACTGAGTTCTCGCGTGACTGGTTCCTCGCCATCTTCTCTTATTATCTCCGGTATGCGGTCGCGGACGAGTTTCGGTAAGTCAGTCACTTGTTCTCACCCCACTCGTTAAATGCAAGATTCAGGCTTTCCCGGAGTTCGTCATGCATGCTCAGGTCGTCGAGCTCTGCTATTTCGACCCATCGATAATCGGTGTGCTCGTCTCCAAGCTCTACTTCGGTCTCGTCTGTCTCACATAGAAAAGTTGTTCCGAAAATCTGCTCGCCGCTGTCTCTGGTAAAGGTCCAGGAATAGATAGGCTTTATGACTTCAACTTCAATACCTGCTTCCTCTCGCACCTCTCTTTTCAGTCCTTCAACAGGATGTTCCCCGTAGTCGAAGCTTCCTCCTGGCACGTCCCAGTAGTTCTGTAGATGGGTTTCATCATTAGCTCTCTTTATAACCAAGATCTTTCCGTCATCCCGTATTATAACTGCCTTTCCTGCGGCGGTAATCTCAGGCATATTCTACCTTAGCATTCGGTTCAGGGCTCCTACTGCTTCAACTGGTTTTTCCCCAAAAGCGGTCTCGTGGCAGAGCATGAATCCGTTCGCACCCCGTTCTCTCCAGCGCTGGATGTCGGATATCTCCGGTCTCAGCGGTACCGAGAATTGCTCTAGACCCTCGAGTAGTTGGGTTGCCATGACCCAGGGTGTGTCGTTCCTCTCCGCCGCGTCCACTATCTTCTCGCAGTTCTCCGGCATCTTCTCCCAGGGCTGCAGCAGCGCGAGATCGCCTCTAGCCACCATCACTGCGTCAGAAGCCTCTGCTATCTCGTGGGCGTTTTCCACACCACTCCCTGTCTCTATCTTCGAAACGACCGGAACCTTTTCTCCCGCTTCCTCCATGATCTCTCTAGCTTTCCTGACTTCTGAGGCTTCTGAGACGAAGCTCAGCAGTACAGCGTCAAAACTGTCGCTGTTCCTTGCTATGAACCTCAGGTCTTCCCTATCTTTCTCTGTCAGCGCGGACGGCTCGAACCTGTCGGACTGCGGCTGGACACCTCTCCGCGGGTTTATAGTTCCAGAGCTCTCCACGCGGCACCTGATTTCTTCGCCGGTGTTTTCCTTCGCAACAAGTATGACATCGCCATCGCCGATATAGATCCTGTCTCCTTCCTCGACCGCGTCGATGAGTTTCCGGGAGTCGACCGGTATCCTGAAGTTTTTCTCGTTGAAACTCGCCGCCGGATCTGCGAGCGTGAGGTTGTCTCCGTCCGGGACCTCCAGTCTGGTGTGGTGGCCGAGATCTTCTATCCGGACCTGTTCGCCGGCTAGGTCCGCTATTACGTCTATGTCTTTCCCGACTACTTCTCCAGCTCTCCTCATCATTTCTGAGAGCTGGGTCTGGAGTTCATGGTCTCCAAATGAGAATGTCAGTCTCACTCCGTCAGCTCCAGCATCGAACAGTTGCTGCGCGACGTGCGGAGTGTTTGAAGACGTAGCCTTGGTGAACCATATTGACGGCTTATCTTCGAGGAGATGTAGTCCTGACATATGATTGACATGTGGAAGAAATTGTTAAACCAATTCTGATTTACCGCCTTGCGAGTAGCCGGATGATTATCTGGAGTAGCATGATGAATACGCCCATGAATGCCACGTAGATTCCGATACCGTTCACGTATACTTCGGAGGACTGTGTTTTCAGTTCCCAGATTTCGTATACCAGGAGGACTATGAATCCGAGTAGAGCGGAGATGAATGCGAGTAGCAGGATGGGAGGTACTACTGTTCCAAGGGCTCCGAGTACCAGGACTCCGATGAAGAAGAATGTTGCGTAGAGGTTCCAGGATGAGAAGTCTCTGCCTGTCCCGTAAACTACTGCGGCTGCCACTACTCCGATAAGAGTTGTCAGGAGAGCTGTTACTGCCACGGCAATTGCCTGGAGTTCAAGACTTACCATAGCCAGTAGTCCTGCTCCAAATGATGCGTAAGCAACCTGCAGAAGCACTACTCCTAAAACGGCGAGTTCCATCTGGTCTCGCTTCAGACCGCGTTCAGCCAGATAATTTCCTGCGGTCAGCATGGCTCCGTATACAATTATTCCGGCAATCGGGATGCTGAAAGCAATACCTAGAAACAAAGCAACCGGAGTGTAAGCCAGCGCCCACATGAAAGCAAAGTTTACAAGTATCAGCGCCGCGCTGACACCGATACTTTTCAGCTCGTTGGTCTCCAGCATCCGTATACCTGTTTTCAGGACAGACCTTTTTAATCGGTGCGGCTGACCTGTCCAGGTTTCCCTCTGTCATAAGTGTAGTTCTGTAAAAAACGACTTGGTTTCAGGTTGTGAAACTAGAGTTTCATGAGTCTACTGGATAAGTTGAATCCTTTGAAGAGGAAAAAGAGTTACGAGCTACCGACGGGAGAAGTGAAGCCGGGTAGTGATTCGAGAGGAAACGGTCTGAGAAGAGATCAGTTTGAGATATTTGTGGATAGGTATCTTGATATACAGGAGAAAAACAGGGAGTATATAGTGTCTCAACTTGAATCTGCTGAAAGCGGTTATGCGGAGCTGGAAGTTGAGTGGGACCGGTTAGAAGGAAAGGGAGAGTTAAACGCATACCTGGACGGTACGATGGTTCTGACGACGGAAATCGGTGAACATGAGTTGGATGTTCTTGAGGAAAGCCATATAGCCAGGAGGAGGGAGGATGAAAACTCTGATTATCAGAGCAGAGAAGTTTCTCATTTTTTCAGAGATCTATCTCATATTTAATCAATTTTCTAGTGCTGTGATAGATTGTATTCGATGCGTACAAAAATGTGGTTTACAAATCTGGATGTATGAGGTCGCAGGATTTTCCCGGTACTTTTATCGTGGTAGAAGGTGCTGATGGAGCAGGTACAACAACTCAGGCTGAAAGACTGGCTGAGGAGCTCGGCGCTTACTACACTGCGGAGCACGGTGACAGGAGAGAGGAAGCGACGAAGATAGGTGAGAAAGTGGAGGAGATGATTTCCTCGGACAGTTATTCCGCGGAGGCTATCGCCCTTGCGTTCGCCGCCGACAGGATGGTGCATCTTGAAGAAGTTGTGATCCCGAAACTTGAGAAGGGCAAAACCGTGGTCAGCGACCGCTACTATCATTCCTCGCTCGTTTACCAGCCTGCGCTTGGCGCAGATTTTGACTGGGTGATGGATGTTAACCGGTTCGCTGTTGTCCCTGATTTTACAATCGTGCTTGACGTTTCCGCGGAGACAGGGATGTCCCGGATCGACTCCCGGGGCTCTGACGGGAACATCTTCGAGGAGATGAGCTTCCAGGAGGAGGTCGTGGAGCGTTACCGGGGACTACCTGATCAACTGGATGAGGACGTAGTTCTGGTCGACGGATCCGGGAGTAAGGAGGAAGTCTTCCAGGGAGTTCTTGACAAAGTCCGCGGAGGTCTAGGTTAGCTTTTTATTTGAAGTTGTTCTGCTACTCGAATAGAGATGTCCGAGAACCTTGAGGAGACAAACGCCGGTGTAAAGAAAAAAGGTAACTGGAAAGAGGTCGCAAAGTTCGGCCAGAAAGTGGAAGAGGTGATGGAGGAGAGCGATATCGATGAGAGTTCTGTTGAAGAGTTCCAGGAGTGGCGTCCGAAAACTGACGAGGCAGAGAACGATATGAAGAAGAAGACTGTCGAAAGGGCATCTATGAACGAGAAAAGAGTTGAAGAGGAGAGTAACGGGGTCAGGAATGACATAAAGGATGCTTCGGAGAAAGCCGCGGAAGCAGGTAAGAAAGCCGCGCATAGAGAGAACCCTGAACCTGAGATCAAGGAGGCGTCTAAAGGAGTGCTGAGACCTTTTTTTGCGAAGTCTATAGAGTACCTGCGTGACCTAGAGGAAGATATCTATTCAAAGATTATGTTGAAGTTCAACCCGTTCTACCTTGATACAGAGGATTTAACCGTTGACTTCAGAGCCAAGAGGGACGGCGACTACGAGATGGATGTAAACGTTTCCGGGAACGGGGCGAGAGAAAAGATAAAGAGGGAATTAAGGGAAGAAGAGAATGGGTGAAATACTGACCGCGCTCGCCTTTGCGGCGGCAATTTTCATGGGTATTTCTATAGGTGCGTCAAGCATCGCGCCTGCTTTCGGACCCGTCAACTCTTCAGGCGCAGAGAATATCCTGCGTGCAGCTCTTCTGGGAGGTATCTTCGCTCTCATAGGTTCGGTGGTCCAGGGAAGGAATGTCACAGAGACCATCGGTTCCGGAATACTGATCGGAGAGATCACACTGCTTCAGGGAACAATCATACTTTTCATAGGTGCTGCGCTAGTGATTATAAGCGTCCTGACTGATTACCCTATGCCAACCGCATTCACTGTAACCGGGGCTGTCATAGGCAGTGCTGTTGGCTTCGGTGACGCCCTCAACTATGACACTATCGCCATGATTATCGGGTACTGGGTGATGGTGCCTATAGTTGCGCTATTTATGAGCTACGGTATAGCGGTTGCTTTAAGGCATTTGATACCGAAAGAAGGGTCTGAGAGGTTTATCCAGGCATTGCTCCTGGTTTCCGGCGCCTACATGGCATATACCACTGGTGCCGGTTCGGTGGGGCTGGCAGTCGGTCCCCTACAGTCGATGGACCTGGAGCTCAACGTCGTCCTCATCATAGGAGGGCTGGCGATTATGGCTGGTAGCTGGATGTACTCTCCCCGTATCATAAAGGCGGTTTCTCGTGACTACACCAATCTCGGTCCGAGGAGGTCTATCGCTGCACTCGGTACTGCGGCTGTCCTGGCACAGGTAGGAATCCAGATGGGTGCACCTATCTCCGCGAACCTGGCTATCATCGCCTCTGTTATAGGCTCGGGCATGGTGGAAGGAAAGTCCAACATGGAACGCGGCAAGATATTATTTACAGCAGTAGCCTGGGTCGGAGCGTTCTTTCTCTCAATAGCTCTAACAGCGGGGATAGGGCTGTTGATACAGTAGATGTGTATAGAGTTGTATAACTTATTTTAACTATCTGCTCTGCAGATAATTTATCCCGGTGAGGGCGTATCACAGAGACGGATAAAGAGTCTTTCGAGGATGGATATAAGACCTCTCTTGGAGAAAGGATAGAGGCTGTGTTCGAGCCGCGCCTAGATGCCAACATGTCCGATTTTCCAGGTGATACGGAGGGATGGAATGTTACTATCCTGAAGAACGGGAGTTCTTGGACACGTAGAATGGAGGAAATTGAAGATGCGGTCGATCCAACAGTCGCGCAGATGTTGAAGGGTGAGCTTCATCAAGCCAAACAAAAGTATTCCTGCCTGACCGAAGCTATTCTGAATGGCGAGATTGAAGGAGAAGACTTAGAGATTTCTTTAGAAGATACAAAGTCGGAGTATGCCCGGAAATTGATAGAACTGGAGTATATCCAGAAAGAACTGGAGAACGGCCGAGAAGTTGATTACCAGAATGATATAGATGTAAGCGATTCTGTTCTGGCAGAGGAGAATCCAGAGAAACTGGGTCGTATAATAAGCGGAGGTAAAACTGCTTTAGACACTAAAGACTGGATCGCCGGGTTACTCCGGTTGTCTGAGGAAGGCGGAGAGATGGTAGACGACTACAATCAGTTGAAGGAAGGACTCCTATCCCAGGATAACTTCATGGGTGATGTATACGATTCGCTCGATTGGAGCAGGAATAAGTTTGGAACAGGATTGAACGGTCAAAATGAACTAGGATACGTAGAATTTGATCAGGAAGGTAATATCCGTGAATACGGGCTTAACTCCTTCCGGTAGATATAGGTCTTGAGGTCACTCGTCCTCCATCAAACCGCCGGGTTCTGAATAGGCGATACTGGACGTCTCTACTCCGAGAACTCCTTCTTCAAGTTCCACTTCTCGACAGCTCTCGATCGGTTCAACTTCGAATATATCTCCGGGCTCTAACCCATCTATCTGCTCAAAACGGTGTGGACTCATACTGAGTTCCAGTTCTTCAACTGCTGTCTCTGGTGCGAAACCGGTCATGTATCCGCCGGTGCTCGCACCTCCTAGGCGCTGGGTAGATTCATTTATACCGGCACAGACGCTAAACCTCTGTCTCTCTATATCGGCGTGAAGGTAGCCTGACTTCCTGATTTCCAGCTCCCCGAACTTGTTCTCGCCTTCCAACATCTCTACCTCTTCTTCCAGGGTCAGGTCGTATTCGGCGTCTACTGCCGCCGCATCATAAGCTACGAGAAGTGCTAGTACCGCTCCTATCCCAGCGACTATCTTGAGAGCCTGATCCCGGTTAGGGATGTATTCTTGCTTATTGGTTAACGTGTATCCGATTGCAGAGAACAGCACTGCGGAAAACAGGAGTGATGCAAGTGTTCCATCAGAGGTTCTCAGGAACCTACCGTTGATGTAAATCAGGAAGCCTAAATAGGATCCTGCCGAAACAAGGTAGGAAACAAGCTTTACGCCGCGAGCCTCACGTGAAACGCCTGCAACAAGCGTGGATGCGAACACTGCGAACAGCACCGCGGCGATAGTGAACGGCGACAGGTCCTGTATGTATTCAAACCCGAAGTAAAGCACTGCGAGAACCGCGAAAAACGCGGAGGCGCCGTAGAATATGCGTGAGTAGTCAAAGTTTTCTGAAGCCATAAACACAGATTATGCTTATCCGATTTTATAACTGGTGTAGTGTCCGGTTAAGACCGGATAAAAGATAGAGGGAAAAGAAAGAGTTCTTAGATAATGCCGTACTCGTTGAGGACTTTTCTCCAGAAGCTGTAAGCCAGAACTCCAGCCACCACGACAGCGATCCAGGAGACAGACATCGGGATATTATGAGGTCCGGACTGTAAGCTCCAGCCCATCACCGCCCGCAGAGCGTGACCGGCAAATACTATCGTGAAAATGACTGCAGAAAGAACCTCAACCTGTTCATGCTCAAGTAGCTCCATGTATGTAGAATTAGAGGATCCGAATATAAAGGGTAGTCAAGGTCAGAGCCCGGGCATCACGTCGGCAACTATCTCTCTTATCATCGATCTTATCTCTTCATCCTGGAGAAGTTCCTGGATGAAATCTCTTGCCCGCGCCATCTGAATATCTTCCCCTACCTCTTCAACCACTGCGTGAGCCTCCTCTACTTCGTGTTCTTCCAGCAGAAGCCGTTCGGCTTCGTCAATCTGTTGAACATGTTCTTCTTCCAGTTCATCTCTATCTCTTAGTCTTTCAATATTCTGGTAAGTATCCTCCGCCATTTTAATTCTCTGCAGGTCTTCCTGGCCCTCCTTTGTCTCTCTCAGTTCTTCTAGTGTATTCTGGAACTCTGCTTCGGTTATCTCTCCTTCAGCTACTTGACCGGCTTCTTCATATGCCTGATCAAATAAGTCTTGAACTTCTTCCGATCTTTCGTATGTAAGTTCGTCTTCCAGTTCTTCAGGAAGTCCGTCTCTCTGGATCTGGCGTTCCATTCTCGTGTCCATCATTCTCACTGTTCTATCGTCTGTTTCTGCATATTTGCTCTCGATTCTCTCAATCTGTCGGTAGTACTGCATAATTTCTTGCATCTCTTCCTGGTGCTGATGCATCTGGTCGTTTAACTGTGAAAGTTCTCTTTCCGCGGCTCCAGTCTCTCCCTGATTCAGGAGGTATTCTACCTCGCTTTTCTGACTGCTTATGTCTTCAGATCCTTCTATACCGGCTCTTTCCATCTGCTCGATTCTCTCCTCCATTTCTCCAAGGTTTCGTTGGATTTCATAGCTTTCTACTATGTTCCTGGCTTCAGCGACTTCGTAGTCTTCTAGATGGTTCTGCACATCCACTCTCATTTCCTGGACCTCGTCCTCTGATAGATCAGTTCTTCTTTCCAGTCTGTCCAGCTCGTCAAGGATGCGGTCCTCCGATCTCTCCTTTTCCTGGTGAATGTCGCAACTTACAGGAATCTCCTCCCATCCAGGAGGTATAGGGTCATCTTCTTCCAGTTCCTCGCAGCTCCCGTCAGGACCTGCCGCGAAACGTCCATGTTCTAAGCCTTCGGGATCTCCTGCTATAGCTATCATTTCTCCATCTTCTACGCTTGTATCTGCTTCCCTGTCAGTTCTCAGGTCTAGGTGCTCTTTTGAACCTCTTCTTATGTCTGAATCGATTCTATTCCAGTCACCGCCTTCTATACGGTAGAAGCTTACGTCGGCGTGTCTCCGTGTTATGAAAAGGTCGTTGCTTGAAACCCATGCGCTGGAAACGTCCGCATCGATGTAAAGCTCGATAACATCGAGATTTTCACCGGAGACCTCTACAACGCTGTAAACGACGAGATCATCAGGTAAATCATAGTCTGTTTCCTCTTCCAGCTCTACTACTACACCTCCCCTATCTCTTGTATCTCTGGCAGGTTGAACGGTTACTTCATGCCACGCGGATATGGACTCTCCCAGTAACACTCCCGGTCTTTCACGCAGTTCTTCTCCTGAAACTGTTATCTCCGCACCTGAATCATGATAATCAACTTCGAAACCTTCAACGTCTGGATCGAAAACTGGCTCGGGTTCTGGTTCGTCAACTACTTCTTCGCCAGTTACATTTATGTCTTCAGAAAGACCGGTCACGGTGTCCGCATCGGCATCCATTACTCTAACTCTTAGCCTCTCCTCCTCGCCCGTAACCCGGTGCTGGAAGTATGGATCTCCGGTTCTGTAAGACTGACCGTCTATCCGGAAAATAAACCTGTAGTTTTCTTCCACGTCTTCAGGAAGATCTACACGGCTCTCAAGGATCTCTCCTATCTCATACTTTTCCTGGTCAAAAACCAGCTCAAAATCTTCTTCCTCGACTTCTGCTGTTGCTGAAAGAGTTAAAGCCAGTATGAAGATTCCAAGTACGGCTATACGTATTTTATATCTCACAAATCAACTTGAGAGTTTGTTTTATTAAAAACCTGAGGAGGGATATGGCGGGGGGGTGATTTGAACCCTTATCACGACTGATTTAGTAAATCAGTCACGAATTAACGGTTTAATAAACGGCTAAGGCCGGATATTCAACCTATTAAGGCATGTTCTATGTCAGTATAGTTCGAAATAATCACGTGATTAACTCCTAATAGAACTCCTTGTAAAGCGAAACTTTCTCAGGGTAATAGGTCTTCAGTATTATCCGAATTAATTCCTTTTCTATCCATATACCATAATCCTGCTCTAGCAGCTATGCCTGCAACGATGAGACTTATAGCAAATGTAGGGTCTCCACTAGCATCAAGCTCTCTACCTCTCCAACTTCCTTGTATAAGAACAATACCTAAAATTATAGGAACATAAGTCAGTCTTGTTATAGTGGTTTTGAGGAAGGACATAGTATTGTTTTGAAGTATGAAAATTATCGCTTAAAAATATTTGTGATGAGGGAGCTATTTTCTATCATAATATGGAGTTTACTTAGAATTAATAGCTCCAATCATAGTCTATATGAATAATATTTAGCCTCTGAACTTGTACATAGATATTTTGGATTCTAATACAAAATAGTTATCATTCTTTCATTTTGAGGTTGCAATCTTTAGTGTAAAAGCTATAGGTAGGATAAAAACGCCTATCATGGAAAAAACAAAGACAGCTATACCTAGATAGATATTAAGGTGCATGATAAGTCCACTTAACATTGCTAGAGCTATTATAGTCAAATGGTATTTGAAAGCATATTTGGAATGCTTTTTAGCGTATTCGCTTTCACTGATAAAATATATGGCGGCTGGAAGGATTACAGGAGCAAACCATATTGAAAAATGGCTAAGAATTGAAATCAGTTTTTCATTCTCCATGAATAATCAGACTTTTTTCATGATTTAAATAACCTGATTTCTAGCTTCCAGAGTTTTCGAGTTAGAGGTCTTGATACTGGTTAATTTGGTTGGCAGGGCTGGGATTTGAACCCTTATCACGGCTAGGGATGAGTTCCAAGGCGTAGTTATTTATTATTTTATGACATCATTATAAACTGTGATAAACTTATGCCGACTGTCAGTGTAAACATCCCTGAGAAAATGAAGGAAAAGATGAAGGAACTGAGCGAGGAAGGGATGTATCAGAATGAATCTGAGTACATCCGTGAAGCTCTTAGGAACAAGATCATGTCTGATACTGGTTTGACTCCTGAAGAGGAAGAACTAGTTGTAGAAAGACTTCAAAGAATGGATGAAAGAGAGAAAAAGGGTAAAACTCTGGAAGAGCTGTCCGAGGAACTTGGTTTAGAATAGATGGAGTTAGTTGTAGAGCCTGAAGCTGAAGATGACTTGACGCAGTTTAAAGAAGAGCATCAGCAGTATGTATTGGAGCAGTTGAAAGAATTGAAACAAAGTCCTACTGGTCATGAAAGTTCTGATACCATCCGTGTTAAGGGAAGACCTGTGTTCAAATATAAGATGAAGGAGGGTGATAGAGGTGGTAAAGATTTTAGGGCTGTCTACGATATAATTGATAGTGAGGTCCGAGTTGTAGCTATTTTCCATAGAGATACAGGTTATGACAAGGAAGAGCTGTCTGAAAGGCTTTAAACTCGTTTAAGTTATTTATCTATTTCTCTTTGGCGGAAAAAACTAGTTTTTTCTTTTCAGAAGGATTAATAATAGAAAAAATGCGTTAGCAGAGCTGGGATTTGAACCCCAGCCGCAAATCGGAGATTTGCTTGACGGCATCAAATCTTGGGCAGGGCCGCGATTTGAACTCACGCGAAAATCGAAGATTTTCTAAGTGGTTCTAAATCCATGGCAGGGCTGGGATTTGAACCCAGGTCCGTACCGCCCCGGGGTACGATGATAGTCCACTACACTACCCCGCCAAAATCACCTTACGCGATTTTGTGTGGATACAAAAACTCTCGCGAGTTTCGCACCCGCCGAACTTCTGAACTCGAAGACCTAGAGAGTCTTCTGTGACCAGCAACCTCGGAGAGGTTGCGGAGGTTCGATCATCATAAGGCATTCAAAGAATGCCTTCCAGTAGGATAGTCGCAGAGTAAAATTTTAAACGTGACCGCGGTCTTCTCGGATTCATGAGACTCCTCTATATCTGCACCGGTAACTCGTTCAGGAGTCCGGTTGCTGAGGCGTTGACGAGGAAGTACCACCCAGACTGGGAAGTAGAGTCTGCGGGGACGGATGCTGTTGACCATGTCGCTGAAAATGCGAGGGTCTTGTTAGAGCAAGAAGAGGCTCTAGAATATGTGAAGCCGTCGCCGGACCAGGTATCACAGCGAGCCGTCAGTGAGGCGGATTTGATTGTGGTGATGATGCCCTTGCATAAGGACTTCCTGCAGGAGAACTTTGACGCCGATGATAAGATCGAGGTCTGGAGCATCGAGGACCCGATAAATCCGGGTGTGGAACCGGAGGAAGCTTTCAGGGAGATAAAGAAGAGAGTTGAGTCGATGGATTAGAGAGTGCTTATCCGAGTTCGGATTTCCCGGGAGGAAGCGCCCGGATAATATAATCCAGGTCTAGTTCATATCCGTCATCGTAGAGATGCGACTGTATTTTTTTCGCGACCTCTGACTTCTTTTCCTGCCCGGGCTTCAGATCTACTGCTGCAGGGCAGTTTTCTCTAATTGCATCTCCCGGTCCACATATAGGTACGTGGGTGCCGTTCTCCATCTCATACGGTCCTATAGACGCCTCAACGGATACATTCCTGAGGTACTCCCGATCACCTCTTATGACGAACGCACCTTTCTTCAGGTACTCGCCCGGCTCCGGCTCCTTCGTGACCTGTTCTGGCTCTACATAGTAAGCTGAGCCGGAGGTTATACCTGCCTTCCAGTTCCTGGAAAATGTCACTGCTGCCGCAGCCGCTTCTTCGAGTGTTTTCTCATCAGCTTCCTGCCCGTCCTTCACGACAACGCTGGGACCGCCTTCGAAGTCGGCGTGGAAGTAGAAATCGTTTGGTTCCATGTGTTTCTTGACCAGCATCTCGTTGGTCTGCGCGTCTCTACCGATTAACACAAGATATTCTCCTGAGGAGTAGAACCAGCGGTACTTCTCGAACCACTGCTTGGAACGTTTATCGGACTTGTCCTCCATGGATTCTTCGACTTCCACAGTTTCCTTTTCCAGTTCTTCAAGCTTCTTCTCGGTCTCTTCAAGCGCTTCCCGGGCATTCTCCATCTTTTCCTCGGACGCCTTCGCCTTGTCGTAGTACCGTGATGCTGTCGCTTCAAGGTCTTCGAAAGGTTCTACGCGGATGTTCATATCGCCGACCTCGACTGTCACGAACTTTTCCTGTTGATTGAATCCTTTGATACGCTCTGCTTCATCATTTTCTGATTCCCTGATTCTTTCCTCGGTCTCGTCCCAGTCATGTTCTTCGATACCGCTCTCGATGCTATGCTTTATTGATTCCAGTAACTGGTAGTTCTTGTATATCATCTCCGCCTTCTCACGGTTCTCCTCGCTTGACTTCTCCAGTCCTTCTATCTTTCTCTCCTGCTGTTCCTTCTGTCTCTCCAGTCCCTGTTTTTTCTCCTCATAGACCGCCTGCTTCTTCTGTTTCTTTTCTTTATGCTCTCTGCGGTAGAAGTATTCGTCCAGTGCTTCTGAGAACGAGTCGAATCCTTCTCTCTCGTGATCGCCGTAATTCTCAAGCGGGAACGGTGCTGCCCGGACAGGTTTTTCTCCTTCCAGGTACATCACAGGATTGATTTCCGATTTCAGTATCTCGGAGATAACCTCCTTTACCTGATTCTTTTCCTCTCCTGAGAGATCTGCTACTTCCCTGTCTTTCTCTACACCTGCTCTTGCACAGATCTCTTCGGCGTAAGTCCCTCCGAGCGATAGATCGGATGCAAGTTTTCTCACGAGTTCACCATCTCCCATCAACTCGAAGTAATCTTCTTCTCGTGGATCGTTCGCGGGCTCCGGCGGGTGGTATTCCTCGCCCACCACTACGGCTCTATCGGCGTATTCCTCCTGCCTTACTGCACCTATCACTTTTCCGTCATCGATGAGAACTACATTTCCCTTGCCGAACATCTCCGCGACCAGTTTCTTGTCACCGCTCTCGATTTCCAGTATCCGGTCGAACCCGCGTTGCTCTATCGAGTCAACGCGTCCGAGGTGCTTCCTCAGCTCCATCGCAAATCCAGGTGGACGCTCCGGGTTGTCGCGTTTGTACTTCGAGATAAAGGTGTATGAGGGACCGATTATCATCCGTTTCTTCTCGTCGCCCGGCACGTAAATCTCCAGCGTCAGTTCGTTATCGCGCTGGTACACCTGCTGTACGAAGCCTTCCTCCAGCTCCTTCAGCTCTTCCATCAGGATGGAAAGGTCGAGACTGGTTATCTCCATAGAAGAAGTTTCGGGGATGAGCTACAAAAACGTAAGTCCGAAAGAAGCCTATTCAAACATCTCGATTCCTTCCTGCTGTCCGTCTCTTCCTTTCTGCTCGTTCTCGTACTGGTGCTTGAACTCGTCCACATCCTCCAGTTCGAAGTACTCCAGGAAGTGGTCGGTCACGTCCAGAATCGCGGTTCTGCCGTCCTTTTCTTTACCCACAAAACCGCGTTTGACAAGCTCCTTGATGTGCTGGTATGCCCGGTTACCCCTGATCTCGACTATGTCTGCCTGCTCCACGGGTGCGTTGTAGGCTACCAGAGAGAGCGTCCTCAGTTGACCTTCGTTAAGGTCCTGGTGTGGTGCGAGGTGTGATACGTGCTCCAGGTGATCCTTCTTCACTTTAAGTTCGTAGCCTTCAGGCGTCTCCACGAGCTCCAGTCCGCGGTGATCTTCGTCCAGTTCGTCTTGATACTCGTCTACAAGCATGTCAACGTAACCCATCGACCCGAGATCGAGTATGTCCGCAATCCGTTCGTTGTCTATCGGCTCGTCCGCGAGAAAAAGTGCTGCCTCTAACCTGGCTTTTTTGTCTTCCATATACGATTCTTTGGCTCTGGTATTGAAAAACCTAGTTGGCAACTTCGTCTTCTGGCTTCACGTGTAGGTCGCCGAGGAACTCTTCCTGTATGCACTGCACTTTCTTGTCGTTTTCCAGGTGGAGAACGTGCATGAATTTCTCTATCCGCTCCTCATTGCTGTTTTCTTCAAGTAGCCGGGAGAACTCTATCTTATCCTTTGAGGACACCATGTTTCTTACCCGGGAGAAAAGCGAGTTTATCTTATCATTAAGCGTTTCTTCCTGCATCTCGAACTGCTGGTCTATCTCGTGGCGTTCCTCCTGCCTCTCTTCTCTCCTCTCCTTGACTTCTAGCGCGTCTTCAAGCGCGCCTTTCAACTCGTCAAGCTCCATCCTGCGTTTTGGTCGTGCCTTGACCGGCATCTCGAGTTCAGGTCCTGTTTCAAGACCGGGACCTTCATTTTCTTCCTCGAAGACATCATCGAGGTCGCCCTCGAAGTCCATAGGATTCTCCTGTGGTTCTTCCTCCTGTAATGGGTCTTCTCCGTCGATAGCCATCGACTTCATGTTCAATAATGCGGCGCATATCCTGATGGCACGCGCGGATACAGTTAAGTCTAGCTCCTGTAATTCTTCGATGTATTCCCTGTATCGACTTGCCAGGACCGTGATATCGACATTATGCGGGTCCATGTCCCGGGTCAGAAGTTCAAGAGTCTCCTCCCAGGGCTGTTCCTTCAGTACCTGAGCTTCGTGCTGTTCCATTATTTGGGCCCTCCTAGAGACCCTTCCCCCGCAAATTCCAAAGGAATTTGCTATAAGGAGCAACGTGTTGCCACGATGCTCCGCCGCATAGCAGAATTGGAGACAGGGATATTTAACTACAGGGGTCTTAAGCGTCTAGCTCGATGCTTCTGACCTTCGATACGCCGTCGCGCATTGATACCCCGTAGGCGCGTTCGGCGTGCCTGACTGTTATGTCGTTGTGGCTGATTACGATGAACTGGTTGTCGTCCGCGTAGTCCTTGAGTAGTTCGGAAAGTTTTTTGGAGTTGGTCTTGTCCAGCGCCGCATCTATCTCGTCCATGAGGTAGAACGGACTTTCTTCGTACTCCAGAATCGCGAAGACGAAGGCGATGGCAGTAAGTGTTTTCTCTCCCCCTGACAGCGCCTGGATGATATGCGGTTCTTTCCCGGGAGGTTGCGCCCTGATCTTCAAGCCTTGCTCGATATCGCCGCCCTCAAGTACCAGTTCGCCGTTTCCGCCTCCGAATAATCGCTCGAAGATGTCGGTGAACGAGTTCTGTATCTCTTCTAGTGTGTCCATGAAGCAGTCCTGCTTTTCTTTTTCTATATCCTCTATCATGTCCTCTATCTCCAGCTTCTCCTGCCGTATCTCCGAGACTTTTTCCTTGAACTCCTCGTAGTCTTCCTTCTTCTCCTTGTATTCTTCTATGGCGCGCATGTTAACCGGTTGAAGGTCGTTCATCTTTCTAACAACCTTCCGCTTCTTTTTCTTCAAATCTTCGGGAGCGGAGTCGAGACCGGTCATCTCGTCCTCGTCGTAGTCGTATTCTTCCATTTCTTCCTTCACGTTGTCAAGCTCTGCCTTCATGTTCGCCTTTTTCGAGCCGGTACCCTCTATCTTGGTCTTCAGTTTTTCTTTCTCGCTGTACTTCTCCTGCCGTTCCTCCCTCAGTTCTGAGAGGTCTTCCCGCAGCTGTTTTTTCTCGTTCTTCAGTTCTTCGTCGGTGGTCTGGTCCTCTTCTTTCCTTTCCTTCATCCTCTTCAGTTCGGCGATATCCTTCTGCAAGTCCTCTATCCCGTCTTCCAGGTCTTCTATCTCCTGTTTTTTCTTCTTCGGGTCGAGGTTAGAGGATAGCGATTTCTTCTTTCCACGTTTCCTTTTCTTCTTACCGCCTGTCATCGCCCCGCCCCGGGACATGATATCGCCGTCTAGTGTCACGACTCTCACACCGTTTATGTCCTTGACCGAGTCCAGGTCTTCCGCGATAAGGGTGTCGGAGAAGACGTAGTTGATTACTTTCTCGTATTCCGGGTCGTAATTAACGAGTTCGGCGGCGTAGTCTATGACACCTTTTCTTTTCTTCGCCATCTTCGACTTCGCGGACCGGGATTTCTCCTTGAGCTTGTCAAGAGGTAGCATTGTCGCGCGCCCGATGTTCTCCCGTTTCAGGTAGTTGATAGCGTCCGTCGCCGCCTCCTTGTTCTCCACCACTACGTTGTTCATGCGTCCGCCCGCGGCGGTGTCGATGGCGACCGCGAAACGGTTTTCCGCGGATATCAGGTCTTCGAATGTGCCGTGAATACGGTCGTCGTCAAGGTTGAGCACCGCGTTAACTGCTTTTGAGCCCCGTGACTTCCGGGACTGCATCTTCTCCAGTTCTTCGATAGTCTCCTCCAGGTCCTCTATCTTGTCCCTCTTGTTCTCTATCTGTCCTTTCTTCTTCTCTATCTTGTTCTCCAGGTGCTCGATGTCGGTATCTCCGCCCTGTTGTTCCTCGATTTCTTCTATCCTGTCCTGTTTCTCGTCGATTTCCGAGTCTATCTCCTCCAGCTCGTCTTCAAGCTCTTCTATCCGGTCCTGTTTCTCCGCGGTCTCGGTGTTGATGTTTGCTAACTGGTTTGACAGTGCGCGCTTCCTGACTTCGAGCACTGATGCCTCGAGCTTTTCCTTCCGCTCCTCCAGTTTCCTGTACTTCAGCGCGAGCTCTTTCTCTTCTTTCAGTTTCTTCAGGTATTCTTTTTTCTCGTTCAGTAGTATCTCCTGTTCCTGTAAACGCCGTTCAACCTCTTCCAGTTCTTCCTCTGCCTCCTCTTTCTTCTCGTCGAACTCCGCGACCCCGGAAAGCTCATCGATGACTCTCCGTCTTTCTAGATCACTCTGCTCCACTATCTCCGTGACCTTGCCCTGCCTTACGAAGTGGTAGCCGTCGGGGTCGATGTTTGCCTTCCTCGATATCTGGTCGATTTTCCTCTTTTTGCAGTTAGAGCCCTGGAACTTGTAAATCGAGCTCCCTGCCTGCGTCACCTTTCTCGCGACCTTGATCTCGTCAGCTTCCTCGTCTTCTTCCAGGAACTCGTCAAAAAGTCCGGAAGAGTTGTCTAGCGTGATGGTGACCTTTGCATAATCCGCGGGCTTGCCGTCCTCGCCACCGTTATATATCAGCTGTGTGAGTTTCTCCGCTCTCAGCTGTGAGGAGCGTTTTCCGAATACGAAGCTTGTGGCGTCGATTATGTTGGACTTACCAGAGCCATTCTCGCCTATTATAGCAGTCATACCCTGGTAGAACGGTACCGCGGTCTTTCTCTGGAATGACTTGAAACCCTTACAAGTTACCTTGTTGATCTGTGTATCGATTGTTCCCTTCTTCTCCTGTTCCTGGACCGTCTCTGCTTCTGCCATCGTGCAAAGATTTTATCGGACTAGAATAAAAAAGACCGGTAAATAGGATTTTGTAATACAAATTAGGCGTAAATAGGGATTTTACCTGTTTTTGTATTACATTATTCTGCTAGTTCGTATCTCTCGTCTGTTACTACTATTTCATCTCCAGGCTCCGCTCCTTCAAGTGAAGGGATTAACGGCTCGCCTTCAGCGAAGCAGCTTTCTGGTATAGTTAAAGTCTCTCCTGTTTCTGAAAACTGTACTGCCGAATTTATGCCTTGCTCACATGACTCTATTTGGCTCTGCGTGGCCATTTCTTCTAAATTACTTTGAGTAGAGCCCATGAAGAAAATATTGGCTGCTATAAATCCGCCGACCAGTACTATACCAGCTACAAATAAACCGATAATTAACCTTGACATGTAATCAAACATTCTTATCCTGGTTTAAGTACTCTGGCATTGATTATTCGATTTTCCCGACCTCCTCCTTTCTCAGCACGTACCTGACGAACACGAATATCAGCAGGGCGATTATCAGGAAGTCGATTAATGTGGCGAGGAAGCTTCCGACCCGGAGCTCAATGTTCATGACTGCGAAGGTCCACGCCTCCCACTCCTCTCCCGGTAGGAACACCTCTATAACAGGCATGATGATGTCGTCCACAGTCGAGCTGACCAAGTCCTGTACCGCGACGCCTATGATAAACGCTATCGCGAGCCCGAGGACGCCGTACTCTTCAAGAAACTCCGTGAACTCTTCTACTATTCCCATGCTAGGGGGTGCCGGGAGCGGTTGAAAACTATTTATGGCGTCAACCGGTCAGGTGTTCTCGGGAACAGGATGGACTCCTGCACGTTGTCGAGTTCCGCGACCTGTTTTACCAGGCGGTCGATTCCGAGTCCATAGCCCCCGTGCGGCGGCATACCGAACTTGAACGCCTCCAGGTAGAACGTGAAGTTCTCCGGGTCGACGTTCTGTTTCTCCATGTACTCCATCAGCGTGTCAAAGTCGTGCTGTCTCTGTCCGCCAGAGGAGAGTTCGAGACCCTTGTATATCAGGTCGAATTTCCGTGACGCGATTTCATCGCCTTCCACGTCCTGCATGTAGTAGAACTTCTCTCCGGGATAGCCCACGACGAAGAACGCAGGGTGTCCTTTCTCCTCGAAGTAATCACCGAGCAGTTTCTCGCCTTTCGTGTCGAGGTCGCCCTCGTCGTCCGGTACGTGGTCGAACTCTTCTTCCAGTATTTCCCGTGCCTCTTCAAACGTGATACGCGGGAAGTCCTCCTCAGGTACTTCCAGCTCCACTCCGAGAATGTCAAGGTCGTCAGCGGCGCGTTTCTTGAGTTCTTTCAGCGTGTATTTCAAAGACTGTTCTTGGACGTCCATGACGTCGTCGTGATCTTCTATGAAGGCGAATTCGACGTCGAACATCGAAATTTCTGATACGTGCCTGGATGTCGCAAAGTCTTCCGCCCTGAACGCCGTACCGGTCTCGTACACGCGGTCGAAACCTGCTGCCATCAGCATCTGCTTGTAGAGCTGTGGTGACTGTGATAGAAACGCTTCATCACCGTAGTATACTACCGGGAAGAGTTCTGCTCCTCCTTCTGCCCCGCCTTTAGATATGAGAGGTGTCTGGATGCGGATGAATTTGTTCTGGTCAAACCACTCCTCCATTGCTTCGACTAAGTGGGATTTGAGGGAGAAAACAGCATGTATCTCCGGTCTTCTGAGATCCATGAAACGGTTGTCCAGTCTTGTCGCGAGGTCAGAGTCTATATCCTTGGAGACCTCCATGGGAAGCGGCGACTCCGCCTCTCCTATTATCTCGAGTTCTTCAGGCTTTAATTCCCTGTCGCCGGGCGCCTGCTGGTTCTCTTCTATTACATCTCTAACATAGATAACGTCCTCTCTGCCGATTTCCTGCGCTTTCTCGAACAGTTCCTCGTCATCGTCTTCTTTGAAGGTTGCCTGGATGGTTCCTTCACGGTCGCGCAGGATAATGAATGTGAGTCCGCCAAGATCTCTTATCTCGTGAGCCCACCCTGCTACTGATACTTTTTCACCGTCCATGTCAGGTGTTATGTTGTGTGTGTATGTTCTTTCTGTCATTAAACGCCACAATCAACTGCTGTTCAATCAATTTTTTAACAGCTTCGAGATGTGAGATGAATTTTTCAACAACGACTTCTAACTAACGGATATGGTTCTCAACCGTCAACAGGTAGAGGAAAAGATAGAAGAGGAAAACCTGGTCGAAGACTACCCGCACCTCGAGACCCAGATAACCCAGAACGGGTTTGACCTGACCGCAGGCGAGATACACAGGTTCAAAGGTCCCGGGAAGCTCGACTTCTCAAATTCTGAACGAAAGCTCCCGGAAACTGAGGCTGTGGTGCCGGAGAAAAAGGATGAAAGTGATGACTACGGCTGGTGGGTGCTGGAGCCTGGTGTATACAAAGTAGTTGCGAACGAGAAAGTTAACCTGCCCAACGACATGATGGCGTTCACTTTTCCACGCTCCTCACTGCTACGGATGGGTGTCTTCATCCAGAACGCGGCATGGGAGGCAGGCTTCTCTGGTACTGGAGAGTTTCTTCTGCAGGTGAACAACCCGGAGGGTGTTGAAATCAAGGAGAACGCGCGCGTCAACCAGATAGTGTTCCAGGAGATGGACGAGGTCGACGAGGGTTACGACGGCAGGTATCATGAGGCATAAAAAGCTCTTCTGGCTGCTTATGTCTAGATGATGAGGAACTATTTCTGATTCCCGATAAAAAGGGAGATGATGAGAACGAACACCTCTGAGTCACTTTTAATAACAGGCGAGCGAAATCCATTCTTACAATGGCTCCGGAAGAGGACCAGTTATATGTCCGTGTAGACGGGTACAAAATTCTCCTGCAGGATTTGGAGGCGGTGAGACAGATAGTGCAGAATATCAACGAGTCCGCCGAAGTCCTGAGACAGGTCCGCGATGTCAAGGAGAAGACTATCGACACTATATACGAGAACCTGGACAGGATGAACGAGAAACTGGAGGACGTCCACATGGAGATGCCGGAGGTCGACGCCGCGGCGGGAGCAGGAAACCTGGAAATACAGCCCTCAGTTGAAATCGACACTGAGGAACGTGAAGAAAGAAACGAAATCGATGAATCCGTTGAGGAACTGCACGGCGAGCTGGAGAACCTCCAGGACGAGCTGAGTAATCTCGGCGGAGAATAGACTTTTTTGTAAAGTCGCTGGCAGTATTTTTAAACGGGCTTCTCTAATTTTGAGGTACGATGTTACTTGGACCGGAGTTTGCAGATTTAGGTCTTGCTGTTTTCAGGGTTATCGTCGGAGCTGTATTCGTTTCTCATGCTCTACCGAAGCTCAAGGATCCTGAAGGGACGCGCGAGTTCTTCGCGTCTGTCGGTCTACCGGACTCTATGTACCTGGTCTACCTCGCTCTAGGAATAGAGATTATCGCGGGAACGCTCCTCGCTATCGGTCTTTTCACGCAGATGGCTGCGCTGACGCTTGTGGCGTTTATGGGCGTTGCGAGTTACGTCGCGATTGAGAAGATGGGCAAGGAATTCGAGGGCGGATACGAGGTTGACTTACTGCTTCTAGGAGCAACGTTCATGTACTACCTTAACGGTCCTGGAAAGTATGCTCTGGACGCTATAGTCAGGCATGGCTGACTTTTATACCTGTGAAAACGGCTGTTAGAGTTTACTGTAGAGCATAAGTGGTTAGAGTTCCGGGAAAGTATTCTTCGAGAATTATTACTCTAGAAGCTCTGTCTTCCTGACTTCCAGCTCTCTGAATGGGTAAATCTTGTTCGCCCTGTCTCTTATCTCTTCCTGCAGTTCATCGGTGAAGATTGACTCCATAAACTTGTCGTAGTCTGCGCTCTCCGCACCCTCGTCTATCGCATCGTTGATTTCCTGTCTCGCTGCCTGGAGAGTATTGCTGGAAGTGTTGTTGACTGTTGCACCTACTACTTTGACCCGGACCTTTCTGTCGTCCTTTGTAGTAGTGTCGTGTACGAGATCCATTCGGTCTGATCTCTTGCGGACCATTCTGGAGACGAACTCTTTCGAGCATTCCATACCTGCTATTTCGGTGAAAGCCTTGTTGCCCTCGACATCCGTAACTTTCAGGGATACGTCAACGTAGTACTTGCTAGCTCCGTCCATAAGGTCGGTCAGGTCTTCGCTGACAGTTCTTCCGATTACCTGTGATTCTTTCTCTGCAGGCGTCTCCCCGACCTCTTCAACATCGAAGATGTCAGGTACCTGGAGCTCGTACCAGTTTTTCTGTATAACAGCCTTTGCCATGGTTTCTCTCACGGGTCAAAACTTTATAAACAGTATGATACTTGAGAGGTGTTTTTACCAGAGAATGTTTTTATAACTTTTGTCACTCATTGGTCGCATATGAATGAGTCGGAGGCGGAAGCTGTTGAAAAACAGCTTGAAGTCGAGCGCGTAGTTAGTATGGGTACACCTGCGGAAGTTATAAGCGAGGGAGCATCGCTAAAGCCGGGTGACAGTGTTCCGCAGGATAGAATTGGCATCGAACCGCCTGCTGAGACCCTGAGATCTCTTAATAAGGCTCAAGATAATTATGAGGAATATGCGAAATGGCTTGGTGAAGATTCGTATAGTATAGGGGGTGTTTCCGGTGCAGTTAATTTCTTGGCAGGATCTTCTATCGCAGTTTTAGCTGTGAGCCCGTCTATGGGGGCGGTATACGGGGGAGCGTCGCTGTTAACATTTACGACCTCCGCTGCCATAGCCGATCGTAGACTGGGGGCTCATGGGGAAGAGATTGAACTGGCTGAGAGGAAGCTTCACGCTGACACGGGAGTTGAGGGCAGAGATATAACCAGTACCGGCTTTCCGGAATATGTTGAGCTGCCGGGGGGTATAGACGAACTATGCGCTGATTTAGAGCAGTCAACGGTCAGCCCTGTCAGCGCTATACTATATGAAGAAGGAGGCTTTGCTGTAACCCATCACGGTTCGGCGAGTTCTAAAGGTTCTAGCGGTTACGAAGTTGAGGATGCCAGGACTGCGGCTAAGCTGTTTGAGGATTCTTTAAGATACCTAGAATATGATATAGAAGGGCTTGAAGGATACGAGGAAGGTGTTTTAGTAAGCGCTGTATTTATGGAGGATGAACCGATAGAATATAGGGGCAGAGAGTTTCCTTCACAGTTTTCCGTTACAGATATTTCAGGAGATAAGCCGAGAGAGGTTTTCACTCTGTACTCTGAAGCTGATAGAGGTCAAGCTTCAAGATTTCTTAAAGGTCTAGATAGCGCTCCAGAGCTGACGTCCCACGATGTGGAGAATAAGGTACCCGAGGGTTACGGCTGGTTATAGACCCGATACTTGCTTTACTTTCTGTCTTGAACTTTTCTCGTTATTTCGTCTAGAAACTCTTCTTTCTCTTCTTGAGGTATCTTGGCGCCTGCTGCGACGTTGTGGCCGCCTCCTTCTCCACCGATTTCCTCGCATATTTCTTCTATTATCTCCCCGAGGTTGAGACCGGCTTCTACTGCTTCTTTCGTGGCGCGTGAGGATACTTTCAGCTTGTCTTTCTCCGCCTCCGCGATACCCATGACCACTGGAACGTCCGAGAAGATGCCGTTACTCATGGCTATCGTGGTTACTGTTCCTATGAATTCTTCGTCAATCTTGCTGCCGGCATCTATGAGTCCTATGGTGTCGTCTTCTCTAATAACGTCGGTGCTGTCTTTATTCTCCTCTACGACTCTAAGAGCGGCAGATATCTTTCTACCGTAGCGTCTGGACATCTTCTCCGCGAGTTCGAGGTCGTTTTCCAGAAGTATCTTGATACCTTTTCCTGCCTCTCCCATTCTTCCGCAGGCATTGATTATGGTGGAGAACTCGTCTATGCCATGCCCGTTTTCGAGTATGTAGACGTTTTGGAGCAGGTTTTCGGCGTCATATCCGTGTTTGATGAGACCGTGTATCAGTTTCTTCTCTTCCTCCTCTGTAAGGTCTTCAAGCGTCTTGAAGTCGCCGTTGTCCCTGATATCGAGGTCCAGGGATTTGAGGAACTGTATAGCACCGCTCTCGTTGTTGGTTATGCCGTCGAGATACGGATCAGATGTGTACATCAGCGACTTGTGGAGTGGCTTGGTCGAGCGCCCGTACAGGTCGAGTCCTTTCCTCTTCGTTATCAGGTCGCGCTCCTCGGCCCTTTCCAGCAAGTCCTTGTTCAGTCCCAGAAATTCGCCGTCCTGTTTCTGGACGTCGCCCGTTGCGCCGATGAGGGCGTACGTGACGAGGTCGTAGTTGTCCTCGTCCACTGCTTCCGCCAGAAGGTAGGTCATGCCCGCGGCGCTTATAGCCTCCCCGCCGTCGTGCCCGAGAAAGTGCGGGTTGAGGTGGATGATATTTTCGTCGTCAGTTCTCTCTGCCTGGGGTGAGTGGTGGTCTGATATTATTACTTCCTTGTCCGTTTTTTCAAGTATCAGCTCGTGTATGGCGCCTGACTTACCAGAGCCGATGTCCACGAATAACAGGAGCTCCTCGTCCTCCTCCGCGATTCTTTCCACGTCTTCCTCGTAGAGCTGTTTCAGTATCTCGAACTCGAAGTCTTTATCCAGTCGGTTAAGGAGTTCGTGGGCGATAGAAGTCGCGCAGATGCCGTCTGCGTCGTACTGTCCGATCAGCCGGATTTTCCCGTCAAAGTTCCTGATTTTCTCCGCTGCTACTTCTGCTTCTTCGAGAATATCTTCGACCATGTAACTACACTGCTGTCGAAGTTTATTTGAACTTATTCTCTGACGTACTTCCAGTCCTCAGGGATGTTTCCTTCTCCGCGGTGATAGTCCGCGAGCCTCCTGATCTTGGCTTCCGTAAGTTCCAGCTGTCGCTCTGACTGCGTGTCGTTCTCGTTCTCCTCCATGTGTTCGCTGAGTGATTCTGCCTTTTCGACAAGGTTATGGAGGTCTTCAGGTATCTCGGGCGCTACTTCTTCTTCCTCGAGTATGTCGGTGATTTTTTTCCCGGTGATCTCTCTTACTGAGGGGATTCCGTACTCGTCCCTGAGATCCATGCCGATTTCTGAAGGAGCGAGCCCGTCTTCTCTAAGTTTGACGACCAGGTCGATAACTTCCTGTTCATCGTAGTCAACCCAGCGCGGTACTTTCTTGGAAACAGGTTTATCCGAACCTGAGCTTCCTCTGTCGTCGGAGTGCATGCGTGCCATCCGGTTCA
This sequence comes from Candidatus Nanohalarchaeota archaeon, assembly GCA_022729235.1. Lineage (GTDB taxonomy): Archaea > Nanohalarchaeota > Nanosalinia > Nanosalinales > Nanosalinaceae > JALDAJ01. Next base: position 569,422 of record JALDAJ010000001.1, read on the forward strand.
CCTGCTGGAGATGTATCTTGCTGTCATAAGAATGGTTTTGGTGTATCTTGCAAGTTCGCGGTATACTTCGATTCTCATTGTTTATCACGTTGCCGATCCGGTTAAGCCCTCGTATCCGGACTTCACCGGTCTACGACCACAATAGAAAGGAAATCTTTTAAAGGAATATCTGTGAGGCTCTGTTCTCCCCGTCGTTTAAAATTGATTCGCGCCGAATAATTGCCTATGACTGACCTGAGAAAACCTGATACGCGTATATATTATCTCTGGAACCTTGAAATCGTTCTTTTAACGCTCTTTCTGGGTGCTGGAACCTTATTTTTCGTTGATGTTGCCTGGGCATTAACCGTGTCTGGCGCGGTTTTGCTGTTAGGACTGCCTTATACGTATCTCAGGTTCAGGGCATGGGGTTTCGAGTTGAGAGATGACCATCTCTACCTGGAGCATGGAGTCCTTAAAAAGGTGCGTTCCATGGTGCCTCATGTCAGGATACAGCACGTTGACACGCAGAGAGGGCCTGTAGCCAGGATTTTAGGGATATCTAATGTAGTCGTTTACACCGCAGGTTCCCGTGGAAGAGATGTTATTATCCCGGGACTTCTCCGTGAAGATGCTGGTGATATGCAGGAAAAGCTCCGTGATGTCGCTATCGAATCCGGAAGTAGTGACGCGGTATGAAGCTATCCAGGATATCTATCATCTATAGAAGTTTCCAGAGTCTCACTGCCATAATACTACTTGCGCTGATATTTGGAGGAGGTCTCACAGGGAGCGGTCTGTCCGCGGTGGCGGCATGGATTTTCTTCACGCTTTTCCTGGTCTCTGCGGTTGTTAGCTGGCAGTACCTGGTCTGGAGAAACTACGACTACTTCCTGGAAGAAGGCAGTCTTGACATATCCCATGGGGTTATCAGCAGGAAGAGGAGAGAGATTCCCTGGGGAAGGGTTCAGAACGTTGACATCTCCCGCACACTGGTCCAGCGCTTTTTAGGTATAGCAAAGGTCAACTTCGAGACCGCAGGCGGTGGTGCGACCGAGGCAAGTCTGCGCTATGTACGTTATGAGCGGGCGCAGGAGATCCAGAGAAAGGTGAGGCGGTTGAAACGGGAGGCAGAGACGGAGGAGGAGAGCCAGGAGGATTACATGTCGGAATTACTTTTTGAACTGGGCTTCAGAGAGCTGGTGTTGATGTCGTTTTTCTCGGTTAACCTTGGGATAGTATTTACTGCGCTGGTTGTGGTATCGGTCCTCGGTTCGACCGGTGTTCTAACCGGAGTCGGGACTCTTGCCATCTACGTTATCACACTACTGGTACTGGCGGGGCTATGGGTTTCGAGGGCTGCTACAACTTTCGCGAGGTTCTTCGACTTTAAACTGCATAGGTCAGAGGACGCGCTGGAGTACGAGCACGGACTTTTCAACAGGGAGAGTGGTTCTATCCCGCTGGACAAGGTACAGTCGCTGAAGCTAGAGGAGAACCCTCTGAAACGGTTTTTCAACTATTCAACACTAAAAGTCGAGACCGCAGGTTACTCGCCTGTTACTGCTGCGGAGAAAGGTTCCGAGGTCGCTATACCGCTCGCCACTAGGCAGAGATCAATCGAGTTCGCGAGAAAGATACGTGACTTTGAAGACCTGGATTATACGAGGATTCCGCGTCGGGCGAGGAGGCGCTACATAGGTCGGTACTCTATCGGTCTCTCTGTTCTCCTCGCCCTTGGTTTCGCGGTCGACCATTACGTATACAGTGTCAACTACTGGTTACTCCTGTCCCTGGTACCGCTTATCCCGGTTGCCGCGCATTACAAGCGGAAGAACCGCGGATACAGCCTTGGAGAAGAGCATCTCTTCACGGTGAATGGTTTCTGGAACCGCACTACCGCTGTTGTTCCTTACTACCGGATGCAGAACCTTATCCAGTCGGAAACGATTCTCCAGAGACGGTGGAGGCTCGCCACGCTAACTTTCGACACCGCCGGGACCTCGATACTGGATACGGGTATCAAGGTCGTTGATGGTGGACGTCAAGAGGTAAAGGAGCTGAGAGAAGAGGTTTATGATAGTTTCAGGGGGTCGCTGTGAGTTATTTGTACCGCCCGCGTTTTTCTACTTCTTCCAGTCTTTCAAGAACTTCTCCGCTCTTCGTGTATTTTTTGTAGCCTTCGAGGAATTTTTCCCACGCCGCATCCGCGATTTCTGGGTGTGAGCTTTCCAGAACTTGCTTCAGGAGGTGGATGTCGACCGCCCTGTCTTCGATGCGCTGGGAGCGCTCCGCCAGTCCAAAGTCTATGAGGTAGAGCTTGTCTGATAGCATCGCGTTCCTTGTTGTCAGGTCGCCGTGGATGATGTCTGCTTCGTGGAGCTTGGCTGTGTTCTCTCCCAGATCCTCCATTGCGTCCAGATTGTCTTCGAGCACGTCCTTCAGCTGGTCGCCGTCGATTTTCTCGATCTCCAGCACGTGGTCTTCTACCTGTTCCACTTCTGGTACGGAAACGTTGTTTTTCCGTGCTTCTTTCATGATGCGGGCTTCTTTCTCTGTCCGTTCTTTTCTTATCTTCTGGTCGATTTCTCCTGCTCTATAGCTCTTTGGCTCCCGTTTCTTGACTACTTTGTCGTTGATCTCCAGCGTTGCCTCCGCACCTTTGAACGTCTCCATGGTAGAAGGTAGAGGGGTTAATCTTCATTAGTTTAGTTTCTGTACGCGTGGGTTGCGTATTCTCTAACCATTCTGTGGGTGTTGAAGTAGGATGCGTTAATAGCTATGCAGTGCTTCATCACTTCCAGCCAGTCCTCGCGCTCGTTGTGATAGAGATCCATGATATGTCCGAGCTTGAGGTAAAGGGATTTTGAGTCTATCCTGTTTTCGTCTTCTCCCTCCACGTAGTCCTCTCCTATAGCCCAGCCTGTTACGTCTTCTATATGTCCTTCAAGCCACCAGCCGTCAAGTGTGGAGAGCTGTGGAGTTCCGTTGTGCGCCGCCTTCATCCCTGAGGTTCCTGAGGCTTCCTGTCCCCGTTTAGGATTGTTCAGCCATAGGTCGCATCCGGATATCAGTTTCATTGCATCCTCCATGCCGTAGTCTTCGATGAAATGGACGGTCACGTTCTCCAGTACCTCCCCGTTTTTCAGTATCTTTTCTATCAGTTTTTTGCCCTCATGGTCGTCAGGGTGTGCCTTACCTCCGTATACGAGCTGGAGTCCGCCGTGCTCCTTCGCGATCCTCTCAAGTTCTTCGGTTTCATTGAATATGAGTGTAGGTCTCTTGTACGCGGTGCTTCGCCGGGCGAAACCTACTGTGAATACGTCCGGATCTAGTTCTTTCCCGGTATGTTCTATCAGACTGTTTTTCGCCCCTTTTTTGGCGTTCCAGAGTTTTTGGTCAGGTATCTTCAGCGCTTTTGAAAGATGCCGCGGGTTTTTACGCCATCCGTGCATGTATTCATCGTACAGGTCTTTGAGAGGTTCTGCTGTCCATGTCTTCGAGTGCACGCCGTTTGTGACTCGGCTGAACTTATGTTCCGGGAACATATCCTCTGATACGTCTCCGTGTTTATCTGAGACAGCGTTAATATAGCAGGAGTTTTCCAGCGCCAGTTCTGTGGTGTTAAGGCGCTCTCCTATATCCAAGTTCTCCAGGACTTTTTCACTTAGGATGTCCATAACCAGTTCTTTCTCGAACACGTCATGTCCTGCAGGTACGGGTGTGTGGGTTGTGAATACGTGTTCGCCTTCGGCTTCAAGACCTAGAAGGGCGGAGTGTCCTTCGTTCATGTGGAAATAATCTGGTTTTATATCGCATTCTTCCAGTATTCTGGTTCCGCCGATACCCAGTAGTACTTCCTGGCTTAACCTTAGTTTCTCTCCGCCAGGATATAGTTGCGATGTTAAGGACTTGGCGTACTCTGAGTTTGTCTCTAGCCCGGTATCCAGGAAGTATATGTCAACCTCGCCTTTTTCTCCGTTCCAGCTAAACTTCCATGCCTTAACATCTACCTGTTCGCCTTTTACCTTGACTGATACAGTTTTTCCCGTGTCTTCCAGTATTTCATAAGGGTTCCAGTCCTGTTCTTCTTCTCTCTGCCAGTAGTCTTCCAGAACCTGTTTGAAGTAACCGTTTCTGTAGAGAAGAGTTACTGCGGTGAAGTCGAGTCCGAGGTCGGCAGCTGACTTGATAGTGTCTCCTGCAAGTATACCTAGACCTCCGCTGTAGGTTTTTATCTCCGGTTTGATTCCTATCTCCATCGAGAAGTACGCGACTTTTGAACTCATCACAGAACTATTTTTGAGAGTTGTCTTAACAATTTAATCTGTTTTTCAGCCCTCTTCAGACTGCAAGTATCTTCTGACCTCTAAAAGATTTCTCCTTCTCAGCTCCTCGCGGTACTCTCTGTCGTTTAGGATTCCTCGGAGATGTTCTTCCAGGAGGTCTGCTGAGAGTATGTCTGGTACTGATACGTAGGATGCTCCATTGTGGAGGTGTTTTTCTGCTTCCTCGGGTTCCTCGGTACGGAGTATTTTTTCTGCATCAGTTTCCAGTTCAAGGATTTTCTCTGATACAGGTCCAAACGGTGCTGTAGAGAGTATGATGTCGGCCTTCCTGTAGTCCGCTTTCTCCCATGTCTCTCTGTCGATAGCGTTTCCGTATACGTAGTTCTCACCTTTTTCGCGTGCTTCGGCGATTTTCTCCGGGTCGTTGTCTATCGTTATGAACGGTTTTTCCTGGTCTTTCAGGGTTTCGATAAGTTTTTTGCCCTGTATGTCGTATCCCAGTACTATAACGTGGTTCTCCAGTTCACCGTCCTTGTTTGTTGATGGCGTTATCTTTCTATTAGTCGTGTCAAACAGACTGTACTTTGAAAGTATATCGTATGTTCTGTTCCGGTATAGAGTGGTGTAGGAAGAGGTTATCATCGTGAAAGTTGCTGCCAGTATTATCCCCTGGAACATCGGTTCTGTCATCATCCCGGTCAAGTAGGCCTGTATAGCTATTATCAGTGAGAACTCGCTTATCTGGTCAAGGCTGAGACCGGTTATGTAGGATGTCCTGGAGTCATAGCCCTGGTGTATAAGCGCAGTAGCGATCAGGAATGGCTTGAGTACCATGGTAAATATTATCAGCAGGGCTGCAAGTAGGAGAGTCTCGGCTCCGGGGAATGTAACAAGCGCGCCAAGGGTCACGAAGAATACAGCGGAGAAGAAGTCCTTTATCGAGCCCATGGTGTCGATTATCTCCAGGTTATGCGGGAACTTTGCTACCGCTATTCCTGCGGCGAAAGCGCCTATAGCTATCGAGAACCCTAGGTAGTCGGTCAGTGCTATGAAACCGACCAGGAAGGAGAGACCGGTAAGCATCAGCAGTTCTGTAGAGCCTTCTGCCTGCCTTGCTATGAAGTCGAAGATGTAACGTCTCACGATGAAAGCTGCCGTGAGGATTGCTATGCCGTATAGAAGAGTGTGACCTACTTCTGAGTATGTGAAGACAGGTGTGGAGAGTATGATTATCGCTATGACGGCGAGTATGTCCTGGAACAGGTTTATGGATTCGGAGATTCTGCCGTGTATAAGCTCATAGTTCCGTTCCTTTTCAAGTAATTCAAGCCCTACCAGTGAGGAACTGAGTGTGGCTGCTATACTGAAGTAGAATGAATGCAGCAGTTCAAATCCCAGTATATAGGCAAAGATGAAGCTGATTACGCCTATAACCAGTATCTGTATCGAGGTTGCGGCACGGGTCTCGGCTTCCAGTTTACGGAGTTTCTGGGGGTCGAACTTCAGCCCGAATATGAACACTAGGAATGCTATACCGAGCTGGGCGAGTTCCAGCAGGTTAGAGTAGTCTATGAAGTAGCTTGAGGTTATACCGGCTACGATGTATGCAGGTATAGCGGGTTGGTTGAACCTGTTAGCGATGAACAGGGTTATCGAGGATGCAAGGAAGATGATTGTAAGCGAAGAGATGATTTCGCTCATTTTTTATCCCTCCAGTGAATCCTTTCAAGTTCGCCTCTAACTTCTTCCCTGAAAAGTTCAGAGTCCTTAATCAGTAGTTCTAGGTAGTCGGATAGTCTATCGCCGGAGAGAACGTTCTTCATCATGACGTAGTGTGCTCCCGTCTCGTAGAGTTTAGCGGCGTCCTCGAAGTTCTTTGCCTTGACGAAAGCAGTCGCGTCGCGCTGCTTGTCCTGCAGTATCTTCTGGTTCAGCTCGAAGGAGGGTGCAGCAGAGACCACTATAGAAGCGTTCTTTAGTGCCGCGGATTTCCTGATTTCTCCGTGCATGAAGTCGCCGTAGATGTACTCGATGTTCCGCTCGCTTAAATCATCTGATTTTCGTGGGTCATCATCCACAACTACAACCGTGCCGAATTCCCTTCTCAGCAGAGGAATGGCATCTCTCGTTAGCTCATCGTACCCGACCACCACTGCGTGGTCCTCGAACTCCTTGAGCTCTACGTCCTGTTTATCCTCGGACTCAAACCTTTCCAGATAAGGTCTGGCGCGCTGGTATATCTGCTGGTTGTAGTTGATAAGATAGGACGAGGTGCTCATCGTCAGTAGAGCCATCAGGCTGAGATAGCCGAGTATGTCATTTCCTACGAAGCCCTGTGTGACCGCGAGCGCACCTACAACCAGTGAGAATTCGCTTACCTGTGTCATGTTGATGCTTCCGAGGAATGATGTCTTAGGTGTGAATTTCTCCCTGTCGATTAGGTAGAACATGATGATGAAGTTACCAATCATTAATACTGCTGATGCGAATACAGCTTCTTTCCAGTAGGTGAACAGGTTACTTGTTGTTAGCTGTAGTCCGATGCTTGAGAAGAATATTACCATGAAGAAGTCTGTCAGCGGTCTTATGCGCTCCTTGAGCTCCTCTCTGTAAGGTATCTGACCTAGCCCGAGTCCTGCCAGGAATGCCCCGACTTCTACGGAGAGGTCAAGGTACAGGCTGAGGGAGATGAAGACGAAAGCCAGGGCGATACCATGTATGAAGAATGCGTGCTGGCTCTCTGCAACCTTCTTGAACAGGTCAGGGAGAACGTAGCGGGAGAGCAGGAATGTGAGACCTCCGATAAGACTCATCATGACGAATATCTTGACAAGAGTAGTGCCGACAACCTGTGGATCTGTAAGAGTTCCCGCGCTAAATAATGCGAGAATTATGACCAGGTAGATATCCTGGAGTATCAGGACACCGACATCGATTTTACCGGGTAAACTGGTTATCTCATCCTTGTCGGTCAAGAGCTTGACGATGACCGGCGTGGCGCCGAAGACAGTACATAGCGCGATGACGATAGTCTCTATCATCGTAAAACCGAGAACTAGCGGAACGATGAATGCGAGAGAGGTCTGGAGTATGGTCTGGAGTATAGCGATATTGGTGACAGGTCTAAGTATCTCCTTTATCTCTTCAAGGTTCATCTCGATACCAAGGAGGAACAGCAGGAAACCGAGACCGAGTTCGGACATCAGCTCTATCAGCTGCGACTCCGTGACCACGTTAAGCATCACCGGACCGAGAACAAGCCCTGTTGCGATGTAAGCTATGATAGTCGGCTGGTTGGTCTTCCTTGCGAAGAAGGCTAGCAACGTAGCGGTGATAAGCAAAAGCGCAAAGTCCGTAGCTAGAGCTGTTTCAACCGCCATATCAGAAGATTTTCTCTATCTCATTTTTATTGATAGGTCCTTCCCGGTGGATCATGATATCTCCATCAACTACTTCCACGATGGTCGAAGTCGGCGACTCCTGGAGCTCGCCCACATCGATGATATAGTCGACATTCTCCCTCAACTCTGGACTGATGTCCTCAACCCGGTAAGAGGTCTCTTCCCCCGAGATATTCGCGCTGGTCGCGGTTATTGGTCCTGCCTCTGCGAGTTCTGAGGCGACTTCTTCCGAAGAGATGCGGAACACGAACTTCTCATTCAGGTTGTCCGGCACTTTATCCTTCTTCTCCGCGACGAGAGTTAGAGGACCGGGCATGAACTCTTCTATAATCTTCCTCTCTGTATCGCTCAGTTTGGCGTATCTCTCAGCGGTTTCAAGGCTGTCTACGATAGCGGTCAGACCTTTCGACCGCGGTCTCTGCTTAACAGTGTACACCTTGTCGACCGCGTCCTCGTTCAATGCGTCCGCCGCGATCCCATAGGCAGTCTCAGTAGGGGCGATGACGAGCCCGCCGTCCTCTATGACTTCTTTTGCTTTCTTGGTGCTCACGAGGAGAGAGCGTTTTATTCAAAGTTATATTCCTTGTCCTGGCGAGTGGAGGAGTAGATTTCGAAAAGCACCTGTTCATCTCTGCTAAGTTCATCGTAATCTACCTCGCCTGCCCTGACCTGCCTGTATTTTTCTTCGCTCAGAACTTTTTCCGGGCTTACGTAGAACTCCGGTTCGTGGAACTGTATATGTGATTTATTTCCGTCACAGACTGCGTCGAATGTGTTTCCGTGGTATACAAGGTTTCCGAAGAGATCTTCTTTTGAATGAGATATGAAGTCTGCGTTTGGAACTATTGCCTCTAGTCTACTGTCAGGCTCGTTTCTCTTATCATTGTACTCCATTATTGTGGCTTCTGCTGTTTCTGCATCTTCTTCGAGCATCCCCCATGTTTCGTCCCAGCTCTTACCTGATCGAATCATGGTCTCTCTAAGGACTTCTTTTACTTCATTTTCCAGTTCACTATAGGCTTGCTGGTCTAATGAACCGACTGCTGATTCTACGAGTGTGTCGTTCTCGGGCAATTTATTTGCTATTTCTCTCAAAGGATGGTTTTCTGGTAGGTCCTGTAACGTGTCTTTATGAGCTACTACCTGTTTTGTGTCACTGTTATCTATTTGGGCGGTGACATTTCTTCCGGTTGTCGTCATATAATCTCCTGCTTCGGTAAGGACTATGGGATCTCCAGCTCCGAGTGTTTCTTCAAGAGGTTCGACTAGATCGAAGTATTTCATCTGGAAATAATCTGCGAAAGTGTCTTGAGGATGATTCGGATGAGTATTTATGTCAAACTGCAGGACTGCATCTTCTTCAGCAATAGCACGTATCTCGTCAGGCACCTCCTCCATAGCAGACTCGGGCTCAGAGGCGGCTCCGCCAAATATGCTAGAAAGTCTCAGACTAATGCCCTTTGAGGCGGTCTCTTTCATGAACTCTCTTCGAGTTCTATCGGAACCATCAAACATGAATTGTTATTATCAGGTAGTAAATATAAGTCTTTCGTTATTTCCACGTAACCTCTGCCTCGTCAGGCCTCCACTTCGGCTTCTTTCCACTTTCTTCGATAACTGTTTCACGGCCTGCCTGTAGTTCAAGTAGTCCTTGGTGGGCAATCATCGCGCCGTTGTCCATGCAGTACTCTGGAGGAGGTACGTAAGCTTCTGCGCCCCGCTGTTCGCACATCGTCTCTATCATATCTCTCAGGCGGGAGTTCATCGCGACTCCTCCAGTCAGCAGCGCCTCGTCACTCTCCTCCTGCGCCATCGCCCGCTCCAGCGCCTCCACAACCGCTGAATATGCGTGTTCCTGGAAGCTGTTCGCGATTACCTCATCCTCCTCACTGTTCACTTTTCTTTCACACTCAGTAACTAGTCCAGAAAACGAGAAGTCCATCCCCTTGATGGGGTATGTCAGTTCGATTATATCATCCGTCTTTTCTGCAAGTTTTTCAATCTCTGGTCCTCCTGGGTGAGGGTAGCCCATCTTTCTCGCGAGCTTGTCAAGCGCGTTCCCGAGCGCGATGTCTAGCGTCTCGCCTATCACACGGTATCTTCCGGAACGGAGCTCTAGTATCTGTGAGTTCCCTCCGGACAGGTATAGCGTGGTCGGGTCTTCCGCTCCGGTTGTCCTCGTCCCGATGGAGATGTGCGCGAGGCAGTGGTTGACGCCTACAAGTTTAGTGTCGTACCTCTTTGAGAGTGCTCGCGCCATAACCGCACCTACATCCAGGCACTGAGGGATTCCTGGTCCCTGGGCGAACGCAACTGCGTCTATCTCCTCTAGATCAATACCCGACTTCTGTTCTACCTGGTTGAGAAGATGCATAGCTTTCTGGTAGTGGTGCTCCGCCGCTTTCCGTGGATGTATTCCTCCTTCCTCCGGCTCGAACATCGACTTTACATTCGCGTGTATCTCGTCTTCGTCAACTATTCCGATGCCGAGCGTGTGCGCAGTTGACTCTATTCCCAGGACTTTCATGGTAGAAGGATAGTGCTGGAAAAGTTAAAAGAGAAAGCCGTGGTTTAAGCTTCTACGGGCTCGGCTGTTTCAGTGTCTTGTCTGATTTGCTGATCAAGCTTGTAGAGCTGTTTGACTATTTCTGAATCCTGGTTTAGCCGGTATAGCTGTGTCTTCCCGTACTTCCGAGTCTCTTCTACGGCATCTATCTCCTCTATCTTGTCCCAGGAGCGGTGGACTGTTGATTCGGCTATTCCGGCTGTCTCTGCTAGATCCTTCTTCGAGTAGTCCATGCTTGGGTGCTCCATAAGTACGTCTAGAACCTTCAGAACTGCCGATTCTCCAAATACTTTTTCTAAGGGTGTCATCGTCCTACATAAACACTTGTAGCATACACTTTTAAACTCTTGTCTATGGGTCTTTCAAGCTCCTATTAATGAAAGTTTTATTAGGTTGGGTTGAGAATAGGTTTCTAGAATGGATGAACTATCGGATAAAAAGAGGAAAGCTGCACTTATCGAGGGTATGGTTCGTAGAAGACAGTGGAAAATGAGTTATAAGACCGTAGAGGATACTATATCCAAGCTTCCCAATCGTGAGAAGAAAAAGGCACTGGAAATTATAGATGAACTGGTTAATGAGGGATGGGCGGAGTACCAATAAGGGCGGGGACTGTGTTTCACTTAATTCTTCAAGAAAGTCAGAGATCAGAAAGTTTCTTGAGGAGTACAGCGAGATGGAGGTGTGGATGCTGGATTCCCTTTTCTAGTATCAGTCTGTGAAGGTTTTAGAGTCCTTTCAGGAACGCCTGCAGTTTTCCCAGGGCGTCATGTCTGTGGGAGTTCCGGTCCTTATAGTCCGGGTCTTCTCCCCATGTCCTGTCGTGGTCTTTCGGCAGGAATAACGGGTCGTATCCGAACCCTCCGTCTCCTCTCGGCTCGACTATCTCACCGCGGGCTTTCCCAGTGAAGACTCTGATATCATCTCTTTCTGGCAGGTACAGGGCTATAGCTGCGCGGAATTCAGCTTTTGTATCGTCGTCGAGAAGCTTCATTATGTTTTCTTTTCCTACTTTGCGGTCGAAGAACGCTGTCTGTGGTCCGGGGAAACCGTTGAGAGAGTCTATGAAAAGTCCTGAGTCATCGGCGATTAGAAATGCGTCGTCTTCGATATCTGATTTCTCCAGCGCCTGCTCGACCTTAGACTCTGCGATTTCCTCGATTGAATCGATGCTGGGTTCTACAGTCTCTATGTCCAGCTGTTTGACTTCAAAGTTGTCAGGTAGAATGTTGCGTGCGTGCTCCACTTTCCCGCTGTTGCCAGTCGCAAAGTAGAGTCGGGTTGACATGTTATCCGTGCTTGGTGTATCCGCACTTTCCGCAGCTTACGCGGTCTTCGTGTTCTGCGAGGAAGCTTCCGCACCTTGGACATTTTTCGCCTTCGTAACTGCCGTCTTCGCTGTATTTCTCCCAGAGCTGTACCTTGTCGTGCTTTGCCATTAAGCTATCACCTTGTGGTTGGTTAAGTCGAGAAAACTTGTTTTCGTCATTACTCTTCAACTCTGGTCTCTAACCAGTCAATGAATGTTGTGCGGTTTTTGTTGTCTTTTTCTGCTTCGAGTGCTGCTTCGTAGTCTGGTTCGTCGAGTTCTTCGAGCGCGTCTTTGGCGTCGCTGATTGTGTTGTCGACGATGTCCTCGTAGTCGGCTCCGCTTGATGTCTCGTCCTCGTCTTTTGTCTCTTCTTCGTCTCCAGTTTCTTCTTCCTCTTCTGCTTCTTCAACATCTTCGTCTTCCGTCTCTGGTTCGTCCTCGACTTCCTCAGGTTCTGTTTCTTCGGCTTCTTCCTTGATTTCGTCTCCTCTTTCCTCGAATACGTCTCTTACTTCGTTTTTGGAGATATCTTCGGTTTCTACTTCGAGTTCTTCCATTGCTTCTTCGATTCCTGCCGAGGTCATGTCGTCTGCTTCCACTACTACTCTTTCGATTCTTTCTTCCTGTGGAAGTGTCTCACCGTGGTCAATGACCTCATGTAGTATCTCTTCTTCGACGTCGACGTCCCGGTGTTTGAACTCTGGCATAGATTCCATTATTCTTACCTTGACGCCGATTGCGCCGGGCTTTGTTTTTGCGAGTTCGTATGCCTCGTCAACGTTCTCTTTGGAAGTATTTCCACATCTTTTCACGTAGCCGAACGAGAATTTTTCTGTCCGCCCTCTGTTACCTGATAGTTTGCCGGCGATTTCGATTTCTGCCCCTATGACTCCTGACTCCTTCATCCTGCGGAGGTAGGTGTATCCTACTCTCTTTGTTCTTCCGCCTTTTTCGAGCCATGAAGCCATCGATTTTGCGACTATCTCTGCGTCCCCGTCAGGATTCTCTATCTCGTTTACTTCTATCTGCGGGTTTTCAAATCCGAATTCTTCCTCCATATCCGCGGTGAGTTCACGAATCCGGGATCCGCCTCTTCCGATTACGAGTCCTGGTCTCTGTGCGTATACGACTATCTTTGTTGATGTAGGTGTTCTTACGATTTCGGAGCGTGAGTATCCTGCTCCTTCTAGCTCTTCTTCCAGGTATTCATGCATCCTTACCTTTCTAGCGCCTTTGTCGATGAACTGTTTTTCCTGCATTATCGTTCACCTACGATTATCTTTACGTGTGCTGCTTTCATGGTTCTTCCACGGTGTCTTTTCGGTGTTCTAAACTCTCTGCCCTGGTTGGTTATGAACTCCTGGATTTCCAGTTCGTCAATGTTCAGTCCTTCGTTTTCCGCGTTGTTCTTCGCGTTCCTTATGACGCCGAGTACTGCTTCTGCTGCCTTTACAGGGTAGCGTGCTTCTCCCTGTCCGGGTTTGTGTCCTGCACCTGAAAACTTTGTGTATGGTACAGGAAGCTCTTTTTCGATTACTCGTTCAAGTTTGTTCTCCGCTTTCTCCACGGAGTCTTCTTTCACGAAGCGCCCGATTTCGGTTACGTCCTTCCAGGACACTCTTAGGTTGTGTCCTTCTGCTCTTGCCTGGTGTGGCTGTGTTTCTAGCGTCATTTTATCGTCTTTACTTGAGCGGTACGTGCTGTGAGGACCGTGTTGCTCCGAGTCCTGGTGCACTGTGCTGTACTTCTTTCCGGGTTTTTGCGAACTCTCCCAGGTAGTGTCCCAGCATCTCTTTTTCGATGTCTACTGGGACGAAGTCCTGTCCGTTGTATACGTGGACTGTTTTACCTACCATTTCTGGTACTACTATCATCGACCTGAAATGCGTCTTGACCGAGTCCTTATCTTCAAGGTCTTCAAGTATTTTTTTCTCCTCTCTTCTAAGTCCTCTTTCGAGTTTCCTTTTCCCTCTTGAGTTAAGAAGTTCTGCAAACTCGTCTAGAGTCATTTCCTGTAGTTCTTCGAGCTTGTGTCCTCTGAACTTCCATTCCTCGTCATTACTCATCTCGAAAACACCTCTGATGTTTTCTGGGTTCTTGAAACTCTACGAGTTTTACTCATCTGAATCACCTGAACTCTTCTTGTTACCTGTTCTCCGTGCAGAGATGCTTCCTACCTTGCTACCTGGTGAGGCGTGGCGCGAAACTGTCTTCGGCTGTCCTGGCTTTGCAGAACCTCCGAATGGGTGGTCGACCGCGTTCATTGCTACTGCGGAAACCGTTGGGTACTTCTTGCCTCTTGCCTTCATCGCCTTGCTCTTATTTCCTGCCTTGACGAATGGTTTGTCTTTTCTTCCGCCACCTGCAACCTTTCCGACAGTGGCTCTGCAGTTAGCATCCATCTTCTTGAACTCTTTACTTGGTAGCCTTATTCTTACACCGTCTTTCTCATGTGTTACAACGAAAGCGTATGTTCCAGAAGATCTAACGAGTTTACCTCCGTCATTCGGCTGTAATTCGATGTTGTGAATCGGTACTCCTTCAGGGATTTCCCCGAGTGGTAGTACGTTTCCTTCTTCGATTGGTGCGGAGATTCCGACTTCGATCTCGTCTCCGACGTGAAGGTTTTCAGGAGCAAGGATGTTTCTTACGTCACCGTCCTCGAACTCCACTGCTGCTACCGGCGCGGTTCTTGCGGGATCGTGGACTATATCTACGACTGTCCCTGTCGTTTCGGCGTTCTTGTGCTCCACATCGCCCTTACCCCTGTGGGTCTTGGCCTGCCACGTGGAGCTTCCTTTTCCTCTTCTCTGTTGTCTGATTGGTGATCCCATCTTGGTAACCTCTCTAAATCATGCCGAGCCGGGTCGCGACATCCATCGCGTCGTCTTCCGCGCTCAGCCTGACGAAAGCCTTTTTCTTGGCCTGTGGTGTGATAGTAGTGTTTACTTTTTTAACCGTGACACCGAACAGTTCTTCGACCGCGTCTTCTACCTGGTTCTTGTTCGCGTCGATGTCAACCATCAGTACAAGCGTATTATCCTCGTCTACCTTGTCCATCGCTTTCTCTGTGAGGTGCGGGTTCTCGATTATGTTCCATGCCTGTTCTTCTTCCATTGTTTATCAATCCACGAAGAGCTGTTCTTCTCGGAGTTTTTCGAGAGCTTCGTCGCTCCAGACGATAAGCCTTCCTGGTTGTGTGCCGGGTGCTAGAAGCTCTGCGTTAAGGTTTTCCACGCGGACTGTTTCGACTCCAGGAAGGTTGTTCGATGCCTGGAATACTCCGTTGTCGTCCGCGACAACTAGTAGAGGACCAACCTTTCTCTTGTATTTTCTTCCCCTATTGGCTCCTCTGCCGGCTCTTACTTTCTTCTCGCTGACACGTTCGAGTTCTTCTTCGAGCCCGAGGTCTTCAAGTGCCTCTTTCAGTTCTGCAGTCTTTTCTATTCCCTCGATATCTTCTACTATAGGCAGGTTGCCGTCGTATTCGTGTCTTTCCTGTACAAGTTCGGCGTCGTTTGATGCTGCGATTCCGGACCTGATGGCTTTTCTTCTCTCTTTGTCGTTGATTTCTTCGTCCCAGTCTTTCTTCGCTTTAGGTCCGTGCGCTCTTCTACCGCCTCTGGTGTTCGGTGATTCCGCGCCGATTCCAGAGATCTGGCTTCCTCTTCTGAATACGATTTTCCGCGGTGTCCTTGACTGTCCGCGCCCTTTCTGTCCTCTGTACGCGTTGTTTCTTTTCTTCCAGTACGTTACGTGCTGTAGCCCTGCTTCTTCTGCGTGACCGTATGGTTGACGGTTCTTGGACTGGATGGATAATACTGCGCGCTTTATGATATCCGGTCTTACTCTTTCGTTGAACTGCTCTGGTAGCTCCATTTTCTATTCACCTGTCGATGTGTGTTATCTCTGGTTCTCCTGGGTTTTTGTCTTTCCTGAGTGCGGTTCTCAGCCTTACGAGTCTCTTTTCCGGTCCTGGAACAGAGCCCTTGATTATTATGTAGTTAGAATTGACTTCTCCATAGTTCTTGAACCCGCCTTCGCGCTGAACTTCTTCCGGGTCCTCTCCGTGGTCGATTATCCTCTTGTTGAGCTCTGTTCTATTGTTAAAGCCCTGTTGTCCGGGCAGTGGAACTCTCCATGAAAGTTTGTCAGGGTGCCACGGTCCGACGTTTCCCGCCTTTCTCCTCTTCTTCTGGGTCTTGTGACCGAGCTTCTTGATTCCGTAACGCTTGACAGGTCCTTCGACCCCTTTACCTTTGGTTACTGCGACTACGTCCGAGTACTCTCCGGGCTCGAAAACGTCCGAGAACTCGATTTCCTTTCCAATCATTTCTTCCGCGTATTCCAGCTGTTCTTCTACGTCTCCGCCGAGCGCTACTTCAAAGTTCTCCGCTTTCTTCTTGGAGAGTCCTGCCTCCTGGGGCTGTGTGTGGACAAGTAGGCGGACCTCTGTAAGTTCGTCTTTGATTTCTTTAGCTGCTTCGAGGTTGTCCATATTTCCTTCTTTCGGAACGTCAGTTGCTCTCTGTAGCTCTTTTGCGGGCGAGTCTGTCCAGACCTCGGTGAAGACCTGTTTGCCCGTGTTGATGTCTTCAGTGTAGAAGCGTGCACCGTAAACTCTGAGGGGCGGTGCTTCTAGTATCGTTACTGGTGTCGCGATTTCCTGACCCTGCGTGGCACCTTCTGTATCGTCTATCATCAGGACTCTGCTCATCCCTACCTTGTAGCCCGCGAATCCGAGCGGTTTCAGTTCACCTGTTTCTTCCCACGTATCTATCTCTGGGTAGATCCTTTCCGCCCTTACCTTGGGCTTGTATCCGAGTGATCCGCTTCTTGGTACGCTTGGGTCTGACATAGTTGATTATTCACCTCGAAACTGCCTGGCAGTTTCTGCGATTGCATGAACTCCTCAGGAGTTCAGCAAGTTCCATAGGCCTCGCAAGAGGCTTGTCCATCCGAGAACTCGAAACTCCATATAGGAGTTTCTGCGACCCCGGAACCTTAGGCTCCGGGCATCTAGATGGTAATTCAACAGTCACAACCAAGTTTTATAAAGGGAGCGATAGGGTGATTAGAAGCGCAACTATGTATTGTAATCCAGGATGTCTTCGGCTATCTTTCTGAACTCCTCGCTGTCTAAATCTTCTATCTCTTCCCTGACTTCTTCCTCGGGAAGGTCGGCGAGCATGTCCTCTATCTCTTCCTGAAGTTTCTCCTCTATCTCCGCGTCGCCGGTGTTCGTCCTTGAGAACTCGTGCCGTATTTTTTCTAGGGACATGTATTCTACTGTAGCTAACCCTTTATGTTCGCGATGGGTGTTGTGCGCACGACTTTCTCTCCGATTCCGAGTTCGTCGGAGACCTTGATTACCTCGTCCACGTCCTTGTAGGCGCCCGGCGCCTCCTCCGCGACGGTTGAGCCTGAGGCAGCCTTCACGTAGACTCCGTCGCGCTCTAGCTCCTGCATTAAGCGTTCGCCGTAGTAGTCCTGCTTCGCCTGCGTTCTTGACATGAGCCTTCCGGCGCCGTGTGCCGTAGAGCCGAACGATATCTCAAGCGATTCCTGTCCGCCAGACAGGATGTAGCTGGAGGTTCCCATAGTTCCTGGGATGAGGACGGGCTGTCCGACGTCTTGATACACGTCTGGCACCTCTTCACGCCCAGCAGGCATCGCTCTAGTCGCGCCTTTACGGTGTACCAGAAGCTCCTTCTCCTCTCCGTCGACTTCATGCATCTCTTTCTTGGCGATGTTGTGGCACACGTCGTACACCAGGTCTACGGTTACGTCTTCAGCGATGAGGTTGAGCGCTTCCCTGACGGCCTCCGTCATGGCCTGCCTGTTTGCCCACGCGAAGTTGGCGGCGGCGTTCATCGCGTTCCAGTAGTCCTGGCCGAGCCTATCTCCGAGTGGTGCGTAGATCAGCTCCTTATCAGGTATGGCATCAACTATTTCAGGGTAGTTCTCCTCGAACTTTCTGAGGTACTCGGTGCAGGTCTGGTGGCCCAGTCCCCGTGACCCGGAGTGAATCATAACTACTATCTGGTCTTCTTCCAGGCCGTATGCCTCCGCCTTTTCATCGCTGTATACATCCTCGACTTTTTGAACCTCGAGGAAGTGGTTTCCGCTTCCAAGGGAGCCGAGCTGACCGACTCCTCTCTTTTTGGCTTTTTCTGGCACTTTGCTGGCATCTCCGTCCAGGCGACCGTTTTCCTCGCACCGTTCCAGGTCTTCCTCCTTTGCGTGTCCGTTCTCCAGCATCCATTCCATTCCTTTCTCCAGTATCTTTTCCAGGTCGTCGCGGTCGATTTCCAGGTATCCTCTACCACCAAGTCCGGTAGGTACCTTACTGAAGAGGACGTTTGCAAGTTGCTGTTCCTTGCCCTCTATGTCTTCGTAGGTCAGGCTGGTTCTGAGAACTCTTACTCCGCAGTTAGATACTATAAACTGGTTTGAAATGAAATTGTGTGCTTCATGTTTTACTCCGATGTCATAAACCTTTTCTTTTCCTGTTTTTTCTATGTGCTTAACTGTTGCTTTCACTGCTAGATTGTCTTTCACTTCTATATCTTCTGTGAATTCCTCGTAGCCGGGGAATTCTTTGGGCGGTCTTGAAGTGGTTTTCCTGCCCGAGTATATGCTTCTCTCTATAAACCTGTTGTTGATATCAAATCTCTGCTTTAGTTCCTTAGGTGCTACATTATTTTCATAGAGTTCAACGCATTTCTCTGCGATTTTCTCTCTTCTCTCAATAGCTTTCTGCTTGGTCTTAAGGTACTGTGTTGCTTTAACTGCTTTCTTCTGTTTCTCAAGGTTGTATCTGTATCCGATTCTGGTGAAGAACCGGATCAGGTTTTCAGAGTCATTTTTTATTCCGAGTCGGAACCTGATAACTTCTCCATTTTTGTTCTCGTTTGTTTCAAATTCTTCGATCTGGTTTGTTTCTATGTCCATCTGTTTCAGGACTCTCTTGATTTCCTGCATAAACTTTCTTCCGGATTCCCTGGCTTCAATGTTCTTGTTCTGTGATACCTTGGGACAGTAAAGATTTTTGTCATGCTGCGCTTTAGGAGAACTCATTTCTGCACCGAAAAAGGCGGATAGATAAAGTGCGACCTGCCAGTCTGCAAGTTCTGAGAGTTGCTCTGGTGTTGTGAACTCTTCTTTCGTCTTAGTTCCTTCAGGAACTCCGATTTTGGTCAGTAGTTTCCTGAAGGCCTTCGATGTTGACTTGATACTGTATTCGGTTCTCTGGAATTCTCTGTCTTTTACCTCGTGTTTTCTTTCTCTTGAATAGATGGGGGAGGGCTTGAATCCGAGTTCTTCGATGTCTTTCTGTATCTGCTTCAGGTCTTTTTCCTTACCGTAGAAAGTAGTTTCTCCGTGATTGTTGAAAGACCCGTCACCTGTGTGGAATCCTGCCAGCTTCAGCAAGATGTTGAACTCTCTGTCAGTAGTTTTCAACGGCAGTAAATCTCTTTTCTCCAGCGCCTGCACGAGCTGCTGGCTCTCGTCTTTGAAATCTTCTCTCGTGAGAACCTCTTTTTCTTTAGGGTCTTCGTCAGGAAGGCCCTTGAACGGTCGTAGGTATACTTGTGATCCTTCAGAGATCTTATCAAGTTTTTTCATACCTTCCGTTGTAAGGAAAGGATGGTCTCCTGTTGCCTTGATTTTCTCGCCAGTTTCTGTTTCGACTTTGTATACTTCTTTTTCTTCTTTTTCTGTGAATAACTGGATTCGTGACTCGACGGGTTTCTCGGCGGTTACAACCGCCTTTTCTTTATGGAAGTTATTCTTTAGTTTTTCAATCTCTGTAGATCTCCCGAACTCCAACAAAACCTCTGAATCGCCCGTTAAGCAGTTTATATCATAGCCGATTCCTCCGGGGCTTATAACTCCGTTTTCAGTGTCTACAGCTGCGACTCCTCCGATAGGGAAGCCGTAGCCCTGGTGGCCGTCTGGCATCACGATAGAGTATTTCTGGATGCCGGGCAGTGTCGCAACGTTTTTCACCTGTTCCAGGGTGTCGTCCTGTTTGATTTCTTCCAGCAGTTCTTCTGAGGCGTAAACTCTGCCAGGGACGTTCATTTTTCCCTCCTTCGGGATTTCGTAGACGTTCTCTGATACTTTGTTTAGTTCCATGTTATCTCCTTGGCGGGTAAGCTTTTTACAAACTGAGGGGCTTTGTAATACAGATTAAGGATTAATCGGGTTATAAGGTGTTTTTGTATTACATCAGATGTCCAGCACGGTTTCGATAACCCATTCGCCGTCTCCGTGTTCGACTTTCATCTCGTTGTAGGTCGGTCCCTTGACATCGAGATATGAGCCGCCGGGGTCGATGGTGTCGGTAAGTATGTCTGCTGTGAGTCGGTACCCTTTGTCTGTTTCTTCTATATCGGCGTTTTCGGCTTCACAGACTATGACTCCTTCGGTGTCTTGAAGGAATATCAGCTCGTCCATGAAGTCAAACAGCAGCGCCTCCAGGTTCTCTGACTCTACCTCTATATCGTAACCTACCTGTCCGGTCTCGCCGTCGCCGACGACCGCCCCAAAACCTTTTACTGCCTCGGAGAAGACACCTTCCAGTGTTTCTCCTGTGGCGCGGAACTTGATATCTGCGGTGTGTTCAAGTATCTCGTACGGCATCTCAGTTGAACCTCTCTGGAAACAGCTTTTCCAGGATTTCGTCTACAAGCTGGTTTTGTTCCTCGATACTTAATTCAGTGTTGTCCATTATGATGTCGTAGATATCCCTCTCTTCCGGGTTGATGCCGTAGTAGTCCTCGTAGCGCTGGTAGTCCTCTGTATCCCGTTTCTCCACTATCTCTTCCGCCTCTTCTGGATCGTAACCATCACGTTCCGCTGTCCTTTTAGCTCTCTCGGAGAGATCTGCCTCCACGTAAATTCTGAGATCTGAGTAGTCGCCGAGCGCCCATGATGGAAGCCTGCCGTCTATCACACAAGATTTCTTGAGACCTCTCTCCAGGGTTCTCCGGTCGATTTCCAGGTCAATTTCTTTCTCCGCCTCTTCTGACAGTTCGTGATCTTCAAGCCCGCGTTCCTCCGCTACCTGGTAGAAAACGTCGCTGGCAGAGAAATGTTCTATACCGAGTCTTTGCGCTATGTGTTCTGCAATAGTTCCCTTTCCCGCGCCTGCAGGACCGTCTACTGTGATGACGATATCTGATTCTTTCTCCCGGTCACTGTTCTGGAATTCTTCTATGTAACTTCCCATGTCCTCGGATTCTCTCGCGGTATTTTATTCGTTCTGGTCAATCCACTTTTTGGCGCGGGAAATCATCTCTTCTTTCAGTCCGATGAAGACTCCGCCGTTCTTACCGCCGACAAACGTGTTCTCTCCCGGCTCTATTATCTCGTTGAGTTCCTCGTGTTCGACGTCGATGTGGACGTTCTGCGACCCCGAGTCCTCGTCTTTTTTATGGACGTAAACTTTGGCGTCTTCCAGCTCAATCTTGGACTTGTGTGGTCCTGCCATGAAGAATTATTAGTTGTAGAGTATGAAGAATGTTCGCCGGGACTGTTCGAAGACTCTAGAGTTCCTGCATTGTGACCGGTGTTGCCGGTCGACCACCGGAGGTGGTCACTATGATCGAACTTGGTAAAGTTCGCCGGGACTGGGTTCGAAAATCAAAAGATTTTCTGCAACTCGAAACCAGAACTTGGTTTCTCGGATTTGAACCCTGAACTTCTCGTGAGAGATGTGAGGATAATCAAATCCAGCAAGGCGTCAAAGACGCCGGGACTGGGATTTGAACCCAGGAGGGCCGTCACAGCCCACTGGTTCTCAAGACCAGCGCGATCAGCCAGACTCCGCCATCCCGGCAGATTATAAATCTGCTGTGGATACAGAAACTCTTATGAGTTCCGAAGATTGTAAAATCTTCAGGACGTAGAAGATCCGTAGTGGATCTTCGAGTTTCGCATCCCGGCAATAAGTCTAGTAGAAGTTAGCTGCTGGAAGATTTAAATTAGAGGAGGTTTTTTAGCCCGGAAAAAGAAATCTGGCTTATGAAGGATGTTAAAAGAACAGAGGCGGTTATCGGTCTTACCTTTGCGTTTCTAGTTGTTCTGGGCTCTATAACTCTTTTCGGGGATATGGGTTACTACGTTATCTGGAGTTACGTTGGGCTAGTATTTTTGTCTGGATTCCTATCTTATGCAGTCGCTTTTAGGTTGACTGGAGATATAGTGAGAAGTGTCTACGCTTTTTTAGCTAGTTTGGTCGCAGTTATCTCTGTTTCAGTATTCTATGGGCGGATGATTCTCGCTGAACCTTTCTATATAGATTTTGTGGCGTTTGTAACTTCCGCGGTCTTACTAGGTGCGGTAATAACAGGAGGTCTAGGAGCCTACTTGTTTTCTAGATGGAGAATGTAGTAAAGAAGAATCACTCAGTCAGCTCGATTTCGATGTCGACGCCTTCCGGGACGTGGACACGCATGACCTGGCGTAGTGCGCGTTCGCTTTCCTTGATGTCGATCAGGCGGTTGTGGACGTGCATCTCGTAGCGTTCGATTGTCTCGCTTCCTTCTCCGTCGGGAGCTTTTCTAGTCGGGATCTCTAGAACGTTTGTTGGTAGAGGTACTGGTCCTGAAACTGTAGCGTTGTACTCCTTCCCGATCTCTACTACTTCTTCCGCCAGTTCGTCAATCTTTCCCTGGTCGGTGCTCCGTAGTTTTACACGTGCCTTCTGCATAGCAATCTAGTTGGAGTTAAATCTTATAAATGGTGCAGAGCTACGGCAGATATCTTTCTCTGTTGTTTTCTTTCCATACTTGGTAAGTACGTTGGGGTATTGAGGTTCCTGCAAGCATTGCAGATCCTCTAAGTAAAGCGGAAGAGGTTCCAACGGCTAGACTGGTCTTAAGATATCCTTTTGCAGCAGATGCTCCTGTTATTATTGCACCCCAGTATGCCAGATTGTTCGCTAATTCGATACCTGCCTCTTTGACATCCATATTTTCTATCTCATCTCGCACTATGTCTGAGTATGTAGAATCTGTTTCTAGGGCTTCATGAGACGATATCTGTGATTCAAGCAGTTCTTCCCAGGATTCCTCTCCTGCTTTTTCAAGATAAACGGGGTCCATAAGGAAGATTTAGAGGATGGTATCGACTATTAGAATTTGTTCGGAAGAATGTAGGTCTCGGAGTAGAATAAGCCTATATCTGGTCTGGAGAGTCAATTTCTATTTCTCCGTCCGGGTCAGTCTCTATCTCTATTGTTATACCATACTCGTCTGGGTTATATTCCATTCCAACTTCTTTGTGAAGCTCGCGAAGACGTCTATCTATCTCCAGTTCGTCGTCCACAGTCTCGCCATCGTAAGCTTCAAGTTTCTCGTCGATAGTTACAGAGGCGTCAAAATCTTCTGTCTGTCCGTACTGCTTTCTGGTTATTTCTGCTTCGCGTCTATGAGCGTATATTGCTCCGCCTGTACACACTACCGTGTTCAGTATCCAAATTCCTGCGGAATCTCCGTTCAGAAGTCTTTCTATAGCTACTATACTTGAGCCTGCGGCACCAACTCCTAATACGACTTCTGCTAAGGAATTAGGAGCGTAGTTTGTAGGTAAATACTCGAAGTAATTGTCAATAGGCTTACTTCCATTGTTCATTTTAACCAGATAAATAGAAATAGAAAGTAGGGGAAAGGAGAAGAAACTTAGTTCTTCTCTTCGACGCTTAGAGCCATTCCGGCTCCGACTGTCTGTCCCATGTCCCTGATCGCGAAACGGCTCATCTGTGGGATTTCGTCGTTTTCTTCGATGACGAGTGGCTGCTGTGGTGTAATCTCCACGATCGCTGCCTGTCCCTGCTTGATGTAGTCAGGGTCTTCCTCGACTGTTTCGCCGGTCTTAGGGTTCATGGTCTTCTTCAGGTCTGTGAAGGTGCATGAAACCTGTGCTGTGTTAACGTGGAATACCGGCGTGTACCCTTCGCTGATGACGTTAGGGTGGTTGAGGACGATGACCTGCGCCTCGAAGGAGTCAACGACTGTCGGAGGATTGTCTGCTGGTCCTGCAACGTCTCCTTTCTTGACATCGTCTGTTCCTACTCCTCTGGTGTTCCATCCGATGTTGTCCCCTGGCTCTGCAGATTCAACTTCTTCGTGGTGCATCTCGATTGTCTTAACTTCTCCGCCTACACCTGCGGGCTGGAATGTGAGGTCGTCTCCCTGGGAAATCTCTCCTGTCTCAACACGTCCTACGGATACAGCTCCGATTCCGGAGATGTTGTAGACGTCCTGGATAGGAATTCTTGTTGGGAGGTCGACAGCTCTTTCAGGTTCTTCGAAGTCGTCTAGAGCGTCGACAAGGGTTGGTCCGTCGTACCATCCTGTCTCGTCGCTCTCTGTTGCGACGTTCTCTCCTTCGAATGAGGAGATAGGTACGAAGTCGATGTCAGATGGATCGTATCCTACACCTTGAAGCATCTGGGATACTTCGTCCTTGATGTCGTTGTATGCTCCTTCCTCGTAGTCTTCGAGATCCATCTTGTTGATGGCGACAGCCAGCTGGTCGATTCCAAGGGTCTTTGCAAGGTATGCGTGCTCCTTGGTCTGCGGCTGGATACCGTCGTCAGCAGCTACGACCAGTACGCCTGCATCCGCCTGGGATGCTCCTGTGATCATGTTTTTGATGAAGTCGCGGTGTCCGGGAGCGTCGATGATTGTGAAGTAGTAGTTGTCAGAGTCGAACTCCTGGTGTGCAAGGTCGATTGTTACTCCTCTTTCACGTTCTTCCTCGATGGTGTCCATCGCGAACGCGAAGGAGAATGTTTCCTTGCCTGCTTCTTCTGCTGCTTCTTCTAGCTTCCTCATCTCTTCTTGTGGAAGGTTTTCAGTCTCCCACAGTAGTCGTCCGATTGTGGTGGACTTTCCGTGGTCGACGTGACCGATAAATACTAGGTTAATGTGTGGTTTGTCTGCCATAGTTTTTGCACCTGCGTATATACCGGAATTAACCGGTTAAACTTTAAAAAGGGTGTCATATACTTGTTCTTAAACGATATTAAAGTTTATGACTTAAGAGTTACATGATGGCTGAAGATCGGGTCCAGCGAGGTAATGTCGAGTATGGTGAACAGAGTGTAGTTTCGGAGAGAGAATTTTTTGACAGAAACACTCCTGACTCCGTAGGAACGCTAAAATATGAATTTACTGGGGAAAACGGACTTTGCTGTAGACTGACTCTTTTCGATGATGGCAGGGCTAATTTCTCTTATGAATGGGGTGCTTTGGATGTAGATGATTCGGTATCTCTTAAAAGAGGTAACGATTTAGCTGATAGTTATGGATGGAGATATGCTACAGACCAGTTAGATGATGACGACAGAGGACTGCTGGAAGACTTAGCATATGAGATTTTTGAAAATGAGATACTTAGATAATAACCTTTTCCGCAGATACTAGAAAAGAGGGAGGAGTTTACTCCTCTCCTGGGCTTGGCATCTCCTGTTTCATGCCTTTTCTCTCGCGGATGTCCATGATCTTTTCTTCCTGGAGGTTCATCGGTAGTGGTTCGAATACCACATCCTTCGGGTTGAAGAATCCTTTTCCTCCGGTCGCGGATTTCAGGTCGGCTTCGAACCCGAATGATTCATCCACAGGTAGTTTGCATGTGAGGACTGCTGAGTCTCCTTCCTCATCCATGTCCATCACGTCACCACGTCTGTTAGAAATCTCTGTCATCGCGTCTCCCATGGTTGGGGAGGGTGTATCTATCCTGACTACTCTTACAGGTTCGATGAGCTGTGGGGATGCCTGGAGGAAGGATTTTGTTATAGCGTCTTTTGTTGCAGGAATCATCTGTGCTGGACCTCTGTGGATTGCATCTTCGTGCAGCTTCGCGTCATGAAGCTTGACCTTGAGACCGATAACCGGTTCCGCTGCAAGTGGTCCTTCATCGCAGAACTCTTGGAACGCGTCTACTAAGTACTCCTTGATCTCTCTGAGGTTTTTGATACCTCTGGAGTCATTGATGAAAAGGTTCTCTTCGTAGACTTCCATGATGTTGTCTGCTTCATCCTTGTCCATTCCTGCATCTACAAGCGCGTCTCTTATCTCGTGTTGTTCATCTGCCTGCATTTTGACTTCTTCGTAGTCTTCCTTGATGAACTTGCGGACGTCTTCGTCGAGTGGTTCGACTGAAATCTCGAGCTTGTTGTGCCGGTTTGGTGACTTACCTACTACTTCGGGCCCGTCATCGTCGATTCCTTCCCTGAATACGACAATCGGTTCGGAGACATCGATGTCGATTCCTTTCTCGTCAAGGTGGCGCTCGATTTTTGCCTCGATGTGTAGTTCACCGAGTCCGGAGACTAGAGTTTCTCCAGTCTCTTCGTCGATGTCGACCTTGATGGTGTTGTCCTCCTTTGCCCGCTTTCTCAAGGTTTCGATGAGTTTCGGCAGGTCTGAGGTGCGTTTTGGTTCGATAGACTTTGTGACGACAGGTTCGAACACGTGTTCGATTTGCTCGAAAGGTTCGATTTCGTCTTCTCCTGAAAGTACGAATGTTTCTCCTGTCGAGAAGTCAGGTCCTGTGATCGCGGCGATGTTGCCCGCGGGAACTGAGTCAACTGTCAGTTTTCTCGGTCCAGAGTAGATACCTACCTGCTGCGCTCGCTCGGTTTTCTGCGAGCCGATGCCGTAGAGTTCGTCTCCTTCACTGACTGTTCCGGAGAACAGTCTTGCCGTAGCAATGGTTCCTGCGTGCTCATCATCTTCTACGTTAGTCACCACTCCGATTAATGGTCCGTCCTGGTCCTGGTCTGCCATTGACTCTCCAACTTCTGTATCAGGTTCTCCGGGCCATACAGCAGGAATCCTGTAGTCTGCTGATGTCTGTGGGTCTTCGAGGTGTTTTACTACCATGTCAAGAACTACTTCTTCAATCGGTGCGTCTTGGGATAGTCCTTCGTGGTCTCCCTCGTTCACCCTGTCGATTATTTCCTGGAAGCTGATCCCGGTTTCTTGCATGTAAGGAACTGAGATAGCCCAATTCTTGAGGGCGGAACCGAACGCTACTGTTCCGTCGTTTACAGCCATCTTCCATTCTTCCGCGGTCTCTTCATCCGCGTATTTTCTTAGCGCGGTGTTAACTTCTCTTATGATTTTTGTAAAACGTTCCTGCATCTCTTCAGGTGTTAACTGCATCTCTTCGATAAGTCGGTCTACCTTGTTGATGAATAGTACTGGCTTAACTCCTTCCTGGAGCGCCTGCTTCATGACGGTCTCGGTCTGGGGCATGACTCCGTCGACCGCGTCTACAAGTACTACTACGCCGTCAACCGCACGCATCGCGCGTGTAACGTCGCCACCGAAGTCAACGTGCCCGGGAGTATCGATAAGGTTGATCAAGTAGTCATCGCCGTCAAATTCGTGGACCATCGAGATGTTCGCGGAGTAGATAGTGATACCTCTTTCCGCTTCCTGGTCGTCGAAGTCCATGAAGCGCTGGTCTCCAGCAAGCTTCTCCGAAATCATGCCTGCTCTCGCAAGCAGGTTGTCTGTTAGCGTTGTTTTTCCGTGGTCGATGTGCGCTGCGATGGCGATGTTCCTGATTTGTTCCGGGTCGTTGATGACCTCTTTTATGGCGTCAAGCTCTTTGTCGCTCATTTTAGTTTAAACCTCGATTTATGTTGAAAGAAAGAGTTACAAGATTTAAAAGGGCATCGTGAAAGTGCTTGCTGAATAGAATATAGTAAGTAAATGAGGGAGCTTACCGTGCTCCTTCTGCCTCGCGTTCTCTGCGTTCTTTCTCTCTGACTGCTCTGATTTCCGAGCTTTCGTTTGCGGCTTCCATTATCTCGTTCGCAAGTGTTTCGACCGCGTCGCTTGAGGAAGCAAGTCTGTTCTCGTACGCTCCCTGTACAAGTAGCCTGATCGCGAGGTCTACACGTCTCTGTGGGCTTACAAGTACTGCTTTCCGTGCTCTTACACCACCGCGTTGATAGGTAACTACTTCCTCTGTTGGAGCAGAGTTCTCGATAGCATCAACCAGGACTTGAATAGGGTTCTCTCCTGTCTCGTCTTCGATAGTCTCGAAGATTTCCTCTATCATGTTCCAGAGTTTCTGGCTGTCTCCGGTGTTGTGTCCGGAGTCCACCAGGTGTTTTCCACCCCTGTGTCCTGCGACGTACATCCTGTTGAGGAGTCTTTCAACTACTGGTGTGTCCGCCTTGTAGAACTGTCTTTCTGTGTGTCTTCCGCGGGAGCGTGGTGCAAGAATGTTTTCGAGATTGAGGTATCTTACTAGTCCATCGTCCTCGATTTCTACTTCTTCAGCATCCCATCTCCCGAAGGTTAGTATTTCGTCGTTGATTTCGATAGCTGCAGGATTGTCAGTCACTCGAAAATCACCGCGTTGGTTTCTCCGCGTCGCCTTCAACGAGTTGCTCAAGTGAGACGCCGTTGACTTTTACGACTTTGTACCGGACGGTTGGGATATCTCCTTTCGGTCCTCCCTTTGCGCCTCCGATTCCTTCGATGAGTACTTCGTCGTGCTCGTCGATGAAGTCGATTGCACCGTCTCCTGGTACGAACGCGGTGAGTTGTTTACCGTTTTTGATCAGTTGCACGCGCACACATTTTCTCAGTGCGGAGTTCGGCTGTTTTGCCTCGATAACGCGTTTTTCAAGGACGATTCCGCGACCCTGTGGTGAGCCTTCTAGCGGGTCAGCTTTCTCCTTGAGATTCTCCATTCTGCGCTTGTAGTCGATGTCGCTCCAGCGCTGTTCCTGGCGCTTTTTCCGAAGCTTGCGTGCGTTGTAAAGTCCCATGTTCAGTGCCTCGAAGTTAAACTTTTTATATACCCTGTAGTGTCAAAGGTTAGTTCTGTTCTCCAGGTTCTTCTCCTGAAGCCTTCTCTGGCATCGGCCCGCTGTAACCACAATTTCTACATATCCAGTCATTTATGTTGCCGTGGGAGAAAACAGTTGTCCCGGTGGTATCTGGTTTCACGTTCTTTGAGCCGCATTCCGGGCAGGAACGTTTGTTTGACATGAAGAAATTATGTGGGGGTTCATGGTATTGTGTTTTTCTATTCTACAGTGACTTCATCGACGTCGTGTGTTCTTGCGAGGATGTTGCGGATGGATTCTATCTTGTTACCGTTTTTTCCTACTACTCTGCCCTTGTTTTCGCGTGAGACCTGGATTTCGACCTCTTTTTCTTCTCCGTTCTCTTCTACGTCGACCCCTCTTATATCTGCTGATAGTATGTTGTTGAGGAACTTGCCGATGTTGTCGCTGTACTCGTAAACTTTGATGTCCTTGTTGAGTTTTCTCTGAACCTTCTGGACTATTTTTCCGCCTTTTCCTATTGCCATCCCTGCTTTTCCTTCAGGGACTACGAAGTAGGCTTCGTCTTCTTTTATAACGCAGTCTACTGTGTCGACTCCGGTGACGTTTTCGAAGATGTTGATCGCCCGGAGCATGTCTGTGTCGTAGGTTACATTTCCCATGCTGTTATCCTTGTTATCTATGCCTGAGAAGGCTTGTTTTATAAAGGGTTTGTGGTTTCATGGCTTTACTCACTGCTGAATCCTGCCTTGAGGTCGATCATACCTGTTCCAACAGGTACCGACTGGCCAACTATTATATTTTCAACGATTCCTTCAAGTTCGTCTGTTTCTCCCTGGAGTGTTCCCTGGATGAGGTGTTTCTTCGTCTCCTCGAATGCGGATCTTGCCAGTATCGACTTCTTGTTCCCGACGATTCCGTAACGGGTGGTTCCGTTGAGTTCTCCTTCTTTGGTCATCATATCTGCGAGTAGCATGATGTGCCTGTCATCGACGCTGATTCCCTGGGCTGCCAGTGTTTCGTTTATCTCTTCTATAATCTGGTGTCTTAGTGCTTCTACTCCCAGGACTTTTTTGACTTCGAAGAGGTCGTTCGAGACGGTGCGGTTCTCATCTACTTCCTCTATCTTGAGTGTTTTCCTCAGGGAGGTTCCTGCAGTCTGCAGTCTCCATTCATCATTTTCTTCCTGGATAACGACCTGTTCGATTCCTTTTATCCCTTTTATCCGGGTTTCCTCTGCCTTTTCCTTTATGTCCTGTAGGTCTCTCAAGTCGTAGTCTTCTTCTGAAGAAGCGATTACGAGTTCGTTGTCTCCGGCTATCTCGATTTTCGCCTTTTTCGCTTTTTCCTGCACCCTGGATTTAACGTCTTCCATGTCAACGTCGTAGTCATCCAGTAGGTCGGCATTTAGGTTATAGGAGACTTCGAGTTGCATTATGTCGATAGTATCCTTTCTAACCAGGTCTTCCAGTGTTACTTCTCTGAGTTTCCTTGCGACTTTCTTTGCATCTTCTTCGCTACTGTAGTCTTCTTTCAGGTATACATCCATGGACGGTGTGTCAGGGTTGCGCCTGGCGTCCACGATTTCGATGAGGCGCGGAAGTCCTGCAGTAAGTGATACCTGTGCAGCTCCTGCTGCGTGGTATGTTTCCATTGTCAGCTGTGTAGCGGGTTCCGCGAGTGACTGTGCTGCAACGAGACCTATGGCTTCTCCCGGCTCGTACTGCATCTTCTCGTATCTTTCCTCTAGTTTTTCCTGTGTTTCAGCCTCTACTCCTAGTTCCCTGTATCTTGGAGGTAGTTCCTGTGCGCGATCTTTCCAGCTTATCTCGTTCATTTTTCGATCACCTCTAGTCCGTCTGTATCTCGGTGGATAGTATTCCTCTGTCGGATTTTTGTGGGTCAACACCGTCTTCTCCTGCCCTGAACTGGATAATCTCTCCCTCTGCGTTCCTGACGGTCTGGTCGTACTCGACTTTCAGGTCTTGCAGAGAGTTTGATACACGGCGATACATGTATCCCGATGTTTTTGTTCTCAGCGACTTGTCCATCAGCGCCTTTCTCTGTGACATCTGGTGGAAGAACAGTTCCTGTGCGTCGAGTCCTTCAAGTATGCTTGAGGAAACGAAACCGTGTGCTTTAGGTGATAACTCTCCTTTCTTGAAGTGTGACGTTGTTCGTCCCTTGTATCCTCTGTTGATTCGCTGATCTCTTACAGAGTTCTGTCCCAGAAGACCTGCCATGGTTGTAACGTTCTGCATGGAACCTCTTGCTCCGGAGTCGGCCATGACCAGTGCGCTTGAGTCTTCATCTATCTCGTCTTCTATTATACTTCCTATATCTGTGAATACTTCGTTCAGGGTTGTCGTGATCTTGATTTCCCGGGTTTCCTCCAGGGTCTTTCCGGTTATAGCCTCCATCTCATCTCCCCTGTATCTTTCGATGACCTCTTCGGCGTTTCCTACTGTGTTCTGGATAAGTTCATTGATTTCTTCGGTTGCTTCGTCAGGTATCTCCAGGTCGTCGAGGCTGATTGAGAACCCTCTCCGTGTGAGGTAGACCGAGCCTATCCTTGAAACACGGTTCAGGAATTCTGAGACTTTGTCGCTCCCGTACTCAATATTGAGTTGCTGTATGATTTCTCCTCCGTAGTCTCCGAGTGCGTCTTCGTCCAGTACCCCCTTCACGAGTTGACCGTCTTCGATCACCAATTCGTTGTCTTCTCCCTCGTTTATTGTCAGTGAGATGTCGTCTGGTATGAAGAGCGATACCAGGTCTTCTCCCTTTATAGTTTCCTGGTCAGGAAGAGATTTTTCGTGTTCTCCTGCCTCTGCGAGCAGGTTGAACGCTTCTTCCTGTGTTAGTTCAGTATCCCCGCGTGTCAGTAGGTACAGTCCTGACACGTAGTCCTGAAGCATGCCTAGAATCGGTGCTCCCATCTTCGGTGACTTGGCGTGTTCCTGCACCTTCATCAGTTCTTCTGCTTCCGCCCTTGCTTCCTCTGTCTGTGGCACGTGGAGGTTCATCTCGTCGCCGTCGAAGTCTGCGTTGTATGGTGCGCAGACGTTCGGGTTGATACGGAAGGTGCGTTGAGGTAGTACGCGCACCCGGTGTGCCATGATAGACATCCTGTGTAGAGATGGTTGTCGGTTGAATAGTACGACATCTTCGTCCTGGAGGTGCCGTTCGATTTTCCATCCTTCTCCAGGTTCTATCATTTCGAGTAGTTCTTCCTTGTTTTCCTCCGTTATCCTTCTTCTCCTCCCGTCAGGGTGGAAAACGTAGTTCGCGCCGGGATGTTCTTCAGGTCCGTTTTCGACCGCTTCGATCATTTCGTCGTAGTTTCTTTCATTGACTTTTCTGGCGATAGAGAGTTTCTGCGCTATTTCTTTGGGCACCCCGACCTCGTTGATCCCTATGTTCGGGTCTGGTGATATCACTGTTCTTGCGGAGAAGTTGACACGTTTTCCTATCAGGTTCTGTCGGAACCGTCCTTCCTTACCCTGGACGCGCTCGATAAGCGACTTGAGGCTTCTTCCTGATCTGTGCCGTGCCGGTGGTACGCCAGACATGTCGTTGTAGAATAGTGTTGATACGTGGTACTGCAGTAGCTCCCAGAGGTCGTCGATAATGAACTCCGGTGCCTCGATTTCGATGTTGTTCTGCAGTCTCTTGTTAATCCTGATAATATCGACTAGTTTGTGTGTGATGTCGTCCTCACTTCTTTCACCTGTTTCCAGTGTGATGGAGGGTCTCATCGTTACAGGTGGTACCGGTACGTGTGTCAGGACGAGGTTCTTGGGGTCGCTTCCTTCGACACCCAGTACTGCCGCGTTTTCTTCCGGTATCATCGCCAGTCTTTCCCTTATTTCATCCGGCTTGATCTCGTTTCCTCCTTCGTAGAAGCTGTACGGCTTGTCGAGATCGATATCTTCCTGTTCTTCCCCGCATTCCGGGCATTCAGTCTTCAGGTTGCTTTTTCTGAGAGACTTGTCTTCATCCTTGATAAGCAGTGACTGGCATTCTGTACAGGTGAATCTGAGTAGGTTCCTGACTTTTTTGGTGTATAGTACGTGTACTACCGGTCTTGAAAGCCGGATTATACCGAAGTGTCCCTGGCATTCTC
Source organism: Candidatus Nanohalarchaeota archaeon (assembly GCA_022729235.1). Lineage (GTDB taxonomy): Archaea > Nanohalarchaeota > Nanosalinia > Nanosalinales > Nanosalinaceae > JALDAJ01. Next base: position 601,923 of record JALDAJ010000001.1, read on the forward strand.
TTATTCTCCCGCCGCATGTCTGGCAGGTCATTCCTGGGTCGATTACACCCAGTGCAGGGTCCATAACCCCGTCTTCAACAGGGAATCCGTCTGCGTCGTATACTTCTGCCTTGTTGATTTCTTTTACAGCTATTTCCTGGAGTTTTTCCGAGCTTAGGATTCCGAAGTCAAGTTTTTCGATCTTTTTTGTCATTATTTGTTCACCTCTATTCCTCCTCTTCGAGCTCGATTTCAGTATCCATCATCATGGATTTTAGCTCGTTGAGCAGTAGCAGGAATGCGTGAGGCACCTGCGAGTCTTCAAGTTTTTCTGAGTCGCATGCGGGGCAGTAGTCGCGGTTTTCTTCGTGATCGTGGATTCCTATCTCCCCACACTTTTCACATACTTTTATCTCGGTGTTATCCGCCCCGAACCGTTCCTTGAGCAGTAGTGAGGCTCCGTGTCCTACGAAGACATCTTTTTCCATCTCTCCGAGTCGGAGTCCACCTTCCTGGCTTCTTCCCTCGGTAGGCTGTTTTGTGAGGAGGGTGACGGGACCTCTTGCACGTCCGTGTATCTTGTCCGCGACCTGGTGGTCGAGTTTGAGGTAGTATCCTGGTCCTATGAGTATATCGGCTTCCATTTCTTCTCCTGTTACTCCGTTGTACATCGTTTCCTTGCCGTGTTTCTCAAACCCTATTTCTTCCAGTTGTTCTTTTATGTCGTCCTTGTCTTCATTGTGGAAAGCTGTCCCGTCAACAGGTTCGCCTCGTAGTGCGCCGGCTTTACCAGCTATTAGTTCGATCAGCTGTGACACGGTCATACGGCTGGGGATGGCGTGTGTTGATAGTATAACGTCAGGTGTGATTCCCTGTCTTGTGAAAGGCATGTTTTCCTCGGGGACCGTCATCCCGATAACTCCTTTCTGTCCGTGCCGGGTTGCGAACTTGTCTCCGAGTCCTGGTACACGGTACTCTCTTAGTTTTAGTTTAAGCAGTTTGTCTCCGTCTCCGGTCTCTGAAACCATGACCTTGTCTATTCGTCCTTGTTCCCCGTGTCTTACGCTGAGCGAGGTCTCTCTTCTCTCTGCAAGCCCCATCTTGACCTCTTCTCCACCTCCGCTTCCAAGGAATTTTGGTGGTGAGGTCTTTCCTACTAGGACATCATCGGCTTCGACATCTGTTTCAGGGTTGACGATACCGTCGTCATCGAGGTGGTTGTATGCCTCTTCATTTCTGTATCCTCTGACATCTTTATCCGGTATCTCGATTTCGTCTTTCTGTCCTCCCCAGAAACGCTGTGCCTCTGTCTTGTATGTCCGCATGTAGGTGGAGCGCGCCAGACCTCTGTCGATTGAGTCCTGATTCATTATGATGGCGTCCTCGATGTTGTAACCATCAAATGATGCGAGTGCGATTATCATGTTCTGTCCGATAGGGTGATTTCCTACAAGTGTATCATTTGTCTGTGTGTCAACGATAGGTTGCTGACCGTAGGTCAGGACGTTTGCGTTCGTGTCGAATCTCTGGTGGAACTCACGTGAGTACATCCCGATTCCCTGCCCGCTCATCTTTGCCCCGAAGTTAACACGGTCTCCTCTGTTGTTCTCCGGGTAGACTACTAGCGAGGCGGAGAGCCCGTGCGTTATCGCAGGATCTACCTCCATATGGGTGTGGTCCTCTGTTACTTCTTCCTCGTTCATCGCAACGTACAGGTTTTCTTCTTCCTCGGCGTCGATGTATTCGATTATACCTTCTTCCTCAAGATCTCTGAGTGTTATCTCTCCTTCATCCAGTTTCTCCCTTTGCTTGTCGGTCAGTCTTGGTTCTCCGTCTTCAACTATGATCAGAGGTCTCAGAACTCGTCCGGAGTCTGTGTTAATCCTGAGTTCGTCTTTGTCATCAGCATAGTAGACAGAGATTTCTTCATCGATTTCTCCAGATCTTCTTTTATCTATCAGGGATTCTCTAATTTCTTTAGAATCTTCTATTTCGTCGATAATTTCGCCGTCAAGGAAAACCTTTGTCATTTTGTTATCACCTTTTTACTGGGCTTCAAGCCCTTCTTCCTCAAGTTTTGCTCTAAGTGAGTTTTTCTCCATATCGTTCATTCCCGTGGAAACGTTCGCGCTCATAGCGAGATACGTTCTCAGTCCGATGTTCATACCCTCCGGTGTCTTGATAGGGTCGATGCGTCCCCACTGTGTCGGGTGCAGGTCACGCGCCTCGAAGTGCTGTCTCTCGCTTGAAAGAGGTGAGACAACATTTCTGAGGTGTGAAAGAGTCTTGATCCTGTTGTCTCTGTCAAGTCTCTGGCATACTCCTGTTCTACCTCCTACCCAGTTACCTGTCGCCATAGCTCCCATAATCTGCTTGCTGAGGGTGTCTGAGACGATTGTGGACTGGAGAGATGGTAGGCGTCCACGTTTCGCGCTCTTCCTGAAGTTGTACTTCATGCGGGCGAGCAGACCCCATTTCCCGAGGAACACTGACCTGAACTGCATCTCCAGCAGTTCTCCCGCCAGGTTGAGCCTCTTGTTTGCGTAATGGTCCATGTCGTCTTCATTGATGTCGCCCTTTCCTAACGCGATGGTGTTTCGTATCATGTTTGCGAGGAACTCTGCCTTTTCCTCGCGGTACTCAGGTTCCTGCCCTAGGTGTGGTAGCAGGTAGTCGTCTAGTATGCTTTCTACACGTTCTTCGACATCCGATGTGATTCCTGCCTGGTTCGCCACGTATTCGTAGGCTTCTTCCTGGTTGCTCGCATCTGTTTCGTACATGTTCAGGTAGACATCGCTCGCGTACTCTTCTCCAATAGCCTGTACGATTTCACGGTCAGTCTCGTACCCGAGTGCCCTGATAAGTGCGACTGCCGGTGTTTTCTTCACGTTAGCGAACGAGATGTTGACGATGTCGTCATCGCGTCTGAGAACGTGTCGCTGTACGTAGCCTGCCTGTTCGGAGTTGATACGGCAGACCTGTTCTCCGTCGTCATCCTGGTAGATGGGCTTGTTGTCTGCCATCTCTTCCATGCAGATAAGCGTTTTCTCGGAGCCGTTGACTATAAAGTATCCGCCAGGGTCTTCAGGGTCTTCTCCTGCATCTCTTAACTCCTCGTCGTCCATGTCTGAGGTCCAGCACAGGTCGCCTCCGATCATTACAGGTATCTGACCTATCGTTACTTCCTCAGATTCCTGCTGTACTCCCTCGAAAATCGGTGTCATCGTGACCTTGATCTCTGAGGAATAAGTGAGGTCTCGCATCCGTGCTTCTTTCGGAAGCACCTTTCTTACGGACCCGTCTGCCTCGTTGATATGAGGTCTCTTGATATTTACGTCTACTATCTTGATAACCAGTTCCTCTCCTTCCGGGAGGTCGGGTTTAATCTCGCCTACCTCGTTTAGAATAGCCTGTATCCTGTCTTCAACAAAACGGTTGTAGGAGTCGATCTGGTGTTTAACCATGTTCTGCTCGATGAGCTGGGAGAGGAATTCTTCTTTCACTCGAAAACACCTCGGGTGTTTTCTGCGAGTCCAGAATCTCTTTTAGATTCGTTCATGATTGATTCAGCCTTCGATTACGACTCTGTAATAAGTGGTTTTTCCTGCAGTAGGGCTTTCACGCTCGATCTCAATCACGTCACCGACCTCCGCGTCCATCTGTTTAAGCGCGGCATCAGTCCTCTCGATTCTCGGTAAATCCTCTTTTTGCGTACCGTATCTCTCAAAAACCTCTTCGGCTTCATCCTCGTCGAGTTTCCGGTGTTCGGGAACTGCTCGGTGGTCTGTGATGTCAATGGCCATGTTATCCCTTTGTCGATAGAAGCTACATTCTACTAGACTCGGGTAACCTTTAAATAGGTGGTGACCAGTTACCGAAAGGTATTAAAAAGGGTTCTAGATGTGGAAGTTTACCGCTCTAGAGCCTCTCATACTGGATATGTTTTCTCCGACAATTACATGGTCCAGTACAGTTATTCCGACCTTTTTCGCCGCCTCAATTAACTGCTCTGTAACTTCGATATCTTGATCGGTTGCTTCATCACGTCTTGAAGGATGATTATGGGCGAGGACTACGGCTGCCGCGTTTGTCTTCACACCTTTCCTCAATACTTCCTGGAAATCGATCTTCACCGAATCTACTCCGCCAGCAAACTCTTTTTCACCAAGCAACTCGTTTCCCGAGGATAGGTAGAAAACACGTAGCTTTTCCTCTTCAAGATACTTCATGTCCTCGACACGCGCTTTAACATCGGAAAGACTCTCCAGTTTCTCCCGTTCCTCTCTCTGCATCCTCCTCGCCAGCTCCCCGACCGCCTTCAGCTGCCCGGCTTTAACACGGGAGATGCCCTCGAATCCTTGCAGGTCTTCCAGCGACCTGTTTCCGAGTTCCGCCAGTGAGTAGTTGCGAAGTATCTCGCTCGAAAGCTCCTTCACGTTTTTCCCTTGAATCCCGGTTCTTAGAACTAGTGAAAGAAGTTCAACTTCTGTAAGAAGTTCTGCGCCATGTTCCTCAAGTTTTTCTCTTGGTCGCTCACTCTGAGGCAACTCTTTGATAGTATAGTCCATATATTAGGCTTTGATTCTTGCGGTAGTTAAAGGTTACAGCTAAAAAATTCGTGTCTAACTCAGTGGTCATGGAAGAACTTGTCGAAAACCCGGACGTCTCCACTGCGCGTGATATAATAGAGGAGTACGTCGCGCGGAAGTACACGCTCCAGATCAACGGTTTATGTAGCGTGAACTACCAGGGTCGTGCGAAGTCCAAGCTGGATCGAGGAGAGCGTATCGTAATCGTGAAGCAGTGCTCCGCGCTGCTGGTACACGGTCCGGAAAACTACCAGCCGAAGAACTGGCAGCCCGAGGTTGATTCCTGGAGCGTTGAGGTCGATGATGAGAACGATGAACTCGTGCTGGAGGCGAGGCGTTCCAATCCGGAGGAGCTTGTGGAGATACGGTTCGAGGAGATAGATCTTGTTACCGTGAACAAGATGGTTGATAAGTCCGAGCTGAAGATAAGGGGTCACGAAGTTGATATTCATGAGTCGATAGAGGACGACCCTGAGCTTGTGGAAGAAGGGCTCACGGTCATCGAGCGTGAACGGGAGACTCCTGCCGGTTTCATAGACGTCTTCGCGAGGGACGAGGACGACAACTACGTGGTTATAGAGGTCAAGCGCAACCCGGACTACAACACTGTCCTCCAGCTACAGCGTTACGTGGACGAGATAGAGGACGAGTTCCGCGGCGATATACGCGGGATATTGGTTGCGCCGAAGATGACGGAGAAAGTCCTCGCGTATCTTGAGGAGCGCGACCTCGAGTTCGTCGAGGTCGAGATGGAGGACGTCATCGCCTCGTACGAAGCTATTGACAGGTCGCAGAAAGGATTGAGCGACTTCGGTCCTGAATACGAGACCTAACTCCTGTTTATTCAAAAGTTGCGAGCTATTCTTCCTGTAGTTCCCAGTGTTTTAAGCTCGGTGAAAGATCTCTAGTATAGCCTTCTGACGGCCAGGTTCTGTGAGAGCTATCAAAGACTCCTACTCTAGTTAGAAGTCTTCCTATCCGACCTCTTTCAGCCCATTCATAGCCTGTGTCTAGGGCTCTACTATTAGTCCTCTCAAGGTAGTCTTTCTTAGAGAGTAGGGCTTCTCTTTTGTCTCCTACTACCTCATTCCCGGCGTCAAGACCTGTTACGTCCCTGAATTTCTGTATTTTATCTCGGTCTTTATCTTCTAGTACTTCTTCTGCAAGGGCTTCGGGACTTATCGGGAAACCGGTGGGGTTCGCATCTTTCAGATTCCATGCCTCTAGAGCTATCTGTTCAGTTAACCAACGGGCAGGTCTCAGAAGGTCTTCAAATCCTTCTTCGTATCCAACGTCTTGGAGATAGTTTATGACTTCATCCTCATATCCTTCCTCGTGCATGTTTTCATCTATTATACGTTTGTGGATGTCCAGCGCGTCCTGCAAATGATATGCATGTTTTTCAGCGGTCTCTATGTCGTCCCAGAAATCTTCAAATCCGACATCTTTGATTCTTGTACTCCAACCATAGTCTGGAAAATTACGTTCTGACCAGGAAAATTGGCTCATAGATCATAAATGTGCGGTAGTTTTTATTTTTATGTTGGATTACAGGTTATCCACAAAAATCTTGTTAGCCATCGGAGTATCATGTGCGGCATATCTGGCGGAGAAAACGCGGAAGAACTGTTACGGAATCTCGAACATAGGGGTGATTCCTCAAGTGTCAGGGAGGGAGAGATAGACCTAGGTCACGTTCTGCACTCGGTTGTTGGTAATGTTGAGCAGCCGCTGGAGGGAGAGGGTGTTCTCGCCGCGAACTGTGAGATCTACAACTGGGAAGGGCTCGCGAGACAGCTCGGAACGGATGCCGAGAACGATGCAGAACTCCTGCTTTCACTTCTTGACAGGGAAGGTCTCGACGCGCTGGAACTTCTTGACGGGGTCTACGCGTTCGCCTACTATAATAATGGAGAGCTCGTGCTCGCACGCGACCTACTTGGAGTAAAACCTCTGTGGTACTCCCGCGAGCCGTTCGCTTTCGCCTCGGAGAAACAGGCGCTGGAGAAAGAAGGACTGGAGGCGAAGGAGCTGCATCCCCGACGGGTTCTGAAGTATGATACTGAGACAGACAGCATCGAGTTCGAGCAGAGAGAATTCTTCGAGATCCCGAAGAACTCAGAGAGAGATATCGATCAGGTAGCGGAGGAGGTCAAGGAGCTGTTCCTGAAAGCTGTTGAGAAGCGTGTTCCTGAAGGCGACCTCGCACTGCTGTTTTCGGGGGGCGTCGACTCGACCATGGTGGCTACTGCGTTACAGGAACTTGGAGAGGACTTCACGTGCTACACCGCGGGTATCCAGCACGGAAACGTTAACGCACCGAGGGATATGGAGTGGGCGGAAAAAGTCGCCGAAGATATGGGTCTTGAACTTGAGTCGTACGAGGCATCGCTTGCGGAGGTCGAGGAAACACTTCCTGAGGTAGTTGACTGGATATCTTCTACTAGCGTCGTAAAGACAGGGGTCGCGTTACCGTTTCACTACGCGCTACAGGGAGATGAGAAGGTCGTGATGAGCGGGCTGGGTTCCGAACAGCTCTATGCAGGTTATTCGCGTATGAAGGAGGGCTACCTGAACCAGGAATGCTTGTCCGGTCTCCGCTCACTCTTCCACCGCGACCTTTACAGGGATGACGTGGTGGCTATGAGGAACGGTTATGAGCTGAGACTTCCGTTTTTAGATCATGATTTAATTGAGCATGCGTTGTCAATTCCGGGAGACCAGAAAGTTAGTGATGATTACAAAAAATATGTGCTCAGGAAGGCAGCGGAAAAACTGGGTGTTCCCGAGGAAGTAGCTTGGCGTGGAAAAACTGCGGCGCAATACGGCAGTAACTTCGACAAGGCTATAGCTAGGCTGGCGAGGGATAACGGCTTCGACCACAAACAGGGGTACATCAACTCTTTCAGAGACCGACCTAACAATAAAATCGCAGCTCTCACTTCAGGCGGTAAGGATTCTAACGCCGCACTCTATAGGATAAACCGTAGGAACAACGAGATCGCGTGCCTGGTCAACCTGCAGTCTGAGAACAGGGACAGCTACATGTTCGATTCCAAAGAGATGAGCATAGTTGAAGAGCAGGCTGAACAGCTCGGCATACCGCTGATAGTCCAGGAAACAGAAGGTGAGAAGGAGAAAGAGTTAGGAGATTTGAAGAAGGGATTACAGAGAGCGGTTGAAGAGTACGGTATTGAAGGAGTTGTTGCTGGCGCTATCGCTTCCACTTACCAGCGTGACCGCGTGGAAAATGTCGCGGAAGAGCTAGGTCTTAAGGTATTTGCGCCGCTGTGGATGGAGGACCAGGAGCGCTATATGCGGTGGCTGGTAAGAGAGGGCTTCGAGGTCGAGATCACTGAGGTCGCGGCTAGAGGTCTAGAGGAGCGCTGGATAGGTAAAGTACTGGATGAAGAGTCGGTAGAGGAGCTTATCGATCTATCGCAGGAGTACGGTTTCAATGTTGCCGGTGAAGGCGGTGAGTACGAGACACGGGTACTGGAGTTTCCCTAGTCTCTCTTCAGTTCCTCTGCTATCTGCTTAGTGCTGTTATTCAAGCAGTAGATATCTTTTGACCTAACAGTCGGTCTCTTTAGCTTAATCAAACCTATCTGTTCGGCAGTATTCAACCAAGATCGGAATACTTCTTCTGTAACTCCGGGACCGACTTTCTCGTAGAGCTCTTGAGGCGTAAGTTCTTCGTTATGGAGCTGGATAAGGGTCTCATCTCTCCAGTTTCGCTCATTATCTCTGTTGAGGGTTTTATCGGAGCTCTTTTTCCGGTATAGAAAGTTCTTCAAGGTTCTGAGGGAGGACATAATAAATTCGGACGAGACCTAGGTGCTTTAAATCCTCTACAGAGAAAAGTATAGGTTCAGATGAATAGGAAAAAGGTAAAGCGTGTAAGTTGTGGAGTACGAGACATGGTGTAAGGTTTCTTCTCAAGAGTAAATACTCTGCGTTTCGAGTACTTTTCTCAGGTCCCCGGGCAAAGAATAGTATACATCGATGTCAGGGTTTTTGCCTGTTTTTTGTTTCTCCAGGTAGTCTAACTTTTCTTCCCTGTTAAGCCGGCTTCTGAAATGGTTCATACTTGGAGAGTCTCTATCCCCGATAGTTTCGTTATATAGCTCTTTTGCTTCGGTTTCTCCATTTTCGTAAAGGTGATCTATAACCTCTCGGAGCCAGCCCCCTTCTACGTGCTCAAGATACGCTATCAGTTCTTCCTCCCGTGGATTTTCTTCTTTATTCTCGCTTTCCGCGTCTGGTTTTCCACTGTTTTCTCCGTTTAGCAAATGTTTTACTTTCCTAAAACCTTCTAACATGAGGAAGAGATTCTATTAACGGTTTAAACCTACTATTACAGCCTTCTGTAAGAAGAGATGTAAAGAAGGTCAGGACAGCATCCTGTCCTGGTACTCTTCTAGATGCTTCGAGGACTGGTTAACGTCTATGAAGTGTTCTCTTGCCTTCTCAACGTGTTCTTTTGTAATTACTTCTTCACCTTGTTGCTCGGCTATGTCGTTTGCCGGTGCGATGAGGTGTGATGCGTACCTGAGGGAGGATTCGTCGCCGATCTCTGCTAATGCGTCAAGCGCTTCATCTTCAAACTCTATGTCCTCGTTCTCAGCTCTGATCTCTACGATCTCCCTGATTTCCTCTTCCCTGTATGGTTCTGTCTCAATGATCAGTAATCGGTCAAGTAGGTCGAGCGGTAGTCCGTGAGGTGATTCTATGTCTGTGCCTCTGATCTTGGTCTCTCCGCGGTTGGAAGCCATTACGATGATAGGTGAGAACTCGCGCTCCATCGCCCGGTTCAGGAATGATAGTGCCTCGATGTCCAGCATGTGGACTTCGTCGATGAAGAGTACTCCTGGCATTAGTTCTCCTTTTCCTTTCTCGATCATTTCCTTGACTTGTTCGTTGACCGCGTTCCTGATATCTTCATCGATTCCTGAGTCTCCTGCACCCAACATAGCTGCGAGTCCGCCACCACTTCTCTGGGCATTAACTTTGTCCATGTGGTGGAGAGTTAGGGTGTGGGTGAACTCTTTTTCCTGCTGCACGTGTCCAGTGGGTGTTGGAACTAGGTCTGCAACTGAGGCGTCTGCGGTGTCCTCCCAGTCTTCTTTCGCTTTACCAAGTCTCTGCACTTGACCTGATTCGGAGTCGATCCTGATAACGTCGCCCCTTGTGATGTTCTCCTGCTGTAGCTGTTGCGCCACTCTCCTACCAAGCCTCAGGTTGCGTGAGTCGTCCTGTGTCTCCAGGGTTACGGAGGCTTCCATGGCTCCTCCCTGAGCCATCGGGTTCATGCCCTGTCCCTGTTCGATATCGATGTCCACGACCTTACCTTCGTAGACTTCACGTTCTTCCTGTATCTTCACTCCTAGCGCACGCCGGAACTTCTCTTTTAGCACCTCGTTCTTGTCCTTGTCAGCGGAGAATATCTCGGAACCGGTCAGCTGGACGAAGGGGATGTCCTGCCCGAGTTCGTTCGCCATTCCAACTGCTAGAGCCGTTTTACCGGTTCCTGGAGGTCCTGAGAACAGGACTGCACGACCCGCCAGTTTTCCCTTCTTCGCGAGGTTGACCACGTGTCCTGTGGATTCCCTCGCCTTCTGCTGACCGACCAGTCCGTCACCGGTTTTAGATGCTTCACCGTTTTCATCGATTCCCAGACCCCTGATATGAGAGTGAGAACCGATTCTTTCGAAATCAACTTCTTCTGATACCTCTTCTATCTGAACCATTTTGTATCGCCTCGAATTCGGAAGATAGAATTTAGATTTAAATATAGGATGGAATACGGAGTTGTATCGACAACGAAGTCTAGGAGGGATGTTTATCCTTCTCCGGGACGCCTATCATATTTTTCTAGACTGTCATCAGGAGGGAGGTATTCATCAAAATCTTCTAGCCTGACTTCTACCATGTCCCAGCGGTCTTCATCGCTCTCAATATCCTCTTCAAACACGGTCTCTCCAAAACCGGTTATTCGGTAATACTTTGCTGTAAAGTTTCCTCTTGTTGATTCAGCGAGACCTTTATTTTCGAGTCTCTTGAAAACAAGACTGTAAGAGCTTTCCGATTGATCTGTTAACCTGTCTAGTTCAGGCGACATGTGTAGTGGTCTTCTCTTTTCTGAACCTGCTGGAGGGCTGTTCTCGTGTTTTTCAAGGTAGTATAGAAACGCGAGAGCGTTATGGGCAACTGGCTTCTCTCCTAGATAGGTTAAAGCCTCCTCTAAAAGGTCTTCATTGTTCTCTTCGGGCTCCAGAAAGTGTCTTAAGTAACTCTTGATTCCGAACATAGGATGTTCTAAAGCTCTTCAGATAAAAGCAAAACTGGGATTCGGTGGATGAAAGGATGTGTCTGGCAGGATTTGAAGTCGAAAACAAGTGTAGAACTTTTTAAGTCGTTATCAGAACCGGATGCTTTTCCTGAGTCCTGCCTTTGCGGGGTCAGGTTCTACTAGCTGGTAGGCGTGGTCCTGGATTTCGGCGAATTTTCCGCACTGCGGACATCGCTGGTACCCGGAGTGGTCGCCTCCAACTGTTTGCTGGTGACCGCAGCTCCCACAGGACATCAGTGTTTTTAGGTGTTCTACGTCAAGGTCGATGCGTTCCAGTATGGTGCCGCGGGCGAAGTGGTTGAAAAGTGATTCAAAGGTATCGGGGTCGCACAGGTTCTGGTTGATTCTAACTCTAGCTGATCCGTTGGTAGAAATGCGGGAGAGATCCTGCATGACTCCGATTACCACGTCGCCTACTTTGTCCATTAACTAACCCTCTTGGTATTCCCTTTCCCCCTAAGGATGCACTTCCTCACAACCTTTATTTAAGTTAACGGCTCCGGATATCGACGCCGGTTCTCCCGCTTTTTTTACGGCAGGACTGGTTCGAGGTATTCCCTGTTTTTCTTGATATACATCGCCGCGATTGATACCGTGATTATGGCGGAATTTGCTTCAAGGCTGTATGCGGACACCAGTGAAAGAGAGAACTGATGTCCTAGAGGGAAGAGTAATGGGATGCTGGAGTATGTGAGAATGTCAAGGAACAGGTGCGAGCTATAGCCCAGGAAGCAGCTCTCAGCTGATACTCTATCTTCTGTATAGGTGTATACTAGTAGGGTGAAAACAGATGCGGCGAATATAGAATGCATTATACCGTGGTATGTAAACGGGTAAGTGTGGTTGAGGAGGAAGTCAAAACTCGGGACTAGAGCAAAAATTACTGCTGTAACAAGTCTTTTATCAAGTATGTAGGCTAGAGACAGGGCGAAAACGGCATATGTTAAAGATATCATGGTCTAAAAAGTATAGGTGCCGGGTAATTCAAATATATCCTCCATGCCTCTTCTTTCCTGTTCGCGCCTTATTCTAGCAAGTTCTGCTGCGCCGTATACACCCGTATCATACTCATTTTTGGCTGTCTTTATCTCTGGTATGAAGAGGGCGTAACCTCCGAGGTGCTCTTTTGCGAGGTCAAGAAGATATGGTTGTTCTAGGATGACGGTTCCTCCTGTGGTCAGAAGATTTTCTTCTTCATCGTTTTCCAGAAATAAGTTTATCATGTTTCCGTAGCCGGAGGCATTTATATGTGAAAGCACATCTTCAGTGAATTCTTCCACTACTGGCTCTCCCTGATGGTAATGTTCAAAGATGTTGGCCGTGGTGAATTCTCCATCTATCACATATTCTGGATCTTTGTCTTTGTGTTCACAGTATTTCCGGAAGAATGGCGGTATATTTTGGCCCGATGCGTAGGCCTCCCAGACGTTTCTCTTATCAAAGGTCTCCATACGGAGGCCTATTTGGGGGTTAACCTGACAATAGCCTAGCTCTGCGCCGCTAGATATTCTATTTCCCTTTATGACTCCGCCGCCGATACCCGTTCCGTGAACAACGTGAACTAGGTTATCGTAATTTCCTTCTTTCCCGTGTCCATGGGATATTTCACCTATGGCTGCGGTAATGCCGTCGTTCTCAAGGAAGAGAGGGACTCCATCAACTTCTTTTTCAAGTTCGAGGTCAGGGCTATTCGCTGCTGTCTCAACTGTCCTGTTTTCCCGGGCTTCCTGGTTTAGCGGTCCGGGGCAGCCAATGCCTATGCCAGAGAGCTGGTCAGGACCTATATCTTTCTCCTGTGAATATTTCCTAAACGCACTCACTACTGAATCTGATGCTGACTCTGGGCCTGCTACTAATTCTTCTGTGAGATATTCTCGCGAATCCGGGACAAGTTCTCCTTTAGGTCTCAGGATCCCGAATCTACATGTAGTCCCGCCGAAGTCGATTCCTCCAAAAAAGTAGCCCTCTGCTTCTGAAGGAGGAGAACCGCGTTTCTGGTTTGTTGTGGTAGAGCTGACTCTCATTTAACCTCATTAACAGATGTGTCGAGGAGCATATTTCAACAAATATGTGATGTAGGACATGTATCTAGTCTTTTCAGTAATTTCTATACCATGTAGAGAAAAGCGGACAGCGCTGAAAGACTAATTTGAGATAGCGGGGCGTGGATTTGAACCACGGGCCTCCGGGTTATGAGCCCGACGAGCACTCCTGGCTGCTCTACCCCGCTAAGCTAGTATAGTTTGAAGGGTATGTCAGTTTTTTAAACCATCTTGATTCGGGCATAAGGATATTATTATCAATGGTTGATTCTAAGGTATGAAGGTTCTAGGAGTTGACGAGGCAGGTAGAGGTCCGGCGATAGGTTCGATGTTCGTCGGGGGTTTTCTTGTGGAGGAAGAAGATATAGAGAGGTTGGAAGAGCTCGGTGTCAAGGATTCGAAGAAGCTCTCTGACAGGAAAAGAGAGTCGATTCGCGAAGAATTGGGTGACGTTGGCGACTTCTCTATGCGAGAGGTTACTGCCTCGGAGATTGATGAGCTCCGCGAGGTTATGAACCTGAACGAGATAGAGATCAAGGCGTTCGTCGATGTCATATCCAGAACAGATCCAGACAAGGTGATAGTTGATCTTCCGGAGCCGGATGGAGACCGTTTCATCAGGAAACTGAAGTCGGAACTACCTTCGGACTTTCAAGACGTGGAGTTCGTGGCGGAGCACGGCGCGGACGACGAGTATCCTGTGGTTTCAGCCGCGTCGATAGTGGCGAAGAGCGCCCGGGAGGAGCACGTTGAGGAACTGAAGCAGAAGTATGGCTTCGACTTCAAGTCAGGTTACGCGCACGACGAGGAGGTCTCGCAATTTCTGAGAAAGTACCTGGAAGAGTTTGGAGAACTACCTCCAGAAGCAAGAGAGTCCTGGAAGACCTGTCAGCGCATAGTCAAGGAGTCAGAGCAGAGGGATCTGGATGAGTTCTGAGAGGCTCACAAATATATATTTTATTACTAGTAAATAGTTACATGTCTCAGGTCGTCGAGAAAGGTAACTTATGCTCCCAGCTTGAACCACGGGAGACTACTGTAGAGGAGTTGTTCGAGTCTATACAGGATGATCCTGTGGCGAGTGAGAGGGACTTTGTCGAGCTGTTTTACGACCGTAGTTATTCACCTCCCGAAGAAGGTATTCTTGATGAGAAGGGTTATGACTTTGATGATAATGAAAAAGTGGTATATATCTCTCCAGAACACGTTTCAGAAGGGGTAGGTAAGAGTCCAATGGCGATACTCACCTTCCTGAGAGATAGGGAGCCTGTGCCGTATACCCCGAAGTGGTTCGGTTACAGTCGTGTTGACACAGAAAAGGACGATGAGGAACTATCCGCAGACTATCACGCGGCATGTAGAGGAAAGAAATACGGTCCACTGGTACCTCTTGCAGGACTGTCGCTTGCGGGCGGACCTTCCGAAAGCGCGGTCTTCTATGAACTCCTGAACACGGAACTGATCAGGAAGACCATGCTTGGAATAGGCGCACTGGTTGCCGTTGGAGGTATCATAGGGTGGCGGTATGAATCTGGGCGTTGCGATGCACTGGAGCCGGAGATGTACAAGAGGAGAGCCGAAGAACTTGTCAACCGCTTCGGAGACTACGGGATAGATGAACGGGAACTTAGCCTGGACGAGTTCTAGCCAAGTTTAAAAGCTTCATACTGCTTTCTCTTGATATGATAACAGGAAAACTTGCAGAGTCCCGCGTAAGAATCGTTGACGAGGAGGATGCGGAAGAAGTTCATGATGAGTACTACTACGGAAAGTTTCAGGACGAGGAGGAAACAGTTCTTGAGCTTTCGCTTGTTGAGGCGCTGCACCTGGTTGACCGTGACGTGATAGAGGTAGAAGATAGTGGAGAAACTCTCTCACGTGAGACTCTCTACGATCACTGCATCGAAGTTGACGACGAGTTCGACCAGAAATACAAGGTGTACGACGATTTAAGGGATAGAGGCTACATCGTGAAGAGCGGTTTCAAGTTCGGTGCGCACTTCCGCGTCTACCCTGAGGGTGTGAACCCGTATAAGGAAGGACCGAAGAGTCAGAGAGAACACACACAGTGGGTGGTACACGCTGTTCCCGAGGACTACACGCTCAGTTTCCAGGAGATGTCCCGTGCAGTAAGGCTGGCGCACAACATCCGCGCCACCATGTTATGGGGTATCGTCGACTCGGAAGGCGGAGTCACGTACTACGAAGTCGAAAGAGCTACTCCTTAGAATTTTTGTCTTCTTTCTCAGGAAATCCAAGTGGTTGCTGGTCTAAGTCAGATACGTATTTCCTCTTACTACCTCTTTCATGAATACCCAATCCTTCAGGTTCTTTTAATCCTGCTCTTCCTATAGAGGGCGGGATTGCATGGACACGGAGTTCTCCGGGGAATAGCTCTCTTACTTCTTCATCGCCTATCAGGGTTACTGTGCCTTTGTGTTCCTCAAATCCGAGCCAGCCTGTCCAGCTTTTGGGCTCTCCTCCGTATTGCTGGAAATTCATGTAGTAAACTGTTGTCTCGTTGGGGCTGTGTACTGCAGGTTTTAGATTCCAGTCATCGGGTAAAACTATATCTGCGGCGGAGGGATCAACAAGTAGATCCGCGCGTCTGCTGCAGTAATCCTTGTTTCCAAGCGAGGGCGACCTCGTAGTTGGAAGTGAATTACCGTAGAACTGGTCAAATGTTTCATAATCCTCTGGTACTGCGTAACCGTTACCATCTCCTATGGACATGAATGTCCCATAATCGCCTGTTTGAGAATCATCATGAGTTGAGAGAAGTTCGTCCATTTCATCTGGACAGTCCATTGGATACATTGTTTGAAGTGAGTAATAAAAATGTTGTTAATATCCGAGCAAGTCCAGAACTCCCTGTCTGGGCTGATGTTTTTCTCTTAGTTTCTTTCCGTACCATACGCCTAGTATGAGTCCTGTCAGGTGGGCTGAGCTCGCAAAATTCCCGATCACGGGCAGTGTTATGCCTACCATCTTTGTCAGCAGGTTGAATGTCTCTATTGATCCGAAAGCGTATAGTGCAGTCTTTATCTTCATAGGTATCACGAAGAAGAGCAGTACTTCGGCACGCGGGTACAGTACGGCGACGGCTGCGAACACAGCTACTACGGCGCCCGAAGCACCTACGATAGGTGGTAGTGTGACTGCGCCCCCGACTGCAGGTCCGTAGACCTGGAACAGTAAGTTCCGGAAAAGTACCACTGCTATACTGGCTGCGAGCCCTGCTGCTACGTAGAACTTCAGTAAACGTTTCGCACCTATCATCCTTTCCAGCGGTGTGCCGAAGAAGTAGAAGGTTATCATGTTCGCGAAGATGTGGAATCCTCCTCCGTGAACCAGCATAACTGTGGCGAGAGCCCACGGCGATTCGAGAAGAGTCTTTGTCAGTAGCTCCGAGGAATAGCCCATCTCTGCCGCAGCCATGTTGGTCGCCTCCACTGCGCCAGTAGTAAGTGCGGGGGACAGGGTCAGGAAGTCTTTGAACGCGGGCGACGCCTCGTGAAGAAGGAATGCGGCTACTGTTACACCTATGATGGCTAACGTGGTACTGCTTGTTAAGGCGTCAATCGCGTCTCTGAATATGGACTGGTGTTTAACCTTTCGAGGTTTAAGCTCACCTCTCACCTCTTTCTCCTCAAACCATTTCTGCGTCTCCTCCCGCTCCTCTTCAACTCCTTCCTCAAGACTGTCACAGTCATGGTTCTCGGGTAATCTGTGTGAGGAGCAGAACTTCTTCCCGCAGTACTTGCAGGTGAATGCCATCGACTCGTCTCCGCATTTTGAGCACTCGGCCATGGAAGAACCTGCGGTACCGCTCTTTATCAAATTGTTATCGGTACAGCCTAACTTTCTCTGCGTCCGATTCACCGCTCAAAATTCTTTGAGGTCGTTTCCGTCCATGAAACCTTTGAGGCTCTTCTCTAACTCTTCAACATTTACTCTTACCTGTTCAGTGGAGTCCCTGTCCCGGAGAGTCACGGTCCCGTCTTCCAGGGTCTGGTGGTCCACGGTCGCGCATATCGGCGTACCGATCTCGTCCTGCCGCCTGTAACGGCGACCGATAGCGCCTGAATCATCATACTTCACGGAGAAACCGCTTTCTCTTAGGCTCCTGGCGACTTTTCGTGCGCGCTCTCCCATCCCGTCCTTATCCATCAATGGGAATACAGCCACTTCTACAGGTGCGACTTCCGCGGGTAAGCGGAGAACGGTTCTCTCCTCTCCATCTACTTCGTCTTCCTCAAGGTTATGCGCTAGAACCGTGTAGAGTATTCGGTCGACACCGAACGACGGTTCTACAGTTTCAGGCATGATATGTTCTCCGGTCTCCTCAACTTCTTTTCGTGTAAATCCTGTTTTCTCCACGGGAACATTTACAGTCTCGCCATCGATTTCCAAGCTGATGCTTTCCTGCTCCTCGAACCTCTCCGGTTCTTCCTCCGCGATTCTCCCGAGTTCGTCCGCGATATCTGAGGCGCGGTCACCGTATTCAGGTCCAAGGACGCTCATGTCTGGACTGACGGTTGCTTTCTCCACGGTCTTGGGCTCGTCGTATGGCTTGAAAACAGTGAAGTCTTCGCCCGAGTGCTCCTGGTGCTTCTTGAGGTCGTAGCATCCTCTGTACGCGAAACCTGTGATTTCAATCCAGTCACCTCCGACTTCAGATTCGGCGTCCCAGCAGTCGCTCGCGTAGTGCGACCTCTCGTCCTCCAGGTGCTGCCGGAACCTGAACCGGTCCATATCGATACCTATCCGCTCGTACCACTTCTTTGAGATACCGAGATAGTATGCTATCCAGTCGCTCGCGACCACGCCGTTTTCGACTGCTTCCGCCACGGTCATCTCGAGTACTTCTCCGCCGTCTTTATCCTGCTCGTTGATAGGGTAAAGGCGGAGCTCGACGTCTTCCACGTCCTCCATTTCCGGTTCGTCTTTTTCTGGATCGATAAAGAACTCCAGCTCTGCCTGCGTGAACTCTCTGACGCGGACAATCGATTTCCGCGGTGATATCTCGTTCCTGTAAGCCTTTCCTATCTGTGTAACCCCGAACGGCAGCTGGTTGCGGGCGTATTCTTTCCACTGAGGGAACTCGACGAAGATTCCCTGAGCTGTTTCAGGTCGTAAGTAGCCGGGTGAGGAATCTCCTGGACCGATGTTTGTGCCGAACATCAGGTTGAAATCGTCGACTTCCACGTCTGCCAGTTCCTCGCCGCAGTTCGGACACTGGAGGCTGTTTTCTTCGATTATCTCCATTATCCTATCGGTGGAGAAGCTCTCCGCCTCCTCGATATCCGTGTTATCCTCGACCAGATGGTCTGCCCTGATGGATTCGCCGCACTCGGGGCATTCTATTATCATGTCGTCGAAGGTCTCAAGGTGCCCGGATGCCTCGAACACGTCTTCAGGCATGATTGTCGGTGCTTCTATCTCCATGTTGCCTTCCTGGTAGGTGAACCGGTCTCTCCATACATCCTCCAGGTTTCTCTTCAAGGCGGTACCGTGGGGTCCGAACGTGTAGAAACCGGCTGTACCTCCGTAAATCTCATTGGAGGGAATAAAAAATCCGCGTCTCTTCGCCAGTTCTTTCAGGCTCTGTGTGGTATTCTGGGTCACTTTTGACACCTCTGGAAAAGTTGTCGATTAGAAGCCTTAAAAACCGACAGGACGAAAGAGCTAGAACTGGTTAAAGGGTTATTCGAAACACGTGAAGTGTTTCTCAACGCAACTTCCTGGAGAAAGCTGCGAGAGTCCAAAGTAGCCACCCTTGATTGACATAGATATCACAGTTGGTTCTGCTCGTGGAAAGCTTAAAAACCGTCCGAGTATTACGATGTAATATAATGCCGGGTTCTGGAATGAAGAGTTTGGAAGATGCAGAGTTGGAAGGTAAAAGCGTGGTTCTCAGGACTGATCTAAACCTTCCTGTCGAGGACGGCGAGCCGCAGAAGACGGTCCGGTTTGAACGCTACATTGAAACAGTGAAGGAGCTCAGTGACGAAGGTGCGAGGACGATGGTAATCGCGCACCAGGGGAGACCGGCGAGGAAGGATTTCATGTCGCTGGAAAGACACGCAGAACTGATGTCGGAAGAGCTAGGGCAGGACGTTAACTTCGTACGGAGCTTCTTCGGACCGGAGCTTGGAGATGCAGTCGCCTCGATGGAGGACGGCGATGTAGTACTGCTTGAAAACATACGTTTCCTCTCCGAGGAGCTTCAAAACTTGCCCTCCGAGAGGCATTCTGATGATTATTTTATTGAGAATCTCTCCAGGTACTTCGATATTTTTGTAGACGATGCGTTCTCTGCATCACACCGCTCCCACGGATCGATAGTTGGATTCGTACCGCGCCTCGAATCCTATGCAGGACCTGTTATGCAGCGTGAACTGGAGAACTGTGGCAGGGTAAGAGATGAGCTTGACAATCCGTTGCTGGTTCTAGGAGGGGAGAAACCTTCCGATTTGATAGGTATGATGGAGCAGGTAATTGACCGGGCTGAGAAAGTACTGCTGGGCGGTATCCCTGGCGAACTTGCACTCAAGCTCCAGGGAAACGATCTCGGCGGGAAATCCGAGTGGATAGAGGAGCAGGGCTTTGACGGTAAGAGCAAGGAGCTTCAAAGAATCATCGAAGAACACGAGGAAAAGATAGTTCTGCCTGTAGATGTCAGAACGGACTCAGGTAACCACAAGATCGGTGAAGTCCCGGAAGGAGAGATGACATGGGATATCGGAGAGGAGACGCGGGAAAGGTTCGTGGAAGAGATAGGTGACGCGGAATCGATTGTCATGAAAGGTCCTATGGGTGCGTTCGAGGATTATCCTGAGGGCACGCGAGCGGTAATCGATGCGATAGCAGAAAACGATGGCTTTACAGTACTCGGCGGAGGACACACATCTTCACTTATACACCGATTCGGTCATGACCTCGACGAGTTCACACACGTCTCCATCGCGGGCGGAGCATTTGTCCGGTACATGAGCGGGGAAGAACTGCCCGCGGTCGAAGCGCTCAGGGAGTATTCTTAGGGTCCGGATGTTGCTGACTGTCGAAATATACTTAACGCAGACTTCACAATAATGACGTATGCAGCAAGGTGGCTGTTTTTGGACTTTTGCATCTGAATGATTTAGACAGCAGTATTTCTATTCCGGGTGGATGTTTTTGGGCCATCTAGTCTTCTAAAGGACAGGTTACGCTTTTCCCTGAACTATCTCAGAATCTGCTCAGTAAGGGAGCTTTCATGGCTTTAATCAATTAAATCGGTTTTTATACACTTCAACATATTTTCTAAGTCTTTTAGATAGAAATAGTCATTATTCTATCTTTTTAGACTCTAAAAACCTCTAAAAGCTATTTAAAAGTTTTCTAACAACTGGAAAACACGTGATTAAAATGACAAACGACACACAAGACGAAACACAGGCAGAAGCCCGACAGGGGGGATGTTTTTGGAGAACAAAATCTTGAAGAAGTTGTAAAGGGGGGCATTGCTGGAGCAGGGTAGAGAAAGGGCTGTTTCGGTAATTGATAACTGTCTAACGATTGATGTAGACTCTTTCGATGAGGAAGTCTATTCAGAGGTTTTTGAGGTGCTGTTTTCTCCTGAAGAAGGATATCTAAGAGATGTTCCAGAGGACTTCCAATTCCGGCTCAGAAAAATATCGAGGTTCACTGTCGGCTGGGGTACGGAGTACTCGGAAACATATTCCAATGAACTAACTGGCCGTGATATCCGGGAGATGCAGAGGAAGGCGGTTGAAGAATCGTACACAGTTGGCTATTCCTCTGAAAAGTTCATCGAACTGTACGAGGAGGTGATGTAGTATCGCGGTAAGTGAGAAAGATTCCACCGGATATAAGAGCGCTAGGGAGGAATGATTAACCATGCCAGAGATAGATCCGTGGGGAGACGTTGAAGTCGGAGAGTACCGTGAAAAGATGGAGAAGTTTGGTATCGAGCCGATCGAAGAGATAGCAGATAAGCTCCCTGACCACCGATACATAAGAAGAGGGATAATCTTCGGTCACCGCGGGATGGACGAGTACCTGGACGCGCTCGACGACGGCGAGGACGTGGCGATGATAACTGGTATAATGCCGTCCGGCATGTTCCACCTCGGGCACAAGATAGTGGTCGACCAGGTGCTGATGTACCAGGAGATGGGCGCAGACGTAACTCTCACTGCGGCGGACATCGAAGCGCACAACACCCGCGGTATCTCGCTGGAAGACGCGCGTGAGATGGTTATCGAGCAGTACCTGACCAATTACGTCGCTCTGGGTCTCGACCTGGAGAACGTTGATTTCTACTTCCAGAGCCAGGCAGGCAACGACCACCTTGCCCGCTCCAAACTTTTCGCGAAGCACCTGACACGGAACGAGATGGACGCCACCTACGGAGAACCAAGTCCTGGTAAGATAGCGTCCGCATTAATGCAGTACGCCGACATACTGAGACCGCAGTTCCCGGAGAACGGCGGACCGAAACCAACTGTTGTTCCTGTTGGTATCGACCAGGACCCTCACATAAGACTGACCCGGGAGGTCGCGCGGAAGGCGTCTCAAGACTTCTACAAGCCCGCATCCATTTACAACAAGTTCATGCGCGGGCTTCAGGGTGGGAAGATGTCGAGCAGCGATCCGAAGAGCTACATCGCGCTTACAGATTCTGTTGAAGAGGAGAAACAGAAGATCGACGAGGCGAAGACTGGTGGTCGTGACACGCTGGAGGAGCACCGTGAGAAAGGTGCGGACGTTGAAGAGGACATGGTCTTCGAACTACTTGCTTTCCACCTTATCGAGGACGACTCCGAGCTTGAACGTATCCGTGAAGAGTATGAGTCGGGCGAGATGCTGTCCGGAGAACTCAAGCAGATAGCGAAGGAGAAACTGGAGGAGTTCCTCCTCGCGCATAAAGAGAGGAGAGAAGACGCGCGTGAAGAAGTCGAACAGTTCGTCGAGGAGAACGTAGAGTCAGAACTTGTTTAAGTCCGGCTCCAGTATTTCTGACTTATGTTGCCCGAGTTGATACTGCGTGAGGAGGAAGAGGAGAACCTTCCTCTGCTTGCAGTTCTAGGTCTCGCATCAGGTCTGGCAGGATTTATTGCTGCAAGAGCTCTTTTTCCATCGCAGATAGATCTTCTTACGGTGATTTTTGCCTCGATACCGCTTGTATACCCTCTCGTGACGTATTTCCTGGAGCGTGAGAACGAGTCGCGACCCCATCTCCCGGAGATACAGGTCTACGGTTCGATTTTCCTTGGAATGGCGGCAGCATTCTTTATCCTGGGCTTGTATAATCCTGAGTTATTCTCATTGCAGAATGCTATTATAGGTGCTGCAGGGCATGCAGTCAATCCAGTATCCTTCACCACGGTCTTATCCAATAACCTGATGGTGTTCCTGGGGATTCTGGCTGTCGCGTCGATTATAGGGTCGGCAGGAGCCTTTATACTGACCTGGAATGCCTCAGTCTTAGGAGTCTTCATGGCAGGGCTTGTACGTGACTCTATTCTCATGCCGTTCGCCTACATCCCCCACGCGTCTCTGGAGATGGCAGGGTTCATAGTCGCAGGAGTTGCAGGTACAATGATCTCTGCCGCAGTCTACAGAGAGCATTTCGATAAGGATACATGGCTCGACCTCTCAAAGCTGGTCGCCACGGGTGTTGGACTGATAGTCATCGCGGCGGTGCTGGAGACTGCGTAGATATTAAAATCTGTGGTACAAGAAGAGAGTTATGTCACCATCCGAAGCACAGGGAACACTGAAGGGTGGACGTTTTTTCCGCCTGTGAAAGGCAGATTAACAGCTCTATTTCTGGATTGGTTTTTTCGAGGTCTCGGACAGGTATCGCTCAGATATTAAAGTTTAATTTGGGAGGTGTAAACCTGTGAGACTTTCAAGCCAGTCAATACAGGTTCTGGAAGAACTGAGAGAACAGAGCCCACGCACGGTCGAAGATCTGGAAAAAGAGGGATACGACCAGTCGATGGTTCACCGTGCCGCGATGGAACTTGAAGAAAAAGGAATTGTTAACTACAGGGAGGAGGAAGAGGTAGAATGGGTCATAACTCCTGCCGGCGAAGAAGTAATTCAAGAAGGCTCGCCCGAGCACCAGCTAATAGAGAGGCTTGCGGATGGAGCTGTACCGCTCTCCGAACTTGAAGATCTCGACCTGGATGTCGCGCTTGGAAAGGCGCGGGAGAAGGGATGGGTCCGTATCAAGGAGGGCGAGGTCTCGCTTACCGAACAGGGACGGCAGGGTCTCGGCTCGGACCGTGTTCAAAACAAGTTAAAGGACCAGGAATACGACGAAGAGGTCCGTGAGAGAGGGCTGGTCGCGCCGCAGGAAAGAACTGAACGAATACTGGATTTGACTGGTGAAGGAGAAGCCATAGATACAGGAGAGCTAGGAGAGGAGTTCAACGTCGAGGCGCGGGTGAAAACACCGCGGACAGGTAAGAAACATTTCTACCGCGAGATAATGGACTACGCCCGCCGTGTGTGGAAAGACATGGGCTTCGAGGAGATGAGCGGTGACTACGTCACCTCCGGACTGATGAACTTCGACGCGCTTTACATCCCGCAAGACCACCCTGCCAGAGAGCTCCAGGACTCGTTCTTCATGGAGACTCCGGCGAAAACAGATTTATCCATTTATGGGGGAAAGGTGCAGGAAGTGAAAGACGTCCACGAGTTTGGTGGTGATGCCGGCGGTAAGGGATGGCAGTACGATTGGTCGCGTGAAGACGCGGAAAGAAACGTGCTGAGAACACATACAACTGACGTTTCCGCGAAGAGGCTCCACGAGATGGAGATTAACGAGGAGGAGCTACCGAAAAAGTTCTTCTGTCTTGGTAGAGCGTTCAGGAATGAGACGGTTGACAGGACTCACAACGCAGAGTTCTACCAGACCGACGGTATCGTCGTAGGAAAAGACCTGAGCTTCCGCAACCTGAAAGGTTACCTGAGCGAGTTCTTCGAGAAGATGGGTTACAGCGAGTTCCGGCTTATCCCCTCCTACTACCCCTACACGGAGATGAGCGTAGAGGTACAGGTCTGGGACGATGAAGACGAGGAATGGCTCGGGATGGGTGGAGCAGGTATGTTCCGCCCGGAAGTTGTGAAACCGATGCTGGGCTTCGAGGCGACAGTACTGGCATGGGGTCTAGGAATCGGGAGGATAGCCATGATAAACGCCGAACTCAACGATATAAGAGAGCTTTACAGGAACGATATCGAAATCCTGGAACAGACACCTGTATGGAGGCCTGATCAGTAATGACGAAAACAAGTTTTCTTAAGCTCGAAAACCGTAGGTTTTCTGCAGTCGAGAAGACTCATAGAGTCTTCGACCTCGCCAACCACGAGGTGGTAGCCGAGTGCCTCACGTAAAAATAGACAAGAGAGAGTTCGATGAACTCGTCGGTAGAGAGGTCGATGAAGAACTACTGTACGAGAAGGCTTCTTTCCTCGGCGTCCACTGGAACCATGAAGAGGGTCCAGAATGGGATGTAGAAGTCTATCCAAACCGACCTGATTTACTCAGTGTAGAAGGCTTGGCTCGTGCGTACAGAGGTTTCTTCGGCGTGAAGACTGGGTCGGAGAGTTACACTCCTTCAGGAGGCTCCATTGAGGTCGATATCGATTCTTCAGTCGAGGAAGTAAGACCTCACATCGCCTGCGCAGTCGTGAGGGATGTTGATGTATCAGAAAAGATACTGAACGGCTGGATACAGCTACAGGAGAAGCTCCACGAGTCGATGGGGCGGAAGAGGGATAAACTGGCGATAGGTCTTCACGACCTTGGACAGGTTGAGCCACCGTTCACCTACAGGGCGGTGGAGCCGGATAGAGTATCATTCACTCCTCTCGAACATGACAGGGAGATGCAGTTAGGGGAGATACTGGATGAGCACGAGAAGGGGCAGGAATACGCGTGGATACTCGAAGACGAGGACAGATACCCGGTGATAGAAGATTCGGAAGGAAGAGTTATCTCTTTCCCTCCTATAATCAACAACCAGCTGACCGAGGTAACAGCCGGGACAAGCGACATATTCATCGACGTGACTGGAAAGGATCGCAGGACAGTACTTAAAGTACTAAACATCCTCACCACGGCTCTCTCCGAGAGGGGAGGTTACGTGGAAACGGTACTGGTCAACGGAGAGGAGATGCCTGACCTGGAACCTGATGAATGGAAACTAGACCCGGAATATTTCCGGGACATCTCTGGTCTCGAACTTGATGACAGTCAAATCATCGAACGGCTGGAGAAGATGAAGTTCGGGGCGGAGAAGAAAAACGATGCTATAGAAGTCAGGGTCCCGGCTTACAGGAACGACGTGATGCACCAGTACGACCTGATAGAGGACGTGGTGATCGCACACGGCTACGACAATATAGAACCGGAGATACCTGAGATCGACCAGGTCGCAGAGGAAAGACCTGTCGAGGATTACACGCGTATAATGAGAGATATACTACAGGGTACGGGGGCGCTGGAAACTCATACCTATGTGCTCTCCAACCGCGAGAAACTGTTCCACAGGATGAACCTTGAGGGGGAAGAGATCGCAGAGATGTCGAATGCGTTGACAGAGGACTACACCGCGGTAAGAAACTGGCTCCTTCCCTCCTTGATGAATGTGCTTCGGAGGAACAGGCACCGATCCTACCCGCAGAAGTTCTTCGAGGTCGCCGATGTCTCGGTGCTGGACGACTCTGCAACAGGCGCGTCCAACAGGAGAAAGCTGGCGTACGTCCACTCAGGCAACAGCGCGGATTATACAGATGTCCGGCAGGTACTCCAGGTGCTGGAACGTGATCTTGGAGTTGAGTTCCGTATAGATTCTGGATCAGGAAACTGCTTCGACCCTGAACGCTCCGGCGACATCTACCTGGGAGAGGAAAAGATAGGTATTATAGGTGAGTTCTCCAGCAGTGTCATAGAGAACTGGGACCTGGACCGCGGCGTTGCGGGCTTCGAGCTGGACGTGGAGAAATTGCTGGAGATCATCAGGAACTAGCTGTCGTCTTTAACCTCGCTCTCTGTCGGTATTATTAACCAGGCAATCAGGTAGAGAAGGATTCCGGAGCCTATTCCAAACAGGACTAATGCTATCAGGAGTAATCTTACCAGCGTCGGTTCTAGGTCATAAACCTCGGCGATACCGCCACAGACTCCTCCGAGGACTCTATCGGTTTCTGACCTGTAAAGCTTCGTCATTTCACATCACTTCGTCTTCGTGTGCGTGCCTGTAGTCGTGTAGCTCTTCGTCTGAGAACCAGATGCCGAGTTCTTTTTTAGCTTCTTCAAGTGTGGCTGATGCGTGGATGATGTTCTTGTAATGAGTTCCTGATTCGTCAGCGTGGTCCATCGACATGTGTGCGAAACGTCCCCTGATAGTTGAAGGATGAGCGTCTTTCGCACTGGTATCACCGACTATTTTCCGTAGGTTCTCGACTGCGTGGACACCTTCGATAGCGAGCGCGACTATAGGTCCCTGCTTCATGTACTCTGCTAGTCCTTCGTAGAACGGTTTGTCAACGTGCTCCTCGTAGTGCTGCTCCAGGAGCTGGTCGGTTGCCTGTACCATCTTCATGCCGGAGATCTTGAACCCGGCGTTCTCGATAGTGGCGATTATGTCGCCTACTATACCTCTTTTAACTGCATCGGGTTTCAGCGCTACAAAGGTGGTTTCCACATAGTCATCTGCCATTTTCGATTACCTCTTATCCATTCAATTTGGCGCAACATTTTTTAACTTGTTAAAAACCAGGGATTCAGCTCGAAGCTTCGAGGTGGCGGTAAGTAGTTTCTTCGCATGGCAGCAGGTTCACGTTCTCGTTCTCCAGCCATTCATCGCCGGACTGTCCTTCATACTCTGCCCCGGAGGTCCATTCCATGCCGCTGATGTCTTCACCGCAGATATCGTACGCCTGGACCATAAGCTCTGCCTCGACAAGGCGGTAATAGTTCTCGGTACCTTCTTCAGGTGTCTCGTAGTCGTCGTAGTTGTATACCTCGTAAGTTTGTCTCTCGACACCCAGACAGATACCTACGTCCAGTCCGGCACAGTAAGTATCGACCTCCACAAACCCTACCTCGACGGGGTCGCTGTCAGTTATGAGGTTGTTGCCGGCGATAACCGCGACTACTATTGCTATACATGCTCCGAGAAATTTTAGGTCGCGCCTGAAGTCGTCGCTGAGGTTGATTTCGCCTAAATCCATAATCTGTGGTTGAGTATGTAGACTCTTAAAATGGTGTGATGCGGGAAATTTATGAACCTGAGCATCGACCCTCATTATAGGGATGCAGCTAGGGACTATACAGGGAGAAGTCAACACTTCTTCATTCACTTTCAGAGCGACTGAGGAGGTCAAGAAGTTCGACTTCGTATCGGTGAAAAGTAACGACCAGTGGATACTCGGTCAGGTAGAGGAAGTGACGAAACACCCTGACGGTGAAACGGTAGCGAACGCGAACATCATAGGTTACCGTGACAAGGGATTGACCAAGGCTCCTCGGCGTGTTATAGAGCCGGATTCGATTGTCTACAGGGCGGACCAGGAGCTTATATCGGAGACACTGGGGCTTGAAGACTCAGGTTTACAGGTCGGTACCCTGGAGACGAACCCCGACATCGATATCCATGTGGACGCGGAGGATTTCTACAA
This sequence comes from Candidatus Nanohalarchaeota archaeon, assembly GCA_022729235.1. GTDB lineage: Archaea > Nanohalarchaeota > Nanosalinia > Nanosalinales > Nanosalinaceae > JALDAJ01. The sequence goes on from JALDAJ010000001.1 coordinate 629,591, forward strand.
GCACTTCGCGGTGCTAGCTCAAACTGGCGCCGGAAAGAGCTATCTTACTGGAGTATTGATCGAGGAGATGCTGGAGCAGGACTTACCGGTGCTGATAATAGATCCTCACGGGGAGTACTCCTCGCTGAGGCAGCATAACGAAGACTCTGACAACCCGAAGGGTTACGACGTGAAAGAGTACTCGCCTAACACAGACATCAACCAGGACGCGATTCCGATGTCGTTCTCGTCAGTCAACCTGGAGAAGAAGGAGTTGATGGATGTTATCCCGGACTCACTGACTAATTCGCAGATGGGTGTGCTTTACAACGCGTTGAAGCGTCTCCGCGAGAAAGATGAAGACTATAATCTCAACGATCTTATGGACGCGGTTTCGCACGAAGAGTCGACCGCGAAGTGGAACCTGTTGAATTCTCTGGAGCAGATAGAGCAGTCAGGACTGTTATCCGAGAGCCCGGTGGATCTGGAGTCACTGGTGGACCCGGGTGAGGCGACTATAATCAATCTCAAGGCGGTTGAACCAGAACCCGCGGAGATGACGATGTACCTGCTCGCGAAGAAGCTTTTCGACCTACGGAAGAAGAACCATATTCCGCCGTTCCTGATGGTGATTGAGGAGGCGCACAACTTCGCTCCGGAGAAAGGGTTCCAGCAGGCGCTGTCAAACGATATACTGAGAAAAATCGCGTCGGAGGGAAGAAAGTTTGGTCTTGGTATCGGCGTCATCTCACAGAGACCGGCGAGAATCGACAAGAATGTGCTCTCCCAGTGCAACACCCAGTTCATATTAAGGGTGACTAATCCGAACGATCTCAAGGCTATCTCCAAGTCTTTCGAGGGAGTCACCTCGGAAGTTGAATCGATGATAAAGTCGCTGCCTCCGGGCGTGTCTTTCGTTCTCGGAAATGAGTATCCTGTCATGACTGATGTACGCACCAGGAAATCAAAGCACGGTGGCGAGACACAGACCTCGGAGGAGTATACTGAGCGGAGAGAGATAGAGGTGTTCCCGCCCCGTAAGGATATCAGGGAGCTAGAGTCGGAGCGCGGGGAGAAGTATTCCCTGGCGCATTATCCTCTTTATCTACTGGAGAACGATGAGAAGAAGCTGCTTCTCGATGGCACATCGGGTGATGTCAAGGCGGAGCGCGAAAGTCTTTCTGGACAGGAGAAGAAGATTCTCGAGATGATAGGGAACGGGAAGTCAAAGAGCAATATAGTCGAGGAACTGGAGCTTGGGGTGGCGAAGGTGACAAATGTGATTGAGGGGTTGAAGGAGAAGGATAGGATAGATGATGAGGAAGAGATAGAGAGTTCTGTGCTTGATATAGATATAGAGGAGAAGAGGGTCGAGGAAGATAAGCTGATAGATTTTGAGCTTGCTAAAAGCGAAATAAAGGATAGGATGGGAGATGCATCGGTCAGGCGCGTCTATTACCCGTATTATTCCCGGGATGATGAAGTCTATGATCCTATATTGGAAAAGGAAGTAGGGTGATGTTTAAAGAAATTTACCGTCGCTTACTTTATTCGCGGGTCCGTGGTCTAGCTTGGTTATGACGTCGCCCTTACAACCGCACCGCGTGTGACGCGTTGCTTGAACCCGCACGCAGAGCGAGTGAGTGAGGCGAAGATCCCCAGTTCGAATCTGGGCGGACCCACTAATTCCTGTCTGGGGAGGAATAACTCCGGAACATGAGTGTTGTTACCAGAAGGTACTTAAACAATGATGAGTAATTTTGTGTTAATACCTTAAAGCCTCGCGAGGAAGAATCAGTTTATGACCGACTTTAAACAGGCGATAATTGTGAGAGAAGATATCGGGATGTCACGTGGAAAGATGGTAGCGCAGGCGTGCCACGCATCTCTAGGTGTATACAGGAAAACACCCGAGACGCAGAGACAGAGATGGGAGGAGCAAGGTGCTAAAAAGATAGTGCTCGAAGCTGGTGACACAGACCTTATCGAGATACATGAGCAGGCGAAAAGTAATGGTGTGCCATCGTATCTTGTCCAGGACGCAGGGATGACTGAGCTGGAACCTGGAACAAAGACTGCTGTCGGGATAGGTCCTGCAGAGGAGGATAAAATCGATAATATAACTGGCGAACTGAGATTGGTAGAGTAAAGAGGTGAAAATAAAGATGGAAGAGATACCAGAATGGGATTATTACTCCGATACACCCGGGATCAAGGGAAGTATCAAGGAGCAGGTGAGCGACTTCATAGTTACAGAGCTAGCTTCTCATGAGACTGATGAAGAAGGCGATCATCTTATAGTGAAGCTCAGGAAGCAAAACATGACTACGATGGAGGCGGTCGACACCCTGTCAAATATCCTCCATATCTCAAAAGACCGTGTAGGGTACGCAGGAAACAAGGATAAGAGAGCTGTGACAGAGCAGTACATCTCCATCCAGGGCGTCTCCGAGGCAGATGTGAACCAGATATTCACGGACGAGTTCGATCTTGAGGTCGTAGGTAGAAACGGTTATATCGGTCTAGGAAATCTTAATGCAAACCGGTTCGAAATCACTGTAAGAGACCTTAATATCCCGTTAGAAGACATCCGGAACCGCACGCTGAAGATAGTGGACGAACTGGACGGTAAGTTCCCCAATTATTTCGGCAAACAGCGTTTTGGGTCATCCCGACCTATCACCCACCAGGTCGGACGACACATACTGAAGGGCGACTTCGAAGAGGCAGTATGGACGTACATCGCCAAGCCTTATGACCACGAGTACAAGTCGATAAGAAAGGTCAGAGAAGAGCTGTGGGAAACACGGCAGGTAGAGGACATGGCAGAGAAGTTCCCCAAGCATTACCGGTACGAGAAAGCACTGCTTTATCATCTGACGAAGAACGAAGACGACTACAAGGGAGCTATCAAAAGACTGCCTGAAGGTCTCCAGAGGCTTTTCATCCACGCCTACCAGTCCTGGGTTTTCAACCGCGTTCTTTCAGAGCTTATCGGTGAGGGATGGTATGATGCCGAATACGAAATCCCGCTAGTAGGTTACAAAACAGAGCTCAAGGACAACAAGCCTGGTAACCTGGTCAAGGAAGTTCTGGAGGAGGAAGGTATAAGCCAGGAAGATTTCAGGCTACAGGAGTTCCCGGAGCTCAGGAGCGAAGGCAGTTACAGGCGCGCATTCGCAGATTTCAGGAACTTTGAAATCCAGGATATAGGGGAGGACGACCTTAACATGGCAAAGAACAAGATGAGGGTTAAATTCGACCTGCCCAAGGGTGCTTACGCAACAGTGCTACTAAGGGAGATAAGAAAGACCGGACCTAATAACTGATAACATGATACTTTACGTCGCATGGCTGCTGATTTTTTCATCAGTATTTATCGCGATATTTTACTTAAGCATCTATTCTAACGTTAAAGGCACAAGACAGGAAGAGCTCCTGGATTTTGAAAACCCTCCCAAGGTCACAGTTCTGATGCCTGCCTTTAACGAAGAAAAAGTGGTAGAAGAGGCTCTAGAGTCAGTTAAAACCCTGGACTACCCGGACTATGAAGTTATCTTCATCGATGACGCATCCACTGACTCCACGCTGGAGAAGGCGAGGGACAATTCCTTTGAGGACATGACAATCCTCCGGCACGAACAAAACAAAGGGAAAGCTGCGGCACTGAACACCGGGATTGAGGAATCCGAGGGAGAATACGTAGTTGTACAGGATGCTGACTCGAAAATCGAGGCTAACCTGATCTACAAGGCTTTAAGTCGGATGGAGAGGGATGACTCCCTTGGTGCGGTGATAGCGTCTATAAAACCTCTGGATACGGATACGTTTCTCAGGAAGATACAGGCGGTCGAGTACCAGGTTATGAACTTTTACAGGATGCTGATGACAGAGATAAATACCCTGAATGTAACCCCGGGAGCTTTCTCTATCTATAACGCATCGAACCTCAGGGAAGTAGGTGGATTTGATGAAGGCAATATAACGGAGGACCTGGAGATGGCGTTCAGACTAAGGAAAAATGGGAAGATGTTTGAGATGGTTTACTTCGACTCGTCTCACACCGAGTTCCCTGCTACTCTTAAACAACTCTACAACCAGAGGGTGAGATGGGCTAGAGGATTCATCTACAACGGATTAAAATACAGGGAGATGTTTCTAAACCCGGATTACGGGTACTTCGGGACTTTGCAGCTGCCTATGCTGGTCTTGATGCCGGCGCTGATCGTGACTTCGTTTGTCCTGGTCATAACCGGTATCTTACAGATGAGTTACCAGTTCGCCCTCCAGGTCTCTGCTGTAGGATTATGGATGCCTGAATTATCTCTGGAAAGTATTCACATCGCCTTTCTAGGTGCAAACATGAAAATCTATATACCTCTCCTGCTCAGTCTGGTCCTGATAGCCTACATCATAAAGACAGCGTATAGTTACTCTGGTGAAAAGCCCAAGAACATCCCGGCACTGATGTTATACTTCTTCACATACTTCCTGCTACAGTCCGGGTTCTGGGTTTCAGCACTTTTAAAAGAAATAGCCAGGAGTGAAAAAGTATGGACTTCGTGAAAGAATCCTTCTTGACAGCAGTAGGGTTCACATTTTTGATGATAAGCCTGGGTGTCCTGATAGGCTTACAAATGGACGATTTCAGAGGAGACCACCTTTCCGACGAACTGAGACAGTCACAGCTGGATTCGGAGACGTTCTCAGTGATCGAATCATACTCTGGCGCATCCGGGAATAATTACTGTGGACTTCTAGAAGTCCAAATCCCTGAAATAGGGGAGAGAAACGCAGAACTAGGCTCGAGACTGGAGCGGTTCGATGCACAGAGCCTGGGAGATGACTCTGAGTACGTTTACATACGTGACCGGTACTACAATAACCAGCTCCGGCTTTACATGGCGCTGGAGAGCTACCAGAACGACTGCAGTGATAACCAGACCAGGATACTCTACTTTTTCGATGACTCTTCGAACAGTGAGAGACAGGGCGCGGTGCTTGATGAAGTTGTAGAAGATAAAGGCGTACAGGTCTTCAGTTTCAACGTCAAAGCGGATTCGCCGGTTGTACAGGTACTGGTCCAGAACTACAATATAACAGAACAGCCGACTCTGATTATTAATGGAGAGACGAAACTGGAGGGATTCATCTCGAGAGGAGAACTCTTGAATGACGTAATCGATAACTCCTAGCGCTATTTCACTTTCTATCAGATACCTTAAAAACTTTCAGTAAAAACCAGGATAAGTAATGGAGCTACCCAGAATTGTGGTCGCGGCTGTTCTTGCAGGTCTCTTCCTGGGGCTTATAGCCTATAACTACAGTCCTGGGAACGGTCCGGACCTTGATGACGGCTACTGCCAGGACGTCGAGGAGAACATACGGGCGAATGCCACGTTTGAAGGCTCTATAGCATGTCATCCTCCTGATGCTGAAGAGGTAAGAGGAATCAATGTCTCTCATGATGTAGAGGACAGGACCGACTTAGCATGTGTATGCGTGAACAGTTTCGAGGATAACAGGGAACCTAATATATTCACGATAAATATCGCGGGCTAACCCCTGTAACTTCTTGATATCGACAACCTGTTACTTCTCCCTTCTTTCTCCTTAACTACTACCTCATTTTCCACCAGGTTGGAAACTATGCCCGACACCTTTGCCTTGGAGTAGTCAAGCTCACCGACGATATCTTTCTGCAGCATCGTTCCATCATTATCTCTCAACAGCTCCAGAACCTCCACCTCATCATGACCTAGATCGCCGTATACGTTTTCTATATCCTCCTGCCTCATACGGCGGAAGGAAAAATAGCCCGTAAGAGCTACGAGTGCCGCGACAGTCGCCAGTGCTACCCCTTCATAAAGGTTTATCGGTGTGGAGAAGCGCTCGTAGGCGATCTGGAAATTGACTGTTTCTCCCAGGCTTGGCTCTGTTTCCCATTCTACAAATATCCGCTGTCCATCACTGTTCGTATTTGCACCAGGGGGCTCGATTACTGACATAGAAACATTTTCCTCGTCAGGCAGTCCTGCCCCGCGTGGAAGCAGAACCCTGAGACTGAACTCTTCTGTACGGCGGTAAAAATTCTGCGTGTATTCGAAAAGCCTGATGTCCTGTCTCTCAGTTACAGTATCCGACACCTTGAAACCCATTTGAACGTTGAAACTTTCCTCTGGAGGAGGTTCGCAGCTTATCTCAGACCCTATCTGTAAGCGGGTTACCTCACAGTCAGCAGTCGCCCCGTCGATGGCGACCTCTACATCATCTATAGGATAATTGACAAGGTATGTGAAGCGGTTAGCGGTTAAATCGCTTACAGTCATATCAACTTCAACGGACTGATCTGCGAGATCGATCAGAACATCCTCGTTCTGTATGGTTGTGGCGGCAGCTGAAGATACCATGAAGACGGCAAAACATGCCGCGATGAACTTTCTCATGAATTTCTTTCCCGTTTTCAACGTTAAATAGGTTTTACTCGTTTGCCCTTGAGATAAGAACTCCTCCAGGACCCATCTGCGCGTACTGGTGCATGGTGCTTGCAACGTTCTGCAGTGCTTCCTGGGCTTCTCTCAACTTCATCTCGTAGTCATCCGGACCCTCAATCTGCACGTAAGTAGGTCCGTAATTGATGACTGTCTGGATAGCCCTGTCGAACCCGTCCAGCTTTACTCTTACCTCTGCGATCTGGGAGTAACCAATATCCATGTCCGGGTGAGGATTTTCCACTTCTGATACTTCATCGACTTCAGATTCAATTATTTCAACGCGTTCCTCAGTACCAAGCGCCTCCACATGGTCTTCCAGCGCACCCTCAAGCGCTTTTCTTTCAGGGGCGACAGCCTCAAAAGCCATCCAAAGCTTCAGTTTCTCCATGTTTCCTGGCTTAACCCTGAATCTTTAAAGCCGTACCGACCTGTCGAACCAATTTAAACCGCCAGTACGATTCTAAAACTATGGAAGAACAGGAGAAAATCGAGGAAGTAAGGCACAGGCTTGAAGAGATAGGAGGAGAGTATGGCATAGACCAGATAGAGCTCGGTAAACTCCTTATAGTGGTTTCTGCCTCTGTTCTGATGGTTTCAATCCCTGCAGCAATGGCTTTTCACAGCGCTCTAGGTAGTGTAGAATCGACCCAGGAAAACATGAGCCAGGCAGCAGATTTCGTCCAGTCCAGCAGCTTCCAGTCAGAACTCGATAACCTGGTCATGCAGGAGGACGGAGACCAGTTTCTCTGGGCGTACCAAGGGTTTCAGAGGGCGGGAGATGCAGCTGAAGGGCTTGAAGAAACTTCTGATGACATGGAGGAGAGATACACGGTCTTCCAGTGGATAAGTCTCCTCGCCATACTCGGGCTTGTATCTGGAATCACCATCATCTATTTGTAAACCGCTAAAAAATCTAGTTTTAAGGATGAGAAGACTCTTCCCGGTCCTGTTCCTGGTTTTCTTTATCCTGGGAGCAGCAGGACAGGAAACACCGCAACCTACGCTGCAGGAGATAGAGATTTATGACGTGGAAGGCTTGAGCGCCTCGGACCGTGAGACCGGGGGATACCTGGTAACTTCAGGTATCAATCAGACTTTCAGTATCAACCACTCGGAGAGGTACCACGAGTACAGGTTCGAGTTTATAATAGAAAATGAGGGAGATGGAGAATGGAATCTGGATGATGGAGACGTTATGGAGCACGAGAACCTTGACCCTGGGTGGGGAATCGATGAAAGCGGTGATGTCTGGTACAACACTACCAGTGAACGGTACTTCGGCGGGGCTTTCCAGGACGGGGACATAGAGTGGGACACCTCCCCGGGGGGAACAGTTGGAACAGGAGAAACACTTTTCGCGAAGTACGTGGTCAACATCTCCACGGAAGCTGAGGATCTCAGAGACCAGTACTTCCTGGTCAACACGACGGATGATGAATACGAGGGTAGTGAGGACTACCATGAGCTTGATGTGAAACGGTTCGGCGCCCTATACCCTGTACTGGTAGAACCTCCAAATGACACTAAAGTCCAGAAAAACAGGTTCTTCGAGATGATGGCGGAAGTAACGTGTCTCGAAGGAGTATGCGGAGAGGTTGACACCTCCATAAGATACAATGAGACCGGTGATGCTGACACCCTGGTACAGGAAAACAGTGCAGAACCGTTCTACACCAACGCATCCAACACGGCGACATGTTCCGCGGATTTAGGGCTTGACGAGACCTGCTCGGAGAGATTCTTCGTGAACGCCACGGGTGAGACTGAGTCCTACCACCTGCTCGACACCAATGCGAGTTCGAGCTACAGCGACATCGATAACAACAGCTCTGATGACAACCAGGTGCAGATAAACGAGGTCCTTATGGTTGATGCACAGTTCGATGCTGTTGAATTCGGGTTACTGGACCCGGGAACTGAGAACAGCTCCGCGACAGGTAACGAAGACCTGGCTTACAACATCAGTATACCCGAAGAGAGCAACACAGTTGACAACCTCTGGATAAGGGCTACCGAGATGGAGTCGCAGGAACGCGAGGATTACAACATCCAGCCCGGGAACGCCTCCTACAGCACCGAGAACGATGTAGATACGTCTGAAAGACTTTCAAGTAGCTACCAGTTACTGGCTAATAACCTGGTTCCTGGTAGCGTGCTCACAACTTTTTACTGGCTTGACGTACCGTACGGCATATATCAGGGAGGATACAACGGGACGCTTTACTTCAAGGTGAATTCCACGGGGTGATCCAGTGAGGAAACCGATTCTTATCCTGGTCCTGTTAATGTTCACCTTACAGGTATCCGCATTCGGCACCATGATAGAGACCTCGGAGAAAACTGTTGAAGGTCTTTCCGCTGATTACACGGTCTACCTCTTTAATATGGGTGAGGAAGAGATCGAAGTAGAATTTGAGGTGTCGGGTCTGGAGAGAGCAGACTACTCCGGTCTAGAGAACATTCTGGTCGGACCTTCTAACGTCAGCGAAGAGCCGAGGGAAGGATGGAGCTACATCGATGGGAGGTACGTTGAGCCTGCAGAGGAAAGCTTTACGGTCCAGATGGATAGACAACGGGAAAATAGTTCGATGGACTTCCAGCTTGAGGTGACGGCACGCCTCCCGGATGACGCGGAGAGAACTATTCGCCAGGAAATAGTGCATGAACGCGTGCATGACCTCCGGATGGAGACCCGGACCGTGATAATAGACCCAGAGGATGAAGAGGAGCAGGAGCTGTGGAGAGAGGTTAACGCTACAGAAAGAGAGGGAATGGAAGAATTCCGGGGTGAGAGGGAGGAAGAAAATGGAGAACTTGTAGAGAATAATATGACAGGTGAAGACACTGAAGGTAGTGATAGAGGCTCTGTAAACACGCTAACGTTTGTATTAGTCGCAGGGATACTGCTTATGTCAGCCTACCTGTTGACTGTGTAGTTTGGAAACATCTTTTAACCGGAAATACAAAGCATAGAGTGAGGGGGAGGGAAAAATAGTAGCCGGTAGATCCTGGGAAGACTTCCGGTTCCGGAGAGGTCTAAAAATGGAGAACAACTTATTCACGCTGGGCTTAGCCGCCCTTCTACTGGTAGCTGCAGCCGCAGCTGTAGATACATTTGATGATTCAGAGATCCATGTGAACGTTAATGATTCCTGCCAGGTCTCCCTTTACAACTTTGAACAACCCGGTTTCGGGTTTGAACACCACCGGAAGATAGGTTTCGGAGGTAACGGGACATGGGGAAATGATGGTCCGGTAACTGTCGTAAACACCGGGAACCAGAACGCGAGCTACCTTTTTAACCTGTCGATATATCCTTCCACAAAACCGGAGATAGAAACTATTGCTCCGGAGCAGAACGATACCTTCAGCATCGAGGACGGGGAGGAGACAGAGGTGACCTTTGAATACAGGTTTGAGGCATTCTCGGGAGAAGAGGCGGTTGCGGATTTGCTGATAAAGGAGGACTCTGAGGAAGAATACTCTACCATAGATACACAGAACCAGACAGCGAGCGATGGCTCCGTCCTGTACGAACAAACACAGGATCTGCCGGAGGGGGAGCACTTTTACATGGTAGAGGTGGAGTCAGCCCACGGAAAGGTGTATCACACAGAGCCGGTTGGTTTCGCGGTTGGAGACGATAATAACGCGTCTATGCCTGATAAAGGTGCGGACATGGATTTCAAACCAATGGATATCAACGTGCAGCCAAATCCTGAAGAGTACACTGACAACACGACATTATCCGCTAACTGGGCGGCAAACGAGTCTATCCCCGGGGATTTCCCTCCCCGTGAAAATCTGGGTATAGACTTCACGGCTAACTACCCGCCCGCGAACTACACAGGAAACGCGACTGTTGAATACGTATGCGGAGACTTGGCAGAACTGGAGGATGACAGGCAGAATGATACCATAACTTATGACTACAGTTTCGAGAGGATGACAGGGATACTTGAGATAGTTGAGATAGAGGAGGATGGTGAGGCGCCTGACGAGGCGGGTGAAGAAGATGAAACTGACTACGAACTACCTCCTGAGCTGGAGTCGATACTGGAGGATGCAGAGATAGACCTGGATGATCCAGATGTAGAGGAGGATGTCGAGTTAAACCTGAGCGCTGTCGTCGAATACCTGAATGAGACGGGTGAAATAGACATAGATGACCCGGACAGGGAGGAAGACGCTAGACTGGAACTGGACGCCATACTTGAACACTTCGAAGAGGATGCTGAACCGAGGGAGGGAGACGACCCGGAATTCCCGGGAGAAACACCAGTACCTGACCCGTCTCCTGAACTCGTCGTGGAGATGACGCCTGTAGAAAGCAGTTACAACGCCACGCCGGGACAGTTTGCGCCCATGGAGCTCAGTGTGCAGAATGTTGGAGGAACGGATGTTGATGATATCGATATAGATCCCAGGATAGATGAAATTATGCCTGGCTGGGAGGTGGAGGGCTCGCAGATTTCTTCGTTACCGCAGGGCGCAAATATCACGAGAACGGTCTTTGTTCAACCAGCAGAGACCGCGCAACCTGGCGAGTACCTAGTCCCTGTCGATGCCTATGACGGGAATAACACAAGAATCGATCTGGAGTACGTAAATCTGGAGGTGGAGGACGTACCCGCGTTCTTTAACCGGATGAGATTCACCGATGTCCCTAGGACAATCGCGATTGAGGAAGGAGACGAGCAGACATATCCGGTCATGATAGAGAATATAGGTCGGGAAGACCTTGAGAATATAGAGTTTGAGGCGCAGAACATCGATGACTGCGGAACTTTCTCCGCGCCAGTGGTTGATGAGCTTCAAGAGGGCGAGTCAGTATCCGCCAGTCTAGAGATCGCCGCGACTGATTCGACGGGAGAATGCGAGATAAATGTGATAGCCTCATCGGATGAGGGTGCTTACACCTTCGCTGATATGACGGTAACGGTTATCCCGGAGGATGCGTTGATACCTCCTGAGCAGAGAGTGCCGTTGATAGCCTTTGTATGGACGTTCCTCCTAGCAGGCTACGGTGTATCCGTCCGGAAGTTTGACCTGCAGTCCTTTGGTCTGAAGCTTCCGCTGGTTTTACTGGTGATAGGGCAGACCGTGATTATACTCTACCTTGCGACTAACACTTATGGTGTGCTTCCCTCGGAGATATTCCCGTTCTGATTCTCTATAACCATTTCCAGTGACAGGATAACACCGACTGCTACTATAAGTAGTACCGAGGCTGTCATCGAGGATACACCTGCTTCTATTATCTCCGAAACTGCAGCTAAATCACCTTTACCCAGTCCAAGAGTCACTGACAGGAACATCCCTGCCGAAACCATCCCGGCGAGTTTCTCCCTGAAATCTCCTGCCCTGAGACCGGCCAGGAGCGTTAAAGCACCAGCAGTTATAGTGGCAGCGTAGCCTGAAAGATAAAAGGCAAGAAGTTCGGTGTTACCGAGACCGCAGTAAGGGGAAACAGTTCCATGCAGACCGGAAAGAAATGAAAACCCCAGGCTGAACCCGTAGTTACATCCTGTGTATTCGAGCACGGATATGTGACCTAGTTCGTGTATGAGCGGACCAATAATGAGGAAGCAGGTAAAGAATGCTCCTGAAATCACCAGATTTTCCAGCAGTTTTTCTCTCCTCTCAGAGCTTTCCAGGTCTTTCAAGTGTTTATCTGGATACATCAGTATCCCTTGACTACCTTTCTCGAGGCATTTATTATCTCGTCTATGTCGGAGACGTCAAGATCGCCAGTGTACTGGTCGACATGCATCCCGTCGAAGAACTCTCTTAACGTCTCCACGTTCTTACCTCTCTTATCCCGGATCTTGTCCGCTAGTTCCCTGTAAGTAAGTTCTCTCTCGATTCCCTCTTTGTATTCAAGGTAGCCTTTCATGATTTGAGCAGTCTTTATAGCGGCTTCTTCCTCATTTTCCAGGTCCTTGTACTTCTCAAGCAGCTCCAGTACTTTCCTATCCCGCGCGCCGTTATCGTTGTCGCTTTCGTCACCGCCGCGTTTAAGGATGTCGCGTACACTGTTCCGGAAATCCCGGATATCATCGAGCTGATCTCTGAAACTACTGCTTTCTTCCTCTTCTTCCTCATGTCCTACAGCACCCATGAGCATCTCAAGTTCCTCTTCCGCCTCTTCTCTCATCTCCTCCATTTCCTCCTCTTCAACTTCATGGTCTTCAGACTTGCTGCCGGCACCAATAACTTCTACCTCTCCGCTATCTTCCTCCATCGACTGCTTTATCTTCTTGAGGTCGTCGATGCTAGCCTTCCTGAGAACTTCCCTGTCAAAATCGTCTTCAAGTTCCTCTATAAGTTCTTCTCTCTCCGTTTTATCATCTCTCAGTTTCTTAAGCTCGTCAAGGGTTAACTCTTCCAGCTGCTCATCGCTCATGTCAACGTCCAGTTCTTCAAGTATCTCTTTCTTCTCCTCCAGTTCAGGATTGGTTTCATCCTCGTCTTCCTGCTCTTCTATGTCTTCTCCAGGGTCTTCTTCCCAGTCTTCTATGTCTTCATCCTCTATTTCTTCCAGTTCCTCGTTTTCGTCTTCTCCAGCCTCCTCTTCTTCATCTAGTTCCCCTGAATCTTCGGCATCATCTTCATCATCGAGTTCCTCACCTTCTTCTCCTGTTTCTTGATCTTCTAATGATTCTTCGTTTTGTATAGACTTCATAGCCTCGGCGATATCTCCTGTAGAAGAGTCTATACTGTCCGCGAGCCTGTCCACTTTTTCTTCCGGCTCAAGTTTCTCCATATCTCTTTCCAGCTGTTCGAGGTCTTCCTCCAGCTCTTCGACGTCTTCCTCGACGTTCTGGATGTCTGAGGCAGCCTGTATCTCTGCTATCTCCTTTTTTATAAGCTCGATAGCGGTTTTCCGGTTCTTCAATGACTCCTCGGCTTCAAGGAGTTCCTCCAGCGCCTCTGTAGAGAGTGATCGTGCCTCGATGAATGCCTGGAGTTCATCCACGGTCCCGCTCGTAACTTCTATCAGGCGCTCTACTTCGATGTGGTCTGTGTTAACGGCGTTTGAGAAGTCCTCTTGGTTGTCCACCTGCTCTATTATACTCTTTATCTTCCTGACATCTTCCCTGGCTTCCTCAAGCAGACCGTCATCCTCTTCTTCCAGTCTCTTACCCAGTATCTTTTTCGCCGACTTCCTGTCCTTACCCGCTTTCTCCGCCTCAAGAAGGGTCATGACCTGCTCATCTGACAGGTCACGCATCTCGACGTATCTCTCCAGCTCTTCTACTGTACCGCTAAGGGCTTCTACAACTTCGACTGTGCCGAGTTCTTCCATCTCTGGGAACTATTTGAAATTGGTTAAATAAGGGTTTATGGAAGGATGCTGTAACGAGTGGAACCTAGTACCCACTCAAGGAGCAGGAGAATCAGTGTGGCGTAGATAAAGTAAATTGAAACGCTGGTCTCTACCTCTCGCTCCTCAAGCTCCATGATTTCCTCCCGGAGCTCCGTACCGTTGTTTACTGTGCTGAACTCTCCACCGGTCTGTTCTGCCACGCGCCTTAATTCGTTCTCGTTGATGTTCGGGTAGACAGCTCTCGTGGCGTTCTCCCCACCTATTATCTCGTACTCTGTCCGCACCTCGCTTTCATCACCTATACCGACTGTATGCACTGTTGTATTATGGGTCTGGGCGAACCGGATGGATTCGTTTACAGGTGTTCCGGCGCTGCTCTCACTGCCGGTGATGACGATAACAGTCCCGGAACGGTTAGTTTCCAGGAGCATCGAGGTCGAGGTGTGGACCGCATCTCCCAGTGCCGAACCTGCTATTTCTCCTACATCTACCGTGTTGACCTGTAACGATGCGCTCTCGTAGTCAGAGGTCATGTCTACGTCTCTTGAAATATCTCCGGCGAAGGAGACTACTCCTACCTCAGAGTCTCCTTCCATCTGTGATATAAACTCCGAGGTCATCTGCTTGGATGCCTCGAGCCGTGTCGGTTCTATATCGTCGGTAAGCATGGAACTGGACGAGTCTATCGCGAAGACGACGTCGGTATCCGGTGCCTGCACCTCTTCCACCAGTGCAGGCGATGAAAGACCGATAATCAGGAGAGTCAGCGCCCCTATCCTTGTCAGGAGCACGATATTGCTTGACTTGAGAAAGTTCTTCCCGGCCACTTTCTGCAGGGTCTCATAGTTCCCGAACTTCATCGCTCTCTGCCTGTTCTTCTTCGTTGCCCCGATGTAAAGCACGATAGCAAGCCCGTTCACAAGCAAGAGCAGCCACGCGTACTCGTTGGTCAGTACCAGACGCATGTGAAAACCTCCTCCGCTCGTTTTCTATAATATGATTTTCTTCCAGAAAACACGGTCTGAAACTCGCTCCGCTCATTTCTTGAGATCTCTTCTAACGAAGACATCTTCTACCATCCTCCTCCTTCCTGGTCGAAGTAGGATGCGAAAGCCTTTGCGAATTCATCCCTGGTATCGATTTTAAGGAAACTGGCGCCTCCCCCGGTCAGCTTCTCTTTCATCCTTTGCTCCTCTATATCAGCCTCCCGGTCGAACTCCTCCTTGATCTTCGTGGTGTCGACCACCATCTGACCGCCGCCACTTGAAGAAGACTCGAACCGGAAGTTACCGGCTTCAGGCATCCGGTAGTCTCTCAGATCCCGGACCATGACGGCCATCTGGTGCCTGAACTTCTCGTTCGCCAGCTGCATCTTAGCCTTCCAGTCTCCCTCGACCTCAAGGAAGTCGGATATGATGAATATCGAAGTATTACCCTTTATCTGCCCGATCACATCGTTCATCGCCTCTTCAAGATCGAACTTCCCCCCGTAGATATCGTAGTCTGTAACCTCGTGGAGCACCCGCTGGTACTGGTCTGTACCGCCCTGCGGCGTGACTATACGAGACTCCTCGCCCCACATACCTATCCCGACGTCTATACCTGCATCAACGGAGGCGTAGGTAAGTGCAGAGGCGACGACAGCAGCGTATTCCGATTTCAGCTTGTCTGCGGTACCGAACAGCATCGTGTCCGATACGTCCATTATTATGAATACGTCCATGTCCCGCTCCTCATCGAACTCCTTGACGTAGAGCTCTGGTTTACCCGCCGAAATCTTCCAGTCTATGCGCGAGGCATCGTCCGCCGGCAGGTACTGTCTCAGCCCTGAGAACTCGACACCGGATGGCTGGAAGTGCTCCTTGTATTTGAGTATGAACCGGAAAAGGTCGGATACACGTTTGACCTCGACATCAACCTGTTTCCTCAGTTTCTCTGGCGGTATAAGATCGTTTTTGTTCACTCCTTCGCTGTTGTCTCCCTTCATGTTATCGAGAAACATCTCTACCTCACCGGTACATTATCGACGATGTCCTGTATGATATCCTCGACCTCAAGCCCTTCTGCCTCACCCTCGTAGTTCAGTATTATCCTGTGGATGAAGACATCCCTGATGACCTCTCTTATATCCTCGGGAGTGACGTAAGTTCTCTCGTTGTATAGCGCGTTAGCTCTCGCGGCTAACGCCAGGTTAATGGAAGCTCTCGGTGTGCAACCCCAGTCGATGTAATCCGAGTACTCCAGTCCGTAGTCTTCAGGGTTTCTTGACGCGTCCACCAGGTCGACGATGTAAGCCTTGATCTCCTGCGACACGTTGACAACCTTTGAGAACTCCTGCATGTCAAGGACGTCCTGTTTTTCGACAGCGGTCTGGATGTTGAAGTCTTCTTCCATATCCATGATGTTGGCGTTCAGGTCGATAATCTTCTGCTCGCTCTTCTTCTTCGGGTAGGGCAGGTATATCTTGAACAGGAAACGGTCGATCTGCGCCTCAGGTAACGGGTAGGTATTGTGGTTGATACCGCACGCTCCTAGTCCTGCCACGTAGTTATGGCTTTTAGGGACGCTGAGTCCTATGACTGGGCCTTCATATTCTTCGGATTTGATTTCCTGAACAGGGTCGTAGAATACATCGCTTTCAACAAGTTTTTTGAGATATGATATGATTTGCTCGGCTTTCTTCAACCTTTTTTCCCTCTCCTGTTTCACGAACTGTTCTACCTCTGCCGTATCGTCTTCGTTCTTGTACGTCTGCCATACCATATGCTTTGAAAGCTCTGTTTCCTCTACTATCTCTGTAATCGCGATACCGCAGCTCTGAGCTTTCTTCTGGACTGAATTGTGTTCCTGGATTTTCCTCTCCTCAACTGTATCTTCCATTAAATCTACGAAATTCTTGAGTTCGTGCTCTGAAACTCTGCCTCTCTGTTTCGCCATGTGATAGAGAGAGTACCAGTCACGTTCTGTCATATCTCCAGAGTACTTGAATCCTAGTATACTGACAAGCTCGTCTATCATCTCGCTCTCTACAGGTAGAACTCTGTAAGCAGAGGGTCCCTCGACTACCTCTGGTTCTTCTCCCGGCCACGTAAACCTATCCATGTAAGGTTTCAGGTCTTTACCGGAGACCCTGAGACGGTAAACCCGTTCTTGGTCGTATATCGCCGGTCTGATACCGAAATCGATTAGCATGTGAGATATCAGATTGATTGTTTCTCTGTCGTTCTGAGTCATCGTGATCCGGATATTGTCCTCTTCCTTATCATTTTCGAAGTATGACTCTGCCTGCATGAACGCATCGATGAACTCTTTCTTGAATTCTTCTGGTGCATTCAGCAAAGTTTCCGGCTTATCAATCCTGTACCTCTCTTCCAGGTACCGGATAAACGGCTTGGAACGTACCTTAGCATGCTTTACACCGTCTTTCATCCTCGTGTTTACTTCCAGCCCTGCCTTTTCAGCCAGAGATATCCATCTCTCAATAAGTTCCGGATAATTTTTCTGGGAGACCTCGACAGAATTATTATTGATGTTTCCTTCTGCAAGCGTGAATCCTAGGAAGAAGCCTGCATCTCCAGCGTTCCAAGAATCCGATATCTGGTGGGTCTTGTGGCTCTCAATGTAGCTACTTGGTTCGATATTCTCCTGTTTAAGGACCTCCGCCAATTCTTCTCCGATCCCGTTTGAAGTTCCACTAAGGTAGTTGAGGGTTCTATCATAACTTATCCCTGATTTCTCTGCAAGCTCTTTCTTGGTCAAGTGAGATGCTATACGTAGAGCATCCACATCTTCATAGGAGAAGTCTCTCTCTTCGATACTTCTCTTGGCGTCTTCTACATCGTCTGCTGTAACAGTTCTGAACTCTTCATCCAGTTTTTCGATAGTTTCTTTATGCGAAGGAAAACCTTCCTCAGGAAGGTCTAAGACTTCTGGACATACTAGGAAGTCACCTTCCTGTATCTCCTCAGCTCTCTTCCAGACAAGTCTGCCGCTCTCGTTCACGAGGAACGGATGATCGCCGTTGACCTTGATACGTCTACCGGTTCTCGTGGTTACAGTATAGGCTTTTCCGCTGTAATCCTTCTCGTATACCATGCAGGAAGTCTCCTCAATTTCTCCATTCACTGAAAGGTTGTTGGTAAAGTCTCCCGCATCATAAATTCTCTTGTCATTGTCTTCATGGATAAGTTCTCCTTCCTGCTTAGCATGTTTCAGAGCATTTTCCGCCTTCCAGAGTTCACCGTTCATGTAAAGAGTTTCCTCAGGATGTAGGCTTCCTCCCTGTTCGACAGGGTTATGCGTCGCCATAGTGAAGAACGGCTCGGGCAGGTGGAAGGTTTCGTCACCGATAGATACTTTATGCTCCTGCATAGCCTCAAGCATAGCAGACTGGACTTTCGGCGGTGCACGGTTAATCTCATCTGCCAGGATAAAGTTCGCGAATATAGGTCCTTTCTCAACGTAGAAACCCTTGTCCTCGTTATACGCCTCGACACCTACGATATCGCTCGGCAGTTTGTCCGGCGTGAACTGGATACGGTTGAACTCCGAGCCCTCAACGATCTGACCGAGAAGCTCGACAAGCAAGGATTTCCCTAGTCCTGGTACTCCTTCCAGCAGGATGTTACCTCCCGCAACTACTGTAAGCATGATTTTGTGGATGACATCTTCCTGCCCGACGAATCCCTTGTGGACCTCGTTCTCCATATCCTTGATCTTGGCAGCCAGCTCCTCTGCCTTCTCCTGCTTTTTCTGGTCAGAAAGATCTGCGAACTTACTTGCCATCGCACTAAATGATTCCGCAAGCCTGAATAAAAAACCTTCAAGACTACAGCTGGTGATATCCTTCGTCTCTGTGAATTACTGTTAGGATGATGATCTCGCTGTCCTGTATGTCAAATATTGCTCTGTGGTCGAGTTTACCGTTCCTCTCGCCTATTTTCAACCGGAAAAGAGATTCTTGATTAACCTGTATCAATTTGACTTTTTCATGGGATGTCGGCCCGTCTTCTAGCTTTTCTATCTCTTCCCTTAATCTCTGTTCAATTTCTTCGTCGATCGAGTTAAGCTTTTTCTCCGCCTCGCCAGAGTATCTGATTTTCATGTCTGAATCTTCTGACCGATTTTTTATAAATATCACTAATATTTATGGTTATTTCATCAAATCTCATAATATTTTATAAAGCTTAAGACCTATACACTGGTTAGTTGATTGAAATGCCTGTAAGCGTTGACCTACCTGAAGATATGAGAAGGGATCTTGAGAAGAAGAAAGAGGAGGAGTACTACAGCTCGATGAGTGAAGTTATCCGGACAGCCATCAGACAGTTTCTAGAGAAAGATGAGACACAGCTTACCAGGAAGGACGAAGCGATTCTCGAACTGATCAAGCAGGGCAAAGTAGAGGAGGTCCATCTGGAAGGAGAAGCGCTGGAAAGCCTGCAGAAAGGCATGGAAGAACTAGACTGAGTGATGTGTGGCGCATTACGGTAAATGATAAAAAGTTGGAGATAACGGTTCTAGGTATGGCTGAAACAGTCGAGAAACCGGATGACAGAAGTGTCGATGAACTTCTTGCAGGTCTAAAGAAGAGTATCAAGCAGGCGAAGGAAGGTAAGACCCGGTCCTGGAAGGAAGTTAAGGAAGGTTTTCAGCAAAAGCAGTAAAGTCAGATATCTTGCCAGCTAATTTTTGAGCCTCTTTCTTAGTCAGGACCCTGATACAGTAAACCTTGTCGTCCCCGTATTTTTCCAGATACTTTCCCTCTAGAAACCAGGCTCTGTAATCTCTACCAAGGTTCATCTGCAAGGCAGGGTGCATGTTACCGGATAGATACTTATCAAAGGCCTGTCTCGGGGAAGCCCCGATTCCCAGGTTCTTCTCTGTGGCGTCCAACTTACTGAATAAAGTGTCTCTGACAGTCTCCGGAAGCCGTTCAAGATCGCCTTCTGCCCTATGAGTTAAATCTATCTCCATAAACCAAATTATAGAACCTCTTTTTACAAATATTCTGGTCTAAAAACAGACTTAGAACCTCTAAAACTCATATAAGCTGGTTAGAAATACTTTAGCATGATGAAAGGAGCCATTTTATGGTTTAAACGTGTAAGAACTGTATTTATCTGCACTATCTGGCACTCCTACATAACACTGTGAACCACGACCGAACACTCATCGCCACAGCCCTCCGGTTTCTCTTAAGATAATAGAAGAAAAGAAAAAAGGTGGATGTGGGTGTAGGAGACTAGATCGCTTACGTCACAACTGACTCGACGTTGATAATCAGGTCTCCTTCCTCGATCATACCTGCTGCAACACCTAGTGGCAGGTTCAGATGTGTGCCGAACTCGAAGTGTTCCCCTGGCTGTAGTGGGTCTTCGGTGATGTACCTGATTGCTCCAGATGCATCTCCATCTCCCTCACCACCGCCATCGTCGAAGGGATGGTCGGTTGTGTCTCCGTATTCAGCTGCTTCTAAATCCTCGTTGATATCTAGAGAATCAGAGTGAGCTCCAGGCGGAATAAATCCGTCACCCAGTAATGGGTCCCATTTGGACCACATTACGAATGTGTGTTCACGTTGGCTAGGAGTGTCGTGAGCTTCTACGTCGCAGTAAGTCACAACGTCAAAGTTCCTCTCTTCTACTTCTTGATCTCCGTCACCGCTACCAGTGGTTGTGACATTGACATCTGGGACATAACCGTAGTCTCCGCTAATCGGTTCGATAGGATACTCTGTGTACTCAGAAGGATCTGTAAAGTCCACTGATCCAATCTGGTCGATTGTCTGTGCTTCGTTTCCTAAGAGAAGCGTGTCTGCTCCGTCTTCTCCATCACAGATGTTGTTCGCTGAGTTTGCAGTGCCATCGGCTTGAATTAGCCAGAAGAACTCGTCTTCTCCCATCCGGATTCTTCCGTAGTGGTACTCACTTCCAGATCCTGTAGATGGAACTACGTATCCGAGATCGTTGTCAGCGAACTCTACTCTGCTGACTGCTGCTAGACCTCCCTGTGATACAGGCTGTTCTGAGTCTACTTCACCCATGATGAAGTTCCCTGTATCGTAGGCGCCTGAGTCTCCGGTACCGAATGGTCTCTCAGATGGCTTTGTGGTTGTTGCCCAGATTCGTTCCAGCTGTACTGATCCTGCGTTCTCTATCTCTACTCCTGTGAATTGCTCTGTGTCAGAAGATTGCTCGTGCTCACTTCCTGGGAAGATGTCATCATCGAAGGTCAGCTGTGAAGGGTTGACCTTGACCGCTGTCTGTTCGCTTACCGTGACGTTGAAGTCTGAGTCGTCTTCTGAGTCTGGGGCAGGCTGTGCTGTTGTCATTGCTGCCATTCCTACTGCGAATGCTACTGCTACTAGAGCTACTGTTGCTTTGTGTTTTCTCATTTTGATTTCACCTCCTTGTCTTGTTGGTTTTTGTAGGTTTTGAAAGAGTAAATCGGTCACTAACCGATAAGAATGAATTACTGATTGTAAAGGTCTCTGTACAACTACGTCCAAAAGGATTAGTAGAACTATGGTTACGGGTTAAACTTCCCGCGGATGGACTAACAACGTCCGTGTGTTTGTTGCCTTGCATTAAGGGAATCACGCGTGTTCGTGTCCCCTCTCCCCCTTGAAACCCAATTCAGAGAGCTTGTTTATAAAATTAAACCGGGTGTGTTGGCTCCGGGTGAACTTTGCGGTCACAAGGCTCGATAACTGTTTAAAGAATCGGATATTTCACTATTCTATAATATGGTATCTGCAAGAAAGCTGGCGCCGGCGATTTTCCTCGTGATGTTCATGTCGACAGTATACGCGTTCAACGTAGGCGTTTCCCCGAATAATATACACTTAGGAGAGGTCGAGGCTGGTGAAACAGTTGAGTTAGAGATATACGTATGGTCGGACGCTGACGGCGCTGTAATAGTTGACCCGGAGTACAGGAGAGGTGTAGGTCGTTATATCCACAGGGAGGACGAGATGCCTTTTGAGGTCTCCGGTCTTTCCGAGCAGGATACTTCTGAATGGGTGACATGGACAGAGGACGAGTACGAGGTCGACCCTGAGACAGAAGTAACAGCTGACGACGGCTCGACCTACGAGGAGGTGATGCCTTTCGAAATCGATATTCCTTCAAATGCGGAGCCGGGCTACAGGCTTGCCTTCGTGGACATCGACCTTGAGACAGGGGCGGGAGGACAGGGCTCTCAGCTAGGTATTTACTCTGTACCTGTGATACCTATAACGTATGAAGTGACTGGTGCTGGGACTGTTGACAGGTCGCTGGACGTCAATGAGGTCCGTTCGGTCCGCGCCGGCGCGGATGTGGTCCGTGTAGATTACCTGGTTGAGAACACCGGTACCGTCACGACGTCTCTGCGCGACTCAGATCTTTCGATAATGGATGATAGAGGGTTTGAGAGAGCGGATGATTCTCTTTCCCGTGTGAGGATAGCGCCCGGCGAAACTGAGGTGGTGACGAGGTGGTGGCGCGACGATTCGGAGATTGAGGCAGGTGAGTACCGTGTGAGCGGTGAGCTGGACTACATGACCGGTCAGTCGTTCTTTGAATCGACGATTGATATCGGAGACATAATAGAGATCAGGGAGGGACAGGAACCGGACGACCCTGATGATCCTTCACAAGGTCAACCGCCTTACTTCCTGATACTTATGGTGCTCCTGGTTTTAGGAGTCCTGATGTACTCGTTTGAGGTTGATCCTCTGTACATCATATCGTTCCTGGGTGTCATAGGTATCTCCGCGTTCGTTGTAACTTCAGGTCTACCGGTCTATCTAGCCGGACTAGTTATAATAATGACTCTCATACTACTTTACTACGGAGGCTGAAAAACAGATGGACAAGATACCTATTTTTGTCGTGGGCTTCAGCATCGCCCTCGGTCTGGCACCTTTCATTCTTGATGATCAACTGCTTGAAACCTATGAAAACGAGTTCTACGTCAACGGTTCGGTTTACACACCGGATGACATTGACAACGCGACTGTAAGAGGCGACTTTGACCCTCACCTTGCGTTCGGTGAAGTCCCGAAAGAGTTCGAGTTGGTGAAGAGTTTGAACCTGCAGACTGACAGACCGACTCTTTCAGTCTTCAGTACAGAGGGAAACGTCTCTGAGGTCGTTGATTACCCTCGGTACAAGTACTACAGTCAGCCCGACGAGGCGGAAATCGCCTTCAACGGAACTGAACCAAGCCTTTACGAAGGAAAGCTTCAGATGAAAACCTGGAGAGCTGAGGAAGGAGTTGCCGAGAGATGGCTGGACGTCCGGCACTGGTACTACTCGTTACGTTACTAGCGCTTCCTCTTGTATCCGCCCTGACCTTTGAGGTAAGTGTGGATAACGAGGTTTCCAGCGGTGAGTACGACCTGAACTACTCCAGCGAAGTGGAAACACTCCAGTCTATCAACGTCACCTTTGATAATAAGGGATCAATCGGCTGCCAGTACAGGTTAAAAGGAGAGTTCAGCCAGGGTAACGATACTATAACCAGATTCTCACCGGCTTACCCTCTCTTTCCCGGCTCGCACACCACTGCAGAACTCCAGTATATACCTTTCAACTACACCGGGCAGGTAAACACCACGGTATACTCCCACTACTGCGAGAGAGAAGAAGAGATCGACAGCTTCACGTTCAACGTGACTGAGAAAACTATCTTCAACGGCACGGTCGACACCCGGACAGTAGACGTCGGTGACCGGCAGACCAGGGTAGAGATGGATATCGGGAACGGCACCATGATACCGGAAGAGGCGCCAACGTTCTGGAAAGTTTCCGGTACAGAAGTAGAGAACGGGGAGGCTATCATAACTTATGATCCACCGATTTTCCAGGAAGGAAGGACCATCTCCTACACAGTCCTGGATGAGAACCGTTCCGTTGTAGGTACTGCAGACGTGTTACTGGAGGAGCAGCCGACGGCGTGGGAAGAATTCAGGAATAACCTGGAGGAGAACTCGTTAAAGCTGCTGGCTATGCTGGTCGTCGCAAATATATTCATCTTGACGGTGAAACCGGCTCGAAGGAAGATTAAAAGCTTTAAAGCTCCGGAATAGAACTTACATTATAAATGAGCCAGAAAACCCGTTTTCTGCACAAGATACTGGTTGTTTCCCTGTTCTCTATAGCACTCATGTCATTCTCCGCGGCGGATTCTCCGGATCACGAAATCGATATCACATATTCCGGAGACGACAGCGAGATTTGGCTGCAGGCAGACAGCTCAAGTGAGACGACTCTGCAAGCACGCCTGGTATGTGAAGAAGACTATGAAGTGGATAGTATATGGATAGAAGAGATAGGTTACGGTGAGGTAGAGGGAAGTGAGGTGACTGATAGTGATACTATATCATACACTTTCGAGCGTGGTGAAGATGAGCCGGGTGATTACCAGGTTGAAGGAGTATGTGATGACAGTGGTACTACTGAGGCTGCAGAGCCTACCTCTTTCCAGGTCATAGAGATGGCTCCTGAGATTGTGAGACCTGGAGCTACTACTCCGGGTTACAGAGGATACTTCATGGGCGATGATAGTGAGGGAGAGATTTACAAGGGAACTCCTGTTGTTATAGATCTGAACGTTGAAGGACTGGATAGGGACTTTGAAAGATCGGAAGTCGATATCGGGGCATGGTTCTCAGGTTATAGCGATGAGTTAAGTACGAACTACGAGATCAGCGAGGATAACGAGGTTCTCACCGTCCATCCTTTCGTACCGAATGATATAGAAGGAGATAAGCACGATATAACTGTTGACTTCAGGTTTAACTCTGCAAGAGATGATACAACCTTCGCTGTCAGCTCCGAAACTCACGGTCAACCATTATACATAACTTCGGTAAGAGTAGAGGAGCAGAAACCTGGTCGAAACATCCTCTTGAATGAGATAGGTGATATCGAGCTTGATCTCTACGTTGAGGAAAACTACAGGAACTTTGGTATATCTGCGGACGATTTCCGGCTGAATGAGGAGACCGGTCTTTTCCGGCTTGAACCTAGAGATGGTTCTGGAGAATATACGTTAGAACTTGACACGGTCCCCGAGATAGATGAAGACGATGATTTCGAGGCAGTGATAGATTTCAAGGATGTCCTGTACGGTTCGAACTATGTTGAGGTAGCGGAGTTTAACGTGGAGAACAAGGTCTGGTTTGAGGGCCACCTGCGGAATGTCGCCGACCATCCTATCCAGGGCGAGTTTGTGGCATATAAGGATGGTGAGAGGATTACCTTTGACACGGATGAAGGATACTATTCCAGGATGTTTGAGCCGGGTGAATACGATTTCAGAACTGACTTTTTCGAAAACAATGTACTAAGAGGTGGCGTATACCTACAGGACGTTGAGCTCAGTGAGGAGTTCGATACGAGCGTCAGGTTCAATTATTATGAGAACCCGGACGGACTTGGTACTGAGGGATTCGAACCGATTAACATGATGTCTGTCATCTTCGGTCATCCGTTCGATGGCGATGGAAGCGATGCTTGGATAAGATTCGACCCTCACGGAGTTGAGGTCAGTGATGTCAGTGTCTACGAATGCAGGAACTGGAACTTCTTCTCACAGGAATGCATGGGACAGTGGAGCCAGATACCGGACTCGGAAGTTTCACCTGATCCTGTGAACTACGAGATGCGGTTCCCCGTCGAACCTCTTGAAACACGGTACTTTGAAACGGACAGGAAGATTTTGATGAGTGCTTACGCAGCTGGTACGCCTGCAGGACTGGAGCTTGATTCACCACTCGAGATCTCTGGAGTCAGTGATGGGATGGCTCCTGTAGGTGAGGAGCTGGAGTTCTCCGGCGGTATAGTATCTTCTGAAGGAAACTCTGTGAGAGGCGCTAATGTTACTGTTAAGCTTATGGATGGTCAGGAAGAGGTGGTGTCCGGAGAAGATGTCTCACGGACTGACGGGAGTTTCTCGATAGAGATGGATGCACCAGCTGAGCAGGATATATATACGATAATGATAGAAGCGGAAGATGGTTCCCACGAACCCTACTTCGCGGAGAGTGACAGGATGCTGGAGACGTTTGTGATGGAAGGCTTGGAGCTTTCCGCGGTTGCGGACGGAACCCGGGATATAACGGCTGGTGAGACATCAACGCTTGAGTTCCAGCTGGAGAACACGGGGCAGACAGAGCTGAATGGTGTCGGTCTGGATGTCTCTTCTGACAGTTCTGATTTCACGGAGTACGTGGAGCTTGAGCAGGAAAGTATCGATGCTCTTGAATCAGGGGAGATAGTCACGGTAAATGTTAACGTCGATATACCTGCTGACTACTTCGAGGATACGCCTGCAGAGTACCCGACGATAGAGGTCGAGGCGTGGGCTGAAGGACAGGAAGGAGAACCTGTTAACGCGGAGTCATCCCTGATGACTGCGGTAAGCGCTTCTACAGGAGAGACAGGTGAAAATGATACTGGAACTGAAGAAACCACGACGCCGGACGACGGCTTCGAGTTCGATGGTACGATGACTATCTCGCCCTCGGAGATGAGGGAGGTTACAGGCGCGTTCATCGCAAGCCAGAGCGCGCTGAATATCGCGCTTGGACTGATATTCGTGTTTATGATGGTGCTCGCCGGCGCCCTAAAGAAGAAGGACGGGGGTGGCAGAGATGTCCGCAGGGACGTTGTGCCTGGTAACTCGCACGGGCGGACAGGTGTACGTCCTCCGAAGGTATCCCCGGCTGAAGAGGAGGAGCAAAAAGAGGAAGAAACGGATGGCGTGAGTGCTGGAGAAGATGATGAAGAAGAGGAGATAGAGGAAAGTGTTGATGAGACAGAAGATACCAGTGAAGAGGTCAACAGGTTTGCGGATGCGATGGATGACGAAGAACAGGTGGGAGAGGATAGCAGTGAAGAGGAGGAAGATAAAGAAGAGAAGGAAAGAAGTGACGTTGAAGAACAGGAAGGCAAGGATGAATCAGTTGATGAGGATAAAGATGTTTCCGGGGCGAAATGTGATATCTGCGGTGAAGAGTTCGATACCGAGGCAGGCGTGAAGCTCCACAAAGAGACTGCTCACTGATAGTTCTGGTTAAGAAAAAGTCTAGTAGAGTTACCGTGTCACGTTCTGTTTCAGTTTCTTGAATCCGCGCTTGAGTTTCGCGAACCTGGGTCTTTCGAACCGTTGTCCTTCCAGTCGGTGTGCAAGTTCCTGTATCTCGAGTGATGCCTCGGAGAGAGGTTCTTTGTTGACAAGAGGTGTGTTTTCGAACAGCGACTTCTTCATCTCGATGTCGTACGGTACCTTTGCCATTATGTGTGACTCGGTCATCATCTCTACCTCGCGTTCGATCATCTCCATTTCTGGGTCGTTCTTAGCCATGTTGATTACTGTTCCGAGGATGGGTATACGCATATCTTTCGCCTTCTCTATTATCTGGGCTGCGTTGATGCCTGAGGTCTGGGTGGGCATCGTCACTATCATAAGTTCGTCGCACGCGTGCATTATGTTCTCCACGGTTGAGTCCAGTCCAGGTGGGCAGTCAACGATTACGTAATCCGATACTTCGCGCGCGTGTTCCACCGCGTCCCTGATATCTGAAGGATCGGGTTCTACCATGTCGATTTCGTTGGAGGCGACCATCGCCTTTACCCCGGTTGGATGTCTGAAGATCGCGGATGACGGGTGGTCGTTTCCTTCTAGAATGTGCTGTATCTTTACAGGGTGATCGTAGCGTCCTAGGTGTACTCCCAGGTTTGACGCGGAGAAATCAGTGTCTATTACGGTTACCTCTCTTCCGAGTTCGCTCAGGGAGATACCGAGGTTTACGGAGAGGCTGGTCTTTCCTACGCCTCCCTTTCCCGATATCATACCTATGACTCGTCCGCCGCTCATCAATAACGGAGAATTTGGCTGTTATGTTAATAAACTTGATGAAAGAAGCGCGTGTGTTACGGGCAGGTTTTCCGGTTTTACTTCTTAAGCCTGTAGCTCATCGACCCGTTTTTGTTCTCCGCCTTGACTTTGTTCTCCTTTGCGAGCCAGCCTAATGCCTGGTGCAGAGTATGGTTGTCGATAGTTCCTGGTGTGTGGTCAAGAAGTTTCTGCGCTGTCGCATGACTGTGCTCCTCCAGGACCTGGTATACCTTTCCTGCGGGCTCGCCTATCATGGATTCGATGCTGAACTCCATGCTTCCGCCGCTGTCTTTACCTTCCTCTGCTTCCGCGACTTTTACGAGAGTCTCCAGCGCGACGTCGGGTGAGACAGAGATAGCGTCTATACCTGCGTCGACCAGGAGGTCCGCGTAGCCTTCGTGAGTGGAAGGTGCGTCTCCGCAGATGCCTACGTGGCAGTCCTTGGCGTGCGCCTGGTTCACGAGTTTTCTTATCGACTCCTTTACTGCAGGGTCTCTCTCGTCGAACAGCTCCTTGAGCCTATCGCTGTTCCGGTCGACTCCTAGAGTTAACTGTGTGAGGTCGTTGGTTCCGATTGAGAAGCCGTCGAATACCTCTGCGAACTCTTTTGCTCTTATTATGTTGGCAGGTATCTCAGCCATCACGTAGATGTCTATGTCTCCCTCGTCGAGCCCGTATTCCTTCATCTTCGCCCGGACATTCTTTCCTTCTTCCACTGTACGGCAGAACGGTACCATGATGGTAAGGTTGTCAAGTTCCAGCTCGTCGATGCAACGCCTCAGTGCCTTGCATTCAAGTTCGAACGCCTTGGAGAACTGGTCGTCGTAGTATCTTGAGGCGCCTCTCCACCCGAGCATAGGGTTAGCCTCGTCGGGTTCGTAGTCCTCGCCACCTCTCAGCTGTGCGTACTCGTCCGACTTGAAGTCTGAAAGGCGTACAACGACCTGGTCAGGGTAGAAAGCAGCCCCGATCTTCCCGATACCGCTTCTCAGCGCTTCCACGTACTCGTCCTCTCTGTCTTCTTCTATCAGTTTCAGTGGGTGTGCGCCAACGTGTGAGGAGATTATGAACTCTTCTCTCGCGAGTCCAACACCTTCTACAGGTAGTTGCGCGACCTTGAACGCCTCGCTAGGCTCCCCTACGTTTACCTGTACCTCTGTATCTGTCTCGGGTATCTCATCGAGGTGGTGTTCTTCAACTTCGAACTCGAGTTCTCCTTTCCATATCTTTCCTGTCGAGGCTGAGCCGTCAACGGTCACTTCTTGACCGTCTTTCAGCTGTGATGTCGCGTTCTCCGTCCCGATAACGGCAGGAACACCGAGTTCTCGTGAGACGATAGCGGCGTGACTGGTTCTCCCGCCTTTATTTGTTATTATGGCGCCTGCCTTCTTCATGATAGGTTCCCAGTCAGGGTCGGTCATGTCGGTTACCAGTACCTCGCCTTCTTCGAACTGGTCTATCTGTTTCGGTGACTCCAGCACGTGTGCTTTTCCGGTACCGATCTTCGAGCCGATAGCGCTCCCTTCTAGGAGGACCTCGGATTTCTCCGCCATCTTGTATTCTTCTATTACATTTTCGTCCTTCTCGCTCTGCACTGTCTCCGGTCTGGCTTGAACGATGTACATCTCCTTGGTCTGACCGTCGAGCACCCACTCGATATCCATCGGCTTTTCATAGTGGTCCTCTATTTTTTCGCCGTACTTCGCGAGTTCTTTCACCTGGTTTTCCGTGATGCAGAACTTGTCCCGTTCGTCCTGAGGTACTTTTACAGTTTCGACTTCTTTGTCAGGGTCGTCGCTCCTGATCTCCTTTATCTCTTTCTCGCCGAGTTTCTTTTCGATTATCCCGAAGTTACGCTTGTATACAGTGAACTCGTCCGGGTTGACCTCGCCCGCGACGACCATGTCTCCCAGACCGTACGAGCCGTTGATGGTTATAACATCCTCAAAACCTGAGTCAGGGTCGATGGTGAACATGACGCCCGCGGCGCCTATGTCGGATCGACCCATCTTCTGGACCACCGCGGAGAGTTTCACGTCGAAGTGTGAGAAATCTTTGTCCTCCCTGTAGGAGATGGCGCGGTTGGTGAAGAGTGATGCGAAGCAGTCCTTGATACGTTTTATCAGATCCTGTTTCCCGGAAACGCTGAGGTACGTGTCCTGCTGACCTGCGAATGATGCGCCGGGAAGGTCTTCTGCGGTCGCCGATGAGCGTACCGCGACCTCTGGTTCGTCAACGCCCAGTTTTTCTGCGAGCTCTTCATAGGCTTCTATAAAGTCGTTGCGGAGGTCTTCAGGTATATCTGCCTCTTTGATATGCGCTCTTATCTGTTCTCCCCGTCTCTGTAAGTCATTCACGTCGTCCGTATCTAGTCCATCGAGCAGGGTCTCTATCTTGTCTCTAAGGTCTGTCTCCTCTATAAAATGGTCGTATGCGTCTGCAGTAGTCGCGAAACCGGGTAGGACAGGTACGTCGATTTCATTCTGTAGTTCTCCCAGGTTTGCGCTTTTGCCACCTACTCTGTCAGTATCGTTGGAATCTATATCGTTGAACCAGAGGAAGTTTGTCATTGCCAAAGGATTGGCAACCTCTGCATTTAAAAAGAGCGTTGTGAGTGGTAGGTGGAAATAGGTTTTCCAGTGGAAGAGGATTTTAACGAGCGTCCAGAATTTTTGGTTGTGACGAGGAAAGGTCAGGCGGCGATAGAGTACCTTGCGGTTTTCGGGATAGCTCTTGCGCTATCCGCGCCGTTCATAATCCAGGCACAGGAGACGATGGTGGAGCTGAAGACAGGTTCCGAGGCGATGCAGCTCCATAACTCTCTTGAAAAGCTGGAGACGTCGGTGAAAGTGGTTTCCGCCTCCGGAGAGCCCGCAAGGAGGACTTTTGAGATGGAGGTGCCTTCCAACGTGGTGTCTGCGGAGATACAGGGTACAGGAGTGGTTTACAGAGTGGACAGCCCCTCTGGGGAGTCTGATATAATCGTTGATACCGGGACCGAGTTCCACGAGGACAGTGAGGTGCCTGAGAGCCAGGGAAGCCATACTATGAGGGCTTACATGGACGGTGATGAGGCGGTGCTCGAGGTGGTATCCTAGTGATTAAGGGTCAGAGTTCGCTGGAGTTCCTGAGTTATGTTGCGATTTCCGGGCTTATACTGGCTATCTTGCATGGTGTGATGGTGGACCGGCAGGGAGATGCTGCCCAGTACCAGGTGGAAAGGAATGCTGATCAGGTGCTTGAGAAAGTTTCCTTTGAAGTGGAAATGGCTCTCGTGCAGGGAGAAGGATATTCCCGTGTATTCACACTGCCGGACAGTATAGCTGGTCATGACTACGAGGTCAGGCTAGCCGACGGGATGGCTGTACTTGAGTATGGGGGGGAAACAGTGCGGGGTTCGAGCCGTTACAGCGGGGAGGAGATAGGTGTACAGACTGATGATACAAACGTTTTCCGGGTGGTTAATGATGAGGGTGAGATCAGTCTTGAGGAAGGGTAAAGGTCAGAGCTTCATGCCTGATTTCCTGGCGAGCATAGTTATTTTCAGCCTGGTTATCACTATTTTTCTCTCGTCATGGAGCAGTGTGGTTTCTCATCACGGGGAGGCGGAGGTGGAGTCCCTGTTGATGCAGGCAGACCACACGTCAACTTTCCTGGTTACAACGCCGGGTTACCCGGAGGACTGGGATAGAGATAACGTTGAGATAGTAGGTTTTGCTGAGGAGGAAAATATACTGGATTTAGAGAAGATACAGGAGTTCGGGGAGATAGACTACGGGGAGCAGAGGCGTTTGATGCGGGCAAGGGATTTTTATCTTGAGTTCGAGAACAGCTCCTCGGAGGAAAGGGAGATCCTGGAGATTAACGGCGAAGAACTCTTTTACGGCGAAGACTTTGACGACCCTGATTTTGTTTATCCTGTGAAGAGAACTGTTAAAATCGATGATTCCGGTGACCTGTACGAGGCGGAGATGAACTACGTGATTTACCGATGAAAAAGGGATTCTACTTTTCATTTGATGCATTGATGGCGTTGACAGTGCTGAGCATATCTCTTGTCGTTGTGACTCAGTCCGGCAGTATCACGTTTGATGATTACAGGGCAGGGGAGGTTGCTTACCACCAGTCCTCAACCTCAGGACAGGACGCGATGAGGCTTGCCTCCCGCGAAAGCTTCCAGGTCTACAATGAAAGTTTCCAGCAGGAGCTTGTAGCGGAAACAGTTATGGAGGAGGAAGACCTCGACAGGACTGTGCTGGACGGAGTCTCCCTTCTCTGGGCAGCGAGAAACATAACACACGCGAGGACCGCTGCTAAGACATATTTCTCGGACAAACTTGACTCAGAGTTCCGGCTGGAAGTGACTGAAGGAGTTAACGCGACCGAGATATACCAGACGTCGGAAGATCTTGAAGATGCGGAGACAGTTTCAAGTTCGACTCGCTTGGTTTCAGGTCACAGTATCGACCGGCCGAGCGAGGGTTTCCAGGCGCGCGCCAGGGCGGTTGAGGCAGTTACCAATCAGACCAAGATAGTTGACATCCCGATGATGGGTAGCGGTGGCTACACTAACACGCTAGAGGTTGACAGGGATTTCTATGTGCCTGCGCAGGAAGGTAAGATCGACGAAGCTGAGATGTATATATCGATGCAGTGGGGGGAGAGCCACTTCAACTCGGCGACCTTGGAAATAAACGGTGAGACTGCGATAGAGGAAGATGATATGTCAGTGGAGGATGATGATAAGGCTCACTACGGTTTCGGTAAAGTCGATGTGACTGATTACGTGGAGGAAGGCTGGAACCATTTCAATCTCGTCTTCCCAAACCAGGACTCCCAAAACGATTACCACGCACACATACAGCCGGGGACAAGGATAGAGGTGGTCTACACCCAGGATACCGAAAAGGTCAAGTCGCGTGACTGGGAATACCTTACAGATGTTCGGGGGGAGGCAACTAATGTTAATCATAAAGGAGGAGTGTGGTACAACTATCCGCTACAGGTTCCCGGGGATGGGGATGTAGGAGAGGCGGTACTTGAACTTGATATAAGGAATCTTCAGGACCAGAGCGACGATGATCTGCAGGTCTTCGTGAATGATGAGCAGATCGTTGAAAAATCAGCTGAAGAGGTAGATGATGTTGAGGTAATAGAGTTTCAGGATTACCTGGAGCCGAAGACAAATGTTCTATCAATCTACGGGAATGTAGAGCTTGAAGACGGCAGGATAGAAGACTTCACTCATGAAGGAGATGAAGACCCGAGGATTTACTCTGATCCGATAGAGGAAGAAGGATCTAGAGTAAAAGTTGACTTTGAGTCGCCCGGTGAGGAGCTGGAGTTCGGTCTTATAGATATACGTTGGACGGAGGAGATAGGAGGCGAAATAGAGGAACCGATATCCTTCGGGCAGAACCCGGCATATTTCAACCAGACATATGATGAAGAGTTCGAGATAATCAACTCGTTCCTGAACGTGGCGCAGCTCAACAGTATCAATGTCACCCACACCGCGGGTATAGACGAGCATGAAACGATATTCGAATCTCCGCGGACTTACGCCACCCCTTCAAGAATCGAGACCGGAGAGGAACTGGTGGCAGGCGGTGAAACCACGGAGTACTGGTTCCAGGATGAATGCTTCGATGGGGAGCAGAGAGACCACTGCGATATTCTTCCGGAGTCAGGTCTGGAGGTCGAGATAGGTTTGCCTTCACAGGTCGGCTACGGCAGACTGTTCGATAACAGATCTTCGGCAGTTGACGATGCAGAAAGAAGGCTTGAGGAACAGCTCGGGCAGTTCGCAGAGGCGACTGACATCGAGGACGACACATTGTCCACCGGGGGACAGCCGTACCTATGGGGTCCTGCAACGGTAAGGCTGGTGATATGGGATGAGTAGGTTTGCGCACCAAAGCTATTTGCAGAAATCACCTGTAGGTGATTTCAAATGAAAGGAATGATTTACACGACGTTTGCGATTCTCGCTGCCTCACTGATTTTCTTTATGGCAGCGCTTCCTATGACGTCCACGGTTGACATAGATACTTCGGAGGCGATAAGGATAGGAGAGGCTTCCTTCTACCTGGACAGTGTACTGGAAGATGTGGAGAGGAGTACAGGGATAGCTGTTCGTAGAGGTTTGACGGGAGCGTCCAACTATATAATCGGGACTGGGGAGCCGTTGGATGATGCAGAAGATGATCTTACCGAGGCTATAGTGAACGGTTCCATAAACGGTGTGGAGCTTAATGCTACGGAGAACGCATCTCTTGGGGAATGGGGTGACAGAGTTGAGAACATGACAGAGGAGGCAGGATACCGGCTTGAGATGAGGGTTTCTGATTACAGCTTTGATTCCTCCGGGTTCCATGTCGAGACATCGAAGCAGCTTGAGGCTAGGCTGGAGGATCCTGTGACCCTGGCATCTTTCAACAGGTCAGTGTCTGTCGATGTGGATGCGGAGGTCAAAGGAGTTGAAGACCCGATGCTGCTTCTGCGGTCTGCAGGCAGGTATACTACGTCTATTAACTACTGTGGATTTGATGAACCGGCGAACTATCTAGATACTGGCAGCAGTCATAACTCTCCGTCGGTTCTTGGTGAAGCTGTGGTGGAACCGGGTAGTAGCCTTGAAGAGGTCGAGGACAGGAATGACAAGATTCTCGTAGTTGAGGATGTAGACGGGGAGGACGAGAGCGAGGTCGAAGAGTTCAGGGGCGTGGTTTCGTACCAGTCCGCTGATCCTGTGGACACGGGATACGTATATGGTATAGATGACCTGGGTATCGGGACAGGACAGGATCTTATCCTTTACGGTAACGAGGTATGGGAGTCGAACTTCAGGCAGATGATTTTCCAGGACTGCTACGTACCTGCAGACGCCCCTGGTCTCATGGAGAGGTATGAGAACGATCTTACCGAGGTTAATGATGGGATGCTTACTTTTGTGGATGTCGGGTCTTTACCCGATGCTTTGAGGCACGAAGAAACTGCTGTTGGCTACAAGTACTTCCCGGGCGACGGCGGGGAAGAGCTCAATAATATAGCAGGTGTGACTGACAGGTACAGCTGGTTCCGGCTTGATAATGAGGATGCGGAAAGACTTGGGGTGCAGGAACTGGTCAAGTGATGAGAAGAAAAAGTAAGGAGGGGAAAGAAACGGCTTTATGCCATTTCTCCTGTCAGCGTACCTGTCGAGTTAGCTGAATCGAATTCGCCTCTCTCATACTGGACTGATATATCGAAGTCGTTACAGGTTCCTTCCTGTGCAGAAAGGTCTGTGATGTCAAACACAGTTGATTCGCCGTTTCCGAGTTCTTCGTCAAACGTAGTTACTGTATCTCCGACGTAGATGTCCTCTACCATGACCTGTTCACCGGCGTTGTTGGTGACCTCTAGCTGTAGGTATTCTCCAACTTCAAAGTCGGTTACTGCGACTTCGGTTGCTTCGAATCCGGATGTACCTTCTAGACACTGTCCCTGTACCGTCATGAAGATCGCTCCTCCGACGATAGCGACTACTAGAAGCATCCATCCGTAGGTCATCAGGTACTCGATCGCTGACTGTCCTTTTCTTGTGTTGAATGTTTGTTTGCTCATCAGGTTTTACACCTGGGAATCTATGCGATAATTGGCTTGTCCGTTATAAAAAGCCTTTTATCAGGGTTTTCAGGTGAAACCTCCCATAAGCGATGCTATACCGCCCTTTATGATGAAGAAGAGTATCAGTGAGACTGTAATCATGACTGGTATGTACTTCGCTCCTTCTTTGACGTTCGCGTTCTTTATCTCGGAGATAATCAGCGCTGCAAAGAAGTTGATGACTATTATAGCTATTATAGAGAACTGTTCGAAGAACGCAGTTTCTACCTGCGGTTCCTGGAATGTGAGCCCGAGTTCTCCGCCTGTCTGCATCTCGCCGATATCGGTGTCGTCCCACATATCTGCGGTTGTTTCTGACATGTAGACGCTGATTGAGAAGAGTAGTGGTGCTCCGACTACTGCAGCCATCAGTATGAACATGACGTACATCTTGATGTTCGAGTTGATTTCCTGCCGGAGTTCCATAGAGTTTCTTATGTCGTCCGCACTTGATTCCAGGAGTTTAGCTGTGTTCCCTCCTGATTCCAGCCCGTCGACCAGGAGTTTGATGGTTTCCTTGAACAGTCCGGATTTGACCCGTGACTCCATTTCTCCCAGCGCTTCTTCCACTGGTTTACCCCCGAACATCTCCATCGCGGTCTGCCTGAGTTCCTCTGCTAGAGGTCCGAACTCGTCTCTTGCGCTTAAAAGGAATGCTTTTTCGATGTTCAGCCCGGATTTCATGTTGGCGCTTATCAGCAGTAACGCATCGGGTAGGACATTTTCCATTTCTTTTTTACGGCGTTCAGCGGCGATAGATATTATCACGTACGGTATCAGTGGTGGGGCGGTTACCAGGGAGAGTACCAGGAGAACTGACCTCCATACAAGGCTGTAAGGCAGAAGTAAAGCAGTTAGTATCACGGCTACGGAAACTGCTGCCATCCCGTTTATCACTAATTTTTCCGGGTTCTGAATGTCTGCGTATACCGCCTCCTGTTCTACTTTTTCTCGGTATACCTCTGGCAGTTTTTCGTACAACCCTTTGATACTTATGGCGGTTTTCATGTCTTAACCTCCGGTCTTTTCGATTTAACGAAGTTCAGGAAAACTAGCTGGAAGAGTATAAGCCCTCCTATTATCTGGTAGAATGTGAACTTGCCGAGTCCTACGCCTGTGAATGTTGAGAGGACTATCAGGAAGGTAACACCCAGTGAAGGGACGATTACTGCTACCATGAGGTATACGAGTACGTAGGGATTTAGCTCCTTCCCGTATCTTTTGACATCCAGCTTCTGCTGTTTCACCATCGAGTCTACCAGCGACTCCAGTGTATTCGAGATATCGGTACCGGATTTAAGTGCGTTGATCATCTGCCACATCGCCCTGCGGTACTGCTGGGAGGGGTTCCTGACTATTGAGTCTTCCAGCGCCTGTATCTGTGGCTTTCCGCCGTTGATGTCTTTTACGATGAGGTTGAACTCTTTCGATGCTTCCCCGTAGTCTTCACTGACAGATACCATCGCCTCGTAAAGTGATATACCGGATCGTACCTCTATCAGCATGTGCCTCAGTGCGTAGGGAAGGTCTTTTTCGAGCTCCCTTGATCGGCGTTTCGCCTTGATTTTAGGGTAGTTAGCGAATGTCAGGAATCCGAAGAAGCTTACCAGTGGAAACCCTGCGATGGACAGGAATGCTATCTGGAGTTCTTCAGTTACGATGCCGAAGAGAGCCATAGATAGTGATAAAACCAGTCCGACCTGCATACCCCGGAGTACGGCAGAAGCCAGGAACCTGTCCGGGTCTGTATCCATCCTGGCGCGTGTCAAATCCCGCTGTATGTTTGGGACAAGCTTTTTCGCCTTCTCTGCAACCGGTAGCAGTGGCTTTAAAACTCTCTCTGAGGTTTCGAACCTCATGCCTAGGGTTTTCGCGGGATTAAATAAAAAGGGAAAAGTCGCCGTGCTATTTTTATAGAGGAAGAACAAGAGTTTACCTATGGAAACATTTGGACTGTTCCTGAACTTTCTGACCCTTCTGCTATCGCTTTCATGTTTGGTTTTGATTTACCTGGCGATAGACCGGTGCAGGGAGTCTGAATTTGTCCCGCTTTACTATTTCATAGCCTTGAGCGCGGGTGGTGTAATGGCGCTGTCGGTTGCGAGGGTAGAAGCAATTTTCTGGGGTAATGGAATAGTTCTCTCGTCATCGCTTCTACAGGATCTTTTGATATCGTACGTGGCGCTTTTCATCTTCGGTTCGATATGGCAGAGCCATGAGGCAGAGCTGTGTATGATCCCTCTTTTAGGGGAAGAATAACTACTCTTCAAGGATGTGATCCGGGTCTTCGTCGTTTTCCGAGGCAGAAACTACCTTATCCGGGTTGGAGTAGTATTCGGCGATGATTTTTCCGACGCCGTGAACCGTGTTCACTCCTCTTTCCTCCATCCATTCAAGCACTCTTTTCTTCTCCTCCAGGTTCTCCTCCAGTTCTTTCCGTGTCATTCCTGTGTGCAGGTTAAGTGTCTCGAATATCGCCTGTGATTCCTGTTTCTTCTCGACCTCGTCTTCCTTGGATTTCCACTCGTATATCACGTCGGCAGTGACCTCGTTTTCCTTGGTTGTTACCTCTGCTACTTCCATGCACCGCCGGAAGTTCCTCCGTCTATCTCTAAACATGACAACGTTGACATCGACCGCGTCCACCATCGTCTTCGGGACGTCGATAGGAGGGTTGACCAGGCGGCGGACGGTCTGCTGTGCGGTATCTGCGTGCAGTGTCGAGTAAACCGAGTGACCTGTGTGCATCGCCTCGAACAGTACTTCCGCCTGCTGCTTCTTCCTTATCTCTCCTACAAGGATGCGGTCGGGACGCATACGGAGTGCGTTGACGAGCAGGTCAAGCATCGATACGCCTCCTTTACCTTCCGGGTTGGGTTCTCTTGTCGTAAGTGGAACCCAGTGCAGGAACTCTGGTAGCGAGACCTCTCGGGTATCCTCTATAGAAAGGACGCGCTGGTTCGGTGGGATGAAAGGCATCAACACGTTTAGGAGCGAGGTCTTACCTGCTCCGGTACCCCCGGAAACTATCAGGTTGAGCTCATACTGCAGGCACAGCCAGAGAAAGGCTGCGACATCTCTGCTTATAGTCCCGTTCTCTATGAAATCGGTTATTGTCCACGGGTCCCGCGCGAATTTTCTTATCGTTATAGTGTTTCCCTGGGTTGATATAGGATAAAGTGTTGCATTTGTACGGTCGCCCGAGGGAAGGTGTGCGTCCAGAAGCGGGTGCAGTGAGGAGATGTTTTTTCCTACACGCCGACCTATCTCGGACGCGTAATTGTAAATCTGGTCTTCGTCCTGGAAGGTGACATCGGTCTTCATCCATCCGAGTTCTTTGTGGTATACCCAGGCAGGTTCATCGCTGGAGTTGATAACTATCTCTTCCAGGTGCTGGTCGTTGAGAAGTATCTCTATGTCTCCCAGCCCAAGCATCTCGTGGATCAGGTTGCCTATAAGTATTTTTTTCGCTCTTTCCCGGGTCTCTGGAAGCTCTTCCTCGAGCTGTTCCATTGCCTGGTCCCGGAACTTCTTTTTCACGTTCTGAAGCTCTTTCGCGTTTACAAACTCTTCTGTTGAAAGGTCTACTTCTTTTACAACCTGTTCCTTCAGGTCGCTGAGGACTGCCTCTGTCGCGGTCCGTATCTCTGGTCTCTCAACCTCGTAAATAAGTACGTAATCCTCTTCGGTTTCACTGATTTCTACGTGGGCAGGGATGCCGTCCGCCTCTACCTTGTACTCCTCTTTAAGCTCTTTTTTACCCGGTCCTTCTTGCTCTTCTCGCGGTACGTCAATTTCTTCTTCATCTATTCCGGAATCTTCCTGTTCTACAGGTTCTTCTACTATTTCTTCTTCCTGTCCCTCCTCCTCTTCTTCTTCGACCGGTACCGAGTCTATCTCAACTTCCTCTTCGTCCTCACTCATTTTTCTTCGATTCGAGCCATCTCAGAAGTGTTTCACGGTTTTTACCGGATTTTTCAAGCGATATTATTTTTTCATAGTTGGGCGAATCCATGTCAACTATCTGCTGCTTTGCCTCGTCTACTGTACCGTTTAAGGCTTTCTTGTAGCCGTTTGAACCTACAAGGTTTGAAATCTTCTGTGTGAATGACTTGAATAATCCTCTCGCTTCTTTCTGCCCTTTTTCCAGATCTTCAAGTTTGTCCTCCACTTCTTTTGCGGTTTCCGCGTGTTTTTCCAGTTTCTTCAGGGCTTTCACTTTTTTCCTTATCTCGTCTTTTTTCTCCTCGAACTCTTCTGCCTTGCTCTCTGCCTCCTCTATTTTCTCCATCTTGGAGTCTATCTTTGAAAGCAGCTCTATTGAACTTGAGTGAATTTTTTCCTCTTCCTGTTTGTTCTTTTCCAGCCGTTGCTCCAGTTCTTCTTCCATCTCTTCAAGCTCAACCAGCTGTTCTTTCAGTTCCTCTTCTTTTTTCCTATTATCTTCCAGGTTTTCAGCCAGTTTCTTGAGTTCCTTTCTTGCTTCCTTGACTTTTTTCTGCCGGGACTTCAGCTCGTTTTCTACATCTTCTGTCTTCTCTTCTACTTCTTCTTTCAGTTCCTCGAGTTTGTCCTCTGCAGCTTCCTTGTTCTGTTTGGTGTACTTGAGAACCATACCTTTCCGTGCGGAGTAACTTTTCTCTACGAACCCGTTTTCGTCGAGGGCTTTTGCCCACTCCTTGATTCTTTTCTCTGAGACGCCAAGGTCTTCTGATATCTGGGATACGTTAGCCTTCTGGTTTTCAGCCAGGTAGTTAAGTAGTGTGTCGACCCCGGTTTCTATGACCACATTTTCCCATTTATCTTCTGCCATCAGAACATTACTGTTTTAATTTCACTTGGTTTTAAAGACTAGTTATGCTCATAGTTTTCTCCCACGTACTGGCGTTCTCCGTGCTATTCATTGCTGCTATCTGGGACCTTTACACGACCGATGTCCCGGATTTCCTCGGTGTAATCGGAGTTATCGGCGGTATATCTCTTCACGGGGCTCATGCGTTTGTTACAGGTTCTATAGACCCTATAATGTGGAGTCTTGGGGCAGGACTTGTTTTCTCTGTATTCGGTTGGGGAATGTACCTGCTCGGTCTGTGGGGAGGTGCCGACGCGTTTGCGATGAGTGTCCTCGGTTTTGCAGCGCCTTACGGGATAGGAAGTATAAGTGCTCTGCACGGCGTTAACCTGTTTGTGAATATAATGATAGTAGGGTTTGTCTACTCCCTGCTTTTCGCGTTCTACCGCGCGCTCAGGTCCGGGACGGTTTTCCGGAAGACTCTATCCCGGATAAAAGAGGATGAGCGCAAGATATCCGCTGAGATTTTGCTGGGAGCTGTTCTTGCTGTGGCAGCGGAGTTTACAGGGTTGAATGGTATTGTTTACTTTACTGCTATCGTGTCCCTGGTCTTCCTCTTCCGCTTCTTGAAAGTTCTTGAGGAGGAAGAGATGAAGTTCGACAAGAGCATAGAAGATATTGAACCGGGAGATGTTGTTTCCCTGGAGAACCTGGATATAGGGGTTGCGAGAGAGAAGAACATGACTGGCAGGTATCTGGAGCTACTGAGGGTGAAGTCTGGCGAAATAGGATTTTCTTCTATAGGTGATAGACTTGAACCGCTTGAGAACAGGATAGGTTACCCGGCGGTCGTGGGTATAACCGAGGACGAAATAGAAGAGCTAGTGAACGAGGGCGTTGAAAGCGTTGAAGTCCAGACCGGGGCGCGTTTCGTACCTGTATTCCCTGTTGCGTTACTCATCACGAGCGCTTACGGCGGCGGAATAGTTTTTCTGCTCCAGGTATTCTAGCTTATGATAGTTATATCTTCCGATTCTGAGCCAGGCTCTGACATCTCCTGAGCCCGGAGTTTCTGCTCAAGTTCGTGTATCTTCTCCTGGTTCGAGAGCACGTGCTCCGCCAGGTTGTCAATCTTTCTCTCAAGGGAGGAAAGGTCGGCTCCGCCTGTGTTTTCTTGACCGGTCGCGACGGGCTGAGGCAGCTGTTCCTGCCTGTCCGCCCGGTCTTTCAGCTCTTCTACATCTTCGACGCGTCTCTCGACATTGTCTATCTTGGTATTGACAAGTTCCTCCATATCTTCAAGCTTCTGGTCGAGTCTCTCGACCTGTGCCTTGAGACGGTTCTCGTTCCTGTTCACACTCTGACCGATTTCCTGTACCTTGGAGCTTACCTGTTTCTGACCTTTTTCTGTCTCGTCTCTTATTTTTTCCAGCCTTTTCTCGGTCTGTTTCGCATTTTTTGCTATCTGCGCATCGAGCTTCTCCAGCTCAGTTTCAAGGTTCTCAACGTAGCCCTGGTTGTTTTTCACGAGTTCGACGATGCGGTCGATACGCTCCGCGAAGTCCTGGTGGCTGCCCTGTACCTGTTCTAGTACTTCTTCCTGCACAGTTTCTTCCAGGCTACCTATTCTCTGTTCTCCTTCCCTAACTGCACGGTCTACTTCTGAGCCTAGCTGTCTTAACCTGTCCTCTACTTCGCCGTGTAGTTCTTCAAGCTCCTCGTCTAGGTCCTCTGTCTTGACAGTGTTCTCCAGTCTTCTCTCTATATCCTCCTTGAATGCTTCAAGTTGCTGGCTCTCCTGCTCTTCTACATTTCTTTCCAGTTTCTTTAACCGTCTCCTGATATCTCTTACCTGTGTCTGGTCAAGTTTCTGGGATAGCCCG
Organism: Candidatus Nanohalarchaeota archaeon; assembly: GCA_022729235.1. Taxonomy (GTDB): domain Archaea; phylum Nanohalarchaeota; class Nanosalinia; order Nanosalinales; family Nanosalinaceae; genus JALDAJ01. The sequence goes on from JALDAJ010000001.1 coordinate 671,606, forward strand.
TCTTTTTCGAGCGAGGCTAGCCGGGACTTTATCGCGTTCAGGTCGAACTGTACTGCCCCGAGGCTTTCCGTGTCTGCGTCAACTTCTCCGGTGTCTAAGCTGGTTCTTTCGGTGTTGAGTTCTCGCTCAGGTCTGCGGTCCTGGAGCCGTGAGACCTCTGATTCCAGATCTATTATACGGTCTTCAAGTCTTTCCTCGATACCTCTTGCTCTCTCAACTTTTTTCTCCAGGTTCTCCATTTTTTTGAGAGGTTCATCGAGCTTCTGTATATCTTCCTCGCTGAGTCCTGATTCCTCGGATCCGGATTTCTCTATCTTTTTCAGCTCTTTCCTGAGCTTCTTCACTTCTTTAGTAACTTTCTTGAGTTGTTTGTAGTTGGATTTGACGGCGTTCTTGTACTTGCCGCTCATCTCTTCCCCAGAATTTTTTGCGTCTTTACTACTATCCTCCAGCTGTTCTTCCAGGCTCCGGATTCTTTCCTCCAGCTGCTGATCTCTTTCTGAACTTTCTAAATCAACGCTTTCCCGGATGTCCTTGATCTGCCTGTACAGGTATTCCAGCTTCTCATGTACTTTTCCTTCCTGGTACTCCTCCTTTATCTGCTCAACCATCTTGAGCCGTTTCTCAAGCTCTTCCTTGGTCATGTAGCTTAGAAGCTCTTCTATCTCCTGGACTTCGTCCTGGAGTGAAAGGGTCTCCAGTTCAGCCATCAAGTCCTGGTCCTCCAGGTCTTGAACTCTCTCCTCGATTTCGAGTATGCTGTCTTCTATACCCTGTAACTCGTCTTCAAGCTTCTCCTTACTGATATCCTCTGAGGAGTCTTCTGGCATAAATAGAAAATATGATGGCTGGTATAAAAAGCAAGGGAGAAGAGTTAGTTCTCTGTGGCTACCTGGACTTCACCGCATTCGTCGGAAACTACCGAGATACTGTCCCATTCTTCTCCAGGGGTGAACTCTTCGTCGTCAACGTGTATCGTGTCGATTCCGTACTGGCTGTCAATGTTCCCGTATCCCTGGGCAGGGTCTGCATCATCGTACTGCCATGTAGCTGTCAGGTCTCCTATGCCATCAGGACCAGCGCGTTGTTGTATAGTAACGTTTTCTGCTTCCTCGCTGCCGTCCAGTATGTCTATGCGGTATTCGGCGCAGTCAGCCAGTCTCTCACCTTCGTCACCGGCGTCTCCCATAGCCTGTTGCATAACTTCTGGCGCCCACTGTGCGAAAAGGGATGCGATAGCCATCGTGAACGCGATTAAAAGCACGGCAGCGATAAGAGGCGAGATACCTTTTCTCCTCATACTCTTTATTTCAGTACCCTCTTATTTAAAACGTTTCCAAGGAGGAGAGGTTCCGTTCCTGCACCGGTCTCTTGAAACCAGTAAAGCCACAGTGCGAGGACTACAACTGTCAGTCCCCATCGCCAGAGTGTGCCATGTATAACCTCGAATGATACTATCCCAAGGTGGCTTAGGTAGATAGTGGTGAAGACTCTGATAATGTTCGCGAGGAATATCGCCACGAGACCTGATATCATGAACCGGTAGTGTTTTCTCAGGGATGAAGAGGCGAACATGAGTCCTACAAATACGGCTTTTGACTTCCAGCCCAGGCAGTCCTGTATCATCCTGTAGACTCCGGTGTCCAGGAGGATGAGGATGCCTTCATGTACTGCTTCTACTCCTGCCAGGTTCAGTAGAAGAGTTATCATCGCTGCGAACCAGACCTGAAGGGAATAAGTGTCGGGATTCAGGTAGATAATCGCCTGGAAAACGATGCCTGCTATCAGGAGCTTTCCGAGGAATACGGATGTGGAGAAGAGTTTTCTCTGCCGTTTATTCATATCCTCGAGATCGATTTTGATTTCCATGTCAGACGCTCTGTTTTACAGCTTCTGGGTTACGGGAGAAATAGGTCTCGGCTACAGTATCAAGGTCTTCTTCACTTTCCTCCGTCAGTTTCTTGATCTTCCGGATGTTCCTGTGCAGGTTCTTGTACGCGTGTCTGGCGGAGGCGACCGCGTCTTTCTCGTGAGAGTTGTTCCCTTCCCCAAGTTCTTTCTTTCTTCGTCGGTCCAGGTCTTCCTCTGGTATGAACTTGGTCGCACCGAGAGAGGTCGCTACTTTTTCCACTGTTGACGGCATCTTTTCTGTATCACATGCTACAACCACTGGTTTTCCCTCGTCGATGAGAATCCTGATTATGTCCCGGGGTGGTAGTTCGCGTTCGCTCTTGAGTAGTTTGAGCTCTCCTTCAAGGTTGACCGCTGCAACGGCTGAAGTGTTGCCGGGGTCTATCCCTACTATCAGTGGTTCAGGCATTGTAATCCTCCTCCACGAGTTCTCTTATGTTATCCGCGGTTTTCTGTCCTATCCCTTTCACGTCCATGAGTTCTGTTTTCGATGCTGTAAATACTTTCTCTATACTTCCGAACTCTTCGAGTAACCGTTCTGCTATCTTCGTGTTGACGTCGGGAAGCCCGGCGACCACGAACTCTTTCATCTCTTCCCGTTTTTTCGGTGCTCTCTCACCTCGTATCGCGAGCTCCCGGTCGTTTTCCTCCTGCTCTCTCTTCGCCAGCGATTTCAGTAGTTCGGCGGTCTCTTTCTCTGAGGAGCTCCAGAGCAGGGGTACCTGGTACTCGATGCTGATGGAGGATAGAGCTCCCCTTATCGCGTTCGGGTGGACGTTTCTGTGCCTGTAAAGGTCGTCTCCCTCGATTATCAGCACAGGGTTTTCAAACTGTTTGAGTTCTTCGAGCTGTTTGAACACGCGCTGGTCGAGTATCGAGTCCACGAAGTCTTCCGCCGATTTTCTCTCTATAGCTGTTCTGTCCGAAACCAGGAAGTCTCCGACTTCCAGCCGTTTTTTCCTGACTGTGACCTCCATCTTCGACAGCTTTTTCGCAACCGAGTTCTCGCGGTCGTCCGCGTAGATGATGAGTCCTTTGTCGCTATCGCTGAACCCGTCCAGCGTCTTCTGTTTCCCACGGTCGCGGGTCTCGTCCTTGAGTTCCTCCAGGACGCGCTGCATGTTCTTCTTTTTGTGGTGGGAGCTCCAGTAGTTACCCTCGTCGCGCGTGTCTTCCGCTATCAGGACGTATACCTCGCCTGATTCCTGTCTCCCTGTCCTTCCTGCTCGCTGTATGTCGCGTATGCCGGATGCGACAGGTTCGTAGAATATCACGTAGTCAACTGCCGGGATGTCGAGTCCCTCCTCTCCTATAGATGTGGAGACCAGGGCGTTGTATTTACCCTGGTCGAACGCTTCAAGCACCTCTATCTGTTTGTTCTGTGTCATCCCTTTCTCTCCCTGCTGTCCTATAAACATCACCGCGTTATGACCTTCGGTGTTAAGTTCCTCGGATATTTTTTCTGCGGAGGCACGGTACTCTGTAAACACCATCGCCTTCTCGTCTTCTTCCATCCCGGATAGTATGTCTCTGAGCGCGTCCAGCTTTGGGTGTTCCTCACCTTTCTTTTTCAGGTATTCTATCATGCTCCTTGCGCCCTGCATGTCCTCGCTGTTTAGAGCTCGGGAGGCAGCCTTTGAATCATCGGTTTTCAGACCTTCTAGGTAGTCGTAGCACTGGGAGACGCCCTGTGTTTCCAGTAACTCGATAGCCTGTGATATCTTCAACGCGGTCGCGACCCGTGAGATCGCCTGGTAGAGTTTGGGATCGTCCTCGGTTGACAGCTTGGAACTTATCTCGCCCCTCAGTTTCAGCAGGTCTTTCTTGTAGACATTGGAGGTGGAATTGATGACCCCCAGTGATTTCAGGTTTTTCAGCTGTTCTCGCCTGGCGTTTTCCATCTTCTTTTTTGCTTCCTCGAACCGGTTGTCGAGGGAGACGTGTTTCCAGTTTACCTGTCTGTCCTGGATGTAAGGTTTTACGTCAGGATCGTCTTCTGTCCGGACTTCAAAGTTATCTATCTCAAGGTTGTCCGCGACATCCATGATCTTCTCCTTGTCGCCGCCGGGTGACGCGGTCAGTGCGAGTTTTTGTGACCTGAATTTTTCGCTTATGAAGACGTAGCTGTAGTCGCCTGTCGCGCGGTGCGCCTCGTCGAATATGACGAGAGAGAACTCTTCCCGGGGGATTTCGTTGGCGATTAAATCGTTTTCCACTACCTGTGGTGTGGAGAAGAATACGCGTTTCTCGTCCCATAGCTCGTACCGTTTCTCAGGTCTTGTCTTTCCGGTTAGTACGGTCATCTCGCTGTTTTCAATCTCGAGGATGTCCTGGAACGTGTCGAGGTGCTGTTCCACGAGAGGTTTTGTTGGTGCGAGAAAGAGCAGTTTCCCGTCCTCAAGTTTCTGGGAGGCGACCATCGCGGCGATAACTGTTTTTCCCAACCCTGTTGGGAGGACTACGAGTGTGTTCGAGTTAACTGCTGATGCGGCTATTACTTCTTGATACGTACGGGACTCGAGTTTATCCTGTTTGAGCAGCTGGCTCATGTTGGTTTAATTGTCCGCGAATTTTGATAAAATGACTATCTATTAGTCGTTTGATAAAACGATTATCAGTGATCGTTTGTTAAAACGGTTCTGTGTTCAATCGTTTGGTAAAGTGGTTATCGGTTAGTTTGGTAAAACGGTTTATTTTGGTAGCGAGAAGCTGTCCCTGGCTGGTGTTTCCATCATTCTTACGGCGCGGAACGCGATTATCGAGCCTATCACGAATAGACCAGATGCCTTGAGAACAGTCTCGTTTACGGGCATATCTGTCTTGACTATTACTGCTGTTACGTATGCTAGGGGGTATATAACGTCGACGGAGGATATCCTGTATGCTACCTCTGGAGACCATTTGTGGTAGAAGTCCATGTAGCCCACGAAGACTCCCGAGATGATGAGAAGGTATGCGGCGTTTCTTTCGAGTACGGTGTCTATCTGTCCTGTTATGAGGAGGTTAGTGCCTGTTGCTATCCAGAGTACAGCGTTTCCTACGGAGGTGTTCCACCCAAGTTTTTCGTTCTCGTGTTTCCCGAAGTAGAGTTCTATTATAAACCATCCGAGTACCAGTGGTAGAACCGTGGGAAGTATCTCGGGACTGTTTACGGGCGCAAGGGTTATCTCTTCCATCCTTGCAATTATCTCCGGGTCCAGTTCCATATTAATCCTCGAAGGCGTCAGGTGTTCCTCCTGCGTGCCACGATTTTCGAGGTCTTACCTGCAGCGGGTAGATGCGTTCCGAGTTGTCGTCAAGTATGAGTCCGGTTCCGACCCTGTCGGGTAGAGCGTCTATGTAGTGGTCGATATCGTGACGCATGTAGGTGTGCATGATGTTGCCCAGCGCGTCTATGTCCTGTTTCGCGGTTAATCTGTGGGAAAGTATGATGTCTGCCTGTGAAAGGGCGTCAGGGTGTAGCTTGTATGGTTGTTGTGTTGCTAGCGCAAGGGATACTCCGGGCTCTCTACCTATTTTGACCCATCTCAGTAGTGGATGGGATGCCGCGGTTTCTCCGTCCCTTGGTAGGAACTCGTGCGCCTCGTCTATCAGCATCCATACGATAGGCATCTCGTTTTCACTGAGACCTTCCATCTCATCGATTTCTTCTATCCTGCGGGCAGTCATTCTCTGTCTCAGTACTTTTTTGGCGAGCAGTGCGACTACAAGCGACCTTATTGACCATCCTGACCCCATCTCTCCGAATACTGACACGTCAACGATAGAAAGTTCTTCCCGCTCGGTTAGTTTGTCCAGTGTTGATTTCTCGCCGAAAATTCCCCAGTCCTGTGCGTTCATAAACCTGTTTTCGAGCCTGTTTTTGACTTCTTCCGGGAAGTCGAACCTGTCCATCAGGTTTAGTATGTCCTCGATTCTGTAGTTATCTCGTGATTCGTCTAGCTTTGATATCACACGCTCCAGTAGTATTCCTGCCTCGGAGTTCGCCTCCAGGTTGAACGCCATCGACCATTCCTGTGCGGATAGCTCCGAAGGGTCCAGTGTAAACGTGTCATCGTAAGGCATCTCCCGTTCCTCGAAGTTTCGGACTTTTCCTTCGGGTATGTAGACTTTTGCATCAAAAGCTTCGGGTGTTAGATCCCATTCCTCCAGAGCCCCTGCCGCCCTATCGTTTGGGCGTTTCATCGACCAGTAGATGCCCATGGGGTCGATGAGAATAGTGGACAGGTTCTGCGATATATCTGTGTTCTGTATTTCCTCCGCTAGAACTCCCAGCGAATACGATTTACCCGTACCCCTCTTCCCGAACACCCCCATAACGTGAGGTCTCGCGAGGTCGAAGTGTATAGAGTTCGCCTTGTGCGCCTCTTCTTTTTCACCTACCAGGTGCTTGCCAATTATTCCTGTCCCTTTGAGTCCGTGTTCTTCGCGGTCTTCATCATCGCGTCCGACAGAAATCTTGGGCATGTTTGCAAGTTCCTTCTACGGGAATATAAAGTCTTAGAGCGTCAGGACGAGTCCTATAATTGCTATACTTATTGTGATCAGCCAGTATGCGCCGCTCCACCGGAGTACGTATGCGCCGTCAAGACATCCTGTCGGAATATTCTTGTAGTCGAACGGCATGAGCTGGAAGAATGTGAAAAGTATGAAAGCCTCCGCCATCATTACCCATCCAAGGGAGTAGGTTACAAGCCAGCCTGTGAAAAGCGCTACTAGTCCTCCGGCGACCATCCAGAACTGGCGTTTCATCCATATCGCATCGATGCTTCTACCCCAGTGCTCGTAACGCTTACCTGAAAAGCTGTTGGTAACAGGAAAGACAAGTATTATCGGTAACTGTGTGAGAAAAGCCATGATAGCGCCCAGAATGGTCAGTGCGGAACCGTCTTTTGAGAGTTCAAGCTCCACGTAGGCATCCATCCATTCTGCAACTGTCCTCTGACCGAATTCCCTGGTGAGTATTACTAGACCTGCTGTAACAGTCCACATGGCGGCGGTCTGCACTGAGGAAACGCTGTTGTATGCGGCGAGCGCCGCACCTAGTACAAGCGTGGAGAGCAGGACGTACTTGATTTCTTCCTCTGACATGCTGTAGCTTGACGCCATGTTGGAAGATTGAATGCGGATGTTAAAAAACCGACTAGATGTCCATGTCCATTGCGATTTCAGCAACGGAGTAGCTCTCACTCGACCGCAGGATTTCTGGATGCTCACGTATTTCATCCAGGTGAAGTCCGGGTTCGCCGTTTTCAAATCTCTCTTTTACGATTTGCCAGGGTACGGCGTACGCCTGCCGGGGGCGTCCTCTACCCCGTTTTATCTCCACCGCCAGAATACCTTTGCGCCCGGATTTATCCAGGAAATCGCTTATACGGTCAACCTGGTGGCCGTTATCGCTCTCGGAGAAGTGCTGGGAGAAGTAAAGCTTGTTAGTCGAGCTCTCCTTGACTGACTTGTTTTCGATAGCCAGGTAGAACATCTCGTGCTCCGAGTCCACGAGAACATCACACAACTGCGAACTGAACCGGTGCTGTTTCTTCCGGTGCGCGATACCGTTGATTTCCTCCTCATCGAAAAAGTTGTTGAACGCGTTGACAAGCTCCCGCTCGAACTCGGTCATAAGCAAAGATTACCTCAGAACGTTAAAAGTTCTTCAGTACTCTTCAAGTCCTCGCTGTACTCGCTCCCCGAGGACTTTTCCAGAGGTCAGGGCCAGCCCGACGGACCCGTTCGACACTATCTGCCCCTTAACGTGTTTTACCGGTGTGGGAAACCTGCCTGTCCTTGTAAGTTTTCTGCAGTTTATTTTGGGTGATACTTTCTGGGTCTCGACGTTGTACCCTAGTTCCTCTATTTTGCTCTCCAGCAACTGAGAATCCGTCTCCTTGATCTTGTGTTCCTTCCTTATCCTCTCGGTTATGCCTTTCCCGGACAGTTCTTTCTCCTTTTCCAGCGCATCTTCCGCTGTCAATCCACTGTGGATCTCTGAGGTGTAGTCGGCTCCCTGTTCCAGCCATCGTTTCTCTAGTCTCGAGGTTCTCGCTACGCCTACTTTCACGTGATCTCCGCACTGCGCCAGGTATACGCTGTAGTTCGCTTCTCCTTCCATGCCATCAGGTGCGCCGTTGCCGGTTCTCCAGCCGGTGTAGATATCTTTTCTCCGGCATTCCGGACACTGGTCGCCCGAGTCTATCTCCCGGAAATCTGTACAGGATTCCATTTTTCCTCTCTCCGAGTGATAACCCACGCATCTCCTCTCGTCCATGACCTCGTAGTCCAGCTCCAGTCCTGGTTCAAGCACTATATCTTTGTAACCGTCTTCTGTCGCCACCCTGAGGACAGGGGTCTCGTTTCTACCGCTCCAGACAACTTTGACTATCGATTTCATCCTAGATCTCAGTAGTTGTTGAGAATTAAGTCTCCTCGGTTTCAAGAAGCTCTTCCACCGATTTCTTGTGAGCGGCGCCGACGAACGCGACTATCTCCGCGTCCGGCTCGTCCTCCTGTAACTGCTGCAGGTAATCAGCCATGACGCGGTCCCGTTCTTCTACGAGAACCTGGTAAAGCTCGGGATAACGCTCCCGTACCTCCTGCAGAAGCTCCTGTATCATCTCCTCGTCCGGTATCCTGGAGACATCGAACTTCGCTGCCCCGGGAATCAAAAGACCTACTACTGTCTCGGCGAACGCCTTTACTTTTTCCTTGCGTGATACTTGCTTGACTCTTTCAATGGTTATCCGGATATCCTGGTCGATCAAAGCTACTTCTCGGTCTTCCTGCATCGATTTTTCGTAGGCGTAGAGCATCTCCTCTCCCGGCATAACACCGGTCTTTGACCCTATATAGTCCTGGAACTTCTTTACAATCTTCAGGAACACAGGTCCGCCGCCGTACTCTTCGCCAGTCACCAGCGAGTTCAATCTCAGCGGGTCGAGTTCTATAGCGACTATATCCGGGTCATGCTCCTCGATAGCACGGTCGATAAGCTTGAGCGATTCCTCCGAGACGTGGGAGGTTCCGTAGATGTGTGGCATGGGTATCTATTCGTGCCAAGAGTTGTAAACCATCTGTTCGCACCGACGACTATGTCTATGTAATACAAGACTTGCTATATGCTCGATAAATCTGGTATATGTAATACATAGTCTTTTTTCGTAATACGAAATAAGTTATTTAGGAGGTTATAGCCTGAAATGTATTACAAAAAACTAGTGGTTCCCGGGGGTGGACGCCTCTCCGCGACCGGTTTTCCCGGCACGACCTCGGGTCCGCCACCCTCCGAACATCCGCCACGACGCTTAGGGCTGCTCCCGCCAGGGTCTGACCCGGTTCACGCCACGACGCATCCCGGAGGACGGACCGTCGACAGCCGAAGTCCAGGAATCGTGCCACGGGGAGAACACCGCTCCCCGGTTTTCGGCTCCTGCATGGAGAGGATTTCAGGTTACAGGCGACCCCGAACCGCCCAGCCTACCATTCAGGAATTACTTCTGGAAATGTTAAAAGGAGAGGTGGTTAATTCGATTGTTAGGCAGGTTTCGAACAGAATAAACTGGTTTTTAAAGTGAATCTTTTCGAAAATGATGTATGGCTAGCCTAAAGTCGATGATCAGTCGGTTAGGAGTTTTCGTTGACAGGAAGAGAATCCAGTTGCACCTGAAGAAGACGGAGCAGGATTTGAGAAGTAAAGATGTTCAAGACCTGTCAGAGGAAGAAGTTGAGAATAGAAAAGAGAATATTGAAAGACTGAGGGAGTACCGTGAGGCAGGAGAGTTTCCAGTGAATCCTAAGTTTGCGACTCGAGAGCCATACTTTGTTGATGATTCGGGAACTCCTTGCGCTATGGCTTATCTGATCCAGGAGAGTGGTTACAGTTCCCTGGTTGAAGAGGTTGCAGAGCATAATAATCATGTTTACCTAGAAGAACTGTCTGGAGGACCGGTAGTTGACTGGATAGAGAGTTCCGGGCTGTCGAAGGAAGAGGCTGAGAGGATTCAGCCAAATTACGGCAGTTACTCACATGTCGCTGCTTTAGCAACAAATTGTGGATCGTTTTCCTGTTCTCTAGCCCTTGCGACTTTAAGTCTTGTAGGAGGTCTGGCTTTCCTGGGTCTTGAATGGTTAAGCTACAGGTATGCCCGGTCGTTCTATCCCGATAAGCCTTTGAAGAGTTCAGGTTCGTTTATCGGGTTCTCGATAATTAATGTGATGATAACAACTCTAGGGGTAATGGTGTTCTATGCTTTCCTTCCTTGAAAACAAGTGGTCTAAGTTGAGCGGGCATGTAAGGTTTTCTGTAAAGCTATCGCTATGCTTAGGTATTCTGTTAGGTCTATTCTTGAGCATGATGGGGGATGCCACTAAGCTAGAAGGAGACATGCTCTCTTCAGTATTTCTTGTACTGTCCTTAACGTCGGTAGCTGCTTACGTAACCTGGCTGGCATTTCCTCTGTTCAGTGGTATCTACGAAATAGTTAGTTCAAGGAATATAGATTTGAAGACGGTACTTTCGTCCATTTTCGGGTTATCGATATCTGGTTTATCCGTTTACCTGTTTCTCGAAATAACTTCAACCGGTTTTGTAATGTATAGCTCCAGTCCAACTTTTGGTCAATACCTGTTTATCATGTATCCCAGTGTTCTAGGAGCTCTTGTCCTCTCGGTATACTATCTGGTTAGGCGAGATAGCGAACCATTAAGAATGAATATTCACCTCCTTCTCGGCGCTATAGTGGTTCTATCTGCTGTTTTCACCAGTTTTTCTACAGGTGATATCCTAGATGATAGAGTGGATGTAGAGAGAAGAGGCGGAATGCTACTTCCAGAATCCGGATGTATGCTTGAAATTCAGCAAAAATGCATAAGGCAGGATACCATCGAGGATGTTCCTGAACGCTGTATGGAGGGAGAAGTCCTCGAAGAGGTAGAAGAGACATACGAAATAGAAAACGGCCAGATCACCTGCTGAGTTGTGGTCAAACCACTTCACTCCAGCACCCATCTGTCGAGTGCTCCGCCGGCGATGAAGGTGCCGGTGATGGCGAGGATGACGTGGGTGAGTTCGACTGTCTGTCCCGTGGATGTGCTCCACGCCGCGACTGTGGCGATGAAGACGAAGAGGCTGATGCCGAATGAGATGGCGAGGTTCTTGCTGTCGGCGGAAATCGACTGTTTCAGGTCTTCTGTCTTGAGGTCTTTGAGTTCTTTCAGGTAGTTCTTGAGGTCGGTGACGCTGTACCTGAAGTAGGTGGGCCAGAACTGTCTCTCCGGCAGTAGCCCGATGCTGACTATGTAGCCCGCGGATAGTAGGAAGAGTACTGCTATCGGTAGTGCGTTTGCGGTGTACGCAGGTCTTAAGGATAGCACCAGTATCCCTGCGAAGGCGAACCCGACGGTCATGGTCTCTGATATGTTTTCGGGTAGTCTGCCGTTGATTACCTGGGAGTACAGCAGTAGCCCGAAGATGGCGAACGCGACTGCGGTACCAAGTAAGTAGCCGTCGATGGCGCTGGGTCCGAAGGCTATCAGTAGTACGGTTATAAGAAACAGTAGTTCGAGGAACCGCGCCTTGAATTTCAGGTCTTTCTCCAGGCTGAGTCTTTTCTCCATGTTGTAGGTTTTTGGGCTGCCGCTTTTTTAGCTACTCGGGTTATTCTTCAAGTAATTTCTCTGGATCTTCGTCTCCGGGTACTAGCTCCTCTGTTGCCTCAGTATTAGAAATCTCAGAAGAACGTTCGCCGGGGTCTGCTCCCTTATATCTCCCTGCTTTGTATCCTGCTGATGCGGTTATTGCTGCGGTTAGGAGGGACACAGATCCTGTTTTTGCTACGTATTCTATAAGTTCGGTTTGTGTTGCTGTTTGTTTCTCAGCTGTGCCTGGTGTTGCACCTGCAACTAAAGTTCCTGCGAGAGTTGATGTTGAGCGAGGGGGTATCGATTCGAAATGAGTACTTTCTTCGAGGTACCCTAAGCAGTATCCGAGCGTGGCTCCGGCAGTTCCTGCGACTCCTGCTACCTCATATTCCATATGTTATTACCTAGTAGCAAAACTTAAGTATTTTGGGTTGGGAGAATAACGATTGGGTTTATATCTCGAAAGTATCTCCTCTTTCAACGATATCAAACCCGCGTTCCTGCATCTCTTTCCTCTCCTCGCTGCCCTCTAGAAGTACGGGGTTGGTGTGGTTCATGTGGATGAAGTAGATATCCGTGTCCAAGTCCTCGAATTGAACCATGGCGTCCTGGATTGTGGGGTGAGGTACGTCTTCGTAACGACCGATTTCTTCTTTACTCCAGAACGTTCCGTCGACGATGGCGATGTCAGCATCCTCCATAAGTTCGATGATCTCGTCTGTCCACCGGTCTATATCAGCCAGGTAGAAAAGCTTCTTCTCATCTCCCTCGATTATGTACGCGGTTGTAGGATGGTTGAGGAGCGAGTGTTCAAAGTAGCGAGCCTTTATCTCGCCTCCTTGCAGTTCCATGCCGTTATTGTTCTCAAGATTATGTATTTCGATATTTCCTCTATCGACGAGGAACCTGTAAGGATCGTTCTGCATCAGGAATTTTTCCACACCGTCATGACCGTAAACGTTCAGTCCTGTGGCGTCTGGTCCTTCCTGTCCGAAGTAAAGCAGACCTGTAACATGTCCCAGTTCACTGTGGGTTATGAAGACGCCATCTATGTACTTTCCTCTGAGCTGGTAGCGGATATCTGGGGTGGCGTCGATGAGGTATCTTACAGTGTCATCATCGGAGTTCTCTTTGAGGAGGATAGAACCTACGTGCATCTGTCTGCCAGGATCGTTCCTGACCTCTTTGCACAGGTCACAGTCACATCCGAGATGGGGTACTCCCCCGTCCTGTGTGTTTCCAAGAACTTCTACTTTCATGCTTTACCCTCCCCTTAATATGCGTGACATGACAGTTCTATCTAAGCTTTATAAAGGACTTCCTGCTGGTACAGGTATATATAACAAATAAAAGCGTTGTCTATGTGCTCTAGTACATGAGTTGTAACTGTTCTAGAGAGGATGATGAGGACAAGAAAGGCTGTGGTTGTGGCGACGACTGCGGTTGTAACTGATTCAGTTTTTCAATCTTCGGTCTAAAACTTTCTTAGGCACCAGCTGCCGGGATGGCAGAGTAGTTATGCGTCCGCCTGCAGAGCGGACGACCTGGGTGCAAATCCCAGTCCCGGCTTTTTCCCCAGGAGAAGGACAGAAAAAGGCTGGTGAGTAATATACGTGTAAGATGACGGAATACTTTGAGGACACCACCGATGTCGCTGTCCTGGTCATAAGGAACCGGACGGATGACGGCGACTACTACCTTATCGCCCGGCACAGGGGAAACGATTTCTGGGAGTTCGTTGGTGGTAAAAGAAAGAAAGATGAAAGTATCGAACACGCAGTCTACAGGGAGCTTTCAGAGGAGATAGAAATTGACTGGGATTCCGATGAAGTCGATATTGTTAAGACAGGAGACTCGTTTGAGAGCCCTATAAATCCGGTTTATGAACTCTATCCTGTGCTTGTTGATATACCTGAGGAGGTCGCATGGGAGCTTGGAGACGAGGATTTGTCCTCCTCACATACCAGTCTGAAATGGATAAAAATCGAGGAACTAGAAAACTTTGAAACCTATGGAGAGAGGGAGGCGCTGGAGAGTCTTGGTGTCTTATGAGTGAATACGAGACCGTTGGTGATCATAAAGGTTTGAAGAAGCTGGGTTTGATTGAGTGATATCCTGTTATCTTAACAATATTGGCTAAGCATTACGTGTATATGGGAGAGTCTGAGAACCTAATTGTCTGCGTGGCTAGATCAGTATCTGATGAAGAACATTACTTATTACAGAGTTCTGATGAGGGATGGGAATTTCCGGTAGGGCATATTGGTGCAGAGGAAGTGCCTGAGGAGGCTGCAATAAGAATGTTGGAGCAGGAATTTGGTCTAACTGGAGAGATAGAACGGGCTGGTGATTTGAAAGAGAATATTTATCCGGTTCTAGTTAACATTGACTTCAAGCAGGTAGAAAGATGGGAGGAGTCTGGCTACCGATGGTTTACGCCTCTTGAAATGACCGATCTCGACATTCAGGACTCTTTTATGATTCTAGAGGAGCTAGATCTCGTGAACGGTGATGTGGTTACTGTGCTGGTTGAAGAAGGAGGAGCGTTCTTGATAATGAAGCGTTCAGAAGAGAAATCAAGTTCTGGTTACTGGAACTTCATAGGCGGTAGAATTGAAGAGGACGAAACCGTAGGAGACGCTGCATTGAGAGAAGCTAGTGAAGAAGCAGGTTTAACAGGAGCGGTTATAGAGATTGGTGAACCATATCTTAGTTCGGGCGAGCTAGGTTTCTGGAGAATACATCCTGTTCTAGTTGAGACAGAGGATAAAACTGTCGAGCTTAACTGGGAACATTCTGAACATAGGTGGATTAAACTAGAGGAAATAGAAGACATGAAAACACTTAGTTCACTTAAAGCAGCTGAAAAGCTAGGAGTGGTAGACTATGAGTGAAGAAGAGTTTCCTGTTATTGTAGCTGCGTTGGTTACTAGCCAGAGAGATGTTCTGATTGGTAAGAAAGAGTCTGGAGAGAATCCTGTTTCAGAACAATGGCATTTGCCGGGAGGTCATTTAGAAGAAGATGAGGATCTGAGAGAAGCTGTTAAAAGAGAAATTAGCGAAGAGACGGATTTGGATGTTGAAATTCATCATATAGTAGATGTTTACAAAGGAGAAATAGGTGCGGTAAGAATAATTTTCCACTGTGAAGCAAGTGATCGAGATATAGATGCTGGAGACGATCTTGTTGACATTAAATGGGTTTCTCCAGAGAACTTAGAAGAAGAGCTTGGAGATTATGATTCGGAGATAGTATCTGAGAGAGACAATATCAGAAATTTTGTTGAGAAACTGCAGAAGATGCCGTCATTCTAGATTTCTAGGCCGTACGATTTTTTTCTGCAGTATCTTCTCTTCTGATTGGATTTTTGATCATATGATCAATATTCTAACCCTCTCATTGGGCTTTTCTGCTCCGACCTACATTTTTAATTGTTTAGGCGTTAGTTCAAAGTTATGATTATGAGCAGTGATCGTTTTTGTCCGTGTCACTGAATTGTTTCTGTTAGATTCACTGCTCTACCTGAAAAACCGTTTTAACTCTGCGCCCCGTTCTTCGTGATAGGGCTCCATGGCACTGAAACTCTACAATACACTGACGCGGGAAAAAGAAGAGTTTGAACCGAAGGAAGAAGGAAAGGTCAAGTTCTACAGCTGTGGACAGACGATTTACGACGATCTGCACATCGGTAATGCGCGTCCCTATGTTTACTGGGACACACTGAGACGTTACCTTGAATGGAAGGGTTACACGGTCCGGCATGTCCAGAACATAACTGATGTCGGCCACCTGACCGACGACGGCGACCAGGGAGAGGATAAGGTGGAGAAACGCGCCTCCGAGCTGGGTGTGGAGCCGATGGAGCTGGTAGAGTCGCAGATTGAACGATATTTCGAGGATACAAAGGCGTTGAACATCGAAAGACAGGACATCGTCCCGCGCGCCACCGGACATGTCAACGAGATGATAAACTATGTCCAGGAGATAATAGATAACGGCTACGCGTACGAACGCGACGGCAATATTTACTTCGACATGGATGCCTACCTGGAAGACTACGAGTACGGTGAGATGGCGAAGAAGGATATCGAACAGTTAAAGGAGGAGGCGGAATCGAGAGTGGAGCCAGACGAGAAGAAAAAGAACCAGTACGACTTCGCTCTCTGGCTGAACGCGGAAGGCACGGGACATCTTATGAGGTGGGGTGCCACGTTCCAGGTCGACGGTGAAGCAGTTAAGGTCGAGGGCTATCCAGGCTGGCACCTCGAATGCTCGGTTATGAGTCAGAAATACCTGGGAGACGAGTTCGATATACACGCCGGCGGTAAGGACCATATCTTCCCGCACCACCCGAATGAACGGGCTCAATCCTTCGCGGCGACGGGAGAAGGTCAGGCACGTTACTGGCTGCACAACGAGTTCATAACCATCGAGGGCGAGAAGATGTCCAAGTCCGAGGGCAACTTCTACACCGTCCGGGATTTACTTGACGAGGGCTACTCCGGCGACGCCATACGTCTTTATCTCGTCTCCTCTCACTACAGGAGCGAGACCGACTTCTCGAAGGAAGGATTGGAGAAGGCGGAGAAGGAGTTGAGGAAGATCCGGAAAGTAGTACAGAAGATAGGCTGGGATGAGGACTACAGGGGTAAGAATCAGTTCGGAGAACCTGGAGAAGATGAAGAAGGTTATGTTGAAGAGTTCGAGAAGCGGATAGACGATGATTTTAACACGGCTAAGGCCAAGCAGTTCTTGATGAAACTTGTCTCTGAAGCCAACGAGACCCTGGAAAAGAATCCGGAGGAGGGAGAAAGTCTGTACGCTGTAGGCTATGGAAACTTCCTGATTGAGGCATTTGAGATACTAGGGATTGATGTCCGGCCAGAAGTGTCGGAGGGAGAGGCTGAGATGGCGGACACGCTTCTTGAGGTTCGTGAAGAGTACCGTGAACGTGGAGACTACGATGAGGCGGACCGTATCCGCGATGTCCTTGAGGAGAACGGTTTCGAGGTCGAGGACACGGAAGACGGTGCCCGCTGGTTCAAGGTGGGATGATGAAGATTTACGTCGGGCATCCGACCGATATCGATTTCAGGGAGGAGCTGTATGAACCCCTGAGAAAGAGTAAGCTGGGCGAAGAACACGAGCTGGTATTTCCCCATGAAGACTCTGATGAAGTATTTGACTCGAAAAGTTTCCTGCGTGACGAGTGCCATCTGTTTGTAGCGGAAGTGTCTGCTCCCTCGACAGGCCTGGGTATAGAGCTGGGCTGGGCGGACGAATTTGGGGTTCCGATTGTCTGTGTACATAAAGAAGGTTCAGAGCCTTCAAGCTCCTTGAAAGCAGTGACCAGTGAATTCAGAGATTACAGTGATGTTGGAGATCTTATCGAATCGGTCAGGAGAGGTATCAAGGATGTCGGCTGAAGAAACGAAGTCTCTAGTGGAGTATCTTAAGCAGAAAGCAGGATACAGTTACGATATGGTTCCTGAAGAACAGGTTTATAGAGAAAAATAATCTGTAGGGAAAAGTCAGTGCTTGTGGCTCTTGTGGACGTTCATTCCTCTTGAGGAGTCGAACTCATCGCCGCATTCAGGGCATTCGTGTAGTTCAACTTCTTCCTTGTCCTGTGCGTCGTCGTCTTCTGTTTCCGTCTCTTCCTGCTGTTCCTCGACACTTTCAGGTTCTTCCTTGACGCTTTTCTCAGTCTGCTCCAGCGTTCCTTCTTCCTCCATTTTCTTTCTCTTCTGCTGTTTCCGGTCAGGTTGCTCCTCGAAGATCTCCTTCGCCCGGTCGTCAGAAATTCCAAGCATTTCCTTCGCCTTTTGCTTCTGCTTCTCCGCCTTTTCTCTTACCATAGTTATCTATTACAAGCTTGGTAGGAATGTTTTAAACCGGTTAGGGTACAAGCTCCGTGAAGTTCTCCTTGAACTCCTCGTAGTACTCGGGTTTCATTGATGCGCCCGCCGCTTTCTGGTGTCCACCTGCCTCCGCGTTCTCCTCTTTGGCTTCTTCAGGCAGTGCCTGTTGCATGAGTTCGCCGAGGTCGACCCGTCCTGATTGGCATCTCGCAGAGATATTGATCTCGTCCTCGCTTCTCTGGATGACGAGGTGGATCCATTCCGGTGTCTTGGTGGATTTGTTGGTCGCGATTGAGCTGGTGATGTGGAAGTCGCTCTCCAGTTCGAAGAAGATTATCATCTTGTCCCTGTCGATTTCGCGGTCTTCCTCGTAGTCTTCCACCGCCACGTTGAACTCGTCCTGCATCTCGAGGTAGACCTCGTACACCTTGCGGTAGGCTTCCTGCGCCTCCAGTTCCTTGAGGTCGTCTGACTCCATCAGCGCCTCGTACGCCAGCTTTGCGAAGTGCGCGGAGTCGCGGTACGGTTTGATGTTCAGGACTGAAGAGTAGCGCCCGTATTCGCAGTTTTTCGCGAGATTCTGTTGGTTGAGTTCTTCCGGAAGGTAGCGGTCGTATTTTTCGTTTAATTTTTCAAAGAGTTCCGGGCATGAGTCAACCCCGAAATCCTGTATGACGCCGAGACCTGCTATCCAGCGTGTCTCGTCTTCCAGTTCGTACTGTGTGGCGATGTCCAGGCAGACTTTGCTGCATGGTACATAGGTGTCTCTGTTACCAAGTCTTGGATTCACGAAGGGGATGTCAGGTTCTCTATCAAATGTATGATGGTCGATTACGAGGACATCAAGCCCGAACTCACTGTCTAGTTCTTCCAGTTCGTCCGCGCCGAGGTTGAAGTCGAGTACTATCAGTTTGTCCGTGTCTTCCAGTATCTCGTGGTCTTTTTCTCCGAGGTGGTACGCCCGGGTGTGAGGTATGGTGATCTCGTCCGCGGGTTTTCCTCTCGTTTCCTCAAGTATCTTCGATATTATAACCGAACTTGATGTCCCATCCATATCCCAGTGGTGGATGATGGTGACTTTTTCTTCAGGTTTAATCTGGTCTAGAAATTCTGTTGCTGGTTCTAAGTTTGTCATTGATAGTCACCTCTATGCTGGGTTGGAGAAACTGAAACTTATTCTCCTACCCTCGAATTCTACTTCTCCCTTGTGTTCAAAGTGTTCGTCTGTGTAGCTTATCTCGTTGACGTTCACGCGCTGTCGTAATCTGTCCTCGAAGCTCTCTACTGCTTCAGCGTTCCCTGAAAGTGCAAGATCAACCTCGTCTTCTACTTCCAGTCCTGCTTCTTTTCGCTTCTGCTGGACTGCGCGGATAACCTCGTTTACAAATGCTTCGTCTAACAGTTCCTCTGTTCTCTCTGTATCAATCCTGACAACTCCCCGGGAAAATTCTTCGCCAGACATCCCTTCAGGTACGTGGGTTCTGACCTCAAACATCTCTTCTCCCAGTTCGTGTCCGGCTAGCTCTACTCCTCCTTCAATTTCTTCTGCGAGTTCCTGGTGGTTCGTATCTGCCAGGGCTTTCTCTACTTTCTTCACATCGCCCCCGAGTTCTGGTCCTGCCTTCTGGTAGTCAAGCTTGACCTCGTAATCAAGTTCCATCTCTTCAAACTCTACCTTCTTCGCATTCAGTCTATGCTCCATCACGTCCTGGAGTCTGCTGACTGCAGTCTCTACTCCTTCCTGACCGCTGATAGTGACCTTCCTTACTGGGTGTCTAAGGCTGATACCGTTTTCCTGCCTGAGTCTTGCGACCGCCTCTTCTAAATCCTGGTATATGGACATCGCTTCCTCAAGCTCTCCGTCTATTACCTCTTCATCTACCATAGGATAGTCTTCGAGGTGAATCGATTTTTCGCCGTTCCAGTGGTAGTCTGCGAAGTACGGTGTAAACGGTGCCAGCGTTTTCAGCAGCTGATCGGTTACGGTTCTGAGCGTCCATTCCGCGGCTTTTCTATCGTCTCCCTCGTATCCTGGTCTCAGCCGGTCGCGTATCATCTTGATGTAGCTCCGGGACAGGTCGTTAGCTGCGAATTCTTCGATATGATTCACCGCTCTGAATGCTGTGAACTCTGGTTCTGAAGAGTACTTCTTGACATTCTCTATCATCGTGTTAAGGCGTGACAGTATCCATCTGTCCTCGAGTTCAAGCTCTTCAGGTCTCTCTACTTCTGAGGTGTAAGTGTCCTTGTAGCTGTAGGTGTTCCAGAGCAGGTTCATGAAGTCGAATGATTCCTCTACCTCGTCCCACTCCCAGCTCCAGTCCTCGGAGACGTCTTTCGTCAGTATGTAGTACCGGAGCAGGTCTCGCCCGTATCTCTCTATGACTTCTTCCGGCTCGACGATTATGCCTTTCGACTTGGACATCTCTTTTCCTTCGAGCTTGACTTTGCCGTGATAGATAACGTTGTTGAAAGGTCTTACATCGTGTGTCATGATGGATGTGATGAACTGGCTGTTCCACCACCCTCTTATCTGGTCGAACCCTTCTTCTTCAAGGTCTACAGGTCCTTCTTCCTCGAATGTGAAGTCGACCTCCGGGTGTTTCAGTGATGCCCATGGCGCAACCCCTGAATCAAACCATACGTCGAGTACGTCAGGTATACGGGTCATGTCTCCGTTGCATTCATCGCATTCCAGTTTGACCTCGTCGATGTAAGGTCGGTGGAGGTCATCCAGGTCTTCTGGTAGTTCGTCTCGTGAACCGACGACCTCGGTGTTGTCGCATCCTTCGCACTCCCAGATGGGTAGTGGGATTCCCCAGTAGCGCTGCCGGGATACAGGCCAGTCACCGAGCTGTTCCAACCATTCCCGGAACTTGTCGCCTGACCAGTCAGGAACCCAGTTGACCTTTTCGTTTTCTTCTACCAGTTTATCGCGGAACTTGGTGGCTCCGAAGAACCACTGCGGTACCGCTAATTGTAGAAGCGGGGTGTCACATCTCCAGCACTTCGGATACTCGTGGTGTAAAGTTCCCTGGTGCAGGAGCGCGTCTTTCTCTTCTAGGTCTTTCATTATCTGGTCGTCCGCGTCCTTGACATGCATACCCTCGTACTTTCCAGCATCCTCAGTGTATTCTCCTTTCAGGTTGACAGGGTTGAGCAGCGGCAGGTCCTCTTCCTGCCCGACTTCGTAGTCCTCGCTACCGTGTCCCGGTGCTGTGTGGACAAGACCTGTACCTTCTTCAAGTGTTACGTAACGCTCCGAGAGAACTACTTTACCTGTTATATCTTCCTGTTGAGTTACTTCTTCCTTTAGCGGGTTCTGGTACGTCTTTCCTTCAAGCCGGTCACCGCTAACTTTCTTCCCGATCTCGTAGTCTTCTACTCCAAACTTTGCCATCAGGTCGTCTACAAGTTCCGATGCTATCCAGACCTTCCTGTTGTTGAAGCTGACAAGCGCGTAGTCGAAGTCTGGGTTGACCATGACTCCTGTATTTGATGGGATTGTCCACGGCGTCGTAGTATAGATCAGTAGTTCCTCATTCGAATCTTCAACCGGTAGAGCAACGTAAACAGTCGGATCGGTCAGCTTGGTGTACTCTACCTCGTTGTAGGCTACTGCTGTTTCACACCTTGAACATACATGGACGCTGTACGAGTCCTTGTAGAGGAAACCCTTTTCGTAAGCCTTCTTGAAGGTCTCCCACGCACCTTCGATATAGTAGTTGTGGAGAGTGAGGTAAGGGTTCTCCCAGTCCATCCAGACACCCATCTCCTTGAAGTCATTGTTCATGTCCTCGATGTACTCTGTCGCGAAATCCTTGCATTCATGGATAAAGTTCTCCACGCCGAAGTCCTCGATGTCCTGCTTCTTGGTGAATCCTTCCTGTTCCTCCACCTTGTTCTCGATAGGAAGACCGTGGGTGTCGTATCCTGGCTGGGCGTGGACGTAGTAACCGTTCATACGGTGGAAACGGATGAAGTAGTCCTTGAGAATCTTACCCATCGCGGTTCCCATGTGCATGGAACCTGTCGGGTACGGAGGACCGTCAAGGAAGTAGAATATCTCTCCGTCCTCCTCGTTTTTCTCCAGTGCTTTCCGCCTTGTATCGTTTTCACTCCATACCTGTTTAACCCGTTTTTCTACCTTATCAGGATTGTATTCAGTCATAATCTACAGAAAGCAACTGAAAGTTAAAAGGATTGTCTTGACCTTTTCAGAGGTCGTATTCTTCTGGATCTTCCTCTGTGTTATGGTAGATCGGCTCATCAACAGACGCTATATCTTCATCTGTATCTCCTCTAAGATACAGGAGTGCTGTGCCGGCTAATGCTAACGGCGCTAGTACAAGAGCGCCAAAACCGGGACCATATTCTGGGTTGCCTGCTGCTTCCTGAGTGGCAGTGTTGTTGGCGAGCAGGTATGCCGCGTCTGCAACGGCGGCAGGATCATAGACGTCATCAGTTGCTTTCGGGATTGAATCAATAGCACCTCCAAGACTGTCTCTGAGATTGTTCCAAGATGAGTCTGCGCCTTCTAAAGTTCCCATAATGTTTATTTCTCTCAAAACTTTTTATCTCTGGTTACCGCCACTCGAAGCTCTTGCCGTCCCAGTGACCTTCTCCTTCCAGCTCGTCTTCCGCATCTTCGTCTTCTGGCTCGGAGCTACTGTCTGCATCTGGAGAGGCTGACTCTGCTGGAGGCTCCGGTGAATTGCTTTCTTCTTCCCGGGTCTGCTTCTCTTTTTTATTCTGTTTCTGGGTGGCGCTCCTTGCGGCTTTGCTGACCGCTGACTCTTCAAGGTGGCGCTTGCTCTCCTCGTGAGGTTCCCGCGTTTCCGCTTCAAAGTCAACGCTTACAGAGGACATCGACTCCTGTATATCTTCTAACTCTGGTTGAAGCTCCTCCCTCTGCGGGAAGATAGCCCCGGTTGGTGTCCCTGCGTTCTCCTCGTCCTCGAATCTCGGGAACACGATTATGTAGGCGTGCGGAAGCATCTGTCCGCCCGCTTCCTCGATGTTCACCGCGACTGATGCCCCGTCAGCTCCAAGCCCTTTCTTTGCTTTCTCGACAACCATCCTCGTCAGTTTCATCGCTTCCTGCCATTCACCCGGCGACAGTTCAAGGAGGTTCTCCTTGTGCTCCTTGGGTACAATCATGGTGTGACCTTTTGCTCGCGGGTTGATCTCCAGCCAGGCGTAGAAATTCTCGGTTTCCCCGACCGTTAAGAGCTGGTCAGGGTTCTCGATTAGCTGGCAGAACGGGCACTGTCCTCCCTGTTGTGGTGGCATAACTGGAATTAGTCAGCGGTTTTTACATTCTTTTGTTCTGGGAGAGAACATCTGCTTCGAGAGTTACTTCTGGGAGTGACAAGAGGTTTATAAAGATAGCTGGCTATTTCAAGCATACACTTACACAGGTGCATTTGCCTATGAACGATTTTGACGACCAGTTTGACGACGATTTCGACGAAGATTTTGAAAACGAAGAAGAACTTGACGAAGGCTTTGACGACCAGGTCGGAGAAGACGAAGACTTCGATGAAGGAGCTGACGAGGAACCGGTTGAAGACGAGGGAGGTTACGAAGATGAAGATGATGAAGAGGATTTCGATAAGCCGGTCTCGGAAGGAGAAGTAGTTGAAGTAGAGATCGATGACCTCGGTAGCAAGGGCGACGGTATCGCCCGCGTAGAAGGCTTCGTTGTTTTCGTTCCAGGAGGAGAAGTAGGGGAGACCTACGAAGTGGAAGTTACCTCTGTCGGACGGAAGTTCGCCTTCGCGGAGATTGTTGAGTAAACTGTCTCCTGTCGCTACGAGACTTTTTACATTTTCTCTTTAACTTCTATTTCTATACCATGATCAGTGGAGTCTGTCAGGTACAGGTGTTAGAATGAATCATGTGCTCGTAAGATACAGCAGTATAGGCACCAAGTCCAGACCGGTACAAAAGAGGATGCGCGCCGTCCTGAGGCAGCGGGTCCAGGACAGGATGGAGTATGAAGACATCGACTACGAGAAGGTATCTACTGATCACGGCAGGATAATAGTGAAAACCTCCAGCGCTGAGGAGGCAGCCGAGAATGTGTCAGAGCTTCCGGGTGTGGCGTCAGCATCTCCAGCTCTTAAGACTGGGGCGGACATGGAGTCGATTAAGGTGGCGTCGGAGGAGTTTGAGTATGGTGATACGTTCGGCATTGACGCGAACAGGGCGGGGAAGCACGATTTCTCCAGCCAGGACGTAAAGGTCGAGCTTGGCTCATATGTGGAGGATTTCACTGGTGCTACTGTAGATCTTGATAACCCTGACACACTCCTGGAGGCGGATATTCGGAATGACGATGCTTATCTTTTCACTGAGAGGGTAAAAGGTCCGGGAGGCTTGCCTGTCGGAAGCCAGGGATCGCTGGCTGCGTTGGTTAGTGGGGGCATAGATTCTCCAGTTGCCGCTTACCAGGTCATGAAGAAGGGTGCGGATATAGTCCCGATTTACTTCTACAACAAACCTATAGCGGCAGAAGACCACTTATTGAGGTTCCATGCCTCACTTGAAAAACTGCGGCGTTTCAACCCTGGCAAGAACTGGGAGTACTATGTCATCGATATGGAGGAGGTCAACAAGGAACTGAGGGGTGTTGGAAAAGGCAGGATGCTGCTTCACCGTATCGTTATGTTCCGGGTCGCGGAAAAGATAGCGGAGAAAGAAGGCGTGAAAGGTATAGTTACGGGAGAGTCGCTGGGGCAGAAATCCTCCCAGACCGCGACCAACCTTGAGCTGACCTCTCAAGAGGTCGGAAAACCTATCTACCGACCGTTGCTGGGATTGGACAAGAATGAGATTGTTGCCCGGGCAAAGAAGCTAGGGACGTTCAAGGAGGCGACCATAGACTCCGCCTGTAGCACTTTGGCTCCAGAGAAGCCCTCAACCCGTATGAATGGTGGTGTGTTGGGTGAGCTGAAGACAGAAGTGGATATAGAGGGATTAGTTGAGAAAGCGTTTGAAACCCGGGATAAGCATGTTCTTGGGAACCGAAAAGATTAAATAGCCTGCGGAGTCCGTGAATCCATATGTCTATACAGGAGAGACGTGAAGAAGCCGAGGCGGTACTTGACTCCGCTGAAATGCTGCTCGAGACTTACCCGGGTGCGGGTGAAAAGAAAAGAGAGCTGGAGAGAAAAGTCAATGAACTGGAACGAGAGCTCCAGGACCCTGATTCCGAGCAATCGCTCAAGAAATTGATTGATGATATAAGAGGTCTGATGGATGACATGAAGGATGAACCTGTTGACGAGTCCATGGACGAGCCAATGATGGGTCCTGAGGACAATATGGGTCCGGGTCCGGGCATGGAAGACGACGTACCCCCTTTCTAACTCTTCTTAAGTCTGCGGTAAGAATCAAGGGTTATGGATAACAGGGAGCTAGTGGAACAGTCCGTGATGAATAACCTTGGTGTAAGCTTCACCGAACTGAAGGAGATTACCGGTCTGGTCAACGGAGTGGTTCAGTATCACATCCGCCGTTCTGACAGGATTGAGAAGAAAAGAGGGGTTATACTGGAGAAAGGAGCGTGCAGCGGGTGTGGTTTAAGAGATATCTGTACGCGAAAATGCCTGATCGGCGAGTTGAGGGATTTAAGGAAACGTAGGATTCTTGAGATGAAGCATGAAGGCTTCAGCCAGAAAGAAATAGCCTCCGATCTGGGTATCGATGAGTCAACGGTGAGCTATCACGTGAACAGGATGAGAGACATGGACTTGCTGGAAGGCGAAACCCTGGTTGAAGAGGTCAGGGAGCATATCAGGGTTTGAAACCTTTACTACAAGCTTTTTATCCCGACTCAAGAAATCTTTGCACGGGAAGGGGAAATGAAGGTAGCTTGGTTTGACACGGAGGACTGGGAGCGAGATTACCTGGAGAAAAAGGATCTGGAGTTCGAGATAGATTTTTTCGAACAACCCTTGACACCGGAAACCGCCGAAAAAGCGGAAGGATACGATATAGTCTCGGTTTTCGTCTCTTCTGAAGTCAGTGGAGAAGTCATAGACAGGCTGGACTGCAACCTCGTGGCGTGCCGTTCGACCGGTTATGACCACGTTGCGACCGGGAAGGCGGCTGAAAAGGGTATACCTGTGAGTAATGTTCCGGATTATGGAGGTACCACTGTCGCGGAGCATACTTTCGGTCTTATACTCGCGCTTTCCCGCAGAATTTACGATGCTATCCGGAGAGTGGAGGAAGAAAATTTCAGCCACCAGGGGCTCCAGGGCTTCGACCTGAAGGGTAAGAAGTTAGGAGTCGTTGGAACCGGGACGATAGGAAAGAATGTGATAAGAATCGCGAACGGATTCGACATGCACGTCATCGCGTACGATCCACAGCCAGACAGGCACGCAGAGCACGAACTCGGCTTCATGTACGTCGACCTTGATGACTTACTGGAGCAGGCACATATAGTTACGCTGCACTGCCCGTTAACTGATGCCACGGAGAATATGTTGTCGGAAAAGGAGTTCGAGAAGATGGAGGATACACTCCTCGTCAACACCGCGAGAGGAGAACTCATCGACCAGGAAGCCCTTATAGAGGCGCTGGAAGAGGACTGGGTGAAAGCAGCGGGATTAGACGTACTGGCGGAGGAATGTTTCATCGAGGACGATATCAAGTACCTCGGAGAGCTGGAGGAGAAATGTGATCCAAGGATTATTCTACAGGATCACATCCTCATGAAGCGAGATGATGTTCTGGTAACACCTCACAACGCCTTCAACTCGCGAGAAGCGCTGGAACGCATCGAGGACACGACCATAGAAAACATCCGCTCACACAGCAACGTCGTCAACTCTCCGTGGAGCTAAATCTCCACACAAGCACGAGTATAGCTATCATCGCTGTCAGCGCCATCATCGGGATGGAGATGTAGCCGAAGTAGAACGTGTAGGTTGTCTCACAGGACACGGACAGTACCGAGCACCCGGCGTCCTGGAACTGGTCGAGTCTCTGTATCATGTAATGGTAAGCCGCTATAGGGATTCCTATCATCGCCAGCGGCATCACGTAATCAGACACATCGTCCTTTCTAAGCACTATCGCAACGCCTAGAAGGACTACCATCGGGTAAATCAGTATGCGCTGGTACCAGCACATGAGGCAGGGCTCCCAGCCAAGTATTTGCGACATGTAGAGGCTTCCAGAGGTCGCAACCGTTGCCACAAGAAACGCGGTCTCCCGGTACCACTGATACAGGAGTTCTTCCGCCTGTTCAAGATACCTGTTAGACAGGTCGAAACCGGCTTTACGTCCTATGAAAACTGCGAGTCCGATCAACAGCAGGAGCTGGACCAGCAGGGTCGCGTAGGAAAGACCGGCTATAACAGCACTCATGTACTTCTTTTCAACTGCGGGATTCAAAACCGTTCTGGTAGAAACGTTCAATCGACGCGGAGCAGGTGCGCGTTACAGTTGCAGTCACTGCATCCGAAGTCCTCTACTGGTTCACCTACTTTCGAGACCGTATCCGCCAGCATGCACTCGAAACTCGAATTCTCAGGGACTACAAGGTAATCAACGGCTTCCGCAACGGAGGAAAAGTAGTCGATGTGCCAGTGCGTGTTCTCCACCTCGGAAAAGTGTCGCTCGATACGTTTCTCGACAGAGTTCATCGCCGAGCCCGCATAGATGTAGATTCCAGGTTCGAACTCTATCTCTCCCAGCGCACCTATCTCTATACTTTTCTTTTCCTCCAGTCTGAAGAACACGAGGTAGACTGCTTTCACACTCACAACTTGACCAAAAGCTTATCTAAAGCTGACTGTATAAATCCATGATATGGTCGAATGTGATTACTGTGGAGACGAGTTCGATGACGAACTTGATCTCCACCTCCACTGGGGAGAAGAACACGAGGACGAGATAAACTCCCACGAAAAAGACAAGGTCAAGAAGGCGCGTAGAAAGAAGGAAGAGCAGGAAGAAGCCCGGATGAAGGATAGGAAGAAATACGCGGGCTACGCGCTGACAGGTGTTCTAGCAGTTGTGTTCCTTGCATTTGTAGGACCCCAGGTTGTCCAGATGATAGGTGCTGGTGACGATGTGGAGATGGAAGAGCTTGAGGCAGAACTTGACCTCGAGGAAAGACCTGTACTTGGAGATAGAGATGCGGACGTAACTGTAATCGAATTCGGAGACTACCTGTGTCCCGCCTGCCGAAGCTTCGAACACCGTACTAAAGAACCGCTTAAGAACACAGGTTACTTCCAGGAGGGTAGTGGAGTCAGCTTCTACTACGTACATCTACCAGTAGTTGACCCGACAGGTTCTACAAACGCAGCGGCAGCAGCGGAATGCGTCGCGGAGCAGGACCAGGAACAGTACTGGGACTACCACGGCGCGCTGTTCCAGAACCAGCAAAATATCAACTACAACACGCAGGGACTGGTTAACCTTGCAGAGCAGTCAACAGAAGGACTGGACTACGAACAGCTTGAAGCCTGCATCAGCAACGGCGACACGCGCGAAAGAGTAAGTGACGACCAGAGCTTCGCCCACAACAACGGGTTCAGGAGCACACCAACAGTACTCGTGAACGGACAGGTAGTACACGACAGGAGCTACGACAACATGGTACAGCTCATAGAAGGAGAGCTTGACCAAGCAGAGTAGGTCTCAATGACCTCTCTAACTCACCTATCTACAAACCTGTAGAACCGGCTAGTTTCACCAGCATCATTTTTCTCCTGGTAACGCATAGCTAATCCCCGTTCCTCGAACCTCTCAAAGAACTCACTCCACGAGATACGCTCCAGGTCCTCATCAGGATCGTCCTCGAAATCAAAATGCAGAACTGTGCGCGCCACACCCTTGA
Organism: Candidatus Nanohalarchaeota archaeon; assembly: GCA_022729235.1. Taxonomy (GTDB): domain Archaea; phylum Nanohalarchaeota; class Nanosalinia; order Nanosalinales; family Nanosalinaceae; genus JALDAJ01. The sequence goes on from JALDAJ010000001.1 coordinate 699,879, forward strand.
AGACGGCAGGTCTACCACCTCTCTCCTCAGCCCACTCACGGATTTTCTCGTGTTCAGCGGTTTTCAAGGCTTTCTTTGGCATGGGAACAAAAACATGGAGCTCTCAGCCAGTTTAAACAAATCCTCACTCGACCACACCAGAAAACCCGGAACAGAATGTTCGCCGGCGCTGACATCTCTAGCCTGTCTCGTCTGGAGAGAGTCCGACGTTTTCGGTCTTACAGTACCCGTCTTCCAGTTGAAGTCCGTAATTTTCGCAGTTATACTGTGCCATACAGTAGTTAGCTCCTGTGACTGTTGAACCGAGGTTTATCAGAGAATTCCTTAGATTCCAGATTCCTGTAAACCGTTCGTTAAGCGCCACCATCGTCCCGCCCATCGCGCAGCTGCAACCAGGTGTGTCAACCAGTTCACACTCGGTAACATCATCTGCTGATTGCATGAAGCTCATCATAACCGACGGCGCCAACAAAACTGCTATCAATCCAAGAAGACAAGAAGCCAGTATGATTCCGCCATACTTCAGGTATCTGTTACGCACAGGAACTTTTAGCTTCAGATTGTTAATTAAAGTAGTGGCGGTTAGATGCTGGCGCTGGGTTCGAAACTGCGAGGCAGTTTCTGTACCATAAGAAAATCTATGATTTTCGAGGATTTGAACCCGAAGCTCGCCGTATCGGGAGCTTCTCTCATCAAATCCGCAGTTTAGGCGTGAAACGCCGGCGCTGGGATTTGAACCCAGGAGGGCCGTCACAGCCCAGCAGATCTCGAATCTGCCGCGTTCAACCAGACTCCGCCACGCCGGCAGAAACTTCTGGAAGTTTCATCACCAGAAACTGCGTTCCGACTTCGCCTCCAGCAGCTTTCAGAATTAGGAGCTGTCGTGAAGCTTTTATTTAGTTGAGTTCCCGTTATCTGGTTTATGGAGTACGGTTCTGTAGTTTTTGATATGGACGGAGTGATCCTTGACTCTATGAGGGACCATTCCTGGGTTTATGCTGCCGTTGAAAGGGTGGTGCAGGAAAAAGGTGTTGAAAGAGAGCTTGATAGAGGTGAAAAGGCGGCGATACTTGGGGAGCAGGGTTTTGACCGTTGTGTTCAGTCTTGTGAGAAAATCGGTCTTGATCCTGGTGATGTCTGGACAGAGATTTGCCGCGCCACGACCCGTGTAAGAAAGGAGAGGATAGAAAGCGGGGAGATGACGCTTGTGGACGGTGCTGGAGAGATGATTAAAAAGATACACGCCCAGGAGAGGAAGATGGCGCTGGTGAGTAACGCGCCGGATGAAGCTGTCAGGTTCGTTGTGCGACATTTTGAACTGGAGCGTTTTTTCGACTTCTATATAGGGTTAAGAGACTTCGAAGACCTTGCCTCGAAGAAGCCTGCGCCGGACCACCTTGAGGTCGCGAAGGCAGAGCTCGGGAGAAACCCGTACCTGTACGTCGGGGATGCTGAGTCAGATGTTATAGCAGCTCACAGGGCGGATATGGACGCGGCGTGGCTGCATCCTTCTAAGGAGTCTGACGTGAAGGCGGATTACGAACTTAAAGCACTGAACGCGCTGGAAAACGTGATTGATACGTGAGCTACGACGGCGTGATTTTCGACTTTGACGGCGTCCTTCTAAACTCTGGAGAGGATGGCTTTAAATGGGCAGGGAAGGCGAGAGAAGAGAAATCCCGTGAATTAGGCTACGACTACAGTTGTACAGCAGGATACATTTTTGCCTCTAGTTCATTCGAGGAGATGAAGAAAAAAGTGGAGCAGAGCCCGATGAGCTGGCAAGAGTTCATGGAGGTTGAAAAAGCTGCGGCACAAAGAAAGCTGGAACTTGTGAAGAGAGGACAGATGGAGCTTTTTCCTTCCGCCAGAGATGTTCTGGAAAATATAGGGGTTCCGAAGGCGGTTGTAAGCAACGCTTACGGGGACATAGTTGACGGTATAGTGAGACAGTTCGGGATAGACGAGCACCTCGTGTACTGGACTGCGCCGAGACTGGATGATATCAAGAGATACCACAGCCTGGCGAAACCAGAGACAGACATGCTTGACCGCGCGATGAAAGAGATTGGTTCCCGTGACGTGATAATGGTCGGGGATAAGAAGTTTGATGTTCAGGCGGCGAAAAACGCGGGTATAGAATCTATTCTGGTCAACAGTTACGGCGAAGATATCGATGCGGATCCTACTTATAGGGTTGAAAGCCTGGAAGAAGTACTCCGGATAGTCGGTTGACAGCGTTAAAAATTTTCGCCGACGTTTTTCAGATTATGACAGACGAAATCTGTTCAAAGTGTGATGCGGACGCGGTGATTCACCGCGAATATGAGGGCCGCTCGCTCTGCAAGAAGCACTTTTCTATAGATGTGAACAAGCAGGTCAAGAAGACTATAAGAGAAGGAGACCTGGTCGAGTCAGGTGACACGATAGCGGTCGGTCTCTCCGGTGGGAAAGACTCCGCGGTTCTGCTTGAACAGCTGGTAAAGGTCTTCGGTGAGCGACCGGATATCGAAATCGTTGGTGTGTCCGTCCACGAAGGGATCGATGAGTACCGCGACGAGTCGATAACAGCTGCGCAGGAACTGTGTGATGAACTCGGTGTGGCGCTTCACGTCGGGCGCTACAGTGATTACTACGATCTCAAGATGGACGATGTCGCGGACGCGGGAGAGCGTGGGAACTGCACCTACTGCGGTATCTTCCGCCGCGACCTGTTGAACAAGTTAGCACGCGAAGTGGATGCGGACAAGATAGCTATCGGTCACAACCTGGATGATGAGGCGCAGGCTATAATGATGAATTATATCAAGGGAGACACGAGGAGGCTGGCGCGCGTAGGTTCGAGAACGGACCAGGTGTCGCACGACAAGTTCGTGCCGCGTATCAAGCCTCTTCTTGACGTCAGGGAGAAAGAAATCGCGCTTTACTCCCGGCTCCATGACTTGGGTGTCATCGACCGCTGCCCGCATGTTCAGGAGGGGACTCTGCGTCCCATGGTGAAGTCGTTCCTCAACAAGCTGGAGAGCCAGATGCCGGGTATAAAGCATTCCATCGTTTCCCAGGGTCACGACCTCTCCTCGCTCGTTGAAGAGAATTTTGAGTTCGAGGATTCGGAAATCAAGGAATGCGAGAGATGCGGTGAGCCGTGCTCCGGCGGTCTCTGTAGGAAGTGCCAGTTGCTTGATGATATAAAGAAGGCGGCGGACGAGAGCGAAGAACACGACTTCGAGAAATAAACCGGGGCGACGGATGTTTTTTCATTATAAAAGAATTGACGGACCGTTGAATCCGGTTGACTATGGATAGAAAGTTGATTCAGGTGACCCTTGCTTTCGTGGTCATCGCTGGAACAGTTTCCGCCCAGTCCCAGGATGCCGCTGAAAACGCTGTTCACAAGGTCGGGATAGTATCGGACCACGGTCCGCAGGTATTCCAATGTGAGCCCGGCAGTATTCCGGAGACTTCGCTCCTGGATAAGATGGAGAGCGAGGTAAAGAAGTTCTTTGATGTCGAAGAACAGGAGGAACCCGACCGCTGTAAGTACTGGTCACGTGAGTACGCTGTCCCTCAAGATGAGAACACGACTGAGTACAGGATAGGGGTCGTGAAGTACGAGAACAGGAGTGAAGAAGCACTTCTGGTCGCTGAGAGAGATGGTAGCGGAGTGTCCTACGCGGATGTCCTTGCTGACGGTGAGAGTGTGGGAGCTACTGGTGCTGACGGTATGTTCGAGCTTGATCTAGTGAATGTTTCCCGGGTAGAGGTCAAGACGTCCGACGGGAAGCTGGGGCTGGAAACTAGGTAGCGGAGAACTCTCCCTCCAACCTTCATTTCTTTTTTCTGTATATTCTATTTAAGGTGTTGTAACTCTTAGGACAGGATATAATCGCCTCTCCGAATAAAAGGGTTTTAATAAGGATTCTAAATACTGGGCTAAGGTGTTATTTGATGAGGCAAAAGTCCGTCGCCCTAGTCGCTGGTTTGATAGTAGCCTTTACTTTCCACGCCACTGCGGCGCCGGCAGATGACTCCGGGGAGGTGGTGGAGCCGGAGGTCTTTGAATGCGATTCTGATGATGTGCCTGATACCTCTATAACCGAGAAGTTCCGGAATGACGTGCTGAGCTTACTGGACCCTGAAGGTTACGACGAGAGATATCCTGATGAGTGCAAGTCGTGGGCTGAAGAGTACAGGGTCGGGAGCGGTGAAAGCAACAGCAAGTACGCCGTGGAAGTTATGAAGTACGCCGGCGATGAGTGGGACGCGGTTATCATGGTGGAGAGAAACGGTGGCGGCGTCCGGTACGCAAACGTCGAGCTGGACGGTGAAAGTATAGGAGCCACGGATTCACAGGGAATGCTTAAGACAGAACTGCCGGAAGATTTCAGCATCACAGTCAATACTTCTGACGGAGAATTCACGCTGGAAGGTACCAGGTAGAGTCTTATACCGGTTTAACCGGGGTCAATAAAAGCGTGGATTTAATACATAGTAATATAATGAAAGCTATCGTTTTAGCCGGTGGACACGCCACACGACTCTGGCCCGTGACGAAGGACCGGGCGAAACCTCTCCTACCTCTAGGCGACAGACCTATAATAGATTTCATCGTGGAGGAGCTGGAGGAAGAGGTTGACGACATAATCGTATCTACTAACGAAAAATTTGCCTCCGACTTCGAGAAGTATATCGAAGACTTCGAACGTGAAGCCCGGGTGGTAGTCGAGAACCAGGGCTCCGAGGAGGAGAAGCCCGGGACAATCGGCGCGATAATCCAGCTGATAGAGAAAGAAGGTATCGACGAGGATCTGCTGATTGTCAACGGTGACAACTACCTCGGGTTCAGTTTTTCAGAACTCCTTGAGTTCTGCCGACACAAGGAGGCGCCGGTGAACGTGGTATATGATCTTGAACGTCTTGAAATGGCTTCATCCTTCGGGGTTGTTGACGTTAACGGTGACAGGATAGTTGACTTCGAGGAGAAGCCGGAGGAGCCTCCTTCGACCCTGATATCTACAGGTGTTTACTTCTTCCCGTCGCACCGTGTATCGATGTTCAAACAGTACGAGGAGCACTTCAAGGATTCCGAGGTTCCTGCGGATGAGTATCTCGACGAGCCCGGAAGACTGCTGGAGTGGGGTAAGGACCAGGCAGAGATATTCGCGTTCTCGTTTGACGGGGACTGGTTCGATGTCGGTACGCCCGAGGGTTACCTTGAGGCGCTTGACGCGGTGATGGACGGGAATATTGTCCATGGCGAGACAGACGGGTGTGATATCGGTGAGAATGTTTTGGTCCTGCAGAATGCGGAGCTTGAGAATGTTGTGATAGAGAACAGTATCGTTTTCCCTGAGACCAGGATCAAGGATTCCGAGGTCAGGAACTCGCTAGTCGACAGCCACTCCGAAGTGGTTGACGCGGATATAAACGATGCTATCCTCGGGAAGCATACCTCGATGTAGGTTCAGTGTGATATGGGTCGGGAGACACGTATCCTGTGATTGACTGGTAGACTTGCTGAGCGGAGTTGTAAACACGTTTTACAGCGTTATTCTCTCCGTATAAGACTTCTGAACAGCAACCTGTAGATGACTCCTCGCTATCAGGGACGGCTGCGTCAAGTCCTTCCTCCTGGAAGCGTTCAAGGTAGTTTTTCAGTGACATACACTTTTTCTGGAACTGAACCTTTATCAGAACTGTTTTACTGCGGTGTTATACTGCATAGAATTTTCAGCAGTACCGAGATACCCGTCTATCTCTCCCCAGCTTTCTTCGAAGTCAGTAAGGTATCTGTCCTGGAACTGTTGGTAATTGAAGCCGGTATCTAGGTATCCCGTCTGGCTGAGTTCCTGCGCCCCGTAGCTGAATTCTCTGCCGCTGGTGTAGGCATCCATGACTTCCTGTTCCATCTTCTCTATATCCTCCATCAGCTCCGTTTCCGGGTCGATACCTTTCTGCTTCAGCTCCCGTTCCCGCCTTTCTTTTTCATGAGGGTAGGAGCTCGGTAGGTCCTGCGGTAGTATCTTGTCGATTATCAGCTCTACCTCGCCCTCCATGTCGCTAACTGTCCGACCGCTCATCTCCTTCACGAACTCTTCGGAGACACCGAACCTCTGTCTCAGCCAGTCGGAGAGTGTGTTGTTGAACTGCTTGACGTGCAGGAGCTCGTGTAGGACGGTCCTTCTCTTCTCTACTTCAGGTATTCGGGAAAAGCGGTGCCGGTTGAAGACCAGTTCCGTCCTTGCCCCGTTGAACCGGGTCTGTGCGAGAATATCTTGTGGCAGGTAATCTATCTCAATGCGGTCTATCTCCGATCCTGCTTCCAGCCCGAACTCTTCCGACACGCGGTTTACTCTGTCCTGTACGCCCGCGGTGGGGTTCTTTGAGTCGGCGGTTACTCCTATCATCGGGACTAGACAGCTGTGTTTTCTATATTTTCCAGTCTTTTGTCAAGTGATGGGTGTGTTGAGAAGAACCTTGTCATCTTGTCGCCGGAGAACGGGTTCTCTATGAAAAGGTTGGAACCGGTCTCCTGGACCTGTGATGCCTTGTACTGGGAATTCTTGTTGGCGGAGCTTATCTTCCTGAGTGCGTCCTGGAGCCCGTTTTTCTGTCCGTGAATCCTGACTGCGTGCGAGTCGGCGCGGAACTCCATGCTCCTGGAGATTGCGAACCTGATGACCATGGCGATTATAGGTACGAGGATGAAGAACGCAAGTGATGCGACGGCTTCACCTCTCCTCCGGTCGCCCGAAAACATGGCGCCCCAGAAAGCCAATCTTGCGAGCACCGCTACCGCTCCTGCGATTGTAGCGACCGACGCATTGATGAGTGTGTCGCGGTTCTTGATGTGCGCGAGCTCGTGTGCAACTACGCCCGCGATTTCGTCTCTGTCGAGATGCTGCATCAGTCCTTCTGTCAGGCAGACCACACCTTTCTCGGGCGACCTGCCTGTTGCGAATGCGTTCGGTACCTGCATGTCGTTCTTATAGAGCCGGGGTTTCGGTATGTCCGCGTTCTCCGCCAGCTCCTCAAGCATTTCGTGATACTCAGGGTAGTCCTCCTCCGACATCTCTTCTGCGCCGTACATTTTCAGGACGATGCGGTCGGAGAACCAGTAGCTCCCAAAGTTCATCAGTCCTGCGAAGAGCAGCGCGATAACCATTCCAGCTTCTCCTCCTAGAGTGTATCCTGCGCCTAGAAAGACGGCTGTAAGTACTGTTAGAAGCCCGAATACTTTGAAGTTAGCTTTTACACCCTGTGCTGTTACCATGGTTTATCATTAACTTACGTGGTTCAAGTATTAAATTCGCTTTCAATGGTGTCGATTACAGGTTTCATATCCCTGTCAAACCTCCAGTTTTCCTGGGTTATCCTGTCAATCGGCAGGAATTCTGGTTCTCCTTCTGTGGAGCCTGATTTTTCTCCTCCAACAATTTCTGCCTTAAATAATGCTACAGAGCCCCGGCCTTCTTGTCTTATGCTTCCGAGGTACTCTTCTATTTCGACTTCAAAACCGGTTTCTTCCCCGGTCTCCCTGGCAGCTGTCTCCTCCAGTTTTTCACCGGGTTCGGGTGTACCTCCCGGGAGCATGTAGAAGTCGTTTTTCCTGACTACAAGTAGTTCGTTGTCTTTAACTACCAGGGTGCTGGCGCCTGTGAATGGGTAAAATATCCTTGCTACAAGTTTTTCCATTAACTCCTGTGGTTTCCCTCTTTCCAGGAATCGGAACCAGTCTCTGCATCTTATCCACAGCTTGAGAGGCATAAAGAAACCGTGGTTTCTATCCATTTCAATGTTTCAGAGGGTGGAAAAAAGAAGGGCTTATATGAGATTTACTGCAGTGGGAACTGCTCTTCTTCGTCTTCCATCTCGTTCTCTTCTTCCATCTCTGGTTCTTCTTCATCGAGGTACTGGTGTTCTCCCTGTTCTATCCTGTCCTGGAGTTCATCGTAGCTGTAGCATTCCTCCTGTGGTTCCAGATCGACAAGGAAGTACTCACATGCCACTAACGTGTCCTGGTCAAGCTGTTCTATGCTGTCAGCTCCGACAGACATGGTTATCTGCCCGTCGTCCAGTACAAGTGCCATGTAGTTTCCTTCGTCATCGCTGGCGTAGAAGAAGTCAGGATTCTCCTGCTGTTGCTCTTCATCAGGTTGCTGTTGGGGTTCCTGCTGCTCCTGCATCGGTTCCTGGTTCTCCTCGTTCATCTCATTGTTCTCCATCTCGTCTCCCGGGATTTCTTCGGGTAGCTCAGGTTCTCCAGGAGGTTCTGCTAGTGCCATGTCCTGGCATTCTGAGCTCGTTATCACTCTCTCATCTCCGAGACCCCACCATTCGGACTCTACTTCGACGAACTGCTGGCAGATCTGTGCTGTTTCATCGTCAAGCTCTGCGAAGCTTTCTACGGTGCCGTAGATGTACGTCGCGTCCTCACCGAAGAGGACGACATACATGTCTCCTTCATCGTCAAACCCGTAGATAGAGTTCAGGTTTCCGTCTGCCTGCTGTGCTGCGACTGCTCCGGACATTCCTATAGCTACTAGAGCTGCAAGTACTGTGAGTAGTGCTTTGTTCATGTTTGCCACCTGTGAAGAGAACCCCGCTTAAATAAAATATGGGTTATTGCAGTCTAACACAGTTGATTTGAGGCAATGATGGGTTTAGAACAGTGTAAAAGGAAAAGTAAAAGTAGTCTGGCAGCGTCCCGAGCCTTCCGCCGGTAAGGCAGTACTACTCGGATCGCTTGGGGACTTTACTTCCGTGTTCGGAATGGGTACGGGTGTTGCCCCCCCGCTATGGCCGCCAGTATTCCAAGTCATCGGGTCAAATTCTTTTAAACCCTACTTTGCTCCAGACTTAACTGCGCAGGTTCTTGACTGTTCTACTGCATCAGCTCTTCCTCGCTGTGTGCAAAAGAGGTATCCTGCTGTATTGATTACGGAGAAGGAAGAGTGATGAGTTATTTATTCGGCTGTTATACATGCTAGTTATGGCTCGCGGCAGAAGTAATTCGTTCATCGGCAAGATAGAGAAATCGACTGTCGTTGACGCGGCGACGATAGGCGTCCTTGTGTTCAATGCCTACGTGATATACGGGTCGCTGGGTCACAGAGTTGATTTAACTGATTTTGCGGCGAGCACCGAGGTGCTTGCTATCCAGCTCACAGGAGCGGCTGTTGTTCTCTATGCGCTGGAGTTCATGTACGACCGGGTTAAAGGCAGGAACAGTAGTCCTCTAGGCTAGTATTTTTGCGAGTTCCTTTCCACGTCCTTTCGGCACTCTTGACGAAACCGTACCGTTCCTGTAGAAACCGCAACCGATGATGTGGTCCTGGAACTTCAGTGCGACGTAACCCTCTTCACTCATCTGGCGTTCAACCATGTCTTCACGTCTCAGAAGCATGACAAGTTCGTCTCTATCAAGTTCAACCGTGTTTTTACCTATATCATCGCCAAGGAGCTGGAGCGCGTAGGTGGTCGGCTTCATGCCTATATCCATGATACGGATGAATCTGATGCCGTGGGTCTCGACTTCCAGTCCAGTCTCCGCGTCACTGGAGACGAGCCAGAGGTCGCCTGATTTCTCCCGGAGTTCGTAGTCTTCTAGCTCTTCTCTGTTGATCCCGAACCTGTTCTCCAGGTATCTCCAGCCGTCACTTGCGGAACTTTGCAACGTATATCACCCCGGAGTCCAGGTGGTGGGGGTAAACCCTGACGGTTTTGTTCATCTCTTCACTATATGATCTATCTTCGAATCTTTCTACGCCCCTGGTGTGTGGCGCCTCTGTATCTATTCTTTCCAGCTCTAGATCTGTATTCTCAAGGATGTGTTCCACCACTCCCTCGTTCTCCTCGGGCGCGATTGTGCAGGTAGAGTAGACCAGTGTGCCCTCCTCTTTCAGTAGTCTAGCTCCTTTCTCAACCAGCTGTTTCTGTAGCTCCGCCAGCCCCTCGATTTCGTCCTCTGGAGCAGGGTCGAAGTCTCTCCTGCATTGGTCGCCCTCTCCACTACACGGTGCATCGACGAGTATGCGGTCGTAATTCTCGTCCTCCGGCAGCTGTCGCCCGTCGTAGTTGGTCACTGTTATACTTGCTGATCCGGTTCTGTAAACGTTGGCGTGAAGACTCTGAAGCCTCTTACCCGAGGAGTCGTTCGCGATAACACTTCCGCAGTTCTCGATTTCCGATGCAATCTGGGTTGCTTTTCCGCCCGGCGCCGCTGCCATATCAAGTATATTCTCATCTTTCTGTGGATTCATGATTTTTACGGGTAGCGCCGCGGACTCTTCCTGGACGTAGTACTCGCCGAGCCAGTGAAGCATCGACTTCCCTGGTAGGTCTGTCCCGGGGAGCCTGTAGACGTCAGGGTTCCAACTGGACTGTTCAACAGAGTCGAACTCTCGTCTCAGCCTTTCTTCAAAATCGTCGCCTGCCTTGATACAGTTCCTCCTGACGGTCTTGACCGCAGTTCTTCCGCACGCTTCCCGGAATGCTTCCCAGTCATCGATTATCGGTTTGTAGCGGTGCATAATTCGGGATAAAGGAGGAGAGTTTTATGTTTCAAAGATCGCCCAGTGTCTGCTGACCTGTTTCTTCTCTCCCGAACGCATTTCTCAGGTCTTCCTCGAGCATCGGCTCCTTGGAGCGGTCGTAGAGGGCTGCTGCCGGGTGAAAAGTCGGCATTATCTTCTGTCCTTCACGCGTGAATATCCTGCCGTGTAGAGAGGTTATCCCTTTCTTGGTGTCAAGAAGCTCGCGTGAGGCGAAGTTACCGAGCGTGATTATCAGTTCTGGGTCGACGTTTTCGATTTCTTTCTCCAGTAGAGGGTTCCAGGCGCTGATTTCATTCTTTTTTGGGTCGCGGTTGTCGGGCGGTCTTATCTTGACGAGGTTCGTGATGTAGAGTTCTTCTCTTTCCATATCCATCTTATGCAGGATTTCGTCCAGTTTCTTTCCGGCGCGACCGACAAAGGGTTCGCCTTCCTCGACCTCGTTTGCCCCGGGAGCTTCGCCTACCAGCATGTAATCCGCGTCTTCAGAACCTACCGCGGGCACGAACCTTTCCTCGTCAAAGTGTTCTGAATCGAGCTGTGAGAAGAATTCCTGGTAACGCTCTCGGAAGTTCATGGGCGGGGTTTGAGACCTGAGTTTTTTAGGTTGTACTGTCAACAGGTTATCTATGGATTTATCGGAGCTTGATAGAGAACAGAGACTGACACTTGTTGGAGTCGTAGCTGTGATACTGGGTATCGTGGCGGTACCGCCTTTGATGCAGCACTTCTACGATGTGAGCGCCATACGTGTTGCATTCGTTGTAATAGTTATCTATGCCGCGTTCAGCTGGTACCTGAAGAGTCGTTGAATGGAATAAGATGGTTTTGGTGTGAAAAAATCTCTGTTCCGAATAAGTGCACTTAAACACTCGCAGTTACTCGAATCTGTGGTCTATGAAACCGAGATACATACTTTTGGCTGTATTTTTGATGCTTGTAATAGGTGCTGTACTCGCTATTTCACATACCCAGGATGAGGGACAGGAAGAAACCTCGCAGGTCCGTGTTGTTCACATGTCGCCGGGTTTACAGGACGTAAGTGTCTTCATAGATGGTGAACGCAAGGCAGACGGTGTAGGCTTCGGGCAGGCTTCGGTTTACCAGGAGGTTGATACTGGTGACAGAGAGATTCAGGTAGCGCCGGCAGGGGCAGGTGTTGACCAGGAGTTAGCCGCCACCCGTTTCACTTTTGAGGAGGGAGAGTCCTATACCGTGGTCGTCACCGATAGAGGGTTCTCCCCTGGTGTAGAAGTTATCCAGGATGATCCTCAACCGCAGCCCGGTCAGTCCCAGTTCAGGGTGGCGCAGTTCTCGCCTGACTTGCTTGAAGTGGATGTGGTTATTGAGGACGGTCCTTTGAGAAGAATAGATGGTATACCTTACAGGTCATCTAGCGGTTACCAGTCGATTGAGCCAGGAAGTTACAGTCTGAGAGTTGAGGATGCGCCGGGTAGAGAGGTCTTTACAGGGGATGTATCGCTGGAAGAGGATGCTACTTACACACTGTTCGTTGCGGGCGCGAGAGGTGCACCGCAGGGTTTACAGGTGGTGCCTGTAATCGATTCCCCGGAACCTGTAGAGCCAGAACCTGATAATGATGTACATGTAGATGATAGAGAATTTCTGATTGAATGCAGAATCGTGGAGCAGTGACAGTCAGAGCTCGATTTTTCTTAGCCTGTTAGAGTTCGTGACCACCGAGATACTTGAAGTAGCCATAGCTATCTCCGCGATTACAGGGTGGAGAAGTCCTGCGAACGCAACTGGTATCGCCAGGACGTTGTAGACGAACGCCCAGAACAGGTTCTCCTTTATCTTCGTGAAAATTGCGTCTGAAAGTTTGAACGCCTTCACGACAGCGGTCAGGTCGCCCTTTACAAGCGTCACATCAGCGGTTTCAATCGCGATGTCTGTCCCGGTCCCGATAGCGATGCCGACATTCGCCTGCTTGAGAGCGGGCGCATCGTTTATCCCGTCGCCGACCATCGCCACGTTCCTGCCCTCGCCCTGTAACTCCCTGACTTTCTCGATCTTGTCCTCGGGAAGCACTTCCGCCATCACGTTCTCGATACCTACTCTATCTGCTATCGCCTCCGCGGTCTTCTCGTTGTCCCCGGTTATCATCCAGACCTCGAAGCCCTCATCACTGAGGTATTCAACTGCCTCAGCAGAGTCTTCTTTCAACGTGTCCGCGACAGCGATGACTCCGAGAACGTTTTCCTCGTCAGCGACAAACATCGCGGTCTTGCCCTCCGCTTCCAGTTCCTCCGCGATTTCCCCAAATGCGGACTCGGTTCCGAACTTGTCCATCAGCTTCCTGTTCCCGATGAGGTACGTTTCGCCGCCGATGTCTGCCTTCACGCCTTTCCCGGTAAAGCTCTCGAACTCCGAAATCTCTCTGAGTTCTAGTTCTTTTTCTTCCGCTCTCTCGACTATCGCCTGCCCGAGCGGGTGCTCACTTCCTTTCTCCACGGACGCGGCGATTTCCAGGAGTTTTTCTTTCTCCATATCGGTCTCGATGTCGGTGACCTCGGGCTCGCCATGGGTTATAGTCCCGGTTTTGTCGAGTATGACTGCGTCGAGTTTTCTCATGGTCTGGATGGCTTCACCGTCTCTGAATATGACTCCGTTCTCCGCCGCCTTACCGGTACCCACCATCAACGCCGTTGGAGTCGCCAGCCCGAGGGCGCATGGGCACGCGATTACGAGCACTGCTACGAGCACGAAAATCGCCTGCGTTAAAGGATCCGCGGCGGGACTTACCCAGGGGAGCCACCCGCCGATATTCACCGCGAGCTGTGAGAAGAACTCGGGGAAAAAGTACCAGAGAGTGGCTGCAGTAAATGCTGTAAGTATAACTACCGGGACGAAGTAGGAGGTCACGCGGTCGGCGAACGCCTGGATAGGGACCTTGGTTCCCTGAGCCTCCTCTACGAGGTCGACGACCTGCGAGAAGAAGGTGTCCTCCCCGACTTTTGTTGCCTCCATCTTGATGCGCCCGGTCTGGTTGACGGTCGACCCTATCACCTCGTCACCTTCCTGTTTCGACACGGGCTCGCTTTCACCTGTCGCCATCGACTCGTCCACGCTGGACTCGCCCTCTACTATCTCGCCGTCAACAGGGATTTTCTCGCCGGGTTTCACGACCAGGGTGTCGCCAACTTCTACTTTTTCGACAGGCACCTCTTTTTCTTCCCCATCGACTATTTTCCGGGCGGTCTCCGCCTGTACGGACATCAGTTTCTCTATTGCCTCTGACGCCCGACCTTTTGCCTTATTTTCAACGTATTTTCCGGTCAGGTGGAACGCCATTATCATCGCGCCTATCGCGGCGTAGTTCTGCAACGGCATGAAGAACACGAGCACGCCTGTAATAAACGCGACGGATGTACCCATGGTTATCAGGGTGTCCATGTTCGCGTTGAGGTGTCTTGCAGCATTTATCGATGCTCTGTGAACAGGTTTTCCGAGCCAGAAAACGACGGGTATCGATGCGAGAAGCATCAGGAGGTCCATCTGCGTGTGCGTCATACCGATGTCAATAAGGTCCCACATCGCTACAATCATGAAGACTGCGAGCGGGACCGTGATTATCCATGCATAGAGCATCCGGCTGTAGCTGTAGTCGGTCTCAACTGCCGAGTGACTGCTGTGTTCATGACTTTCGTGTCCTTCCTCTTCCCTGACGCTGTAGCCGGCGCTCTCAACTGCTTCAACCAAATCGCTGTACCCTGTTTCTTCAGAATGTTCTATATGCGCCTTCCCGCTTGCGTAGTTGACACTGACTTCTTCCACGCCTTCAACGCTGGAAAGGCTTTTCTCGATGCTGGATACGCAGGACGCGCAGTGCATCCCTTCTATGTTGAGTTTGGTTTTCTCAGTCGCTTCAGAGTCTTTCATCGTGTCGTGAACTCGCCTTTGACATTTCCCTCAGATATCTTGAAAAACTGCCATTCTTCGGACTTTGATCCCGGCATACCTGGGCTGCCAGAAGGCATCCCTGGGAGCACTACTGCGTCCGCGTCAGGTTCTTCTTCAACGACCTCGTTGAACACGTCAACTGGGACGTGACCCTTGATTACGTAATCATCCATTTCTGTCAGATGACAGGACCAGTAGTTCTCGGGTATCCCGTGCCTCTTGTAGATTTGCTGGAGTTCATGATTACTGTGTTCGACTACTTTGATATCGGCTCCTGCTCTCTCAAGATGCTGAACGTGCCCGGTACAACAGTTGCAGTTAGGTGACAGATGAACTGTAGCTTCGTCGAACTCTGCGTCCTCTGCCGAGCCGCTTGATGCGATGAGTATGCCCGCGACCAGCAGTACTCCGAGCGCTACAATGCCGTGTTTCCAGTTCATAATATGTCTTATTGTGATACACTGTTTTTATATCATATGCTGATACATCTTCTGTATGTCGGAGCAAAAGGAACTGGATGTCTCAAACACTATCCGGCTCTACACTTTACTACTTCTAGAAACTGAGCCTAAGCACGGCTATCGGATAATCAAGGACCTGAAAAAGATCACTGGCAAGGAGCCGACCACTTCGCATATCTACCCGTTTCTACAGGATCTGGCGGAGGAAGGGTATGTTGACACCAGGAAGGAGGGTAGAAAAAAGATTTATCGGCTGACTGATGACGGTGAAGACTTTGTGCAGGAGCAGATAGATTCTTTCGCGACAATCCTTGACGCGGCTCTCCAGGACAGGATCGAGGAGTGCGCGCACTGCGACTGCAAGATTTACGACGGTGGCTACGAGGAGAACGGGAATGTCTACTGCTGTAGTCACTGTGCTGAGGCGGACCAGGGATAGCCTGTTCTACAGGGGAGGATTTAATTCTGCAACGGTATGTTAGAGGCATGCCTGATGAGACAGTTTTCAAGATGGAGGAGCGCATGGAGCCTTTCGAGATAGCCGAGTACCTCCGGGAGATAGCGGACAGGCTCGAGAGAGAAGAACCTATAGACCTGAGCTCGGGGGCGCAGTCTGTGAACCTGGAGACGTCGGGGGAAACAGTTTTCGAAGTGGAAGTCGAGAGAGACCGTGAAGACAGCGAGGAGAAGCTGGAACTGGAGATTGAGTGGAAACGGCGAGAGAGCTCGGGGCTGGAGATAGGTTGAACCTGTTTCTACAGCTCTAGAAAAAAGAAAAACAAAATCTGTTCCTATCTAGTTCTGCTGTTGTTCTTCCTCCATTTCATCGTCTTCTGTTTCTTCATCTTCCATCTCTTCCATCATCTCTTCCATTCTGTCCATCATTTCCTCCATCTCCTGCATCATCTCTTCCATCATCTGCTGGTGTTCTTGCATGTGTTCTTGATGTTCCTGCATCTGTTGATGCATCTGCTGTCTCTGCTGGTCTTCAGGCATCTCTTCTTCGTCTTCTTCCATCTCTCCGTTGTGCATCATCGCTGTCGCGGAAGAGGCTAGACCGATAGCCAGGATAGCGATAAGCGCTGTCGAGAATAGTTTTTTGTTCATCTTGGTCACCCGTGATGTGGCTGTCTGCCGCATTAAATAGGCATTACTGTGGTACAGTGTTACTGTCAAAGTCGGAAAATCTAGAAATTTATTTGGAAACTCGGAACGTTTTCTGGGCATATCAAATCTGTGGAGAGGAAACTTCGTTCCCGACCCCCCGATTTGAACGGGGGACAAGTCGCTCTACAGGCGACCGCTCTGCCAGACTGAGCTAGGTCGGGAAATGGCTTTCAGGCGTGATCGACCGGTCAGACCAGAAACCTGTATGGTTTCGACCTGAGCTAGGTCGGGAAATGGTTTCCGACAATGTCAAGGTAGAAGGTCAAGTTTTTAAGTGTCGCGCGGGTTGAAGCCGACTTCGACCTCACTGCTCTCTTTTGGTTCTCTTTCCTCGGATTTCAGCTCTGCTTCTGGCAGTGTCACGTCACCTTCCACCTCGAACAGAGGGTTGATTGTGTACTCGAACACTCTCTGGTCGCCAGGTTCAAGTTCTTCTATATCCCAGGTGAGTCTTGTCCCGTTCGGGGTTTTCCGGATCACGGGGCGTGCCATGGCGAACTTGTCGTTTACAGAGGCGATGTCAGGTACGAAGTCGGTGAGTTCTACGTTTTTCAGTGTCTCGTTTGACCTGTTCTCTACCTCTATATGGATTTTGACGCCGTCCTCTGTTTCTCGCCCTGTTTTCACTAGTTTCACAGGATTTCTTAACCTCTTCAGGAGAACCAGTCCTCCGAGCAGGGCTGCCAGGATTGTCAGCGGTATCCAGTACTGGATGGTGTAGCTTACCGAATCGCTGCTTCCAGGTTCAAGTTCGAGGTTCCATGTGTATACGTAAGAGTCTTCGTGTATCTCGGTCTGGTCAGGTTCCTGGTCAAAACTTGTTATCGGTGATAGGTATCTTGGCAGGGTTTCCTGGAGTTCTACAGGATTCTCAGTGTTTCCCTGGTTTTCCGCTCCGATTGTTTTAAAGTAGAAAAGTATCCTATTGTCAACGTCGACGGTTCTTTCGATTTTCTCAAGTCGCTCTACTTCAACGCGGTGTCCTGTGACCTCCCCCTGTGTTTCTCCACGTTCGATGTAGAATGTTACGTCTTGATCTCCTGGAGGGGTGTTTTCAGGTATTTCCAGGGAAAGAGTCATCATGACCTGTGAACTTGGATCCAGTGGTAGCCCGGATTTATTGACCTGGTGGCCCCCTAACTCTGCTCTGATGGAGTAGTCTTCAACTGTTTCTCGTGCTGTGTTTGCTAATTCTATCGTGTACTCTGCTTCTTCACCGGGTTCGTAGCTTGCCTTGTTGCTGGATAAACGGGTTATCGAAATATCGTATGGGCTTTTAACTGCGAACTGTGATTCCAGTTTTTGTGTCTGATCTCCTGCGTTTATGAAGACGTTGAACATGTAGTTCTGCTGCAGTATATCATCAGGAGGTGTCACCTGTATTTCGAGCGTCTTTGTTTCTCCAGGGTCCAGAAAAGTATTGGATTTTTCAACATTGAACCACTGTGAGTGAGGATTGACGCTTGTTGAGAAGAGTTCTCTCTCGCCGAGAGTGTTTTCGACTGTTAGCTCGAATTGACCGGGGTTATCGGTGCTTGCGGTCCTGTCAATGGTTTCTATCGAGGCGGAGAAGGCTGCTGCCGTTCCTGCCAGCAGGATCAAGAAGGCTGCTGTGACGGCACTTTTACGCATGGTGTAGCTTTGTCCTCTGAATATTTAAAACCGCGATACCCATGGATAGACCTTTTTAAACAGCAGAGCACCGATTTCTTTTATGGAGGAAGATGTTCTAGTACTCGGGGCAGGATTCGCAGGGATAAACACTTCTCTAAGACTTTCGAGAAAAGGATTCGAGGTTACTCTGGTGGATATGAATAGTTCCCACGAGTTCACGCCGGGTATAATAGACCTGTTCGGGGATAGGATTACAGAGAAAAGTCTAAGTCTTGATATGGAAGAGTTCCTGGACGGGACAGGCATACAGTTTGAGCAGGAGCTTGTCGAAGGTATAAACCCTGATAAAGAAGTTGTTCATACAGGTAGCGGGGATTATCACTATGATTATCTCGTAGTTGCGCTAGGTGGAGACGTAAAGACAAACGGCGTCGACATCTCGGAGGCGGTAACCGTATACAGTATTGAAGATGCAAAGAGGATACGTGAGCAGATCGGAGATGTGGACGAGGTTTTGGTGGTAGGGGCAGGCTACACAGGTATAGAAGCTGCCACAGAACTCCGGTTACAGGGTCTGGGTGTCACTGTTGTAGATAAGTCTACTCGCCCTATGCCGTGCTCGACTGAGGAGGTCTCGCATACTGTCCTTGACTACATGAACGAGAAGGGGATAAAATTCAGGGGAGGTAAGAAAGTAGTTGATGTCACGGAGAACGGGGTTGAGACAGAAGAAGATGAGATAAACGCGGATATGGTGGTCTGGGCAGGAGGCATCAGGTCCTCGAAAGTGGTGAGAGATTCATTTGACACTGATAGCGGTCTGCCGGTGAATGCCGGGCTTTCATCAGAAGAGTACTCGAACGTCTTCGCCGCGGGAGACTGTGCTGATACGGATGCCCTGAACACGGCGCAGAATGCCGAGAAACAGGGTAGGCTTATAGCCGAGAACATGCTGAAGAGAGAGGATGAAAGCCTGGAGGGTTATGAGCCTGGAAAGGAGCTTCTCGTGGTTTCTATGGGTGACACAGGGATGCTGGTACACGGCGATCGTGTTTTCAAGAACAGGTCTTTCCGGTTCCTGAAGAAGTTGATACGGAGGATGTATTTCCTGAGACTGAGCTATGAGAAGATGAGAATCAGGGTTTCTCGCATCTTCGGATAGTTGTAATACATAATTCTGTATAAAGCGTTATTAGGCATTTTTGTAATGCGATGGTATTACAATTGCTGGTTTTTGGGCGGAGGATATAGGTTCTCAAATTAATAAGCGAGCTGTGAGATTTTGTGTTTATGCAGATCGTAAATGAGGAAGATGTTTCCGGCGAGAGGTGGCTGGGGTTTGAATGGTCTGACTGGTCTCTGCTCAAGCCACGCACAAAGAAGATTTCGCAGGTCCCTGAGACACCAGGTTTTTTCCGTATAAAGAAAGTAGGCGGTCGGGGACTGGATTATGTTGGACAGACTGGGCGAAATCTCAAGGAGCGTCTTATCCACCTTGCCAACCAGGTGAATGCTGATAAGAGACCGGACGACTCGAAGTCGTCTGCGAAGCATCTATGGGAGTTAAAGGATTTTGGTGGTGGCAGGTTCGAGTTCTCTTATATCAACCCGAATATCGCGCGTTCAGAGATTGATAGGCTGGGTCTGGAGAACGTTATGTTCGCGATGCATGTCCGGTACAGGGGTAAGAGTCCTACCGTAAATCTTGACCGCAAACTGAATACGCGGGAGAGTGAGTCGGTCCTGGATAGGCTGGAATGGGGTATGGGGGAGATGACTTCCCGGGACTGGATGGGTCTGGACTGGACGGAGCCCCGGAGGATGAAGGATCGGATGGAAATCGACTGCTCTCACGTAGTCTACCGCATCTGGTTCCCGGATTTTACACCGCCCCTGGCCTACATCGGTAAGAGTACGAACGTCGCCAACCGCCTGATAAAACATGAGAAAAAGTTTGGTTCGAGCGCTCTCTTTTCAGTAGCTCCTATCAAATCCAATCTGAAGGATGTTGAGGCTTCACTGATAGCGAACCACTACATAACTACCAATACTTTGCCCAAGGGACAGGATGGTAGAAGAAACAAGTTCAGGTGGAGACACAACAAATAAACGCTTTATAATCGTCCATTTTGTGTTTGGAGATATTAAAATATTTTTATCCGGGTTTGATGACTTATCCTATATTTTATCCTTATTTTGACCTTATTATAGAGTTTTAAGCTCTCTAGGCGTTGTTTAAAAGACCCTAAGTTTAAATAACGAATTTTACGCGTTTCTATAATATGGTGAAACATGCGTCCAAGACGACGATTCTAACGTTTCTCATAACCTCTTTGATTCTAATACCTTCTGTAAGCGCCCAGGAGGAAGATAGCGGTCCCGAGATAGAGATGGTGGAGCCCTGGCCCTCAGATGTAGGGCACAACGACTACCTGTACACTGATGCTCGTATAGAAAGTACAGGGGATGAAGTTGATGCCTGGTACGAAGTAAAAGATGAGGCTGGTAACTTAGAGGGAGAAAGAGAGATTGTGGACACAGTGGGTGACGGGTACTACGTCAGCCCCAGGGCGATACAGGTTGAAGGCGGTGAGACTTATGATGTTGAAGTTACTGCCTGTGAAGCCGGTGGAGAGTGCAGCTCGAAACAGGTTACGGTCATGACGGAGTGCATGATAGACTTACTCGGGGACTGCATGTACTGATACCCTCTATTTTTCTCTATTTTTATCTAAGATATTTCGCTGTGAAGCCAAGGCATATACAGCAGGATGTCAAGTAATCATATTATGTCCGAGCTACTGCAGTTTTTACCCACTAGCAAAGGGGAAGGAGTCCTGTTCTTCGCATTTCTCTACCTGGTTTACATGGCAGGAAAGAAGATAAGAGACAGGTTCTAGGACCATGATTATCAAGTCTCACGCTCCGGCTTCCCGTCTTCATCATCTTCTTCTCCAAAGCCCGCACTGAACGTCCTCTTCAGTATTTTCTCCCGCGGTTCATCGGGTTCGAAGAACTTCTCGTCTTCCACCTCTATTACGTGACCTGACGCGACATTAGGCGAGGTCGGTAGGAAGAGGACTTCACGACCGTCCTCCGCGGTGTTGCCTGTCCTGTACGCGGTAAGTCTTGTACCATCAAAGTCCAGTTTCACAGGGTCTGTCAACCTGTCACTGCCGTGGAAGAGAGTGTCTGAAGCTGCTTTCGTGAGGCTGTAAACCCTGCCCAGCAACGGAACCCTGTCCATCGACCGGTCCAGCGCCTTCTCCGCCCTCAAACCCGGCGAGGTACCGGTCAGAAAGCCCGTTAAAGCCACCAGCAGAGCTCCCCCGAAAAGGAATACCGCGAGCTGTAAAGCTCTGTTAACAGGGTCGTACGCGGTGACTTCAAGGAGAGCCATCCCCGGTATCGCCTCTATACGCTGCACCAGCCAGAATATGACGTAGAGCGTTACCAGGATCGGCGCCAGAACGACAGCTCCGCGGGTAACGAAACGCCTGTCTAACCAGCCTCCGTTTCCAGAGTCGCCTTCAGCCATATGTGCTTCTATAGCTGAAAAACAGTGAGTATTACGGTGGCGAAGCATAACTGTCCGTGACTATCAACCAAACTCTACTAAATGATTGCGGAGAAAACGGTGTTATGGTAGAATTCGAGACACGCATATTCGAAAGGAATATGCTTCGATTGAATTCTATCGAACAACGTGATAAAAATGGTAGAATTCGAGACTATTGAGAAGGAAAGACAGGACTACGGAAACTTCCCTGGAGAAAAATTCATCGAGGTGTCCCGGAACAAAGCTATACAGGATGACGGCACTGAAAACTCGTTCATACAGATCTCCACCGGGTATTACGATGAGGTGGGAGACGCCGGGTACAAGAAAAGGTTCACCGTACCGACCGACGAAAAAGCAGTCGAACACATAGTGGAAAAACTACCGGAAATCTTCGAAAAAGAACAGGAAGCACGGGAAGAAGCAGAATAGGGCTTGAAGACAGGAAAAATAGGCTCATAAAGAGCCGGGATCAACAAGTCCCGGAACTCCTAGAAAGCTTCAGAGAAGCTTTCCTGAGCAGGGTCTCGGATACATCTCACAAATGCATCGACGACCTTACCATAAACAACCGACTACAACCTTAAATAACAAGCCAGGGACTAGGTCCGTACACAGATAATAGGCTAGCCCCCGGTGGGATTTGAACCCACGGCTTATCCCTAGCTTGCTTCGCGCTTTTTATCCGGCATCCTGTTGGAAGCCGGACTCGAAACTCTGCGAGTTTCTGCGCCTCGCAACTTGTGAGTTGCTCGGTTACAAGGGGATCGCTCTAGCCAGACTGAGCCACGGAGGCGTCGATGTCTGATAGAGAATCTGGTTCTGTTAACAGTTAAATACTTGGTTGGCTGCTATGTCTCATAGAATTATTGCTCAGTCTTCTCTTTCCTTTTCTACAAGGTCTTTTATCTTCATGAGGAGGTAGAAGATGAGGAGGTATCTCCAGTATTTCCTAAGTGTTCTCCTTACGCCCATGCCGGTTAAAGAACCGTCACAGTTTATCAGGACTGCTTCATTCCTGTGAAGAGATTTATTCTGTCACGTCGCTTGGATCGGGCGCCCTGTTCTTGACCTCTTTCTTCGCTGCATCCTTGATTCTTTTGATATTGCTGCTTCTTTCGCATTCCGGGCATTCGATCCACCATGGCCGAGAACCTAGTTCTTCGCTTCTTTCGAATTCGTGTCCGCAGAACGGGCAGGTCATCTGGTAGTGGAATGTCTCGTTGTCGTATGAGAACATCTTGATCTGCCCTGTTTCCTCGCCGTCATCGTTTTCCAGTTTGCGGTTGGTAACGTACTCGGCTTTATCGTAGTCGATCTCTTTCATCTTTCTATCAATACCTTGACAACTGTAAGTTTTAAGTTTTTGATTTCAGCCCACCATTTTACGGTATACGGGTTCTACGTCTTCCTCATCCAGGTCTATCTCTGTCTTTTCAAGTCCTTCCGCATCAAACAGGGCTTTCCCTATCTCCAGAAAGTCTTTTGGTTCATCGAACTTGAGATGCTTGATGTCCGGGTTGTACCGTTTCAGATTCCTGTAATCCCATTCTCGTTCCGTGTTCAGGATGCGCAGGTCGTACCCCATGACTGTTGCGAGAAACGCCCGAGCCGCGTCCTCCTTCGATTCAATCCGCGCGTAAGCCTGCTCGTCCACAGGGCTTCCGTTCAACCCCTCTCGTTCTTCTCCATTGACTTTGTAGATCTCCACCCCAGGAGTTCTGCCCAGGATTTCGGGGTCGTCTGTCTCCACCACGAGTTTTCCCGAGTCTTCCCGGATATCCTCGACTTTCTTTTCAAGGTTCTCTTTGAGTTTCTCGATTTTCTCTGTAGGCGTAACCTCGATTTCCATATGATTTGTTACTTGCAAGGAAAGCTTTTATGTAACGGCTCTAAACGCGTTAACATGAAGCTGTTCGACAGGATATCCGAGGACGGGGAGGAGGTAGAAATTGAATCCTCTGCGGCGATAGAGGAAAGCAGTAGTTCACAGGAGGAAAGTCGTTTGAGGAGAGAGGTCGAGGACGAAGTCGTGGACGGGTCAGGTTCTACCGGTACAGGTTCTTCCAGCTCTTCAGACTCCAGTTTGCCGGGTGTGAGTTACGGTGATTCAGGTTCTTCAAGCAGTTCGTCTTCCCGTTCTACTAAGTCTAGCTCCTCATCAACTTCCAGCTCGCTTCCAGGGATGTCGAGCGGAGGCTCAACTACGTCTTCCCACAGTATTGACCTGGAGGATGTACATGAACAGAATAAGGAGATAATAGAACTACTTAAAGACATAAAGTCCGAGGTAGGTGGTAACGATAAGCTACTTTGATAACGTGAAGGATTCTGTGAAGGACAAGGATTCACGAGACAAGGCCAACTTCGAGACCCTGAGGAAGGCGGCTGAAGAATCATCGGAGAGCCCTGAAAACAAGGAAGGTGATGATACCGGTATAGAAGTCCTGGAGGAAGGGCTTTCCAAGGAAGCGCCTGGGAAAACGCAGAAGGAGAAAAAGCGGGAGCAGAGGAATCAGCAGGGTGATGGGGAGGAAGATGTCAACGATTCCGGGAACCTGTTACCTTCCAGCTCAAGCGGTAGCTCTTCCACGGCTTCGAAAACAGGTAGTTCAGAAGCGGGTTCGATGTCCGGTTCCGGTGGTTCTTCCAGCTCAGGCATCGGTTCTTCAGGCAGTTCTCCTGGAGGTTCTGCAGTCGACCAGATGTCCGGTAACAAGCCGGGTAAAAGTTCTGGAACCAGCAATGACTCTTCTAGTGAGAACAGTTCCTCTCTAGAGGAGAAGCTTGACACCATCATCGAGCAGAACGAAAGGATGATAAGGATACTTGAGAGCTTCGGGAGCTAGCCTAAGTTTTCTAGACTACCTTGACAGGTATCTTTCTGCGTCCTTCGTCGGTGCTCTCCATTTCTTCGAGTAAGCTGATTTCAAGTTCGAGCTGTTTCCGTGTGTTGGATTCGAAGAACTCCATCTCCAGCTGGTTGTCCTTGTTTGGTTCGATTTCGACTTCTTCTCTTCCTTTAAAGGAGAGTCCTACCTCGCCTTCTCTTATCTTTTCTGCAAAGTTTTCAAGGAAGTTAGCAAGTTCTTCATTGTTGAATTCGAAGTCGAGTTCTACTTCTTCGGTTGACATATATTGAATCTTCTCGTGGGAACTGTTTTATTTTTTAAGGTCTTATTCTCCGTCTTCACCGGTTTTCTGTTCCAGCTTCCTTGCGAGGAAGTGGTCTTTCTCTTCGAGTTCTCTTATCGACTCGATTGCGAACAGGTAACCTGTACCTATCATCACCAGTCCGAGAACTGCGGGAGCCAGGTCAATCAGACCTACTAGCGGTAGTATGTTGGATATAACGAGTAGTACTCCCAGCGTGAACAGGGCGAAAGATACTGCTATCTCCTGGTTTATGCTCATCTTTTTGAGTCCGAATCGGTCTTTTTCTGTCATTCGAATCACCGAGAGCGTTATTCTAGCTCCTCTAGGTCGAGATTAGCATCTTCCGGGTTGAATGCGGAAGGTAGCTGTATGTAGTAGTTTCCTTCTTCCCTCCTTATAACTAATGGTATTTCTTTGAGTAGGCGGGAGATGTTTATCTGGTATACGCCTTCTTCCTTGATGCTTATCGAGTCAAGGTCGAACTCGAACTTGATATTGGCTCTTTCTTCTACTCCTTCCTTCGCCATCTCCCTGATTTCGGAAGTGACCTCTTCTTTTTCTTCCTGCGACATCTCTTCTGTCTCCCCATCTTTCTCGTACATAAAGAGCGAGGAGCCGCAGTCGCAGCCGCTTATCAGTTCATCGCTCCCGTCATCATACATCTCTCCGCAGTTCATACATCTATGGGGCATGATTTCACTCCTCCATCTTTGCCAGGAATGAAACGGTATCTGGTTCTTCCTTGATTTTTTCCATGACGCGGGAGTTGCCTACTATCGTTAATCCCTGTCGGTACTGCTCGTTGAGAACTCTCTTGTAGAGGATGCTTTTTGCCTTTTCAATCCTGGAATCGCCTCCATCGAACCCCATGAATTCCACGCCCGGGAAATCCTCGTCTGCCTTTTCTACAGAGTTCTCGATAAGTTTTCGTTTTTCTTCCGGAGTCCATCCTTCTTCGAGTACCAGCACGGAGTTGTCTTTAACCTTCTCAAGAACAAATTCCAGCTTGTCTGTGAAGGCTTTCTCGTCTGAAAGCCTCTCCTTCGAGAGAAATTCTATTGTGACCCCGTCATCTGTCATCTAACTCAACCTTTCGACTATTTCCTCATAAAGTTTGTCAATATTATTGCCTTCTTTCGCAGATATCTCTATTACAGGGTGCTGCGGGAAAGCATCGCGCACTCTTTGTGCATCTGCTTCTTCGAGGTCTATCTTGTTCGCTACCACCAGTATAGGTATGTCCTTTGCCTCCAGGTTACCGATAATTGTGACGTTAACCTGGGTGTACGGATCCTCTGTAGCATCAAAAATCACCAGGCACGCGTCCACGTTGTCAAGGTACTTTATCGCCTCAACGATTCCTTTCGTTGCCTCTTTGGCGCGACCCTTCGCATCGTCCTCCTCTATACCGTGTTCAGTGAAATCCTTGAAGTCTACATTCGTTGAAATACCAGGCATGTCAAGCAGGTTCATCTCCACCGATTGACCATCTGCCTCTATCTCGACTTTTTCTTTTTTCTCTACGATACGGGTCTCGTGAGGTACCTCGGAAACATTACTCATCTCTTCCCCGGTTATATCAAGAGATATCTGGTTCGCGAGAGTAGACTTTCCGGCGTTAGGAGGGCCATATATGCCTATAGAGAGGTCATCTTTTTCCGAATCACTGAAGAGACTGTTGAGAAGTTCCCTGAGCCTTTTGATCATTTTGACACCAGCTAATGGTAAATCAGGTCTTTAAGTATAAAAACTATTTCCTCTCTTTCACCCGGGAATAATAAAGAAATGACACCTAAAAATGGCAACATGAAGACTGAAAAAGGCGTGATAATTGTCGCGTACAAGCGGAAGAACGCTCCCCGCTACGTTGTCCTTAAGAGGAAGAAGAACTGGGAAGGCTGGGAAACTCCTAAAGGACACCTGGAGGATGAGGGCTACGAGGAAACGGTTAAGGAGGAGATGCAGGAGGAGGCAGGCATCTCTGGGGACGAGATACTCGCTATAGAGGATATGGAGGAGACAGTCTTGTGGGAGTACAGTCAGGATGGTGAAGATTTCCGGAAAGAGTACCGTGCATTTCTAGTAGAAGTAGATGAGGGCGCACATGTTGATGTGTCGAGAAATCCCTGCGATGAGCACGAACACGGCTACTTCTTCAGTTTCCGTGACGCCAGCGAGATGGTGACTCATGATAACAACCGCGAGCTACTGGAGAAGGCTCATGAGATGGTAACTGGAGAGTGAGCTGAACCGATTTAAACATGGCGTGTATTCTAACAGGTATGACACAGCCAGACGAGATGCTGGAAATTTACCAGTTTGAAGGATGTCCTTACTGCTCAAAAGTCAGACAGAAGATGACCGAACTAGGTCTCGACTTCATCGCGAAGAGTGTTGATCCTCACGGTGACAGGCAGCGTGTAAAAGAGGTCAGTGATCAGACAGGTGTCCCTGTCCTCGTAGACCCGAACACCGATACAGTCATGCCAGAGAGCGACGACATCGTGGAGTATCTGGAAAAACAGTACGAATAACTTTTAATTTCTTATTCCGCAGTAGCAACGTATGCCTGATAGTAGACTCTTGAAAGAACTCGATATCTCTCCGGCTGAACTGGCTGAGATGACAGAAAGCGAATATCGGAACACTCTTCTTAGACATGATTATCCTTTAACCGAGCCTGTAATAGTATCTGTTGAGGACTCTATAGCAAGGGAAAGAGAGAAGCTTGAAAGTTTTTGTGCGCCGTATTCAGGTGCGGAAAAATGGCTTTGGATAGGTGAAGAGATACTTCCTCGCTGGGCAGAAGTTCTCTCCGAACTCGATGAAAGAGTAAATTACGCGGATTCAAGTGGACTAGAGACAGAATACAAAGGAGTATTGTCCCCGCGGCTCAAGAAGGCTACAGGACTGATGAAGCGTCTGGAGGCAAATCCGGTAGACTATGATATATCGGAGTTTGTGGATAGACTCCGTGGAATGGAAAACACATATGAAAGGAAATTAAAGTAGTTCTGTCTCTACTGAAGGACTTGGAAATGGACCGGCCCAGATTTGAACTGGGGATCTCCACCTGTCTGAATTCCTCCGCATAGCGGAGATTTCAGATAATAGAAGCTGGTTAAGGCTTCGAGTCTATCAGGGTGGTGCTATAACCAAGCTAAGCCACCGGTCCGTGCTAGCTAGTAATAGTTGAATGCTTGGAAAGTATTTTTAATGCATTGGCAGAGAGTCCGTGATTTTTATTTGAGGATTTAAAATACTGTTTCTGTGGGACTTGAAGAATTAGAAGAAGATATCAGGCAACTTGAGCAGGATCTTGAAAGTCTTGTTCCCCAGAAGAAGGCAGCTTCGGCTAAACTGTTTCTAGATCAGTTCATGCCTCTCGCTATACTGATGCTAACTTTGATGATTGCCTTCCATATTTTCATCCCAGTAAGCGATAGCATGGCTGTCGCTGTCAGCTACATGAACGTGGCTATCCTGTTCTTCTTCAGCGCCCGGTTCACGCTTGCTTTCATGCTGGCGGATTCGCATAAAGGATTCCTCCGTGAACACTGGTTTGACGCGCTGCTTGTTCTACCAGCTTTTGCATTAGTCAAGGATATACGTCTGCTGCTTGCCCTAGAGTCCAGGACAGAGGAACGCGCTGTTATAGGCACTATTTTCGCGAGGAATACGACGGTTGCCAGCCAGTTAACCAAGATAATTACCTGGATCAGAAGAATTCTCAGGTTCTAAAAACATATCTCTGATATGGGTCCAACGGGATTTGAGACGAAAACAAGTTTTCTTAGTCAAATCACGTTTAACCAGCACGAAGTGATGGGCCCAACGGGATTTGAATTCGAAGAAGCAAGTTCTTCTGCAATCAAATCCCGGGAGAAAGCATATCTTTGATATGGGCCCAACGGGATTTGAACCCGCGACGCCCGGCTTTCTTTGAAGCTTGGCTGACGCCTTGCTTCTAGGTCCTCGTCCCTTGCGGGACTTGAGGCTTAAAAGGCCGGTGCTCTGCCAGACTGAGCTATGGGCCCATGCGTATGGGTAATTGTTGTAGAATACCTGAGGTTTTTATACTGTCCGCCGATTACACGGTTTCCTGTTCGAAGTCGCCGTACTGGATGTTCTGTATCGCGTGGTACGGGATGAACATGTGTTCGGACTGCACTTCCTGTACAAGTTCTTCTTCGTTGAATATCCAGGGGTTTTCGATTTCCACTCCGTTATCTACTCTATCTACCTGGTCTTCGTCTTCCAGGAGGAAGTCTCCGGCATCTGTTAGAACTATGGCTGAGAATTTCATGTCGGATATTTACGGCGATGCTTCGTCGAAGTCCTCACGTTTGGAGGTCTTCCCGAATCCGCAGGATGCGCACACTTTCTTTGTGAGGTGGTATGCTTTCTTTCCGCAGCGTCTGCATTTGCCGTGGGTTTTCTTGTTTCCGACTCCAAGTTCTGATGCCATTGTTAGTCACCTGTGAGGTTTATTCCGGGCTGACCACGATGACATTGTCTCCACGTACAAGCAGCTTACCGTAGTCTGTTCTGCCGTCATCGTTGTTCCTTGAGGCGTTTTCAAGCCACATGTTGAGGTGGAGGTCGAAAGCTCTGAGTTTTCCTGTAACTGTTGAACCGTCCTTGAGTTCTGCTATTACTTGGTCGCCTTTCGCCCTGTCTAGGACGTCTAGTGGTCTTGTACCGTCATCGTTGTTTCCCATAGAAAATACACCTGTATCCTCGGTTTCCGGAACAACTTATATAAACCTACTGAGAGTCCTCGAGAGAGGAGGGTGGGCGAGCGACTTTTTATAAAGTTTAGAGGTGATTCACGGTTTATGGCAATCTGGCACAGACGCTCATACATGAAGAAGACTGGTGGAAGTACTAGACCTTATAGAAAGTCTCGTAAATACGATCTCGGGTCTGAGTTCTCGGAACCTGAGGTAGGCGAGAAACGTGTAGAGCAGAGACGTGTCCGTGGTGGAAACCAGAAGAATGTTGTCAGGCGTTCGGAGACTGTGAATCTTGCTGTTGATGGAGAAGTAGAGCAGGTTGAAATCGAGTCTGTGGAAGACAATCCTGCGAACCCGAACTATGTGAGACGTTCGCTTTTGACTAAAGGAACGATAGTTGAGACAGAGGAAGGTCGCGCAGAAATTACTTCTAGACCGGGTCAGGACGGAGTTGTAAATGCGAGACTGACTGACGAATAGCCTGTGTTTATATCTTGTCTCGCATTTAGTCAAACGCAAAGCTCGTTGAATAAGGGCTTCTTAGTCAACTGTGTTGGAATACTGGTTGCTCGAACGGTATCTCGTGAGCCATACAGATTTATACAGTAAATAATAAAGAGAGAGGATAGGTTACTAGCCCTTCACCATTTCACGTACCCGGTGGAAGGGTCTGGCTAGTGTGGAAATCACTGAACTCTGTTCGAAGTTGACCGGAATCTGTCGGCCGGCCTCATCCGCAAAATCCGTTGCCATCATGCTGTTTTCCACCTCCCAACCCTTTTATACCATTCCCTTTGAGGCGTTTATCCGCCGAATAATAGCGTTAGCAACGCTGTCGACCTCTTTTTCCGCTATCCTTAGTTCTTCCAGAGCTTCTCGTTCCTTTTTAGGCAGGTAATAGAGGTTGTTCTCGTACTTTGCGAGTTTCATCAACCAGTTATTCGCGATGCGTGGTTTATAAAGAAACGAATAGTTCTCCGTTAGTTCCGCTATTCCGGTAGAGTGTATTTCCGCCACCGTCCTTCTCCCTCGGTCTCTATCAGCCTGTAGTGGTCCATCTTGTTGAGATATTTCCGTAAGGTTCTTTCCACCTTAGGGTCATCAATTTCTTCACTATAGCGTTCGTATAACTCGCCGGGCTGTATCTCACCCTCATCCTGGATGATGTCGTAAAGAGCTTTCTGGTGCCGGTTGAGCATGTCCAGTGACTTTGACTTGTTCTGTTTCTCCGCCTTGGGTAGTGACTTCTCGACTATTCCCTCGGTGATTTCCTCTTTATCACCTGACTCGGCGTCTTCCGCTGCTATCCGTAGAGAGTTGATCGCCACCCTTGCGTCTCCATCCGCCCGGTTTGCTATCCGGTGAAGAAGTGAGGTGTCGATAACACCATCGTATAACCCCCAGTCCCGCCGATCTTTCAAGATATCAACCAGTTCCTCAGTCGAGTAGGAGGGAAAGTGTACCTCTCTCGTACCTTCAAGCGAGGAGCGTATTCTATCATCTACATCGTACAGCGCGGTCTCTTTGTTCGCTATCATTATCAGCGCCACATTCTCACGTGCGAAGTCGTAGAGAATCCTTTCCTGCTCTATCTGGTCGACCTCGTCCAGGACGACAACCGTCTTTCTCTTAATCGCTTTTTCCCTGAACTTATCCACGAGTTCATCGGTAGGGGTGCCGGTCCTGTGTATCAGGTTGACACCGAGGTCCTGCAGCAGGTTGTAGTAGACCTTGAAACGGGAAGGATATCTCCAGCAGTTGACACTCCCCATCACGACCTCGGAGGAATGTTTCTGCATCTCGTCTATCACGTACTCTGCCATGGTCGTCTTCCCGGTCCCGGGCGGTCCGTAGAGAAGCATGTTTCTCGGAGAATCGTTCTCAAGTAGCGGCTCTAGGTTCCTCTTGATCTCATGTATCTGGTTATCTCTGTGCACCATCCTCTTCGGGATGAATCCTTCCCGGAGTACTCTTGCGTCCTCTATAACCGATCGCCGTCTCACGGAAACACTATTCTTCCGCTAGTTTAAAAGAAGAATTATGGCGGCGTTCCGGTAGTTCCGCGACTGGTTACCGCACGAACAGATGTTCGTGCTTTGAGCAGGTCAACTATTACGAGTAGACTGCGACGCTCGGTCGACACGCAATATAAGACTCCGGCGGGTGCCAAAGAGAGATTAAACATGCCGCAGGTTGAGCTCAAGAATGTCCTCGTCCATAAGTTCGTGGTCGGTTCCGACCTTCTGCTCGGGGAACTTGGAGCTGTCTCCTGTGACTTTGGCAGCCTTGAACCTGTCTCTCATGTCGCCCGGTAGCTCGTCAAGAGCGTCCCCGACTGTATCACCTTCTCTCAGTATCAAGGGCTCGTCTCTGTCCGGGTCTTCTCCTTTCTTCTTCATGTAGATGCGGATAAGGCTAAGTCCTTCGAACATCAGGTCCTTGAGTTCGTCGAGGTTTTCCCCTGTCTCTGCGGATATCAAGAGGTCATGCTCTTCCTTAAACTCTTTTCGTATCCCTGCATCTATCTGGTCGATTTTGTTGACCGCGCTTATCATCGGTACGTACTTCCTGTTGTCCATTAGCCCGTCGATAAACCTGTCCAGACCGACTTTTTCTCTGATAACTGCGTTCGCGTTCACGTATCCGCGCTGGTGCATTATGTCTCGTATTGTCTCCTCGTTGATGTCAAGGTCGACAGTTGACGAGATATTGATTCCGCCCTTTCCTTTCTTCTCGATTTTCATGTCGGGGGAGGACTTATTCAGTCTGATATCTGCGTTGTAGAGCTCCTGTGTGATTTCTTCGTAGCGCATTTCTTCCGGGTCGAGCAGTATCAGTACGAGGTCGGCGTTTCTCACGACAGATAATACCTGTGTGCCGTCACCTTTCCCTTCTGCTGCACCTCCTATCAGTCCTGGCACGTCAAGTATCTGGATGTTCGCGCCCTTGTGCTTCATCATGCCGGGCTCAACGTCGAGCGTCGTAAACTCGTATTCTCCAGTCTCTGACTCTGCGTTCGTCAAGGCGTTTAGAAGAGTGGACTTTCCTACGCTTGGAAATCCTACGAGAGCGACTGTCGCATCTCCTCTCTTCTTGACCGCGTAACCTGAGGTGTCTCCGGTACCTTTCTGCTTCTGCTGTTTCTCCTCCTTCAGCTCCGCGATTCTAGCCTTTAATCTGCCGCGTTCAGTCTCCGTGGACTTGTTGACTGGTGTCTCATGGAGTTTCTCTTCCAGTTCCTGTATGCGGTCGTCTATTCCCATCTTTGGATAGAAAAAGCTCTAGGGAAAGTTAAAATAGTTCAGTTTGAGAGAATGCTTTTCCTCTACTCGACCATCTCTATGTTACCGTCCCGGCCGATGTTGAGCTGGATGTCGTCAGCCCATTCCCTGACGTATGCTCCTGTGATCTCGACTTCTGCTCCTTCTTCAATCGCGTCGATTTCTTCCTCCCAGAGCGTGAGGTCGATTTCTCCAGTGTCGTCTTCAAAGACGCATGTAACGATTTTTTTCTGCCCGTACTGTGTCGAGACAGCACGTGGAGTTGGGAGCTCCTTGATTGTTCCTGTGATTTCAACGCCGTCGTCTTCAGGACCTAGTTCCTCAACAGTCTTCTCAGTCATGTGTAACCACTGGGTCAGAATAGCCTTACCACTTTTAAAAGACTTCCGTTTTTCGAGGGCGAGATAGTGGTTTTGTCTCCAGTTTCCGTGGCTGTTAAAACTCTCAGAGACTTATTCTAGAACATGAAACTACCCTGGAACAACCAGGAAAAACAGGAGAAGATAGAAGAACTGGAGGAAAGTATTGAAGAGCTGGAGGAGGAACGCGACAGGTACGAGAAGCGTTTCGAGGCGGAGAAGGAGCGCCGATCCGGGCTTGCGAGGAAGAAGCAGGAGGCGGAGGAAGAACTTAACCGTTTGAAGGATAAGGTAGAGAGTTTGAAGGATGCTAACGGTGAGGAAGAGGATAAAAGAGCTGGTAGGGACATAGCCCGGCTCAGTTTCAGGGAAGGATACCGTCTTCTGGAGAAACTGGATTCTGTCAAGTCTTCCAGGAGAGACATGGTAACCGTTTTCTCGCCGGGAGAGATCAGCGAGGTCGAGGATCTGAAAGGGTTGAAGAACACGTTGAACCTGGAGCAGGTACAGAGACTCCAGGCCACCAGTTCCTTCGTTGCTTTCATGGACCCGGATATGTCTGACCTGGTGCTGAAAACCCTGCCATTCTTAGATGCGAAGTGGACCCTCTCGGACGGTTTCGAGGTAGAGCCTCTACTGGATTTCATAGACTCTGAAAAAACATGGGTGCTGGTCTCCGCAGGTGAGACAGAGATATACAGGGAACAGTCAGGGGAGTATGAGGAAGTCGACAGGGTTAAATCCCGCGTTGATCGACAGCACGGGAAAGGCGGTTTCTCACAGGACCGTTTCGAGCGGAAGCGCGAAGGGCAGATAAAACAACACCTGGGAGAGGTTGAAGAAGCACTGGCGGGTATGGAAAAGGTCTATCTCCTGGGTGACAGAAAACTATGTAAGGAGTTACCGGGCGAGTATCTTGGTGGGTTCGACCCCAATTCATCGCCACCGGAAGTATTTTACAGTTTCCAAAGGGTCAGGTAAACCATGGACGACAAGCAGAAGATAAGGGAGATGTATGAATGGCTTCTTGACAGGTACGGTGAGCCGGGAGAGCCGTTTGAGATAAACGGTGTCGACTACGTTATAGAAACGATTCTCTCACAGAACACGAACGATGTGAACCGGGATAAGGCTTACAGGAACCTCGTGGATAAATACGGTCACGACTACGAGGCTATAGAGAACGCCGATATCAACGAGTTAATTGATACGATCCGTATCGCGGGTCTAGGTCCGACAAAGGCTGAAAGGATACAGGGTGCGCTAGAGATTATCCGTGAAGATACGGGTGGCGAGTACAGCATCGAGTTCTTAGAGGATAAGAGTGTTGAAGATGCAAAGGCGTGGTTGACTGATATACCTGGTATCGGTCCGAAGACAGCCTCGGTGATACTCTGCTTCCATTTCCGGATGCCGACCTTCCCTGTCGACACGCATGTCCATCGCCTGTGTAAAAGGTACGGTCTGGTCCCGGAAAACGCTTCGCGGAAAAAGACGCATGAGATTATGGAAGAAAAGGTTCCTGATGACATCAAGTATCCGTTCCACCGGCTGCTTATCGAGCACGGACGGGCAGAATGTACTGCTAGAAAGGATAACTGTGAATGTGAGTTATGTGAACGGTACGGTTAAGGCCTCCGCCATGAATTTAAGTTTTGCAAATCTATTGTAGGCATATGGTAGATTGGCCTGGTAAAGACGAACTAGTTGAGACTATGTCCGATATCCCGAGAGCAGCATCGGAAAACGTTGAATACTACAAAGAAAACATAGACTCTCTTCAAGAAAATTATCCCGGAGAGTGGATAGCCATCATCGACGGTGGAGATGGGGTAGAGGTTCTTGAAGGCGCGGCTGATACAGATATATCTGTAGATCAAGTAAGTTCAGAGATAGAAGCTGTAAGGGAAGAATACGGACAAGAAGCTTACTTCGGATTTGTTCCTGACCCGGAGACCATATACATTCTTTAGTAAAAGAAAAATATTGGCGGGAGCGAAATCACTCCTCGTTGTCTTCTAGTTCGTCTGTCAGGTCTTCAGCTGCTCCTTGTGCTGCCTGTTGCTGTTGCTGCATCTCTTCTACGATTTCTTGCGCCTTCTCGTTGATTGTGTCCTGGTCAATCATGTCTTCTTCTTCGAGTACGGCTAGAAGAGCGTGTACCGTCAGTTCCAGGTTGCCGAGTTTCTGCTGGAACATCTGCATGACCTGCTGAGAATTCATCTGGTCGTTCATTGTGTAAACACCTTGAAAGAGTGCAACAGGTGTTTAACCTGCCACCTCTACACCTGTCCAAGGGTATGGGCAGTAACTCTTTTAAGGGGGCTGGATTTTATTCTTCCGGATCAGGGTTTACATCGGGTTCGAGGATGTTGTTTGTGAAGATTTTCAGGTGTTCCTCTGCGTCCTGGAGGAAGTTTTCCAGTATACGTGATGATTCGTCGATGTTGTCTGTAACGTCCCCGGATACTATTCCAACCAGGTCGGTGGATTTGTATAGCGGATCAGTCATGTCTTTTCCACGGAGGGATAGGTCGGGCGGGGCTGAGTCTACGAGCAGTATATTGACTTCAGGGTGTTCTCTGCGGTATATGTCCTGGAACTCGCTTATGTAGTCGTTGACGTATACCTGGTCAAGTATTTTTTCTTGTTTAGATTTGGAGAAGAGACCTCCGGGAGGAATGTTTTCTGCACATATAGTTTCGCGGGCGATGGCTGTTCCGGGAATAGTTGCAGGCGCCAGGGCAAGGGCGGTTTCGTTAGTCATTATAGGGAGGTTAAGATTGTAGAAGTAACCCTTGCTACAGGGTATCTCATGTACCTCCGGACTGTAGTCTTCCAGGTGGGCTCCTGTCTGTTCTGCGACGGTTACATCATATTTTTGACCCTTGTCGTACTCGAGAAAGTAAAATCTTTTCCGGTCAGATAATCCTACATCTACCACTGAAATCCCCTCTTGAGAGTTGGAGGGTCGAGTGCATATCAGCTTATTTTCAGAACAACAGGTGTATTTGAGCGATTACAAGTCTTTAAATGGATTAGAAAGCGGGAACACTGTTTCTAGAATCCTGCACTCGCTATAGTAGACTCAAGAGATTTTTCTGCCTAGCCTTCCAGTGGCGTCCGGGCGCCACATGCCTGGCACTTCATAATCTCCACGCCTTTCTCCTTGACTATTTCGGTATCAGGGCGTTCACATTTCGGACAGAAAACGTACTCATCCGCGTACTGCTGGACTTTCGCCTGTACGCTCCCGCGCCGGAATTCGCCGTTCAGCACCAGGTCTCCGCCGTCAACATGTCCTGCTGTACCGAGTTCGTTCTGGATGTACTTGGAAACGTGCTTCTGCTCCCGTCCGAATGCTTCCACAATCTCCTTGAAGTTCTCGATAACAGTATTTGAACCGGACTTCTTCGTCTCCGCGACAGGAACCTCAAAACGCTCGCCCTGCTCCTCTACCTCCGGTACCTCTTCCATACCTTTTTCCAGCAAATCTTCGTAGTCAGTCATATCCCTGTCTTGTAAGCGAAGTTTCTTAACTGCTTTTCCAGTCGGGTATCTGTTTTTATACATTGGGCTTGCGATGCAGGCAGGCGATAAACGTGACTTACGACGAACTTTTCCACGGTACTAGAAGAGATGAACGGGATGAAAAACAGTATATCAAGAGCCGAACCGAATACGTGTTGCCCTGGCAGGATTCTCTGGAAGACTTTGTGCAGGATGCTATAGATGAGGGTGCTACTGATTTCGAGGTGTTTCTTGAGCCTGAAGACTGCATAGATGGCGGAGGAGGTTATGAATCCCCGGATACGTGGCTGTTCAACGTAGGTGTGAGAACGGAGACCGAGGATGCGAATATGGAGTACATCCACTCACGGAGTGAGAGGTCTGATTTCGCGAACTTCCACGAGGTCCATAATGAGGCTGAACAGGTGTTCGGAGGGGACCTGAAATATCTTAGAGGTGAAGTTGCCAAGAAAGCCTGTACCTATGCAGATGAGAGTGAAGAGGTCGGGGTTACAGTGAAAGGTCTGGCTTACAAGTAAACCGGTTTCTAAAGCTTCTTAATCTTCCCTGGGTTGGGTTCGTAGAACGTCCCTTCGCTAAGTAGGGAGTTGATTGTGTCTTCAAGCTGGTCTTCATCCGTGTCGATTTCATCCGCGATGTCGCTGTAATCCGCTCCGTCACCCTCGTCGAGTCTTTCCACGGCGTCGATGACTTTGCGTTCTAGGTTCTCCCGGTTTTCGTTGTTCCCTGTGTCGAACTGTTCTCCAAACGATTGCAGTAGTGCATCGACTTCATCTTCTTCAAGTTTACCTGCCATCTCTTTCTCGATTTCGTCCTGGCTTTTTCCTGACTCCTTGAGCTGTTTCACGGTACTTCTTATCTGCTGCCACTCCTCCCTTGTTTTCCTTTTCCTTAACTGGTGGAGTAGCTCGTGCTCTACATCCTGTTTTACAAGTATCTCTGCGTTCATGTAGACCTGACCCTGGTACTCCCGTACCTTGCCGACTGCTTCAACTATGTCGCCTACTTCGAAGTCTTCCATCGGTTCGAGTTCGTTGAAGAATTTAAGCTGTGTGGTATCGGTTCCATCATCCACTGTTATCGCGCCGTAGGTCTCATCTTCGTTGATGAATGTGTCGACAACAGTCCCGACTATCCTTGCTCTTGAAAGTCTCTTACCTCCGGGTGTTAGAAGGTAGTTGGGTGTGAAACCTTCTTTCTGGAAATATTTTCCGGAGTTAAGTTCTTCCGCATCTGTCAGCTTCGCTGTCTGTCTCTTCTGCTGTGGCATACTTTTCTTCTTGGACTAAAATGTTAAGAATCCAATGTATGTAGCGAATATCTGGCTCGAGTTATTTAACATTTTGATCTCTAAGAGCTGACTAATGAGACTTTGGAGGGATGAAGAGGTTCCTGAGGGATTAGAGACTCTTTTAGAGGAAACAAGGGGGTCTGATCCTGTAGCTGACCATCGTAACGAAGTACATAACGCTTTGCAGGAAAATTCGAGATATGTTCTCTATGTCGATTCTCATGATAGAGAAAGGGTTTCTATAGGAACTGTTGAGGATGGAGAGTTTGATGTAGAACTTGCTTTCTACAGAGGACGTGACTACGGGGATAAAGAGGTTTACAGTCGTCTTCCTAGAGGGATTATCTCTGAGCTGAGTTACTCTCTTGAAGAACTGTCTGATGGTCAGGAAGGAAGTCATCCGCTGGGAAGTTTCAAATCCTATAAATTCGTTGAGATGCCTGATTTGGAGAAGTAATGATCAGACCTGCTGGATGTGTCCGGGTTGTGGTTCCCAGAGGTCACCCTCTCGTTTGAGTCGGTTTATGATTTCTTCTGCAGTGTCCTGGTCAAGACCCTGTTCTTTTGCGGTTTCGATGATTTCTTCGACTTCTACTGGGCTGTCGTCTCCTCCTTGGCTGCGGATGATTTGTTTCACTGTCTGTAGCCTGTTGCGCTGTGAGCTTGAGACACCGCTTTCTATCATGTCGATGTCGTAGTCACCTGTCTCAGGGTCGACTCCTATCTGTTGCAGGCAGTAAGTCAGTATGTCGATGGCGCGTTGAGCATCTTTCTCGATAACTTCTTCCCGTAGTTCTGTTCTTGCGGAGGCTTCTGCGACACGCACGAGCGCCTCTAACTGGCGGGCGGTGATTGGTACGCTGTCGCCTTCTTCCTGTCCGCTTTCACGCATATTTACGTAGAACTCCTGTATCTGGTCCGCTGCCTCCTGGGTCAGGTCGGGGCGCAGGTTCTTTGCGTGAGCCACGTATTTTCTCAGTATCTCGGCATCGATTTCCGCGTCAGTTTCCTCCGGATCCATATGGTTCTGGAGTACTTTGCGCGAGAGCTCCTTGTCTTTTTCCTGGTCGGGTTCGTCTTTCACGGGAAATATGAAGTCGAACCTGGAGAGCAGTGTGTCGCCCAGATCTATCTGCTGTGGTATAGGCTCGTAAGGATCGAACCGCCCGAGCTTGGGGTTACCTGCCGCGAGGATGGAGGTCTGTGCGTTAAGTGTTGCCTGGATGTTTGCCTTTGCAACAGATATCTGCTGCTGTTCCATCGCCTCGTGGAGTGAGCTCCTATCTTCGGTTCCCATCTTGTCGATTTCGTCGATGGATGCTAAACCTTTGTGCGCGAGGACAACTGCTCCCGCCTCAAGTTCGAATTCGCCTGTCTGCTCGTTCCTTACCGCCGC
The DNA here is from genome assembly GCA_022729235.1 of Candidatus Nanohalarchaeota archaeon. Lineage (GTDB taxonomy): Archaea > Nanohalarchaeota > Nanosalinia > Nanosalinales > Nanosalinaceae > JALDAJ01. The sequence goes on from JALDAJ010000001.1 coordinate 738,907, forward strand.
GGCGGTTAGACCGGCTCCGGTTGATGACTTACCGACCACGTATCTTCCTTTCGGTGCGAGTTCTCCCGTGAACTTGAGTATCTGTGACTTACCTGTTCCCGGCTCTCCGATGAGTAGTATGTGTAGGTCGCCCCTGGACACGACTCCGTCTTCCCGCGTCTTCTGGACGCCGCCAAATAGCTGGAGTGCGACTGCTTCCTTGACCTTTTCGTGACCGTAGATGCTTGGTGCGATGGAGTCGGCTATCCTCTGGAATATCTTCGGGTCGTCGCCAAGTTCTTCTATCTCTTCGATTTCCTCTTCGCTCAGTTCAAGTTCCTCGAATTCCTGTTCGGTGGGGTCGAGGTAGTTCGCGTCCATGTAGATGTCGTATTTCTTTGAGTTCTTCTGGAAGGGTTGTTCTCTGAGAATCCCGGTGATGTGGGCGACGTTACCCGGCACCACTTTTTTCTGGAAATCCGGGTCGACCAGGTCACCCTCCAATCGCACATTTATGGTCGCGGGCTGTTCCGAGCCCTCTCTCGATTCCGGGTTTTCTTCTAGTACAATGTTCTGCGTGTCGGTCATGACCTTTTCCACGACCTCGAACTTTCGGGAGCCGCACTCGCACTTGTAAGGCGACTTTAACTCGCTCGAATCCTGTTCCTTCTCGTACTGGTCTCCGCATTGGGTGCACTCGAAGATACCCATCTTGATCTCCGGTTTGACCTGCGAGGCGCGTTTTATCATTCCTTCCAGTGGGACGAACTTCCCGATGTGCTCGGAGCGCAGGTTCTTTAGCTTGACAAAGTCCTCCTCCGGCATGTTCTCGAACCGGACCTGGAGTTCCTCATCCGATATTATGTCAACTCCTTTCACTCCTTCTTCCGCCGCATCCACGGCGCTGTCAGGGTTTTCTCTCAGGTAGTCCGAGAGCCGGGGTTCAAATATGTCGAGTTCCTGGAAGTCTACAACAACGGAGTCTTCTCCGTCTTGGACAGCTTCAGCTACCTGTCTGTACCATTTCTGTGAGAAGAATTCTTCGAACTCTCTCACCGCCTCCCCGTAATCCATAGCATTACAGTGTTGGGTGGAAAGAGTGAAAAACCTTCAAGCACTCTAGTAACTATGGCAGAAGACAAGGTGCTTTCCGAGGAAGAGATACAGGAACAACTGGAAGATATGAGTATATGGGGTTTGCAGTTTGAAAGACTTACAACTAGAGTTGAGTTCGAGAACTACAAAGAGGCAGTTTTCTTCGCAAACACAGTGTTCTCACTTGCAGAAGAGGCGTTCCACCATCCAGAGGTCAAGGTGGAGTACGGTGCCGTCGAGATCGATCTCTTCACGCACGAGGTCGAAGGTGTTACCGAGGCAGACATAGAGATGGCGAGGAAGATAGAGGAAAAGGCTCACGAGATAGACTGGGAGTAATATTCGGTGTTTCTAGGAAAGAGTCAAAAACGTGCTTTCTAAAGGACTATCTATGACGGAGAAACTCTCTGAGGAAGAGGTATCGGAAGCTGTAGACGGACTGAGCATATGGGGTTTTGAGTCAGGCAGGTTTGCTACACGTGTAGAGTTCGAGAATTATGACGAAGTCGTCCTTTTCGCGAACACAGTGTTCAACATCGCCGATGAAGAAGGTAAGTATCCCGAGGTGCAGGCGAATGAGGATGCAGTCCTTATCGATTTATGGACTCCTGACGTAGGGATTACGAAAGCAGATGTTGAACTAGCGCGTAAGATCGAGGAGAAGCTGAGGAGTATGGACTGGGAATGAATGTTTTTTTAAGGTGGAGACCTCTATAGTTTCCTATGGCTGCGTCTACACAAGAAAGACAGTTATTTGAGAGGCTTGAGAGCTTTGACCCTGACGCCATGATTGAAAACGCTCTGATAGCCAAGGAGGGGCTGGAAAGACTGGAAGAGATCATAACCGTCGAGGTTCAGGAAATCGAAGTCATTCAGAATGAGATAAGGGATTTATCTAGTAAGGCGATGAACGGAGGCCTTGAACCCGAAGAGCTTCAGGAATTAAAGGACTTGATGAGTCACGAGGAGAAGTTCAAGTACGTCATGGAGAGTATCGAAGACTTTGCGGATTCTGAACAAGGCCAGGCTCTACGGGATTTACTGAATAATGCGGATAAGATGGAGGAGCGCATGGACCGGTTAGAACGCGTGACTGCAGAGATAAGAGAGATGGAAACACAGGGTTAATCTAGAAGTTTGAGCTGGTTCCAGAGTAAGTCAAGAGAGTAACTCTCTCCTTCTTGATACTTTTCTAAGACCTTTTTTCTATTTTCATGTCTTAAATCGAGTTCCGGAATTTTCTCCTTCGGTATGAATTTAACATCCAGTATCTCTCCTTTCCCAGGAGGTTCTTCAAATTTTTTCTCTACAGGTTCTGCAGTGAATCTAAAAGAAATGTTCTCAGTTCCGTCTCTCTGATTAAGCTCCTTGTAAACTCCAAGGAATCCTGTGATTTCGATTTTATAGCCGGTTTCTTCCAGTACCTCTCTTTTTACGCACTCAATAATTGACTCTCTATCCTCCCATCCTCCACCTGGAAAGTCCCATGTCTCGTGAACATGGTCTTTCCCTTCTTGAACCATCAGAATCTCTCCTTTATCGTTTTCAACAATTGCTCCTGCACTGGCGTAGAAAGATGACATTTATTTCTCCTTGATTATGTGTTTCCGCGCTAGTTTTATGATTTCTTCTGCTCTTTCTTTTTGGGTTGTTTCGCCTCTGTATCTTATATCGTTCCTAAGTTTTCTGAATTGGTTTATTTTGTTAGCTTCTGCTTCTGTCAGTATGTTGTTTTCTTTTGCGTATGCGATTATTGCTTCGTGGTTGTATGGTTTGTAGCCTTGCTCTGCCATGAACGATTGTAGGCGCTGTCTCAGGGCTTCGTAGGCGTCTTCAAACTTGAATGTTGCGTTTTCTTCTGTTAGTTCTGACTTTCCTATCTGTTGTTTGAACCGGTTTTCGGCCTGTTTCTTCAGTGATTTTGCCTCTGATTTTGATGACGATCCGGTTCTTACCTTTCCTTCTTTTAGGTATTCTTCGAAGCTTTTCATCATTCCATTTCCAGATAGCCATACAGTGTTATTCCATTGGCAAGTGTTTCGAGCATGTTCCTTGGTATTTCTTCTTTTTTGAACTCTGTTACTGATACTTCTCTATCCATTATCTCCTCTTCTGTGTCTGCAGTTTCTGTGGTTATGACTGCTATGTCTATATCGCTATCCTCCACATCCTCTCCCTTTGCGAAGCTCCCGAAAAGCACAATTGCTTCAGGATATGAGTATTTTTCTACTATTTGATCTATTAAAGAGCTTTGATAAAGTTTTTCCAGATTTATAACTTGTTTTAGTCTTAAAGCGTCTATATTATCTCTTTTAAAGGTTGTTAGTCTCTGATTTCCTCTCTTTCTTGTCTTGACTATGCCTTCTTCTTCGAACTTCCTGATTTTCTCCGAGATCCAGGGCTTTGACAGTCCGGTCTCTCTTGCGACCTCAGATATACTGAATTCTGTAGTTGGATGAGTACAGAAGAATTTCAGCAGCTCGGTTTCAGCATCGTTAATTAAACTTAACATATGTTAACTAATATTAATGAATGTTAATAAAAGTTTAGACGTGGATGGTAGAGAGGAGCATTTGTGAATTCAGATAATTATACTGGCTTTTCCTCTAGAACGCTTTTGGTTGTATCTCAGGATCTGTCAGCCAACATCTTTGTCTTAAGAAAAGAAAGGATGTAAAAAACTTACTCGAGAGCCCCGATTTCCTGGAGGTTCTCTTTCAGTCTTGAGATTCCTTCCTGTACGTCGTCGTAGGTTCTGCCTCCTGTGCAGACTATGCGTCCTGAGGAGAACAGCAGGAACACTACTTTAGGATCGTCGAGCCTGTATACGAGTCCTGGGAACTGTTCCGGTTCGTACTCTGTACCGACGAGTTCGAAAGCTATCCTGTTCAGGTTAAGAGTCTGCCCTAGTTCCGACGAAGCTACCATGTTCTGGACAGTTATGTCCGGCTTGGTCTCGATATCTACTTCTGCTTCCCGCAGTTCGTCGATGATCTTGTGTACTGCGTCCTTTGCCATCTCCGGGCTCTGTGTTCCGGTACAGACGACCTTTCCGGAGCCGAAAATCAGTGCTGCGGCTTTCGGTTCTTTCAGTCTGTATACGAGTCCTGGGAACTGCTCTGGTTCGTATTCTGTGTTTTCGAGGTAGATTGCGATTCTGTCGAGAGGCATCCTCCGGTCGAGTGTTGTGGAGGCAACGACGTTCTCAATTTTGATGTTTTCATCTTTTTTGATCTCGTGTTCTTGGGCCATTGATAATCACCTGGGAATCCGGGAGAAAGACTTCCCGCTTTTATATAGTTTATAACCTGTTTAAAAAGGAACTCTTTTAAAAAGGAGGGTGTTTTCAGAATACGGGTTACTTCAAAACGTTTTATGCAGGAAGACCTATTCGTTTGATTTACTAGCGTTCTAAGACGTGAAAGGTTTGTTTCAAAAGCGTGGAGTGACACTTTGAATCTATGGAGACATATCAAAGACAGCTGGTACTTCTTATAGGGTTCATGTCGCTGTTGGCGGCGGTAGTGCTTTTTCTGTTCGTCTATGCGCCTGAACCTCTTGATGTTCCATCGGTCAGTGTTGCCCTGCCCGAACCTGTTTATGAAGGGTTAAATGCGAGTCTAGAGGGGTGGAGGTCGCTCATGTCTGATGTTGGAACGGGTGTCAACGCTACTACTTCCTGATTTTACTCTTCAAGAGACGTGATAGTGCCCGAGACCTTTTTTACCTCAAGAAAGCCTTTTTCTCCTCCTAACTCATTAATCAGCGCCAGGGCTGCCCGGAGGTCGCTTTCCCGGGCGGTGTTAACTCTCATTACTCCTTTCTGGGTATCTTCATCGAACTTGTTTCCGATTATCCAGAAATCTGCCTCACTGCATCCTTTTGAACCGAGGAAACCGAGTGCTGAATCCCAGACAGCGTTTACTACGTCGCCGAGTTCTACCGGTGTCTCCGAGTGTATTTTGAAGCATAGGTAACGCTGTTTTTCCCTGAGAGAGGGAGGTAACCTATTCATCCTTCTTCAACCTCCACGCCTGGTCGGACGACGCCACCGTCCTTAGCTTTCTTGGCTCGCTCCAGTATGTTTTTTGGGTGTTTGGAGACTGCTTTGCTGCCTTTGTGTCCGAGAGAGTCGATAATCGATTTCAGGTCGCGTGGCGCCCTCAGCTCGTACCTGTCGCTGGCTCCAGTTGTTATTACGTAGGGCGTACCGTACTTTTCGCACAGCTTCAGGTTGCGGCGCCAGTGTTTCAGGATATGTGATTTTTGCTTGCTCCCTGTCACTAACTGCTGGAGGTCGAAACCTATCGCAACCTTGTTTTCAGCAGCTTCCTCCGCGACTACATGGTCGATTCCTGAATCTTTTCTTCCATGTTCCGGGTGCAGGAGAATATCTACTCTTGTATCTGAGACAGCCTTCCTGTTAAGTTCTTCATCCCCGCCCTTGAATACCAGGACGTCAGCGTCTTCGCGCTTGTCGCCTATCTTCCGCTTCAACTCGCCCCAGTCATCTGCCTCCAGGAAAACGGTTGTGAACTCGCAGTTAGTCTTGCTCCATCCCAGTTCTTCCGCGAACTCCTTCATCTTGTCAGAAGTGTTGCGGAGACAGAGGTCGTAGAAGTTGGTCATGGGAAAATATTGTATTAAATAGTTAAGAATCGGAGGGAAAGATTCTACTTCCCGCGTCCTTCGTTAGATGCCTGGCTTGGTCTTACCTTTTCGGCGCCCTTACCTTTGTTCCCTAGTCCGCGGCTTTCCTTCGAGGCAGGAGTCTTGCCCCGCTCAACGCGGTCGCGCTGTTCACAGATCCAGTTCACGTCATCGTCGCTTTCGATCTGCGGGTGATCGGGGTCGACCATGATAATTTCGTACCATTTGTAGTTACCGTCTTCTGCAACCCAGTAAGAGTTGAGCACTTCCAGGTTGTCGTACCTGTCAGATGCACGCTGCTCCGCGATGACACGTTTCGACTTCTTCGGTGAGAAACGGGTCTGTCCTGTCCTCTTAGGTCTCCTGCCTGCGGTCAGTCTTTCTCTCTTGCTGTGTCCCTTGGTAACTCTTGAACGTACTACTGTGAATCCTTCCTTTGCTTTGTACCCGAGCTGTCGCGCCTTCGGGATGCGAGTTGGATTATCGACTTTTACTATTGCATCCTGGTCTCTCCATTCCACGAGACGTTCCTGCCAGAGTTCGTCTAGGTTCTCCTTCGGTTGCTCGTACTGTTCACGGGCGTATTTGTAGTAGCTCATACCTTGGAAAGAGTAGGAAAATATTATAAACCTCTTGCCAAGTGTTGTGATTTGGAGATTCTAGCCTAGCTGACGGCGAAACCTATAAAACACATGTATGTTATCATTCTCGTGTGATACTATGCATCCGGCATTAAAGATTCTGATCGGAGCGCTGATGGTGGTCGTAGGAGTTTACTCCTCAGTCACTTTCTGGGACGAACTCCTGATTGCGTTTAAGGCAGGGATCGGTCCACTGCTAGTTCTCATCGGCGCATTCATCGTATGGCTTGAAAGCGATGAGTGGAAGATGAGGCGTGAGCAGAGAGATACAGGGATTCAGCAGAGATTTGAGACAGAGACTGAAGAGGAGGCTGACGAAGAAGCTGTTGAGGAAGAAGAGGAAGGCTTCACCTGCGGAGAATGTGGAAAGACTTTCGACACACAGAGAGGGCGCAGCATCCACCAGGCGCAGAAGCACGAGTAAGAAGCCGCGGAAAGCGGTCTACTTCATTTCTTATCTTTATTCCGTCGAGTGTAATGATATGGTTACTGCTGCTTGTAAAGGTTCTCGACTTTCTCTACTGAGTCGGCTTCTTCTTTGTCTTCACGGAACTGTTTCATTCTTGGGAAGCGGAGGGCGTATCCTGAGGTATAGGTGGGTGATTCCTGTATCTCCTCGTACTCGACCTCTACTATAACTTCGGGCTGGACTTCTATGTCGCGGCCCTCTTCCTTTACGATTAGCGGCTCCAGTTTTTCGGTTATCTCTTCGAGCTGTTCATCAGTCAGTCCGGTAGCCATCTTTCCAACTTCCTTGTACCTGTCTGTTTCCGGGTCGTAGGTTCCAAGTTTCAGGCTTCCTATCCATCCTGAGCGCCGACCTTCTCCCCATTCCCCGCCTATTATCGCGAGGTCAAGTGTCTCCATCACAGGTTTCAGCTTGACCATGTATCCTACGCGGGAACCGGGTTTGTACTTTGCTTCCAGCGCTTTCATTATGATGCCTTCTTGCCCGTCCGCAAGGGCGCGTTGCTGCATCTCCTGCGCAACCTCCGCCTCTCCGGTCTCTATGTGGTCAACCAGTCTCAGTTCTCGCTCCTTTTCATCCACGATTTCTTCAAGTTTCTCCCAGCGATCTCTGTACTTCTCTTCTATCATTGATTCTCCGAGGTATATCAGGTCGAAAGGCCTGACTTCTACGGGTATCTGTTTCTTCAGTTTCTGGATGTCGTACTTTCTCTTGATGCGTTTGGACAGCTGCTGGAACGGTATCATCGAGTGGTCGTCAGGGTCGTAAGCCACTATCTCGGTGTCTATTATGGCTTCTTCCGCGCTGAGGTTCTGCTTAACTGCTTTCGCGACATCCGGGAACTGCTTTGTGACATCTTCGAGTCGACGGGTGAACACCTTAACCTCGCCGTCTTTCACGTGTACCTGGGCACGCATCCCGTCGTACTTGTAATCTATGGCTGCGGGTCTACCGACTGTTTCGAACCCTTCTTCGATTGTATCGACCTTCCTGGCGAGCATCGAATTGACTGGCTGGAGTATTTCCATGTCGAGAGATCTTACCTCTTCTATACTCTCTCTGCACGCTTCCGCTACCTGCGTGAAATCGTTTGTGAAATTGTACGCGCGCTGGATGTCTTCGGCGTGTTCTCCGTTGAAGAACGCCTCGGACAGCGCATCTCTTACTATACCCTCTCCGACACCTAGTCTCATGTTCTGGAGGAACGTCCTCGTGACGTACCGTGCTTCTTCCGGTTCCGCGGAGGAGATCATGTCCGCAACTTCTTTTCTCTTGGTGTCCATACTGACTGATTCTCCGTCACCCTCTCCCATCAGGGCGACTTTCTCCAGTTTGTCCATTATCATTTCCGCGGTCAGTTTCTTTTCCATGAGTCTTTGCTGGGTCTTCTCCTCGACCATCTCTTCCGCTACCTCTCCAAGATCTCCTTTTTCTCTCCAGAGATCTTCGACCTCACTTCCACTTATACCTGTCGCCTCCGAGATGATGTCTACCATCGTCTTACTTGAGATGCCGAGGTCGAGGTCTTTCCATGAAGGGAATGGTCGCCCCATTGATAGAAGTACTACCTGCGGGAGATCATCTTCTGCTTCCTTGAAAAGTCCTGCCAGTATGGATGTTTTCTCCAGTGTTGACTGTGTTGACTCCAGTTCTTGATAGGTCTCTACGAGTCGGGAGTATTCCATATTACATAGATTTTTCCTGAAAGGTTTAAAATTGGCTTTTAACCAGTTTAAATAGAGATGTCCGCTTTCGAAGATATACGGGAACTACCTTCATTCCGCAGGGCGAGAGAAGAGGTTATACCGCGCGAAGTGATGGGAAAGATACTCGAGGCGGGTAGACACGCTCCTTCTCCTGGAAACGTACAGAGCCTGGAGTTCATAGTAGTTGAGGATGACACCAAGAAAGAGAAGCTCTACCGCGCTACGGATGACGAGAGGGTGGAGCAGGCTCCTACAGCGGTTATAGTAGTTTCCGATATTGAGAGGCTGGGACGGCGACTGGGTGAGGGTGCCGAGAGACAGGCTTACTCTGAGTCAGCAACTGCTGTCCAGAATATGAGAGTGGTCGCTGCAGAGGAGGAGGTGGCTTCTGTGTGGATAGGAGGTTTTGATGAAAACGTGGTTAATGAACAGTTCTCTGTTCCGAACGGCAAGAAGTCGTTATCAATCGTTTTATTTGCCTATACTGACGATCCTGTTTACGTGGAACAGAGGTTTGGTATGAATGAGGTTTGCTTCTATGATGAGTATAGCAACCAGATAAACAGTTTCTGGGATGAGCCCGGCTGGCGGGGTGTTAGGGAGGAGTCTCGTATCCAGAAGAAAAGAGCCCGGAGCGTCATGGGTTTATTCAGGAGGAAACTGAAACAGCTTTTATAAATATCAGGGGATAATGATTGTTTACCGGGCGATGATAAAAATTTCCTAGAGGTGTAGAAAAGCTCTGGAAAAAGGTTTATAACTGCCCGGACGATACAAATTCATAGAGTGGTTGCAAATGGTAGCTAGCCAAGAAACACTGGATAAACTCGAGGACATCGGACTAAACATGTATGAAAGGAAAATTTACGCTGCTCTACTGGGCAGAGGTACTTCTACTGCCGGTGAACTGTCCGAAATGACTAATGTTCCTCGCTCCCGGGCTTACGATGTCCTGGAATCTCTGGCTGAAAAAGGATTTTCTGTAATAAAGTCTTCTCAACCGATGGAGTACGTTGCAATCCCGCCTGAACAGGCTATCGAGAATATTAAGAAACAGCACCAGAAAGATCTCCAGGAGAAACTTGATAGACTTGAATCGTTCAAGGATTCTGAAGCTGTAGGCGAGCTTGAAGGTCTCTACGACCAAGGCGTTGAACTGGTCGATCCTGCAGAGATGTCAGGGTCACTGCAGGGACGCCACCAGATCCACCAGCACATGGGTACGATGTTCCAGCAGGCACAGAAGAGTATTAAGGTAGCTACCTCGGAACAGGGGCTAAATGATATCTACGAGAATCACTCTGACCTTCTTGAGGAAGCTAGAGAACAGGGAGTTAACGTGAGGATTCTAGCTCCGGTAACTGATAACAACCGTAACGCATACGAGAACCTCAGCAATGTAGCCGAGGTCAGACACCTGGACGAAGGAAACGAGTTCGACATGCCTAATGGGCGTTTCGCGATAGTTGATAACGACGGTCTAACGGTTTCCATGACTGGTGAAGATGTTCACTCGACCCAGGACACGGCGTTCTGGACGAGGAGCGATCACCTCGCCGAGTCGACTATGGAGCCTGTCTTTGACATGCTCTGGCATCACTCTGAGGAGCCTTAAGACGACCTACTCTTTTTGATACCTTGCTTATTTCAGGTATTCTTCGATTACAGGACTGACCTGAGAGGTGCGTTTATTGAGTTAATGTTTAGAATGTCGGGGAGAGATACGCTGGGGAAGAAGAGTTCCAGTAGACCAAACTCCGGTCTGTCCTCTACCCTGAAGACCCTGAGTTCCTTGTCAGTCATGTTCTCGGCAACTTTTACAGATGTCTCGCGACCACCGAGCTCGTCGACAAGTCCCAGCTCCTCTGCTTCTTCACCGAGGAATATCCGTCCTGTGGTAGCTTCTTCAAGCTCTTCGTCTGTAAGATTGCGGTTATCATCGACCAGTTCGATAAAATCTTCGTGAACCGTGTCAGTCATCTGTTGCAGTATCTCAAGCTCCTCTTCAGTTGCCTCGTCGAAAGGCGAACCGAGTTCTTTGTACTCTCCCGAGGTGATGTTCACGTACTCTATTCCCAGTTCATCCATAAGTTCCGAGAACTCGGGATAAGATGCAGTAACTCCTATACTACCGGTCACAGAAACTTCATCCACCACTATCTGATCACATCCCAGGGAAGCCAGGTAAGCTCCTGAGGCACCTACATCTCTGACCCGGCAAACGGTAGGTACATCGGCTGCATCTATAGCTCTCATGACTTCTTTCGAGGCGACTACTGCTCCTCCGCCAGAATTGATTTCGTAGATTATGGCGTCTGCACCTTCATTTTTTGCCTGTCCTGTGAGAGACCTGACCTGTTCTGGTGTTATGTCTCCCGAGGTGAAAGACTGAGATGATGGAACTATGTTACCGGAGAGATCGATTACCGCGGCATCGCCTCTTTCATCGAATAAATCTGTCCAGAAAGCTGACCCGGATACGCTCATTAAAACAAATAGTGCTGTAACAAAAAGAGTCTTTGTCTTGAGTTGCATACACATTGCACTGAATTTGTTTCTTTTTAACTTTTCATATATCGAGATTATGGTATCGCTAGAGGAGGAGATTATTGCCGGCTACTTGAAATCACCGGAAGGTTTGATGTATACGCTGCTTATTTAACTTTAATCAGGGTCAAGTCCAGTAGTTGACGAGTATGGGCATTGAATACAACGAGCAAGATGCTGAGATCCTTGTAGAATCCTGTTCTCAGGTAGGAGAGGTTTTCCGTAGTTACGAGCTTAGAATGGCAATGACCGCGAAATCTCCTGATGGCGGTTATTCAACCGAAGAGGTCAATTATGCTTTGGAAATGTTAGAAGACCGAGAGAGGGTAGATGTTGAGGGAGTCAAAAGAGATGCGCTTGGTAATCATACTTGGGTCAGAAATGAAGATCTGGACGAAGAACACGTGAAGGAGTTGCTAGTTGAACCTGAATCTGAGATAGAGGAAGGGGGTTCGTTTCTGGATGCTCTTGTTTGATTCCGGATAGCTTGGCTGAAGGAGTTTTTAACTTTTCATCTTGAGTATTGGACATATGACTCTCAAACAGCTTTCACGTGAAATAATAGAAGAAATCGAGTCCGGTGAGATTGAGTCCAAGGACGAGATAGAGTCCCGGAAGAAACGGTTGTGCAGCGAGCTTGAATTTGAAGGACTGCCGAAGAACTCTGACATACTGGAGTTCGTTGAGGATGAGGAAGAACGGGCACAGAAGTTGCTGAAGACAAAACCGATGCGAACAATCTCAGGTATCGCGAATATCGCTATCATGGCACGACCCGCTCCATGTGGGGGTGGGTGCATATACTGCCCGAAAGGAGAGAACGCCCCGCAGAGCTATACCGGTAAGGAGCCTGCCACGCGTAGAGCGATAAGAAACCAATACGACCCGTTTGATCAGGTGCATGACCGTCTGGGACAGTACGAGAAGAACGGTCACGCCATCGACAAGTCCAAACTGATTGTTATGGGCGGGACATTCCCGTTCCAGGACCCGGAGTACCAGGAAGAATTCATGCTCGGCGCATGGAACGGTTTCAACACTTACACAGGAAACGAGGAGAAGGTTGACAACCTGGAAGACGCGGTGGAGATCAATGAGACTGCGGATGTCCGGTGTGTCGGAGTTACTTTCGAGACCCGCCCTGATATCTGTGAGACCGCGCACATCGACCGTATCCTCGAGTTCGGCGGGACACGTACTGAGATGGGTGTCCAGACCGTCTTTGATGAGACACATGAACTGACAAACCGAGGTCACGGCATGGATAAAGTGATAGAAGCTACCCGCAGGTTAAAGAACGCGGGTTTCAAGGTTTGCTACCACCTGATGCTTGGTCTCCCCGGTGAGGACTACGAGGATGATATAAGGAAGTTCAAGGAGGTTTTCTCCAACCAGGACTACCAGCCGGACGAAGTCAAAATTTACCCGTGCGAGGTCATCCAGGGCACCGAGCTCTACAGGCGGTACGAGGAAGGCGACTTCGAACCCATCACCAGCGAGGAGGCCAAGGAGAGGTTGAAGGAGATACAGAAAGAAGTGATTCCTCCGCGCGTCCGAATCAAGAGGGTGATGCGTGATATACCTTCAACAGAAGTCGATGCAGGACCGCAGCTCACCAACATGCGCCAGATGGCTCTCCAGGAACTTGACAAGGAGGGAGAACGGTGCCGCTGTATAAGGTGCAGGGAGGCCGGTCACGTCCGGCAGAAACGCGGTGAAGAGCCGGAAGATGTGGAGTTCTTGGAACGCGTATACGATGCTTCAGGCGGTAAGGAGTTCTTCCTCAGCTACGAGGATGTGGACAAGGATATTATCCTCGGCTTTCTCAGGGCGAGGGCGCCGCCGGAAAGCTTCCGGCCGGAAATTGACGACGATACCCTTATAGTCAGGCAGCTCAAGGTCCTCGGCTCCTCGACAGAGATCGGTGAAGAAGAGGGAGAGGTACAGCACCGCGGGTTCGGAAAGCGACTGATGGAGAAGGCCGAGGAGAAAGCCCGTGAACTCGGCCGTGACAGGGTCGCGGTGATCTCGGGAGTCGGCGTCCGAGAATACTATAGAAAGCTCGGCTACGAGAAAGAAGGAGTTTACATGGTTAAAGAGCTTTGAGTATCTTCTCTTGATTTAACGTAATTTTTATCAATTTTAGGCTTGGAATAGAGTTTATAATGGCTGAGAATGTTTTTGTGGATTCCTCGGTTTTTCTTTCTCACGTATTGAATGATAGAGACTCTGAGTGGTCTAGAAAGAAGCTGGCTAGGATTAAGAATGATTCTAGAGGTAATTTTGAGCCTTTCACTAGTCATGTTGTTTTGGGAGAGGTTAAGATCTCGATAGTAGAGGCTTCTGAGAATAGGTATGTCCAGGATCTTTATGAGAGGTTTCTCACTTATTTTGATGTCGATAAGTATTACCTTACAACTGTGGGGAAAGAGGATTACATTGATATGTTGGAAGAAGTTCGGAGTATTGATGAAAGGATTTCTTACAATGATTGCAGAATAGTTGCGGAGGCATTAGCAGAGAATTGTAACAAGCTCTACACCACTGATAGGGATTGGAGCAAGAGATTTGGTATAGAAGTAGTTGGTCCTGAATAAGCTATTTCTCGTGTTTCTTGTTTACTTCTTCGATTACTTCTGCCGCCGACTTATCCCTGTACTCTGGCTTTATCATCTTCTTTACATTTTTCCCGTTGCTCATAGTATTTCCTCCCCGCTCTAATCTTAAATAATCTTTTGCACTCGAGTTGCGAATCAGAAAATAAAAACGGTGTTCCCCTCCCCAGAGGCTCACCGATCGGGTTCAGTTGGAGTGCGTGTTTTTGAGTGTCTGCCACTGGTCCGCGAACTCGTCTTTCATGTGTTCAAGTGCTATCCTTTCCTCGTCGCTCAGTTCTTTTGATTCGACTATGTTCCTGTAAATCTTGTACGGATGTGTCGGTACTTCTTCGTCCATGTTGTTCCTGAACTTGTCTTCAAACTTGTCGCGGTGTTTCTCCACTTTTTCCTCGAGGACTCCTTTTTCCTCCCATTGATCGGCGAGCTTTTCTTTGGAACTTTTTCCGATATCCCACATGCTCGCCATACCGAATATTATTGCAGGGAGCCTTATTAACCTTGTCCTTGTCTTAGAACGTCGCTAGCGCACTAGATAGTGATTTCTGTATCCGATAAGTGATGACAATATCTTAAACCTTTTCACAGGATCATAACTTTCTTTATATAGAGACGGGACCAGATTTAACAGTCTGGTCAAGTATCTTGAGAAGTAATGACGAGTATTATCAATGTTTTGGCGGAGAGTTTCCAGCTTTTGATGGATAGACCGGTGCTTTTCGTCCCCAAGATAGTCTCTGCGCTGATAGGTGCCTTCTGGATTGTTGGACTTGTTGAATTCTTTTTCTCAGGTCAGGGCTCGCTCTACTTTTACGCGGTTACAGCCCCGTTTATATCGGTTTCAGGGCTCTTTGCAGCGGTGATGCTGGCTGTTATGGTTAAGAAGGAAGATTCGGGGAATATACTGAAGGAAGGATTTCTTGGAGCCCTGTCAAAGTGGAAAGGTATAGCCGTCTCTACAGCTTTCCTGGTGCTTATGAGCTTCCTGGTTTTCATCCCTGTGTCTATCGGACTGGCATATTTCTTGCTGGTTGGTTCGATATCGTGGCTTGTTGCAGGGTTTTTCCTGACTATGGCTCTGCTGGTGATAATGACGTTTCTAGTCTATTTCTTTCCTATCAGCTTAGTGGAGAAGGAATCAGTTATCAGGGGATTCCGGGATTCGGCGCAGACTTCTGTGGGTAACTCAAAGGAGGTTATGGCGCTCACATTCTTTTCCTTTGTTGTTCTTATCCTCGCATCTCTAGCGAGCAACCAGGAGTTCAGGGCTCTAGGGTTCGCGAGTTTTATCATTATGCGAGTTATATCCGGTATTATCACGACTTACGTCTTCGTTGTGAGTCCGAAATATTACTTATCGTAATCTAGAACTAACCTCTCAGCGTTTCAACAAGCTTCTTTGCTGCTTCTTGGGCATGTCCTTCCCTGTTCTCGATGACCTTGAGGTACGCCCCGGTCAGGACCGCGTCTGTTGACGCCATCTCTCTCGCGACTTTTTGGTACTGCCTGATGTCAGCTGGCGAGTCGTGCTCCCTGTCCCGGTCCTCGTCTCCCTGAGTCCGTGACCAGATCGCCTCTGCGTCTGCATGTAGAAGTATTATCTTCGACGGGTCTAGGTTCTCGACAGTCCACTTTGGAAGGCCAGGCAAGTATCCGTAAGGTGTTTTTATCGCGGCGTGTGTATCGACTATGATATCGTTTTCTCGGGAGTCTTCAACTATCGACTTCGCCGCTTCCTTCTGCACCTTCTTGCTGGTCTCGGTGTCGAGCTCTTTCAGTTCGTCTCTGCTATCTACCAGTCCTTCTTCCCGTGCTGTTTCCAGCATCCGGTCGCCGTAGTTGATGACCTCGTAGTCTCTGTCCGATAGAAGCATCGCTTCCTCAAGAACTGTAGATTTTCCGACTCCTGAAAGTCCGACAAGTATATTGACTTCTCCCATAGTTAGTTACCTACCTGTAGTTTCCGGGCAAGATAATTTAACCATTTCTCCTCGGATTCCAGCGGATCCGCAAAACCGAAGTCGACTATTTTCTCTGCGACGTTGCCCGGTATTCCTTTCTGTTCGAGCTCTCCTGAAAGAAAGTCCTTGAGGAAGTCTTTCGCGTCTGTGTACTCACGTCCGGTCTTCGCGTAAAGCCTGTCTCCTTTCACGTAAGCGTTTTCGTACTTCGACGTGAACTGTTCCAGGTGGTCGTGACCGTGGAAAACTTTCGGACCTTTCTGCTCCTGTATCTCTGGTAGTTCGCGCTTCAGCTCGAAGAAGATACGCGTCTTTTCATCTCCGGCGTGGAAACCAGATTCAAAGATTCTGAAGTCGTGTTTCTCAAGTTCGTCCTCAAGCCTCCGGAGGGTTTTCCTCATCTGCGGGTAGACCACGTCCTCCACGTCCTCCGGCGTCTCAAACCTTATGACGAGGAAGTCACCCCGTTTCTCCATCTCCTGTTTCAACTCGAACTCGGTATAGTCAGGCTCCTGCTTCTCGAAGAAGTTGATGCCTGGGTTTTCGAGAAACTGCCAGCACCTGTAGATGAACTCCGAGTAATTTTTCATGGAAAGTACCGAGGCGACGTTTCTCTCCGGGTCAACAGGATCGATAACCACTAGTCTGTCGCTCTCGAATTTTTCCTCCAGCTCTTCCGGCAGTTCCCCGCCGTGGTGGTCTTCCGGGTCGATAACTTCCCGCTCACCCCACTGCGAGACGCTTTCCACAAGTTCCTCGAAGCTTCCGTAGTGGTTGACCAGTACCTCGCATAGGTAGCCGGAGAAACCTCTGACCTTTAATGAGGAGCCGTAGAGACATCCTGACCGCAGGAAGACTTTCAGCACGACGACGTCTTTCCTCTGTTCCTCCGTCAGGTTCTCCTTCAGCCACCGCGAGTGGTGAGGAGTCCTGTCAACGGCGCTCTTGATATCGTCAGGTGAGACGTCGTGGCACGGCACTATCTCGACCTCGTGACCGTTGATTTCGCCTTTCGTGTACGGGTGCTCCGCATATTCTATCTCAAAATCACCTGAGAACTCGTTAAAAACTGCTTTCCCGACGTCCAGTCCGCGGTCTTCCAGTTCTGTTCTTTTGATGTTCTCCGGGAATAGGACGAAAATGTCGATGTCGCGGTCGCCCTTCATCGCGGTGCCTCTTGCGCTGGAGCCGGCGAAATGCGTCTCAAGCCCGAACTCTTCCTCGATAAAATCCGCGATTTCCTGGTACTTCTCCTGTGTCTCTTCCAGCTCTTCTTCCTCAGGGTAATGCTGTTCCAGCACTTTCTCTCTCAGGCGTTCTATGTTCATATAGAAGGAGTTACCGATCAACAGGTTTTAATCTTTCCAAGTTACCTATCTCGACTGATTGTCGCCTTGACGGGTAGGTGGTCGGATACCTGGCTTGAGATAGTTTTACTGCTCCGGTATTCTAAGTCTCCGGAGATGAAGAGGTTATCCAGCCGATATTCCAGTTCATCTACGCTCCAGCCCCTGTAATCGAAAGGTTTGACTGTCCAGGTCGGTTTATCGCTTCCCACGCGTTCCAGCTTCTCTTCCACCATCTGGAGCTCCTCGTTTTCCAGGGGTGCGTTGAAGTCTCCCGCGAGAACCACCGGTTCTTCAAAACTGTCAACTACTGAGAGCAGATTCTGGACCTCCGCCGTCCGTATCTCGGTGGTATTGAACCTGTGAGAGTACTGTAGGTGGGTGGTCAGGAATCGTATAGAGGCACCTTCTACGTCGATTTCGGTGTTAATCAGTATCCGCGGTTCTTTCTCCGGTGTTCCATCATACGAAATGTTCTCGGGGTTAAGCGAATGAGGTTCGCTGTCTTTAATCGGGTAGCGTGAGATAACTGCGTTCCCCATCTCGTGCTGTCTGTCTGAGTCGTACTTCCGGAAGTCAAGTGCAGGATAGAAAACGTAATTATACCCGAGTTCTTCCGCCACGTCTTCGATGATGTTCAGAGGAGAGTCTTCATCGTAGTAAATTGCGGCCTCCTGGATGCCGATGACATCTATATCGTTTTCACGGATGACCTTCGCTATTCCCTCTACGTCTCTGTCACCGAAAACCCAGATGTTCCACGAGGCAACGGTTATCTCCATGGTGAGAAATATAGCTCTAGTCTTTCAGTCCTTTAACGAGTTTCCGGTCTTCGATGACCCAGTATTTAATCTCGTCGCCTTCTCCTGCGTCGAGGTCGTCTGGTAGTTCCATTTCCTCTGTCTCGTAGGTGTCCATGTCCATGACCTGTGCGATGTTTCCGTCGCGTGAGACGACTTGACCGACTTTCTTGTCGATGTCGGGCGACATCATCATAGTGTCACCGGGCTTAGTTATGTGCCTGTCCTTGTCGTCGAAGACTCCGCGTGCCTTAATCTTGACTTTTGCACTTCCGTGTTTTCCTGGACTGGATTTAGAGGTTCCTCTTACTTCGCACGGTTCGTCGTCGATGATTACGTACCGTCCGCGTTTTAGACTTGATGCTTCTACCTGTTTTGCCATTATTCTTTCACTGTGTCGCCATTTCTACATCTTCTTTTTTAACTGTGTTCCTCTCTGCGTGGTCAGCCATCCTGATCGCTTCCTGTGCGATGTCCTGTCCTGCGTCTTCCACTGCTTTTCGGAGTTCTTCTACGGCGTCTTCAGAAACGCGGTCGGCACCAGCCTGCCGGATGATTCTTTCGATTGGAGCTTTTGGGAGGCTCATGGATATCACAAGAAAATTGCTTCGGACAGACTTTAATATGAAACGGTTGTCATCAGTCTTATAGAGTTTGAAACGTGTTCTTTTACTATGAATGCGGTAGTTGACTCGAATGTTTTTATGAGGGGTAGAGCGAATCTAGAATTTGAACGGTTTTACACAGTTCCCTCGGTGATGGATGAGCTGGAGAGCCCGGGTGCGAGGCTGAGTTTTGACGCTGCCGATGTTAGGGTGGAGGAGCCTTCCGATGAGAGTCTTGAGAAGGTTCGCCAGAAGTCTGATGAAATCAATTCACCGACTTCCGGGGTTGATGAGGAGTTATTGGCGCTCGCTCTCGATATGGGTGAGGTCCTCGTGACGGATGATCTGGCTCTACAGAATCTTGCTTCACACACCGGTGTTAGGTTCCGGGCGTATATGGGTGATGAGATAGAGGAGGAGCGTATATGGGTGCGTGTCTGCGGTAACTGCGGTGAAGAAGTTGAAGGTGAGAGATGTCCGCGTTGCGGACAGAGAGACATCAAGAGGAAACCAGGTTAGTGTAGTTCAGGATAAACTCCTTGGTTAGTATCAGGAGTAGCGGTCCAAGTATTATGCCCTTCAGTCCGAGTGTAAGCGGTCCTGCAAGGAAGCCTATGAAGATTATCAGCGGATGTTCATTCATCTTTTTCGCGCCGATATAGGGTCTGAAGAAGATTTCTGGCAGGATATTGATCACTACTACGCCGAATCCGATGATAAGCGAGCCTTTGAGGGGTTCGCCGGCGAATAGGTAGTAAGCGCCCAGTGGCGCGTACAGCATGAACCCTGCTACTATAGGTAGTAGTGCCGCTACCGCGATAATCACTGCCCAGAGAGGTATCAATGGGATGGAGGAGGTGATGTTTGCTATCACGTAGAACCCTAGCGCGGTGAGAACACCTATAACTGCCGCGACCAGGAGCTGTGTGATGAAGACTCCTCTAAAGATAGAGTCTATAGATCTTATCAGTGAACGGATGATTTTTTCCTCATTTTCTGGTAAGTTATCTATTATGTCGAAGATTTTTTCCTTAATCCGGTCCCCGTCCTTGTAGAGATAGATAAGGGTGACGAGGTAGATGCCGAGGTCTATCATTATCCGCGGTATAGAGGCTAGCGTAGATCTCAGGTAATTCTCAAGACCTATGAGTAGGGTGTTGGTGAATTCGACGACCTGTGCCCGGAACTCTTCGGGCAGGTTCAGGAAGTCTATTACGGCGTTGATGTTCCTCTGGAGATCTAGCGCGAATACCTGTAAAGATATGAGGATGTCGTGGAAGTTATTGATGAAAAAGAACAACCCCAGGCTTATCGCTCCTATAACGGATGAGATGACTATTATTGAGGACAGGAAATCATTTTCCAGTCGCTGGTTCAGTCCGCGATGGGCGAATCTTAAAAGATAAGCTGTCGCTGCCGCCAGTATCAGTGCGTCAAGGAAGGGATACAAAACAAATATGCTTCCCAGGGCTAGCAGTACCGCCGCCCCGAGTATCTCTCTCTTGAAACGGGTATTATCTGGCGACATTAGACTATATTGGGTATATCTACGTTTTATTATCTGTGACAGTGAACATGTTGTCACCGAAGAGTCAGGCAACCTTTGGAAAGATATTTAAATGTGGGGGGTAAACTTGTAGGATATTGCAGGGGGAGGGACAAGTTTCTATGTCCAAAAATGATACTATGTCAGAACAGGAGCACGTACCGCGTCGCGATTTCGACTCATACCAGGTTCCCGAAGACTGGGAAACTGAAGAAGATGAAGACGAAAACCTAGAGGAAGAAGCAGCACCAGAGGCTGAAGAGTCTGGAGAAGAGAAAACTGTCGCTGAAGGCGAAGGATATACTGTAGTCCAGGAAGAAGCCGAAGAAGGCGACATGGTTCTAACATGTCCCGAATGTGAATCACAGAGATTCGAGGAAGATTCCGCAGAAGGACAGCTTGTCTGTGTAGATTGTGGGGTAGTTGTCGATGAGAACCGGATCGATGAATCCGCAGAGTGGAGGGCGTTCAACGAGGAAGAGCGTGAGAAGAAGGCTCGCGCCGGACAGCCTCTTACATACACGAAACACGACATGGGAGTATCGACCGAGATCGGTAAAGGTTCTGGAGAGCTTTACAAGGTTTCTGGTAATAAAAGAGCCCAGTACTACAGGCTGAGGAAATGGCACAAGCGCCTGACAAAGTCCAAGGACCGCAACCTCGGGTTCGCTCTATCCGAACTCAACTCGATGGTGTCCAACCTCAACCTTCCCGAATCAGTCCACGAAGAAGTCGCCCGACTATACGAGAAAGCGGTCGACAAGGGACTGGTGAGAGGACGTTCCATGGAGTCCATCATCTCCGCGCTACTCTACATCGTCGCGAGAAAACAGGGGACTCCAAGGACTCTTGACGAGATCTCCGAGGCTTCAGGCATCGAGAAGAGAGAGATCGGTAGAGCATACCGTTACGTTGCGCGTGAACTCGGACTCAGAATCCTACCGGCGAAGCCGCAGGACTACGTACCGCGTTTCGCTGGAAAACTCCAGCTATCAGGAGAAGTCCAGGCAAGAGCGCGTCAAATTCTCAAGGAAGCAAGAGAAAAAGACCTTCTGTCCGGTAAAGGACCGACAGGTCTCGCAGCCGCCGCGCTCTACATCGCCGCAGTACTCGAAGGCGAGAAGAGAACGCAGAGAGAAGTAGCAGACGTAGTCGGAGTCACCGAGGTCACGATCAGGAACCGCTACAAAGAACTTGCGGAGAAACTCGGCCTCGAAGAAGAGCTGGAAGAGAAGTCGAATTGATCGGCTTTTCATATTTCCTTCTATTTATTTTTCTTCTACCTTCAGATTTTGACGTCAAGCAAGTTTTTTGACCGGTGATTAAAGCCGGTAAACGGTTACAGTTTAGCGACTTAGATTGGCAGGCGTAATCAGGAAGTCTGGCGTTCGTGAAGAAGACGTAAACGCTGGAGCAGAGTTCTATGAAAGACTCGTGAAAGGGTACAGGAGCTGTTTGCAGAGATGTAGAAAGAGCTGAAGGCAACGGACGAAAGACAGCGATGTTTATGTCTTAAACGTCTCTCGCTTTGACTGGCAGTTTTCCCAATTTATTTCTTTTCTTTTTCTATTCTCTCAAGAGTCCTATGTCAATTGCGATAGGCGCCATAATTGAGCTAAAATGATTAAAATACTTGATATGATGAATAATGCCTTTAAAGACTTGATGACAAAGTTTTTCGACCTTATAATTTTATCCTCGGAGCTTGGTAGTTCTATCTTGTATTTTGGATAGACTTCTTCCGATCCAGAAAGTTTGAAGTTGTAAGATGGATTCACTTTTTCTCCGTTAACGATTATGGCTGAATTCTGTAATTTGTATATTTTTGGCCATTTTTGGGCTCTATTGATATAGCTTATTCTATCTTTTGTCTTATCACTTATTCTAAAGTCCTCATCTAAGCAGTCTAAGGCCTCTATCAGTGCGGTTTCTTCTATTCTACACAAATGACTCTCTTCATCAAGCTCAATTATTAATTTTTTAGGCTTTTCTTCAGAAAGGTCGCTAGCTTTGTTGGGATATACTCTGTCAGGATAAAGATGTTCATGTCCTCTGAAGTAGGGTGCGGAGTCTTCGTACCCACAGTTTTCGCAGGTAAAATCCCATCCTTTTGTGATTATTTCGTTGCTGTTGCATACTGGACAGGTGTATTCTTCATCAGGATTGTCTTCAGGGTTGTACAGATTCTCATAATCAATCTCCTGCGAGGGTTTTTTATCAAACATTTTAAAATCGTGTTTGTGGTAAAAGTATGCGGGTAAATACGAGTAACCCTGATATGGTGATCTCAATTCCTCCAGATTATCAGATGAGAAAAGATGCGGTCTCTTTATTTCCTCATCTTTACTCCAGAAAAATAGATTAGAACGTTCTTCGTCCACTTTATCAAGTCCTGTTTCCGTTATATTGTACAGTCTGGCGCTTACAGATTCGTCGCTCCGGCTTACTTCTAAAAGTCTAGAAGCGGCATCTGCGAGTATTGAGAAGTCTTTAGGATTTTTCTGAGGGCAGGGCATCTTTTCTACATATTTATTTCCAATGAATACTCTGTTGTCGCCGATAAACTCGCCTACAAGCTTATCTTTATCTACTTCTATATCGTCCTCTTGGACATCAAAAAGTTTAGCTACTCTTTCCAGACGTTTATCTTCTTTTTCTTGGTTTTCATCTCTTAAAATGATAATTTCTTTGTTTATTTGTTTCAGGGCAGCTTCTGGATTTTCTGATTCGATAAGGTAATACTCTATTGCCACAATAGCAATTTGAAGGTGCTTAAATGTTAAATTTATTCAGCGTTTATAGCTGAGGAGAGGTCACAATCAGGAACCGCTACAAAGAACTTGCGGAGAAACTCGGCCTCGAAGAAGAGCTGGAAGAGAAATCCAACTAACGCGTGGTTACGCTCGAGCGGGACGCAAGAAGCCATTCAACTGAATGGCTTTCGCCGCTAACGCGGCGCACTTATTTCTCTATTTTTATATTGTTTATCTGAGAATGTCTCTAGATTTCGGTTCAAAGCTCGAGTCCTGCCGATTTTATGTTTCCACATTTCTAAGGAGTTTGGGAGATGCCAAAGAAGTGCGAATTATTCTTTACCAGAGCGTAATAAAATTTTATTTTTAGATTTGACTCTATGGGTTCGGCAAAAACAGAATCACAAAAAGAAATTTCGGCTGAAGAAATAGCCGATATAGACAGTTTGGGAGATTTAAGAGATTTGACAAATGAAGAATGTATTGAGGCTGCTTATTCTAAAGCCAAAGAGGTTTGGTGGGAAGATAAATTTAGTCCTCCAGACACTGAAACTGAGAGTCTGCCAGGAGAATCTGTTGAGATCGAGGGAACTAATTATGAAATACATCCTGTTGACCATGGTCTGAATGCGCCATTAATGAAGCCAGGAAGTGAAATTGTAGAATCGGTTCAAGGAGAAGTAGAGGATGTTCTGAGTGATAATGGCGAAGTATACATTGAACAAGACTTGAAGGGACAATTTGACTTGGAAAGCTTTGATGTCACAGAAATCGATGATAGGTCTTGGGCCGATAACCAGTTTGACGAATATAAGGAGATAGATGGGCTAATTGGGCAATCTAAAACGCTGGGTAAAGTGTGCTTAGCCGTACCTCTTATAGCAGGAATCAAAGGTTATGAGGCGCTAACAGGAAACCGAGTGTTTGATGAAGAAGGTTATAACGGCATCTATGCCAGAGAAGATATTGGCGAACTGGAAGTTTTGAAAGCAGATATGGAGGCAAGATTCCTGCCAACTGATTTAGAAGAAGAATACCTTTGGGAAACAGACTCTGAGAAAGCTATTAACTTAATTGAACGCTCTAATAGAATGGCAGATTACATATTTAATGTATCGGACTCCGAAGAGGTACGTGCTATTGTAGGAGGAGCTCACTATCCCTTTGTCATGGATAGACTTCAGGAATACAAGGAGGGAGAAAGAAATCAAGAGATTGAGTTCGATATTTACACAGTGAATTTGGAGCCGGAAAGACCTGCAGCAATAAGCTTGGCTTCAGGCCTAATATCAGCTTACTTTTTATCACAGGGAGAGATGAGAGCTGCCAAGGCTTTTGGAGGAATTTCGGCTCTTTCAGGTACGATGGCCGGAGTCTCATACTGGGCTTCCTCAACGCTGAAGACCGTGACAAATGATATGCAGAACTCTCAAGTACCGGATTCACATTTATACGCCGAAGGTTATATCGAGGAGTAAAAGGGATTCCGAAATATCTGATTGCGTATCTTTTGATTCTCAAATCTTGGCTCTGCAACTCATTCTTCTCCGTGCAGCCTATGTTTCTGCGGGTCGTAGATGTAGTGTTCCCAGAGTTTCTGGAGCTGTGGTAGTGTCATGGTTGCGAGTACGAAGGCGACCGCGGGGACTACAGAGTTGATGAACGGGTCTGGTAGATCGGCGGCGAAGAAGTAGATTACGATCACAATGTATGTCAGGACTGTTATAGCTATTCTTCGTTCCCAGCTGATTTCCCATGCCTTGTCTTTCTCCGCTTTCTTGTTTCTGTCCTTTATCTGTTCTATTTCTTCTTCAAGTCCGTCAACGCGTTTTTCTAAATCGGCCATATTAATTTCTGTTGAACTTCTCTCTAATAATATTTTTTAGTGGTTTGTCCTGTTACGGGGTCATTCTGTGTTTTTCGTGTATGTAGTGAAGCTGGTATCTTCGCGCAGGTAGAAGTCTATGGTTCTCTTGAGTTCGTGGTAGGAGATGTTTCTCTGTGAGACATATGTCTCGGTTCTGTCCTGGATCAGGTGGTTCTGTTTCAGGAAGTCCCAGTGGTCGATCCTGTCTGAGAGGTAGTTGTCTCCTATTTCTTCTAGTTTATCCTTGACTGGTCTCTCCAAGTATCTCTCTATAAGGTCAGGTTCTTCCTCGATATCGACTTCTATGAAAAGTCTTTGCTCGCAGTACGAACCGCCTACCTGGACAAGGTGTTTGATCCTGACTTCTTCCAGATTTTCGTATTCCGGGAGGTCTTGCAGATTGAATCGTCCCTCCAACCTTTCAAGAAGCTCTCTGTAATCTACGTCCTCTGCTTCATAGCTGCCAGGAAATACTTCCTCTAGGTCGGTCTCTAGATTTGCTGCCGGGTTACGTATGTATATATCTGAGTCTTTGCGAAAACCTCGTGAATGCTTCATTTTGCCGGGTAAGAAGTTCTATCGCTTGGTTTCTATCCTGTCTGAACTGCCGCGTTACCTTTAAATAGAGAAATTACGTAGGAGTGAATTCAGCCATGATGAATCATCCAGAGCGCTCTTAAGCTCATTG
This sequence comes from Candidatus Nanohalarchaeota archaeon, assembly GCA_022729235.1. GTDB lineage: Archaea > Nanohalarchaeota > Nanosalinia > Nanosalinales > Nanosalinaceae > JALDAJ01. The sequence continues at coordinate 764,175 of JALDAJ010000001.1, forward strand.
ATTGTCTCTTCTTCGTAAGGACCGAGAGATATTGTTCCCGTGTATTCTCTATTCTGTCCGTTGTCCTGTACATGTAGTTTGTCGTGTCGATCAGGGTCATCGGTTTCTCTGACCTCTGCATAGAGCCAGCCATCTCTAGGTGAATAGTCGAGGAATAGAGAAGAAGGGATTTCGCCGGTCCGATCTGGGACTAGGATACTATGTAGTGTAGGGAAGTCTATAGTTCCTTCTGCTTCAGTTTTATAGGTTTCAGTTGTATGGTCTTGGGTATAGTCTTGGGATATTTCGATCTCCTTTCTGCTCCCTCTCCCCTGGGAAAAAGTACTTTACATTTGTTTATGTATGTTTGCGTATAATCTCTTTCACATCTTCTATCGGTGCGTCAGTTCGGAAACCAGTCGGCGAGAAGTGAGTCCTAGACACAGGATAGCCTTTCCCATCTATAGCTTCTATTACGAGGTCCCGTTTCGGCACTTCGATGTCCATGACTGAGGCGAGCTCGTGGAGGTCGTAGAACGGCGTGACTATCTCCGCCTCGCTGTCAATATGCTCCAGGAGTTCCAGCGAGTCTTCCCAGTCCTCTGGCATCTCCTCCAGCATTCTGGAAGTGAAGCGCTGGTCTGCGATTTTTCCCGTCCAGAGAGGTCCGGCGACCCGTGTTTCTGAGTCGCATTCAGGACAGTTTCCGGCACGCTCCAGTTTCCGCCACCTACATTTCGGGCAGAATGAGAGATAACCGATTTTATCCAGCGCGTTATTGGTGCGCTGTTTCGACTCGGTGACCCGACCCATAACTCGGGAGTAGTGCTGTTCGTGCCAGCAAACTTTTGGGTCGAACTCCTTGTCGAACCGGGCGAAGTTTTCGAAGACGGCCTTGATGTATATCCTGAGACCTGTCTCGTGCATGAAACTGTTCTTCAATGGCATGGAGGCGTACCGTCTCCTGCAAACCTTTGAGTATGTTCCGGCTGGCGCCGCGTTATCTGTCGCGGTCAAACCAACGAAGCTTGAATGGGATGCGGCTCTAGCGGTGGAGTCGAGGAAAGATGTGAACGGTCCGAAGGGGTCGATGTCTATTATGTGCAGATAGTTCCGGTGCTGTGACAGGAAGACATTCGCGTCCTCATTGTAGACCTCTGCCTTGATACCGTTTACTTCGAGACCTTTCTCTATGCTTTCAATCGCTTCCGGGTTAGTGTCATTCAGGTATACGTTCCCGAGTTCCGAGTACCTGAAACCTCGTATTCCTGATGCTGCGAGGGCATCACATATCCTTGGCTCCTCTATATCGACTTCTTCAAGGAAAACCCTGGCGGCGATTATAGACAGGTCGCGGTTGGTCTTCATGTCCTCGTTGTAGAAGACACTGGAAGACTTGTCGGGTTCGTCTTCTTCCGGGACGGATATCTCGTATCCTCTTTCTTCCATGCAACTTTGTTGCGATACAAAAAGTTTTTAAACCAGAGCCAGTCTTCCGCATTTAGCAGGGTTTATAAACCTATCTTCTAATCCTTATCTGGAGATTTTCCATGTCAAATGTTGTCAGTCAAGTCAGGAAAGCCGAGAAAGACGCGGATTCTATCATCGAAGAGGCGGAGGAAGAAGCCGATAAAATTATAGAAGAAGCGAGGCAGGAAGCCCAGGAGATTATCTCTGGTGCGGAAAAGAAAGCATCGGAGATGAAGCGAGAAAGAATCGAGCGCTTCAGAGATAAGCTCGAAGAGAAAAAGGAAGAGATAACAGAGGATGGAGAAGATGAAGCTGATGAGCTCGCGGATAAAGCATCACAGAACAGAGAGGACGCGGTCGAGCTTCTTGTAGCGCAGTTTGAAGAAGAGTTTCTTTGAGGACTAGGTATATATGGTAAAACCAGCACAGATGACGAAGGTGTCAGTAACTGGGTCGAAAAACCAGTTACAGAAGGTTATAGATACACTTTATGAACTGGAACTCCTGGATATTGAGGACTATGAGGGCGGAGAACTTGAGAAAGGTGAACCGTTTGAAGACGCCGAGGATATCTCAGAACTTCTAGTCGATGTCAGATCGATACTTTCCAAACTACCTGACAGCGAAGTAGTGGAGGAAAAATCTGTTTCTCTCGGAGATATACAGGAAAACCTTGGAGAGATAAAGAGCGAGGTCGACCGGCTTGAGGACAGGAGAGATGAGATAGAGAAGGAACGTTCCCGACTTGAGGACCAGGAAGAGTTTTTCTCCAGGCTAAGAGGCACAGATCTTACTTACGAGGATTTACAGGGGACAGATAGTCTTGAGGTCTTCATAGGACGCATGGATGTTGATAGGTTCAAGAAGGAAACAGGTTCAAGTCATGAAATCTTACAGGGTGAGGACTCAGAAATCGTGTTCTACAGGAGAGAAGATGCTGGTGAGGTAGAGAAAGTTTTGAGGGAGGTAAGTGATGAACAGTATAGTCTTGTTGACACCGATTTCACAGGTACTATAGAAGAGATACTGCAGGCGATTGAGTACAGGAGAGAAGAACTGGAGGAAGAAATCGATGCGATTGAAGAAGGATTCAAGAACCTTGCAAAAAAATGGGGTGGCAAACTCGAAAACGCCGAGAGCTTTTTGGCTGAAAAAGTTGAAAAGTCAGAGGCACCTATCCGGTTCGCGACTACAAAGCGGACGTTCATCGCGGAGGGATGGGTTCCAACGGACAGTCTTGACCAGTTAAGAAAAAGGCTGAACGAGGAGAATGGAGATAAAATCCATATCGAGACCGAGGAGGGTGAGAACCCGCCGGTAAAACAGGAGAATAATCAAGTTGTAGAACCCTTTGAAAGCCTCACAGATCTCGTAGATGTTCCAAGGTATAATGAAGTAGATCCTTCTTTCCTGATCTTACTTACGTTCCCGCTGTTCTTCGGAATGATGATCGGTGACGCGGGATACGGCATATCGAGTGCTATAGTATTCTTTGCAGGTATGAAGATGTTCCCAAAGGCGTCAGAATTATTCAAGGCGTTGCTTTGGACTTCCGCAGCGACGCTTTTGTTCGGACTGCTTTACGGCGAAATGTTTGGGTTCCGGATTTACGAGTCGCCGTTCTACCGTGCCTACTACTGGACAGAAATCCTTTACCTGACGGTGCTGATAGGGCTGGCGCACGTTAACCTGGCGCTGCTTATAGGTGCTTATAACGAATACGTCAGGCACGGACTGCTCGCTGCTGTGTATGAAAAAATATCCTGGATACTGCTCCAGGCAGCCTTAGTTGCAGGATACCTTACAGGTGTACTGTACGGTTCAACGGCGGGCTGGGGAGTGTTGCTCGGTTTAGGAGTTCCCTCGCTGATGATGCTTTACAAGGGAGAGGGGATTGCAGGCATCGTTGAGATACCTGCCCTGATATCAAATATACTGTCCTACCTGAGGCTTTTCGGGGTCTGCATGGCGGCATACACGCTTGCAGGTACTGCAAACGCGATTGCAAGCCCTGCGTACGCGTCAGGGACTCTTATGGGTATAGTAGCAGGAACACTGATCCTGATGGTAGGGCACACGATACTAACGTTCATCAAAATCATGGAAGGCTTCATACAGGGAATCCGTCTCCACTACGTGGAGATGTTCGGATGGTTCTTTGAAGGCGGTGGAAGAAAATACGCGCCGTTTGGAGCCGATAGATAAAAAATATTATCGAGGTGAAAAATCAACAATGGCAGTAGAAGGACTAACCGCGATCGGTGCAGGACTAGCAATCGGACTTACAGGATTAGCAACAGCATGGGCTCAGGCAAAGATCGGAAGCGCTGGAGTAGGTGCACTAGCTGAAGACGACAGTATCTTCGGTAAAGTGCTCGTACTGACAGCACTCCCGGAGACCATGATTATCCTGGGACTGGTTGTAGCACTGGTTGTGGCAGGATTCATATAGAAAACCCCAAAGCGGGCCGCAAGGCCCGTTCACACTTAATTTATACCACATAACAAGACACAAGGTGAAACAAATACTATGGGACTCGAAGAAGTCACAGACGACATCCTGAACGAGGCAGAGCAAAAGTCGAACCAGCTCGTCAAGGAAGCGAGAGCTGAAGCCGAGAGCATCAGGGAAGAAGCTGAAGAAAAAGCAGAGAGAATCAAACAAGAGGCGGAAGAAGAAGTAGAAGAGAAAAAAGAATCCCTGGAGAAGAAAGCACTCTCAGGTGCACGGATGAAAGCCCGGGAGATAAAGCTCAGGGAGAAACAGAAACAGCTCGACGAAGTGTTCGAGAACTTCCGTGAAGAACTGGAAGACCTCGATGCGAGTGAAAGAGAAGAATTCGTAGACAGGTGTATAGAGAAAGCCGGTTTCGATGTCGGAACTGTGAAAGGTTCAGCAGAATTCGAGGATGCAGTAGACATGGAGTTTGAAGAGAAAGAAATTGACGGGATTATACTTGAATCAGAAGACGGTGAGAGACGGATGGACTTCACATTCGATCGCATCGCCAGGAACTACCGTGAAAACCTGAGGAAAGACGTGGCAGAGGTGCTGTTTTAGAGACAATGAACATCAAATTATCTTTCGCAGACTACACCTACACAAATGCGCGTGTAAGCGCGAAGCGCGCCAAACTCCTCGATAAAGGAGACTACGAGAATCTCCTCAAGATGCAGTCGAATGAGATCGCAAGAAACCTGGAAGAAGAGGACTATCGACAGGAGATTAACGAACTTGGGTCCCGGTATGAAGGCGTTGAACTTGTAGAGCTGGCGTTGAACAGGAACCTTTCAAGGACACTATCCCACCTGCTGGAGCTGGCGCCGGAAGAACTTGAAGAGGTTCTCAAGACCTACCTCAGAAGGTATGATATAAAGAGCCTGAAAAGACTGCTCCGGTGGAAGAAATCAGGACACGAGATAGATATCCAGGACATGATGGTGCCTGCAGGCGATCTGGACTACGAAGAACTGGAAGAACTCGCTGAGAAGGAGTTCCATGATATAATAGATGCTATACACTTCAAGGACTCCAGGGTTGACTACCAGAGTTACCTTGAAGGAAAAAAGGAGCTTCCCGAGATAGAAAAAGCTCTTGACCAGGCATACTTCGATGAACTGGAGATGCTGGCGTCAAGAGCAGGAAGCCGGCAGTTCAGGAAGTTCGTGGAGAAGGAGATGAAGCATGAGAACCTGAGAACAGTTCTGAGACTGAAGAAGTATGGTTTCGATTACGATGAGACCCGGGAATACCTGTTCTCTGACGGTGACAGAAGGGTCGAAGAAGTTGCGAGAGCAGGGAGTATGGAAGATGCGCTCAATATAGTACGGAAGGAGGAGAAAGTGGACGGAGACAACCTGGAAGAGATAGAGCACGCCCTGGAGACCCGTCGACTGGAGGAGGCGCTCAAGATGGCGCACGCTGAACCGCTCGGTATAACGCCTATACTCGGATACGTAATCGCAAAAATCGTCGAGGTAAGAAATCTCAGGGTGCTCATGCGTGCGAAAGAGACCGAGATCCAAAAAACAGAGGATATCAGGCAGAGTTTGGTGACAGCATAATGGATGAAAAGAAAAGTATCGCGGTGATAGGTGACAGTGACTTCACAACCGGTTTCAGGCTGGCAGGAGTCCGGAAAATATTCGGCGACGAAGACTACGCAGAAACTATCCAGGAACTTGTTTCGAGAGATGACATAGGCATAATAGTCGCTGAGCAGGAAGATATCCGGGAACTACCAGAACGTATACAGAAACAGGTACAGGAATCAGTTGACCCGGTCGTAGTCGCGTTATCAGAATCAGGTACTACAGAGCAGATTAATGAAAAAATCCGGAAAGTTATCGGGGCAGACATAACGTAATCTATACTATCAAGGTGAACAACTAAAATGACAGAACAGACCACAGCTCAGCAGCAAGACGCTGACGAAAAGCAAAGCTTTTCTAAGACAACAAGAACTCGCGGAGGCGATTTCTGATGTCGGGAGAAATCTATAAAGTTACAGGACCGGTCGTAGTAGCGACCGGTATGAGCCCACAGATGAACGATGTCGTCCGAGTAGGCGACGAAGGTCTGATGGGGGAAGTTATCCAAATCGAAGGAGAAAAAAGCTATATCCAGGTCTACGAGGACACGACCGGAGTCAAACCCGGTGAACCCGTGGAGAACACAGAACAACCACTTTCCGTAGAACTTGGACCCGGACTGCTTGGCTCAATCTACGACGGGCTCCAGAGACCGCTTGAAATCCTACAGGAAAAGACTGGTGACTTTATCGAGAGAGGAGAAGACGCACCCGGAATCGACCCGGAAGAAGAGTACGACTTCTCGCCAGTTGTAGAAGAAGGAGACGAAGTCGAACCAGGAGACGTCCTCGGAGAAGTAGAAGTCTCCTACGGAACACACAAAGTCATGCTACCGCCTCACAGGGAAGGTGGAGAAGTAGAAAACATCGAAGAAGGTGAATACACTGTCGAAGAAACAGTAGTTGAAGTCGACGGACAGGAAGTATCGATGAGACAGGAATGGCCTATCAGGAAGGACCGGCCAGTAGAAGACGACCTCAAACCGGAAATCCCGCTGATAACAGGACAGAGAGTCCTCGACGGACTGTTCCCGATTGCAAAAGGAGGAACGGCAGCAATCCCAGGACCGTTCGGATCGGGAAAAACGGTTACACAGCAGTCGCTCGCGAAGTTCTCCGACGCCGACATCATCGTCTACATCGGATGCGGAGAACGTGGAAACGAGATGACCGAGGTACTTGAAGAGTTTCCGGAACTTGAGGATCCGCAGACAGGAGACAAAATCATTAACAGGACTGTACTTATCGCGAACACATCGAATATGCCTGTAGCAGCGCGTGAAGCATCAATCTATACAGGAATCACAATCGCGGAGTACTTCCGAGACATGGGACTCGACGTCGCGCTGATGGCAGACTCAACGTCGCGGTGGGCGGAAGCTATGCGTGAGATATCCGCAAGACTCGAGGAGATGCCTGGAGAACGTGGATACCCGGCATACCTCGCGTCCAAGCTCGCGGAGTTCTACGAACGCGCAGGACGGGCAGAGCCCCTGGGAGTTGAAGAACCGGGAAGCGTCTCGATTATCGGCGCGGTTTCACCTCCAGGAGGAGACTTCTCGGAACCGGTGACGCAGAACACCCTGAGGGTTGTGAAAAACTTCTGGGCGCTTGACTCAGATCTTGCGGAAAAAAGACACTTCCCCGCAATCAACTGGAACGATTCCTACTCTGGCTACGAAACCCTTCTCCACCAGTACTACGGAGAGGATGTTGACCCAGAGTGGCCGGAAAGAGTCCAGGAGATGAAAGACCTGCTGCAGAAAGACTCTGAACTACAGGAGACAGTACAGCTCGTCGGAAAAGACGCACTACCTGATAGAGAAAGACTCACGCTGGAGATCGCAACCATGATTAAGCAGTTCTTCCTCCAGCAGAACGCGTTCCACGATGTGGATCAGTACTGCTCGCCTGAAAAAACCTTTGAAATCCTTGACCTCGTACTTGACTGGGGAGACGAAGCCTACGACGCACTGGAAGATGGCGCACTAGTATCAGACATCGTCTCCGTCAGCTCCCGTAACAGGATATCCGAAGTAGCGATATCTGATGACTGGGAGCCAGTAGTCGAAGAAATCAGGGAACAGATGAAGCAGGAACTGCAAGAAGTCGTGGAGGAGTAGAGGCAGATACTATGCAACAAGAATACCAGACAATAAACGAAGTTTCAGGACCACTAGTATTTGTGGAGAAAACCGAGAACGTCGCTTACGGAGACATCGTTGAGATCGAGACTCCTGACGGCGTCAAGAAAGGGGAGGTGCTTGAGACCTCCAAGGACGTTGTAGTCGTACAGTGCTACGAAGAGACGCGGGGAATCGGTCAGGACGCGTCCGTCCGTTTCATGAACGAGAATGTCAAGATGCCTGTAACCGAGGACTTGCTCGGGCGTATACTTGACGGTACGGGAGAACCTCTTGACGACGGACCGGAGATAATCCCGGAGGAAGAGAGAGACATCGTCGGGGAAGCAATCAATCCTTCTTCAAGAGAACTTCCGGAGGACTTCATCCAGACCGGTGTTTCAACCATCGACGTCATGAACACGCTAGTACGTGGACAGAAACTGCCGATTTTCTCCGGTTCAGGACTACCGCACAACGAGCTGGCGATGCAAATCGCACGACAGGCAGATGTGAAAGGAGAGAACGAAGAGTTCGCAGTAGTCTTCGCAGGAATGGGTATTACGGAGGAAGAATCCCGTGAGTTCATCGAAGAGTTCCGGGAAACTGGCGCACTTGAGCGCTCCGTGGTCTTCCTGAATAAGGCATCAGACCCGGCACCTGAAAGGATTATCACACCGAGACTCGCACTGACAACGGCGGAGTACCTGGCGTACGATAAGGGCTATGAGGTACTTGTTATCCTGACCGACATGACCAACTACGCCAACGCACTGAGAGAAGTATCCGCGGCACGTGAAGAAGTACCGGGACGCAGAGGATATCCGGGATACATGTATACAGACCTTGCGAACATCTACGAACGCGCAGGCATCATCGAAGGAGAGGACGGATCAGTTACCCAGATCCCTATCCTGACGATGCCTAACGACGACATCACACACCCGATCCCTGACCTCACAGGATACATCACAGAGGGACAGATTGTTGTCGACAGAGACCTTGATAACCAGGGAGTTAAACCACCAGTCAATGTACTTCCATCTCTATCGCGTCTCATGGACAACGGGGTGGGAGAAGGGTTCACACGTGAAGACCACCCTGACGTCTCCGACCAGCTCTACGCGCTATACGCAGAGGGAGAGTCGCTCAGAGATCTCGTAGCTATCGTCGGTGAGGACGCACTCAGCGACAAGGACGAGAAAGTCCTGGAGTTCGCCCGTCAGTACGAGAAGGAGTTCGTCAACCAGGGAACAAGAGAGAACAGAACCATCGAGGAATCGCTTTCCGTCGCATGGGACCTGCTTTCAATCCTGCCAGAAGACGAACTCATCAGAATCGACCCAGAAATCCGTGAGAAATACCTAGAGAGTGAGGAGGGTAATGAGTAGGGTCGGATTATCTGTGAAGGCTCTTGAAGGAGATCGCGAGTATGACTGCGTGGCGGTTTTAGACGAAAGAAATGTTTGGGATAAAGATCGTGTGGTGAACGAGAGGCTCAGTGAGTTACTTCCTGGTTCGACGTATGATTACTTAACAAGACCTGACTCTGAAGGACCTTCTTGCGCTGAGATATACTTCAGTCCTACTCGAGGAGGTATGGACTTCAGGATAGAGGTTGATAACAGCGATACGGCATTTCTAGGGAGTATGTCTACAGAAAACCATCTGTATGGGTATTTAAACAGAGGTCTTTGAATGACACAGGACGTTAAACCCACGCGCTCGGAAGAGCTGAAGCTGAAGGAGAAGATCGAGCTTGCGGAGAACGGTCACAATATCCTTGAGAAGAAGCGTGACGGTCTTATCCACGAGTTCATGGAGATTGTTGACGAAGCGAAAGAGGTTGACGAGAACTTAGCGGAGGCGTACACCGAGGCGAAGGAGAAACTGGCGCTTGCAAAGACATATGACGGAGAGGATACTGTAAAGGCGAGTGCTCTCGCAAACGGCGACGAACCGAAGATTTCCTCCGAGACCCACAACATCATGGGTGTTCTGGTGCCTGAGATCTCCGCAGAGACTGATATCCAGACCAACATACTGAACAGGGAGTACGGTATCACGTCCTCTACATCCCGTATTGACTCAACTGCGGACAAGTACGAAGTCCTGCTTGAACAGGTGATAGATGCCGCGGAGACCCAGACCAAGCTCCTCCGTCTACTCAACGAGATAAAGAAGACTAAGAGAAGAGTGAACGCGCTGGAGCACAAGGTCATCCCGGAGATGAAGGATGCGCTCGGCACTATTTCCCAGGCGCTGGAAGAAAGCGAGCGTGAGGAAACGTTTAGGATGAAGAAGGTTAAGGAGATGACCGAAGAGTAATCCTGCTCTTACCCAGCACGAAACAATATTGTATAAACATGTTGATAAGAGTTGTCGCGGGTCAAGAGATAAAAGATTTTCTGTCTAATAGGCATGAAAATGAAAGAGTCTGTAGCCAGAGCTTCAAGTTTCTTGACCGTTGCCCGTAAAACCGGCTACAAGAAAAGACAGGGCGTCGGCGGGGCCGATGTCTGAGGGACCAGACCTCATAGATGTACTGTCAAATCTAACACATCACGTTGCAGCTTTCCTGTTTGGTGCGATACTGCATAAATCTGTAGAGATTGGGAACTGGGAGATGGTTCTGGTGGCGTTTCTCTGCGGAAAAATTATCGATATACTGCCCTGAATACAGGGTAAATTTCTAATCACGTAAGAGTTCCTGGCTCTCTACTACTCCTCGACATCGTCTTCTTCCTCGTCTTCCATCTCTTCTTCTGCTTCGTGCTCCGCTTTCTTTTCGAGGTTAGGAACCATCTCTTCTGTGTCAGCTGCCTGCGCGATGGAGGATGTGTCCATGTCGGGCGCCATCTCCTCTGCCTGACCTTCTTTCATCTCCTGGAGGTCTTTCCCTACGCGGGATATGAAGTCGTGGGTGTCGTTCTTGAGCTCGTACAGCTCTTTCTCGTTGACTTCTTCTAGTTCTTTCTCCTTTATCTTTTCGACCACGTCTTCCCACCTGTCGAACATCTCGAGGTGGTTTTCGTCAACGTCAAGATTCTCCTCTACGACCTCCGGTAGATCGTCCTTGTCTTCCGGTGGTTCGACATCCTGTGCCCTTAGTGCTGCAACGTTTGCCTTGAGGAACTGCTTGTAATCATCTATTATTCCCTTGACTTTTTTCTTCGCGCCGAGCTGTGACACAAGCTTGTGCATTCTCCGGACGAAGTCGTCCGCCTTTTCCAGGTGTTCTTCGACTTCTTCTCCTTTAACTTTTTGTGGGTTCTTTTCTCCCTTGTCTCCGAAGTCGTAGAGTTCCTGTGCGATTTCAACGTATTCTTCTTCCAGCATCTCCTGTTCGACGAACATCTCTTCAAGCGTCTCCGGGACTCTTTCCTTTGCAGGGGGCTGTTTACCGACTAGCATGATTGGTGCCTGTCCAGCGTTAGCCATCACCTGCTCAAGCTTGTGAGGGATTGATGACTTGAAGTTCTTCTCCGCCTTCTTGTAGCCTGCAGCAGCCATCTTCAAACGTTTCTTCACTGATTCTCGTGTGGCAGATATCTTACCGCGTTCCAGCAGTCTTTTAGCTGGCATGAAAATCCCGACGTCGTAAACCGGTTCTCCGTTCCTGACTGCTTCGATTGCGAGTGGTTCGCCTTTTCTTAGAGAGTTCCAGAATTCTGTTAGGAATGGGAAGTACTGGATGGTTATCCTGTCGTCAGTCTCTTTTGCGAGTTCGGTGACCTTGGTCTGTATCTTGTTTCTCGCGTCCTGGGGTACATCGTTCTGTAGTTTGGTGTCGTCAAGTATTACCAGTGTGTCGATGTCGCTGTCGTATCCGTGTTCGCCCTGCGGGACCGAGCCCCAGACTGCGACGCATTTTACCTTGTCCCCGAGTTTATCTACTAGTTTGTCTGCGAATTCTTCTGCAGCTTCTATACGTCTCTCCTGCGATTTCTCTCGCATCTCCTTAACTTTGTCGGCACCACTCATAACAGAACCACATTTAGAGTCTTCTTTCATAAATTTATAAACCTTGCAGTGCAGTTGTCACTTCTAAGTACTTACTTATCGGTATTCTTCGCTCTTCCACTGTCCGCCTCTAGCCTGACCCTGTTCGATAGCTCCCTGACTGGAGAATGTATCATCGAAACTTCTAGCCTGTAAAAGGCCGTCAAGCGGGTCGAAGGCGTGCTCCTCGATCTTTGCCCATTCCCGGTGGTAGCTCCCTTTGTCCATGCCGAAGAACCGCGCGACCAGTTCCTGTTCGACCGTCTCAAATTCTCCATCTGTCGGTATTTCTGCTAGTATTTCGTCGAGCTCGTCCGGTGCTATACCTCTCTTTATCATATCCATGGCGACCCGGGTGACGTACATCTCCTCCCTGTACTCGCCACCGACCTCGAATATTATACGTGCCTCGTCTTTCTCGTTGCGGGCAAAACCGTTCTTGACCATGTGGTAAAGCCAGTAGTAAAGTGTCTCGTCTCCCCTAGTGAAAGGTCCGTGCCGGTGACCCTGTTGCTGCTCCCATCCTGGCTTTGTTAGGTGGTATGTTTTGACTATCTTTGCCAGCGGTTTGTCAGGGTCGATATCTAATTCGGGGTAGTCCCTTGCGAGTTCCTTCTCGTTTCTGATAAGTTTCTCCATCTCCTGCCAAGGATCGACTCCGTAGGACGCGGTGTGCTCCATGTCGATGGTGAACTTGACAAGGTTATCTCTGTAATCCTCTCCTAGGTCATAGCGCGCCTGCCGGTTGATGGCGTGGCAGACTATCGCGATATCTTTAGGGCGCCATACCCTGTTAAGCTCTCCTGGGCTGCCAAACATAGCCTCTATGTTTATCTTCAGGCCGAACTTGTTCATCCACTCTATCCACGTGTACGGATTTTCCAGGTCTGGTTCCTCGTAGTTTTCTGATTCTATCACGGTCTGTTCAAAAGCCTCTTCTTCGAATTTGTCTTCTGACTGGGTGAAGTGACCCCAGATGTAGCAGGCCCCGACCGCGGCGATTACGTCCAGCTCGTTCTCCCTTCTTTCGTCTAGGAATGCCTCGAAGTCTTCATGTTCTTCAAAGTATGGCTGGTCTCCTTCGACCTCGTCGCTCTCCTCAAAACTCTGTCTGAGCACGTTTTCCCAGATGAACTGTGGCACTTCGCCGTCTACCTCCGCGGTCTGCATCCAGGCCGGCATTATCTGGAAGAAGATGTTCGCCTCCTGGATTATCTCATCCCGGAACAGTCGCTGGACCAAGTTCTCCATGATAGGTTTACGGATGTTTTCCCAGTCCTCGCTGGCGAACGCCAACTCCTTCGCCGCCTCCTTTAGTTCTGGTCGTTCTGCCGCCTTCTGGTAGATCTGGCTTTCAGTGATTTCGTCGATTTTACTTACGATGGAGCGTGTCTTGGCGTTAACAGATATTATGCTATCGCCTCCATTTATACCCCAGAGTCTCTCCGTTATCACCTCATCGACAGCCTCTCTTACCTCTTCATAGTCGTAGTCTATGATTTCTTGAAGATCTATTCCTTGAACCTGTCCTTCTCGCAACTGATATAAGACGTCACCTAGAGGCCTTAACAGGTCTCTTGGGGTTTGCTGCTGAATACTGGCGACCGTTTGTATCAACTGCGCCAGATTATCTATATTATCTGCATCTTCTTCATCTCCTGCCATGTTATATGGCCCGATTCCATAGTTTTCTGCTTCTTCCCTGAATGTCCTGCTGACACCTCCCTGTATCTGGTTGGCTGTCTGGACCACATCTATCCTCTCTTCTGTATCCTGCGTCCTGTTTTCGAAATATCCGTCCACGATCTCCTCCTTTGCATCGTTCCATTCATCTCTGAATTCATCCGAAAAGTCGGAGAATATCCCCTCGTATATCTGTCCCGGCTGGTCGACGTTGGGTATGAAGAAGTAGTCGAAGAGTTTTTTCATGAACTCCCGGTTCCGGTAGATGTTGTAATCCTTGCCGTCATCACTGATGTCTCTCAGGCGTTCTCCGAACGGGTCGACTGATATGTCGCTTGCAAGTCTTTCTTCTCTCGGGGGTATGCTTTCGTTGGAGGCGTGCATGTTGACGTAGCCGACGTCGAAAAGTCCGTCTTCATCTCCTCGTTGTTCGGTCATCTCCCACCTGAAGCTTGCCATCTGCTCCAGGTAACGCTTGAAGTAGCGGTGGACGATGTTGTAGCCCTGGACTCCCTGTCCTCTGGTAGCGTATGCGCCGGTGAAGCCGATGTTCGGGTCGCCGTGGAGGGTGATGTCGTCGAACCCGAGCTGGTTGATGACGTTCATGAGTTCCGGGCGGTCGATCTGGAAGGTTGCAGGATTGGATATCTGTATCTCCATGATACCTCCTCCGATCTGTGCCATACGCCCGATACGCTGGTCGAGCGGAGACGGCACCTGTCCTACATCCAGTCCCGAGGTGTTTCCTACCTGGTAGTGTAAATCGGTTAACTCGCCTTCCGTATCTTCAGTCTTTAGTTTCTTCTTGATAGAGTCTATGAGGAAAGCCATGATATCACTTCATCGTGTACAGACCAAGTCCGAGCTTGAAGTCGTAGTAGTAATTGAACTTCATTTCGTCCCGGAGCTCCTGCATCAGACCTGGTTCATCAGGGATTTTGAACTTGTCAGTCTGACCTGTTACCGACCTGACTTTCTTTTCCAGGTCGCCATACATCTCATCGTCTTCGTCATTGTCTTTCCTCAGTTCGGCGTCCAGTACTTCTTCCATTATCTCAAGCACATCTTCATCATCGCCACTGTACCGCTCATTTATCTCGTCCAGACTGTCGATTCCGTCTTCGATACGTCTTATCGTAGCTGAGAACTCTACCGGTATATCTCCGTCCGCCTCATCAGCTACTTTCTGGCGTAGCTTCTCGATTGATATGCCATCGCCGTCATCCGCTTCTTTCCTTGCTTTTTTTAGTTTCTCTGCGTCTTCAGGAGTTAGGCTTTCACCTTTGTACTCCTTGACAACCTGTTCCAGCTGGTTCTGCTGTCTTTCTATCTTTTGTTTGAAGAAGTTTTCGAAAACGTGTTTGCAAGTTATTATAGGGTGCAACGAGATCTGTGCGACCGAGGGACCCTGTGCTGGTGTCTGTGGTTGATCCCAGCCCGCCAGGTTGATGTGTAGTGCGGTGATGTATATCACGCGGTAATGGGTGGGGTCCTCATCGCCCGCGATTTTCATGATGCCGTGGTCGTTTACCATTCCCTTATAGGCAATGAACTCCAGTCGCCTGAACTGGGTTGCAGTGCCTTTGAATGTGAAGTAGGTGTTCATCTCGCCCTTGAGATCTTCCAGTCCTCCTTCGTTAATCATTAGCATGTCGCGTACGTAGGGTGCTAACCAGTCCTTTGTCTCATTGATTGAACGCTCGATGCTGCGGAGTTGCTGTTTAAGATCTTTCAACTTTCTCTGTATCTCACTCCCGTAAAGATCCTTCCATTTTTCATACATCGCCCACTTCTTCTTCAGTATCGCCTTCTCGTTGTTAGGGACCTCATTCAGTCTCGGTCTGTCATATTTTGATTTTTCAGGGTCTTTCAGGTCATCATGACCTCTCATCTCCTGGAAGTCTGCAACGATTGAAGGATAAATATTGTTGTCTCTGTAGAACTTGAGTGATGCCTCATCTCCCCCCTGTCCGCCGGCTGCCCCGGCACCATCAACCAGCTCTATGAAGTCTCCCTTGATTATGTTCTCGTCACCTGATCTCATGTTTTCTGCACGCGTCCTCAGCTTGCGGATGTCGTGCTCCAGCATGTGTTTCTGCTGGGTGAGGTTTGAGATATTTCTCATCGTCTCTCTGACATTCTGCTCTGACTGGTTCTTCCTCTGCATGTATTCTCCATGGAGCTGGCTCTGCGGTGAAACAAATATTTTTTCCTCGGTTTTCTTGACTGTGTAGTCAAGGTCTTCGTCCCATTTATCCGCTGCATCCAGCGCCGCTGCCCGTGGAAATCCCTGGCTATCTGACTGAACCTTTACAGTCTTCCAGGGCTCTCCGACTAGGGCGTCTATTCCTTTATTCTCATTTTTCAGTTCATTCAGGTCTCCTATAGTACCGTCAACTATTTTTTTGTGTACTTCCGGGTCTACCCCGCCCGCGGATACATCTCCCCTGTCTTCGTGTGTGTTAGTAAGGAGGACGTGCCCGAACTTGCATGTTTTGTCTCCGTCGTGGCTCACGCCTGTTAATTAGTGGCGACTGTACTTAAAATCAAATCTTGGGGGAAACTTTAATCAACCGTCCTCGTATAAAACCTTTTATGAGTGTTTTCGATAGTTTGAAGGACTCTTTACCGGGTTCAGGCTCATCCAGTTCATCAGGCTCCCGGTCAGGAGACAGTGATTTTGATTCCGATTTCGGATCGGACTTTGACAGCCCTGATTTTGATGACTCCTTCCAGGATAACTCTCCGAGGTCAGGGCAGAATGATCTTGGTCTAGACCAGGGAGATACCGGACAGACAGGGTTTGATGGTCCTGGTGGTCAGGGAGAGGGTCTTGACAGTCAGTCGCCTGTTACAGGTCAAGACGGTAGAGGAAGTCCTGGTGAGCAACAACGGAGTAATCCTCAGCAGAATACTCGTGGTCAGTCCCGGCGGGGTACGCCGTCACAGTCTCGAACTGGACAGCAGAGGGCTAAAGATAATCCGTCTCAGACATCTCGTCCGCAGGAGAACCGGTCGCGTAACACACCTCATGACTCTCCTAATCCACAGACGGGAAGACCTCAGAGAGGTAGTGCGGAGCCACAGCTAAGCAGGCAAACCGAGAAGAAGATGGAGAACGCGGGACTGAAGGATTCGCAGGATCAGTCGGTGGCGGAGCGCAGTGATGAGTTCCAGGAGTTGAAGAGGCAGAACGAGCAGATAATAGAGCTCCTGAAGAGGATAAACGATAACCTGGAGATGTCCGGGACAGGTCAGTCGGGTGGACGCCACGGCGGACGCAGATAAAAAACTTGTACGGTGATTTTTACCTATGGATGTAGAGGCAGAACTTCCAGATAATTTTGATAAACTGTCTTCACAGGAAAAAGTAAATGAACTAGAATCATTGAGAGACAGGATAGACGACAGTGATGATGCCGGTGCTGTAAAGAAGCGTATAGTTGAAGAACTTATCAGAAACTATTCTCGCTAGCGGAATTACTGGAACACTCTTCGCTTGTTTATAAAGGAGGCGTTGAGAACTTTCTTTCGCGATGGTATCAACAGAATATATTTCGCTCGAGGACTTTCAACAGGAGGAGACGCTCTGGAACGAACTGGGTGTACGCAGTCTTTCCTTGCAGGAGGACTGCTCTGAACAGGAATCAAAGCAGATTCCTGTGTAAGAGAGGTTAGCCTTGCATAAAGCTCATCAGGGTAAATACTCCTTTCAGGAAGAGGGCTCCAGCTATCCATTCCTTATATCCTGCGAGTACAGGAGGGTTGCCGGTGAAGAGGATGGCGGCGGATAAGACATCCGCCGCTCCTCCTAACACGTATACAGGCAGAGGCATTCTGGGCGCAGGAAATATGTCGATTAGACCTTTGAAAATTAGGAACCCTGCATGTCCCTGCGCCATTATGGCAGGTATCGGGGCAATAGTAAACCACAGTAGTGCTCCGGATAGCAGGTCTAGAAGCCCTAGAGGGGAGGGATTTATCTTAGCCATATTCTCACTCTAGCTCTATTACCTGGTCAGCCGCGTTCTTAAGTGCGGTCGAGAAGCCGGGACTCATCCCGATTATTACTGTTTCCTTGCCGTGCTCCTTCGCTTTCTGGATGACAGGGAGGAAGTCCGTGTCCCGGGTCACGAGGACGATTATATCTATCGAGTCGTTGAAGACAGCTTCCATCGCGTTCACGGCCATGTACACATCGACATCACTGTCTTTGTCTTTTTCTCCACCTAGTCCGAGTGCGGCTTCGAAGCCCTGTGAGACTATCGCCTCGATGAGTTTTTCGGAGGCGTACTGGTTGAGGAAGACTTTGCCGACTTTGATGTTCCCGAGTTCGCCTATCTCCTCTCTCAGGTAGTCGAGGTCCAGGTCGAATTCTTTTCTTATGATATTTGGTCCATCGACGAAAACCGCGATGTTGGGTTCCCCACTGACTCTTTCCTTGAACTTTTCCAGTACCATGTAACAGGAATTATGCCGAAGCTATAAACAAGTAATCATCTACCGAATAACTCCTTCGCGTTCCGGGTCGTGGCGTCCACCACTTCTTCTACACCTGTATTTTTGATCTCGGCAATTCTCTCCGCGCTTTCTATGACGTTTATAGGTTCGTTTCTCTCTCCCTGGTACAGGAAAGGAGAGTCGGTCTCAAGTAGCATGTCTTCTGTATTTATTGCCTCCACTATTTCTTGTACCTGGCTGGAATACAGGACCTGTGTTGTCACGCCGATTTTCATACCGTTCTCGACTGCGTCCCTTGCAAGCCTGGGAGAACCGTTGAAGCAGTGGAGCATCACCTGGGGGATGTCGTATTCCTTAAGAATATCGACTGCCTTTTCCTCCGCATCACGGGAATGCACGACTACTGGAAGCTCCAGTTCCTCTGCAAGCTCCAGCATCTCGCGGAAAATTTCTTCCTGTCTATCCCTCAGTTCGCTGTCGGTGACATGGTGGTAGTCCAGTCCTATCTCTCCTACTGCTGCCGGTTTATTCTCCCGGATTTGTTGTTTTACTTCTTCAAGCTGGTTGAAGCTGTCTGTGTATACAGGGTGTAGTCCGAGGTTGGATACCGCGATTTCAGGGTATTTCTTTTCAAGCTGTATAGCTGACTGGTTATGCTCGACGTTACTGCCGGCAGTTACTACGAATTCCAGCTTTTCCCGGCAATTTTCTATCACTTCGTCCCTGTCAGAATCGAACTGTTCAAAGTCAAGGTGGCAGTGGCTGTCAACGGGTTTCATGGTTAGAAGGTGTAGAGGCATACCTTTAAAACTCGTATGTATTACAAAATCTGTCTTATATTGTTTATATCAGATATTTGTATTACAAAAAATGGCGGAGCTCTCATTTTTTCTTTCATTTGGTCCAGGTGTAAGAGATAAAACCTCTCCTGATATCCTGTTTTAATTACGTATAGAAGATGCATTCTTGCGTTTTAAGGTGTTTAGAAAGGTTTTCTCCCGTTTCAGGTAGGATGAAGCTCTAGCAGTTAGTTTTTTAGTAGAGTCTTCCAAAATGACCTGTAAAGGGGGTGAAGGAAACATGGTTCTAGGACTTGAACTGACTGCAGGACTAGTTGGCTTTGGAACTGCTATCACTCTGACAGGTCTCGCTGTACTGTGGAACTACAGCTCTCTGCCAGAAGTAAGGTGGTCAGAGATTACCGCAGGAGTGATGGCGTTCGTTGCCGGTGCAGGACTCGAAGTTCTTGCAGGCGGTGACGCGCTAGGAGTCTGGACGGCAGTAGTGGCGCTTGACCAGCTGGTAGCAGCGCTTTACGTTGCTGGTGGACTGCTGGTTCTTGTAGGTGGTCTGGTCAACAGCTTCCAGCTCCTGCAGAGACAGTATGGTTAGTGATTCTCCAATCTTCTTCTCTTTTCTTTTTCTCGTCCTTACACTAGGAGATTCTCAAGTTTTTCCTCGACTTGGTCAACATCTCCTCTGTTCAGCATCCGTTGCATCTGAGCCGCGTCTTTATCGCTCACGTGTTTGGAGCCGACAACCTGCTCATAGAAACCTTCTGTATCTCCTGAAGAACCATTTCTCAAGTAGTTTTCTCTCACGTACTCTAGATGTTCTTTGCTCATATTATCCGGAAAAAGATTTAGAATAAAAAGTTAAATTAGTTGTACTTCAGCACAACATCTACCGCTTCTCTTTATCCAGCCGTGACCCTGTGGCGCCGGTCTGACCCATGTACTTGGTGTCCTTCTTGGAGCCGTACGGCGTCTCAGCTTCCGAGGTCATGGTCTCGAACACTACCTGGCATACCCTGTCTTCCGGGTAAAGCTTCACGGGGGCGTTTCCGAGGTTCTGCATTTCGAGCGTTATATCACCCTCAAAACCAGGGTCGATGTATCCTGCGGTCGCGTGGACGATGATTCCCAGTCTGCCGTAGGATGAGCGTCCTTCGACCCTCGCGACTAGGTTGTCAGGGACGTTAAGTGTTTCCAGTGTGCTTCCAAGCAGGAACTCTCCAGGGTGGATGACTACGCCTTCTTCTGCAGAGTGTCTCTCGCCGTTTATGAAGTCGCCGTATTTTTCCATGTTCTTGGTGTCTATCATCTCCAGTTTCCTGTTGTTCAGAACACCGAACTCATATCCCAGCCTTAAATCGAACGAGGAAGGTCCAA
This sequence comes from Candidatus Nanohalarchaeota archaeon, assembly GCA_022729235.1. Taxonomy (GTDB): domain Archaea; phylum Nanohalarchaeota; class Nanosalinia; order Nanosalinales; family Nanosalinaceae; genus JALDAJ01. Next base: position 784,155 of record JALDAJ010000001.1, read on the forward strand.
GCTGAAGTCCGAGGTCGATTTCAGGTCCTTTTTCGACATAGATAGCGTCTTTCTCCTGTACAAGTTCTTTCAGGTCCCTGTCGGACAGTATAGCCATAACTTTTTCTCGGGCTTGTAGTCTTTTATTCCTTCATGCTAAAACAAGGGTCATGAGGAAGCTTCTGTTCCTGTTATCGCTCTTATTCCTTGCTACAGCTGTTTCGGGACAGGTACAGTACCAGGTCGATACTGATGAGGAAAAAATACTGAAGAATACCACGGTCAAGCTGGACTGCTCGAATACCTGTCCCGGGCTGAGCTGGTCTCTGTCCTCTGGAGAGAAAGTCCTGCACGTGAGAGACGGTCAGGGAGAGATATCGGATTATGATGTCAACGGTGACGAGCTGGATATACCCGGAAGGCGTTTTGCAAGGCAGGAGGAACGTGTCTTGGAGATAAGGACTCGTATAGACAGGGAGGCTGAGGAGATACATGAGGGACTGTATAAGAGAACAGTGCAGTTTTCGGGTTTCCCGGATGAGGAGACTTCCGGGATGATAAAGTCTCCGAAGTTGCTTTCTGGGAGGGTAGGTTTCGGATTCGACATGTCTTTTGAGGACAGAGAGATGAGGTTCCAGGGAGAAGGCCCGGTCAATGTCCGTTTAAAATCTGGTGAGGGATATGATACCCGTTACTTCTCATTCTTCGGAGATAGACCTGGTGATACGGAAATGGCTTATGAGGTACCTGTAGGTACCACTGGTCTTGTCCAGGATTTCGAAAGGTTTCCGGTTGCAGTACACACTGACGAGAGCTATGATTTAAACATTAATGACTGGAGTTCGGGTGAGTACGTTGCGGGTTCCATACAGATACGGGATCAAGAGAGTTTGGGAGGTAAGTTTCTTCCTGTTCTTGCACATGAGGTCGTCCACGGTCTCAATGATAGAGAGTTGACCTGGGATCAGACGAGTTCAAGTTATTTCGATGAAGGTACCGCAACCTATGTAGAGTTCCTCATGGAGAAAAAGCTTTACAGAGAAGGTGAAAGGGACCGGCCGCCTAGAGAGCTTTTCGGTGATGCAGTAAGGTACCGCGAGGGAAGACACGTTTACAGGGTACCGCCTAGAGGCGACAGTGACCAGCTCTGGAATTACTACCAGGACGAACAGGACTTTATGAAGTATTGGAACGCGCACGACAGTGAGGGAGACACTCGAAGTTTCGGATATGCTTACTCGCAGCTGATAATCAGGAACTACATATCCAGGATGAACGGCTCTCTCCAGGATTTTTATCGGGAGCTCGAAGTCGATCAAAAGGTCGAGGACCCTGAAGTAAAGTGGGAGATATATTCCGGGCACCTGGATATGACTCCGTGCGACTATGATTCGCGGGGAAAATTTGAAGGATGCCTGGAGGAGATCAACGATTACGACTACCCTGTTTACTCCGCGGAGCCTGACAGGGATACGAAGCAGTTGGAAATCGAGAGACTGGAGGTTCCGGAGCTTGAAAAACCTTCTGTATCACAGGTATCTGAGGGAGAGGTAACTTTGACGGAGTTTGTAAAAGGTTTCATAGACTATATAGTCATGGAACTAAGTTCTTTTTTCAAGCTCTAGCAGCTTCTGTTTAAGCCCCGGATATTGGTAACCGCCGATACCATCGCTTGCAACTATTCTGTGGCAGGGAACTATAACCGGTACAGGGTTTCTGGAGCATGCGCTCCCGACCGCGATAGCAGAACTATCGATTTCCTCGGCGATTTCTCCGTAAGTCCTGGTCTGGCTGTAAGGGATTTTCTGCATCTCTTTCATCACTTCGCCGGTGAAATTATCTGGAAAACTTACCTTGATATCAAGACTTTTCTCCCCTTCCATGTAGCGGTCAAGACGTTCCCTGATTTCTGCCTCGCCCGCATCTACCAGCGACTCGTCTATCTCTACTGTTGTCCCATATATCTCGTATTTCATGCTTTGGGCGGTCGCTGTAGTTTAATTAAGCTGACTGCGAAAAAGAACGTAGATGGACTGGAAGCGATACGAGAAGTGGCTAATAGTATACCTGAAGGGATTCGCGATGGGGTGTGCGGACGCCGTTCCCGGTGTTTCTGGCGGGACGATAGCCCTTATTGTCGGCATATATGAGAGACTTATCACTGCGATAACTTCTATCGACATAGAAAAAATTGTTGCTGTTATGAAATGCGTTACCCCGTCCATGTTTCCTGAAGCCAAGGAGGCATTCCTCGACATGGACGGACCATTCCTGCTGGTCCTGGGTCTGGGAATAATCACTGCGGTGGTGTCGATACTACGAATCATCTACTACCTGCTCTCGAATCATCCTGTACCAACTTACGGCTTCTTCTTCGGGCTCATCGCGGTTTCCGCGGTCATCCTTTACCGCGAGGTCGATCTGTCCACGTCTGGAAGAAAAGCTGCTGCGCTGGCCGGTTTCCTTACAGCGTTCATAACCTCTGGATATGCTACCGCGGCGCTGGGACATGAACTGCCCGTCATATTCCTTGCAGGCATGGTAGCTGTAAGCGCGATGGTTCTGCCTGGTATCTCCGGCTCCCTGATCCTCATAATCCTGGGTCAGTACGAGTACATGTCAGGCGCACTATCCGAGTTCACGGACGCGATTGTCTCGGGTCTGGTCTCTGGAAACACTGTGCCTGTTATCGAAACAGGTCCGCCAGTAGTTGTGTTCATCACTGGAGCAGTTGTTGGGCTTTTCACAGTAGCCCATATAGTGCGTAGAGCGCTTGACACTTACCGGTACGCGACCATCGCTTTCCTGGTAAGCCTGGTCGCCGGTGCTCTCCGGGCGCCGGTAGAAGAGGTCAACAGGACACTTGTAGAACAGGGAGCAACATGGGCATCAGTTCTCCCCGAGTTCACGATAGCAGCACTTGCAGGCGGTCTTATGATATATCTGATTGATAGGAAGGCAGGAGTTATAGAGTACTAGTACTTTGATTCTCGCCTCCTTGCATTCTCCAGCGACTCCTGTATCTGCTCTTCCGCGTTCTTTTCCACGGCGTTATCGTGACCTGGATAGAACGCGTCCACGCCCAGCTCTACTATCTTCTCTATCGACTCTATCAACAGGTCTCGGTCTCCTTCCTCAAGGTCCGTTCTGCCGAATGAGCCTGCAGGAAACAGCAGGTCGCCTGTGAAAAGTATCTTTTCTTCCGATGAGTACAGGCAGATAGAGTCGTCCTTGTGTCCGGGTGTGTGGATGACCTCGAACTCGATTCCTGCAATTTCCACAGTATTTTCCTCTGAAAGTTCTTCCGCATCGACAGGAAGGTTGTCAGGATTGTAGGCGTAAACCTTCGGACCGTATTTATCCACTATCTTCGGCAGGTTATCGACATGGTCGTAGTGTGAATGTGTTATGACGACCTTGTCAACCGGTTCAAGTTTCCTGATTTCTTCCCAGGAGTCGCCTGTACCTGCATCGATCAAGACGGTCTCATCGTTCTCGATTAGCCAGACGTTGCCGGTGAATTCTTCGGCTTCTTCAGAAATGTTGGTGATTTCCATGTGTCAAGATTGTGGTGGCTGGGTTTATGCGTTACGGATTTCTATCTTATCCGGTACCGGAGTATCGCTGCAACGCCTCCCATGTTGCTGAGTCGTCTGCCTTCTTCGTGGTCGGTGGATATGATTTCGAGCCCGGAGTTCATCTCCTCTGCTTTCTTACCGAACACGTCCACTATATCGCTGATGGTTTCCAGATCCATCTCATCGTTGCATTCATCGCATTCCATATCTTCCTCTATCTCTGGTTTCTCCTCGAATACTTCTTTCTCGTGCCCGTTCGGACACTCGTAGCGCGCGAGAAACAGGTCTACATCCTCTGTTATCAGCAGCGTGTCAACCGCACCCATCCCTAGGGCTTTCTTCACCTGTTCGACGCCGTATTCGCTCTTACCGTTCTCCTCTCTCAGGTTGTCGAAGAACTCGTTGACCAGGTTCTTCTCCTTGACAACTTCTGCGTCCTGTATCGCGTCCTCCGCCTTGTTCACTAGCTCTTCCAGCGCTTCTTCACCGGAGTAGTTCAGATCCTCCGTCGCAACGACCTCGTCCCGCAGTTCCTGGTGCAGGTGGTCTTCCATGAACTTTTCCTTCGCGAATCCGGGACCTCCTACGAGTATCCCGAGGAGTTTGTCATCCCTTGCCTTCTGGAGGAGTGCGTTCTTTGCGTTTTCTGCCACGTCGCCCAGGAAGTTTTTCAGCATCTCTTTCCTGATTCTGGCGAATCTTTGCGCGGATTGACCTCCTGCCCTCGTTTTTCCGGGTACTTCCGAGGACATTGTGTACTCTGTCTTGATATTCGAGCCCTGGAGGTAGCCTATGGCGGCGTCGTTCTTGTCTACTGCGATTAATCCGTAGACTTTGTCGGATACGACCATCTGTCTTAGAGGTTCCAGAACGAACTCCTTGTCGCAACGGTAGTGCCGGGACTCGATTGGTTGTGGAGGAACAACCTCCCATACCTGTATATCCGGTCGTCCTTCCCGTTCCGACACATTTCCTGAGAAGAACGCGACACCGTTCTCAGGTGTTGTATGCTCTTCCTGCACCTTTCTACCGATCTTGTCAAGCGCTGCCTGAACATTCTTCCGGGTGTGCTTCGACTTGATGTTCTCCGCCTCTGATGCTTCCGATGTCACGAAGTCTGATATCTTCGACATGTCGTACCCTGCGGGGATGTACAGCGACACTAACTCGGTATTCCTGCCTCTGATATCCTCCAGCTGGTTGATGAGCTTCTTCAACTGGTACTTGGTCATGGTCTGTGTTTCTTGAGTCATGGGGTTGGATGCGGGCAGAATACTTTTATTTACAGGTCAGAAATGCTGCAGGAATTTTTCTCTGGACACGGTGTGGTAGTCGTAGTCAGGAGAGAATATCTCGAATGTAGCGGTCTCCATCTCACCAATCCCGATTTCCGCGAAGTCGAATTCTTCCGGGACTTCTTCTACTAGTTCTGTCTTTGGTCCAAGAGAGATTCCGATCTTCATTTTAACCTAAATATTGAGAATTATTGATTTAAAGGCAATTTTCCCTCATTCTGACTATACAGGGATATCATGGTGACGATTATAGAGCTCGGTGTCGTAGTTGCTCTTTTGGCATCTCTGGTCTCAGCTTTAAGAGATGCGTTCCAGAAGAAGCTTACTGATGGCTTTACTTCTGTAGAGATTGGTTTTATCGGACAGGTTTACGGTGTTGTATTGCTGGCTCCCCTGACTCTTTACGTTTACCTTACGAGTGAGGCTGTGATGACATCCACTGTTTTTCTTTCGATTCTCGTGGTTTCGACCTGCATAGTTCTCGCTTTTTACTTCTTCATCGAGGCGTTGAGAGACACGGATATATCGATCGTCTCGCCTTTGAGAAGGTCGACGCCTATAGTCGTCGCACTTCTGGAACCTCTAGTTCTGGGGGTAAGTTATCGTTCTGTTGTGTTGCTCGCCGGTGCTCTAGGGACTGTTGGTGCCTATGTATTGATGGCTGATGAAGGTTTCATGGAGCCTATACTGAATCTCAGGGAGAGAGGGGCTCAAATGGCTCTTGCCTCGACTTTTGTATTTGCTATATCTGCCATATCTCTGAGGTATGGAACCACTAATTACGATACTATTCTCTTCACTTATCTGGTCTACCTGCTAGGTCTAGTTGGTTTCTGGTTCTTGATGGTCGGAGGTTCCCATAGTGTTTCTAGACCTGACTACCTTGATTCCGATATGATATGGATGGGGTCTCTGAACACTGTGGCGGCGGTCATGACCTTTTACGCCTTCTCACTTATATCTGCCTCTGAGGTTACTATCGTAAAGCAAACCACAGGGATATTCGGGATTCTCGTTGGAGGTGCGTACTTCAGGGAGTCAGAGTTGTTAAGAAAGCTCATCGGTACCCTGATAGTGATCGCCGGGGTTGTTCTGGTGGTCCTTTACTAGTTCTTCACTATCACGAACCCGTCTCCGGCTTCCAGCATCTCTCCTTCTCCCTTGTAGCGGTGTTCTTCTTCGACCTCGAACATCTCGGGTTTGAGTAGTTCGCCTGCAACTCTGAGTCTGCCGGCGTCAATCTTCCATTCGTTTTTCTCCAGAGCCTCTTCTATCTCGGAGACCTTGTTCCCGTACTCTGGTCCTGCGACCTCGTAGTCAAGCTTGATTTCGATGACTTCCTGCTCGGTCTCCGGCTCTTCTTCGAGTACTTCCAGGGTGTCAACGTGCATAACGTCTTTGATGGCTGCCTGGAAGCCTTCGATATCGCCGTATATCTGGACTTTTCTCAGGGTTTTGTTGAGAGGCATCTGCCTCTTCGACTTATACTTTCTCAGTGCGGAGATGACGTCCATCGCCTGTTCTCCCTTCTCCAGGTCTGCCCTGACTCCTTCTTTCTCGGGCCAGGAAGAGGTGTGGATGGAACCTTCCCCGTATATCTCGTGCCAGATCTCCTCGGTTATGTGAGAGAGGAATGGCGCGAACATCTTCAGGAATGCGCGGTGTGACCGTCTGAGGGCGTGCTCGGCGGAACGGATGTCTTCTCCTTCCAGTCTCTGCTTTGATATCTCAAGGTAGTTGTCGCAGAAAGTTTCCCAGAAGACGTGTCTCAGGCGGTCGCGGGCTTTTGAGAACTCGTAGTTCTCCATTTTCTCGGTAACGTACTCTATGGTTTCATCTAACTTGGCTAGCATCCACCTGTCGATTTCTTCCAGTTCCTCCTCCCGGACATCAGGGTCACGTGGTGCAAGCCTGTCAACAAGCTTTGAGGCGTTCCACAGTTTCCTGAGCAGTTTTTCACCTGCTTCAAGATCACCTTCGTTGAATGGGAGGTCGTCCCCGACCCTTGAACCTGCGCTCCAGTATCTTGCGGCGTCGACAGGGTACTCTTCCAGGACTTCCTGTGGAAGTACGACGTTTCCTTTTGATTTGGACATCTTTTCACGGTTCTCGTCAAGCACCATTCCGTTGATCATGACATCCTCGAATGGGACTTCTCCGGTGTGTTCAAGACATTTTACAACTGTGTGGAAAAGCCAGAAGGAGATGATGTCGTGTCCCTGTGGTCTGAGGTTCATAGGGTAAAGCCCTGGTCTCTGCATCATGTATTCTTCGCTCTCGGAGTCCCAGTCCCAGTCGGCGTTGATAAGCGGTGTTAGCGAGGAGGTTGCCCATGTGTCGAAGACATCCTCCTCCGGCTTAAAGTTCTGCGAGCTGCAGTCAGGGCATTCATCGACTGGTGGCTCGTCCTGCAGCGGGTCGACTGGTAGCTGTTCTTTTTCCGCTATTATCTCCTGTCCGCAGTCTTTACAGTACCAGACCGGGAACGGGATACCGGAATCCCGCTGTCTTGAGATACACCAGTCCCACTGTAGACCTTCGATCCAGTGCTTGTACCGCGTGAACATCTTTTCAGGGTACCAGTCCAGTTCTTTACCTGCTTCCAGGTATTCTTCCCTCTTGTCAAGCAGCTTGACGTACCACTGTTCTGTTACCAGGAATTCTATCCCGGTTCCACAGCGTTCGTGGACCTGGACAGTGTGAGTTATATCCTCCTGTTCGAGCAGGTTATTGGCTTCTTGGAGGTCTTTTATTATGGCCTTTCTGGCTTCATCAGTTGTCATACCTTCGTACTCTCCGGCGACATCAGTCATGATACCTGCCTCGTCTATTGCAACGCGCAGATCAAGATTGTGTGCTTGGTACCATTCGATGTCTGTCTGGTCTCCGAAGGTACAGCACATGACTACGCCAGTACCCTTCTCCATTTCAACACGCTCGTCTTTGAGTATAGGGACCTCGTGACCGAAGATAGGGACGACTGCGTCTTCTCCTGCAAGGTGGCTGTTGGCGTCATCATCAGGGTGTACAAATATTGCGACACATGCCGGCAGGAGTTCTGGTCTTGTAGTTGATATGACTACTGAGCCTTCTCCCGCGGCAAGTTCGAACTCTATGTCGTTGAAGCTTGAATGTTTCTCCGCGTCCTCTGTCTCAACCTGGGATATAGCGGTCTCGCACTCAGGACACCAGATAGCGGGTGCTTCCTCCCGGTATTCTCTGCCGTTCTCGTAGAGGTCGATGAAGGAGAGCTGTGATATTTTCTGGACACGGGGTTCTATGGTCTTGTATACATTGCTCCAGTCCATCGAGAACGCGAACGTCTGCATGACCTCTTCGAATTCTTCCTCGTATTCTTCGCATATCTTCCGGGTTTTCTCCTGGAACTTTCTACGCGTAAAGTTCTGGTGCTCTATACCGAGTTCTCTTTCTGTTAAACGTTCTGATGCGATCCCGTTGTCGTCGTGCCCGAATGGGAAGTAAACATTTTTTCCACGCATCCGCTGGAACCGTGCCATAAAGTCTGTTAGTGTGTTTCCGTAGGTGTGTCCGAAGTGCAGGTTTCCTGATACAGTTGGTGGTGGCGTGTCGATTGAGAATACCTCTGCATCACTTTCCCTGTCGTAGAAATAGGTCTCGTTTTGAACCCATCTGTTACTCCATTTCTGTTCGGATTCTTCTGGATGGTAGTTTCCTTTCATATTTCTCGGTCCTTAAAAGGAGTCGACTGTACGACTCTTAAATTCCTTTTCAGGTTTTGAGGAGTGGTAAAGCTGTGTCTGGTTGATGTCGAGTTTGTGCAAGTTAAGCCACCTTTGAAAATCAAGTTGGGTAAAAGGGCCGGAGCTTCTTCAGGGGTTGAGAACTGTTCCTGACCGTACAAAACGGCCACCCTTGGTTGGATGGGTTGATAGCTCCATAACAGGGTAAATGTACGCGAATTTTATAAAATCACTTTCTTTTGTACAGGGTTGTTCACTCAAAACGAAAAGCCATATAAAGATTTTTTATCTTATAGTCACAACATATGAACAGCAATTTTGCCTCCGGAAATCTTCCGGAGAGACCTGAGATAGATATGCTTGATGGTCTACGCTTAGAATATGTCTCCAGTGTTTTGAGGTTCTTTGCAGACGTCTCAGACCTTCGTTTCACTGGAGAATTCGTTGATTGCGAAGAGTACAGCAGGATAATTGTTCTCGTAAACGGTGTTAAGAGGACAGAGGATATCGATGAGGCGATAGCCCAGCTTACAGATGAGAGTCCTGAGAAGATTCTCATAGAGGATGAAAGTAGTAAAGTAGCCTGTTACCAGTTCTCTATAGGAGAGGAGGGGCTAGAGACTAATTTTGTTCTCGTGTGCTCGGATGAACTGCCGGATACGTGTCCTGTTACGGATTTTTACAGTATCTAGAATCACTGCCTCCCGTTACACTCGGTTTCTGTGAGAGCCTGTTCTAGGATGCAAAACGTGACAGCTTCGCATCTCCCGGAAACTCCATGCCGTCTTCCGCGAACACGACTTTCGCGCCGATTTCCTCATCCAGCCACTCTTTCTGCTCGTCTAGGTCGGTGTCAAGGAACTTGTACCCGAAATGCGTCACTATAACAGTGTTGATGTCTAGGTCTTCTACGATATCCGGTATCTCGTCCAGAGAGGTGTGGCTGGGTACACTTTCATTCCTCGGTCTTCCACAGTAGACTACTACGATGTCGCAGTCCTGGTAGAATGCTGTCAGCTCTTCCGAGTACTCTGTGTCCGTCCAGAAACCGACTGATTTTTCCTCTGTCTCCAGTATGAAGCCCTGGGTCTTGGGGTCGCCGTGGAACATCTGCTGCGACCTTATAGCCAGGTCTTTGAACTCGTGCTCCGAGCCTTCTTCAAGCGTTTCTACGCGCCCAATCTGGTTCTGGTGGTAGTCGGTTATACATTTCTCTATATCTCCGTAACCTCTTAACACGGATTCGTTCGCAAACACTGCGCCTTCTTTCTCGTTAACCTCGGTTATCATCTCTATAAGCGCGTTCGCATCGTTGACGTGGTCGAGGTGTCCGTGTGAAACGATGACTGCTTCTGTCTCCTCTGGTTCGTCCATCTCGTGGCAGTGCACGAGCGCTCCGGGTCCAGGATCGACATGTACCTGCGTCTCATCCGTCTTGACCAGAATACCTCCGGTTTTCCGTCTCTGAGTTCCTGTAACGTAGCGCCCTCCGCCTGTCCCTAGAAAATGGAGTTTCATGAGGTTTCAAGTCCTTGCTAAGTCTAATAATGTTTTCCTGTAGTTGGTTGCGGATCTGCCCATGATTTCTAATAAAAGCTTTTGTCTCCAGTTGTTTAATGGAGCTTATGAGTTCTGCTGAATATATAGATACTGTAGAAACCTCAAAAGGATCTAAGGTCGCCTATGGAACTTTTCTGAATGATGAAGGAGAGAAATATTCTGTCTGGGTGAGAGAGGGTGGTGGTTGTATGGATATAACTTTGAATCATGCTTGGGGAGATTCCAAAACATATGTTGTCGATGTAAATCCTCTAGATTCGGAGAAAAATCCTTGGCTGCCTGGTGATGACGAAGAACTTGGTAAGTTTGCAGACTGGGCACTAAAGAAGTCTGATCAATGGAAGAGGACTATCCAGAAACTCGCCTGAGTAACTTCTCTTACCAAAACCTTTAATAGTGTCACTGAGCAATAACAACATATGCAAGTGGCTGAACAGGCGTATGACGATGTCGCCCAGAAAAACCTTGAAGAGCTCAGAGAGGAAGTCCCTGTAAGGGACGTAGAGCTCCAGAGAAGGGAGTTTTCAACTGGGTGATTCTTTATGGATAGAGTAGATATCGTGGATGTTGATGGTAATCGTTACGTTGCTGTCCCAGAGGTAAGTAGCTTGTCAGGAAAGATGGAAATAACTGTAGTAGATTACTCTGACAGGCACTTCCTGGATAATTCCCGGGAGAATGTTGGAGACACCACGGTAGTGGACGAGCAGTCGTATATGTCAAATCGTTGGTCGACCTACAGAAAAGTTATTGAGTCTATGAACCAAGACAATGAAGACCCAGTCGAAGCTATTCTTGGAGAAAATGTCAGTGAGGAAGAGCTTACAGGTTCGCCTACGGCAGGAGCCTTCAGGTGATATTATCTGGGAAAAATGCTGAGTTCAAAGAGGTATCTATCAATATTTGAGGTGAGATCATGACACAAGACGAAACACCGGCACTTCCCGCTGGCGATGATAAGATCATTGTCGCAGGAGACGCTGACGGAGACTTTGAATCTGCTCTAGAATATGACGTGCATAGAGTAGAGCAGGGTGAGGTAGAGGACGTTGGTCTGGGATACGATGCAGACGGCGATGTAAGAGGAGAGATTTTGGGAGTATCTCAGTACCACGAAGATGTAGACGTGATTAGGTAGTTCTCTACTTAACCTCACTCCCTATTTCCATTTCTTCTTCTGTTCCTAGCAGTGCTACGTTGCCGTCTTCGTCTTCTGCAGCGAGCATCATGCACTCGCTCTTCTCTCCCCGCAGTTCGGATGCTTCGAGGTTGGCTAGTACCACTACCATGCGTCCTTCCAGCTCTTCTGGTTCGTAGTGGTTGACGAGTCCGGCACAGGTCTGTAATTGCTCGCTTCCAACATCTATCTGGACTTTGTACAACCTGTCCGCGTTTGGATGTTCCTCTACTTCAATTATTTTTCCTATCCTGATGTCTATTTCCTGGAATTCTTCGAATGAAATCTCGTCTGTCATTTTGACACCCTCTGTTTCTTCATCTTGTTCCTCTTCTTTTTTATCCTCTGCATCGACCTTTTCAAAGAGTACTTCTCGCTCGCCGAGCTCGTGACCGGATTCGATTCCGCCTAGAAGAGGGTCGATGAACTCGTCGTAGCCTTCCTCGGCGTGTATATCCGTGTCTAGCATATCCTCTATCTTCTCCGAGGCTTCTGGTGTGAATGGGTACAGTAACACGGCGAGTCCTCTAACAATCTGTACTGCGACCTGTAGCACTGCTTCTCTCCTGTCTTCATTGTTCCACGGTTCTTCCTCGCTTAAGTATTGGTCGCCGAGTCTCGCAAGTTCTAGCGCCTTGTTTAGTCCTTCACGAAGATTATGGTCTTCAAACGCTTCCTGGTACTCATCTACTATCTTCTCGGCGCGGTGGATAGCTTCCTCGTCTGCCCTCTCCAGTTCCCCAACAGGTACTTCGTTGTCGAACCATTTCTCGGTTAATGCGAGCGTCCGGTTGACGAAGTTGCCGACCGTGTCGTTGAGGACGTTATTGATCTCGGATTCGAAGTCGTCCCAGGAGAACGTGGTGTCCTGTCCCTGCGGCAGGTTGCGTGATAGGTAGAACCTCCAGTAATCTGAGGGGTACATGTCCAGTGCTTCCTCAGTGGAAAGCCCTTTACCCCGCGACTTCGAGAACTTGGTGTCTTCCGCGAGCAGGAACTCCTGGATGAATTCGTAGTAAGGCATTGTGTACTGTTCTTCTTCTGTCGAGGCACCTATCAGCATCGATGGCCAGATAACGGTGTGGAATATGGTGTTGTCCTTGCCGATTGAGTAGTATACCTTGCTCTGGTAGTCTTTCCAGTACTTCTTCCATGTCGCATCGGCTTCGCCGCTGCTTTCGTGACCTTTTTCGGCAAAAAGCTCACGTGTGAATCCGATGTATCCTATCGGCGCGTCGAACCAGACATAAAGCACCTTGTTATCGTATCTCTCTGGGTCGAGCTTCTGGACGTCGAGTCCTTCGTTTTCTATTCTTTCGTTGACTCTTTCTGAGGGTATTTCGAAGCCCCAGTTGATGTCTCTCGTGATGCACCGTTGTTCTGTTCCCTCGATAGCGTTCCTGACCTCTTCTATCTTCGAGTCAGGTACTGGCTGTGTATCCGCCTCTTCCAGCCATTCGTTCAGCTTGTCCTTGAACTGTGGCAGATCGAGGAACAGGTGTGTGGTGTCCCTGAACTCTATGTCGCGCTCGCCGCAGATCTGGCACTCCGGCTCGATTATCTCTTCTGGTTCAACTAACTTTCCGCAGTCATCGCATTGGTCGCCCCGCGCTAAACCTCCACAGTGCGGGCATTCACCTTCGATGTACCGGTCAGGTAAGAAGCGCTCGTCGTTTAAACAGTACGGCAGGTTCTGCTCTTTCTCTTTTATGTAACCCGAGCAGTAAAGTTCTTCGAACATGTCATGTGTCTGTTTCCGGTTGTACTCGCTGTGCGTGTCCGAGTAGATGGAGAAGTCCATGTCCATACGTTCCAGGACTTTTTTCACTTTCTCGTGCTGCTCCTGTTTCAGTTCTTCCACCGGGATTCCGCGTTCAATAGCTTCCAGTTCCAGCGGTGTGCCGTGCACATCACTTCCGCAGACGTAGATGTTATCCGTGCCTTTCAGGTCAAGGTAGCGGTGGAATATATCCGCGGGGAGAAGGCTTCCTACGATGTTTCCAAGGTGAGGTACTCCGTGGATGTACGGCAGTGCCGATGTAACAGTTACGCGTTCGTGTTCGAAGGTGATTCACCTAGGGAAGTCTATGAAGGCAATTCTTTAAACAGCTTTCTTGTGTGACCTTGTGCTAGATAATCCGTCTCTGTAGTTTTGCAAGGTTGGAGATGCCGTAGTCCGGGATCTGCATCTCGTCCGCATTCTTGAGTGTTTCTGAGTCTATGTCGCCGGACATGACGGCTGCGGTCTTCATTCCCAGGTGGTTCCCGGTTTCGATATCTGCTAATCGGTCACCGATGAATATGGAGCGGTCAGGGAAGTAGCTGAAGTGTTTCTTGAAGTATTTCCTGAATATCTTCCCGGGTTTACCCGCGTCTACGGGTTCGGCGAATTCCTGGAGAGCGAGATTGACAGGTCCCTGGTGAGGCTGTTCTCCGTGGGATGTGCGGAATGTTTTCTCATTAGAGCAGATGTAGAGCTCGCCGGAACGCGCTATCCTGACGGCGCGTTTGAGCTTTGCGTAGCTGAAGTTCCTGTCGAAACCTACGACGACGATATCCGCGTCCTCGGAAAGGTAGATGTCACGTTTCTCGAGTTCCTCGATAAGACCGGATTCTCCTATTATGTATGCCTGGTTAACGTCCCTGTCTTCCAGGTGTTTCGCGACTGTATATGCGGAGGTTATGATGTCTTCTTTTTCGGCAGGGATTCCCATCGATGTCAGTTTCTTGGCGTAATCTTCCCGTGTAAGTAGTGTGTTATCGGTGTGGAAATGGATTTTCTTTCCAGCCTCCCTGAGCGAATCGATGGTGTCTTCTGCCCCGATTATGGTTTCGTCCCAGTTCCAGAGGGTTTTATCCAGGTCGAAGAAGAAGTTCCTGAATTCATCTAGGTCCATGGTCAGGGTTTTAACGTTTAAAGCTCTTATACGTGTCTATGCCGTCGATAAGAGAGGCTGCGGAGAAGCTTTCTAAGAGGGGTAGTAGGACTGAGAGACTGGAGGAAAAGTTCTCGGAGATCGACTCTATCGATACAGGTTCTACAGTTAAGGAAGGGTTTCTCTCAAAGAGAGTTAAGGAGAGGGAGGCTCCGACTGTGGCGGGTGTTGATGGAGGTCTCGTGAAGAAGCGGTACTCGTCAGGTGACGTTATCGCCACAAGAGCGGTTGCGGCGGTTTTCAACTACGGGAGTTCCCTGGGTGTCAACTATATTCCTTCAAGGAGTCCGGAGCCAGAGTTCCACGTTTTCGGCGCCGAGGACTCACGGAGCCTTGACCGGAACGCGGAGACAGAACGTGTGAGAGCGGAGATAGAGGCTGTTTCAGAGGCTCTGGACGATGCTGACATGGTTCTTCTTGACGGCTCGATAGTACCGAGTTACCTGGAGAGCGAGGAGGTTATTGAGATGTATGGAGAGGTTTTCGATGGTGCTGGTGAAGGCAACTTTGTCGGTGTTGTAGAGGATTCCTACGGTCTCAAGCTTTCACGGATCCTGGAGGATAGGCTGGGACTGGAGATAGGTGATGTACGGGATACGGTTATCATGGATGCTATACTTGAAGAAGGAGAGAGGAGCTTTGCCCGCCGATATTCGGACTCCCCTGTGGAGCACCCGGTACTCCAGGAGCTTGAGGACCGGCACGTGAACAGGATTCACACGTTCTACGTCAAGCTCTCCGACGGCGACCTGCCTCTTAGAGTTGACTATTATGGTGGAGTCGAGGAGGCGGATAGGATCGCAGGAGTACTCCAGTCTGTAAAGGTCTCGGACCGTTATACAGTTCCCTCGCCAATTATCGAGGCGGATAAGAGGGCAAAGATCCCTGGGAAGTATATCAAGAGGCTTGAGAAACGTTTTGACCCTGCTCTTAGAAGACGGGATAGAAGGGCTTACTGAAGGGTATTTGACTGGTGACGGGTTTAACTTTATTTAAGAGCTAGTTACAACTTCTCTCATGAAGAAATTAACTGTTCTGGTTTTTCTCCTGTTTTTTTCAGGTTCTGTTCTAGCCCAGCACACGCAGGAGACCGGTGTCCCCCTGGAGAGTATTGAGGAGGGAGAGACATTTGAAGCCAGGAGTGATGAACTGGGAACTATAGAAGCTGTGGAGCTGGAGGTCCGGCACGATGATGAGTCTCCGCCATGGGATTCCGCTATAGAGGTTATGGGACAGGATTTTGATGTCATCGATGAAGAAAGGGTCAACGAGGATGAAGCTGTAATCATCGCCGAGACTGATAGTCCTGTCGAGATTTTTGAGTCGGACGTAGAGTTATACGCCGAGGCTAATGAAGAACTCCTGGCTGAAAATATAGTCCTGAAAGGCTCCCAGAGATTCCAGGGTGTCGAATACGCTGAAGAGGAGGGGACAGGTATAGCTGAAACCTTTGACCCGGAGCTAAGTCTTTCCGTAGACCACCCGGACGGTGAAGAAATGGAGTACACGTTCTATGATATAGACGATGACTCAGAACTCGGAGAGACGTATACGTTCACTACCTGTGGAGAGGACGGTAGACTTGGACCTTCACAGAGTGACTGTGATGACGAGTACGAGGATACCAGCCTGGAGGGGCAGGTGGAGGTGATAGGGTCAGGCGTCCAGGAGTGGGAAGTACCTTTTACAGGCAGATATGAGTTAACCGCAGTCGGAGCTGTTGGAGGAGGTCCTCACGGAGGGTCTGGGGCGGTGATAAAAGCAGAGGTGACTCTGGAGCAAGGAGATAGGATGAGGATAGTCAGTGGTCAGGAAGGAGATTTGTTTGAAGATACTTTTACAGCAGGTAGCGGAGGTTCATTTGTAACACGGGTCGTTGATGACGGCTACCAGATGTTTGATGGTGAAGAAATCGAACCTGTACTTGTTGCGGGTGGTGGAGCAGGATCGACCATGGAGAATCAGAACCAGGACGCCCAACTAGTTGAATGTGGTGATGACGCCCAGCAGAGCGGGTCTGGAGAGGCAGGAAGCGGAGGTTGTGACGGGGAAGGAGGCTCAGCTGATCTTTCTGATACTAGTCACAGGGTCGGTGGAGGCGCCGGACTGTTAGAGGACGGACAAAACCCTCGTAGCCCTGAACTTGCAGGTACAGCGTTTATCGACGGTGCCGAAGGAGGAGACGATGAATCTGAAGGTGGTTTCGGTGGCGGAGGAGCAGCACGGATGGTGAGCTGGGATAGAGGAGGGGGAGGTGGAGGTTACTCCGGAGGAGGAAGCGCCAGGGGAGATGACTGGGCTGCAGGAGGGGGAGGAGGTTCTTATGTTAGCGATGAGTCCAGGTATGATGCTGAGATAACGGTTCAAGAGGTTTCATCCTCAGGACAGGGCTACGTTGAGTTCGACCTTGAGAGCAGTCCTTCTGGTGTTATCGGTTATGATTCTGTTAATTCAGGTGAAACTGCGAGCGTCGAATGGTCTGATCGGGAGAACTTTGAGACTTACAACTGGGCTGTAGAGGTCTGTGAAGAAGGTGCCTCTAACTGCGTGATGAACAGTGAATCATGGACGTTTACTGTAGAAGTTGAGGAGCCAGAGGTTGAGCTCAGTTTCGAGAACTACACAACCGAGCATGCTTTTGACGTAACTGCCGATATCGAGTTTGGCAGGGATGACTATAATCCAAGATGTGATTTTAACTTCACGAACCTTGAAGATCCGGATAATGAAGACTTGATATATGAAAAAGACGACATAGAAGTTGAGGAGGGCTCAGGAAGAGAGGCTAGCTGCCAGGCAAAAGTATACCACGAAGAACATGAGGATTATGATTCTAGTGACGGGATTTTCGAGGGCTACGAAGTTCTGGACAGGATCAGGATAGGTGTGAATGTGACGGATCAGCACGGGGAACTGGATAGCAATTACACGATGGGAGACAATATCATCCCTAACATAAAACCGTTTATTGAAAGTCCCTGGCCTCAAGACGGGATGATGATGGATGAATCTCCGGTGGAATTAAGTGTTGATGTTCATGACCAGATGGATGATGAAATCAATGTTTTCTTCTTCAACGACTCGGATGACACACTGATAGGAAAGGATGAGGTAACATCCGGTGATACAGCGAGGGCTTCGTGGAGAGATCTCAGGATGGGTGCGATATATAACTGGTACGTAAAAGCTTCTGACACCTACGAGAACAGGACCTCAAACACTTTCCAGTTCCGGATAATTCTTACCCATGCGTTCCGGCCTGAGATAGAGGTGGAGTACCCTTATACGACAGTTGTGGCATCGCAGGATCAGCCTGTAAATCTCATCTTCAGAGTTGAGAACAGTATAAACCGTGAAAAAAACCTGAACATATCCCTGCAGAATGTCAATGCAGAATACATAGGAGAGGATAACTGGTACATAGAAGATACCCTGGAGCCTGAATCCGAGAGAAGATACCAGATACTAGTAGAGCCGGAAGATACCGGTCTTAATGATCTGGAGATAGTTGCAGAGAACCAGGATATGGGTGTAGAAACTGTGGAAAAAGTTCCGATTTACGGCGTGGATATAGATACGCAGGCAGTATCACGCGGAGTTCCTGGAATAGGATTAAGTCAGGTACTGTTGATAGTGGTTCTATCTACAGCGATTTATATCCGGTCTATCTGGACATGAAATCATTGTACAGGACTAGAACATCTGGTGCTAGAACTCCTTGTTCTTCTTAACCCTGACGATGTAGCCCGCGACACGGTTCCTCAACTTCTTCGACTCGAACTCTTCAGTATCCTTTAGCTCCTCCTTGTTCTCATCGAAGTCCTCGCTGAATCTTTCCGGGTCTGCATCAACAAGATCCTTCGCAAGCCTCTTGATATAGGTCTGTCTTACTCTTCCCATACCTTAGTCCGTGGCATAAAGTTTCTTAAACCGGACGGTCGCCGATCTACTACTTTTGGTGTTACGTTACTGCGGATACCCTTCTGGAAGGATATTATAACTTTTTCGTACTAAAACATATGTAATGAGAAATCCTGTTGAAGACGCTATAAGGACGGCAGATAGATACGGTTTTCATCAGATAAGTAAAGTTGATTCCAACGGCGCGACAAGCGCTCGTCTAGGAGGTGGAGAGGGAGAACTCGAGATAAAATCACCTCCTTATTCTCATGAGTTATATTTAACTTACACAGGAAATCCGGATATAGATATAGTCTTGGACGATGCTATCGAAGAATTTAGGGAAAACAGAGATATAGAGGTAGAAACCCTAGAAGAGTGTCAAGATACACTTAGAATTGAATTAACCTATGATGACACGGTAGATGATTTATTGAGTGGAGGATTCGAGAAACAACATAAGGGTCTGAATCATGTTTTAGATACTCTTTCTGATATTGCTGGTGCCGAACAGCAACAGTTTTCCAGTTAATACACGCCTTTATAAGGATGCGTTCAGAACAGTTCTTTACTTCAAAAGGAGGTGTTTCTCAGTGCAAGGTACAGTCAAGTTCTTCCATGACCAGAAGAATTACGGTTTTATTGAAACCGAGGACATGGACGACGACGTTTTCTTCCACGCTTCGGAACTGCCGGAAGGCGAATCCGTCGAGGAAGGTGATGAAGTCGAGTTCGAACAGGAAGAAGGCGACCGCGGTCCCAAAGCCGTCGAAGTCACAGTAGTTTAGACCTCTCAGAGGTTTAAACTGCTTCTTCTACAAAAACCACATATTTTTCTATTGTTATTCTAGTGTTCTGCTAAAAGGTGCTGCTCACGGCTTTCTTCTGCTTTCTTTAAGCTCCTAACGGAAGGCGAAAGGATGCCCTCTACTTCTATACATTGTGGATTACTTAGACCCATGTTAGCCACGGCATAGATTTCTAAACTTTCTTCTCCAGAATCGTACCATGTGTTACAATACGGTCCTCTGAACGGTTCATCTGTATTGTAAAGTTCTGAAGATGCCTCCGAACCTGTCAAGTTAGGAATAGTTCTAGATACAAAAGGGATCATGCTATGCCTACGGACATCTAGAGCGGCAGAATCGTAGTTTTCCAAACCGGCAGCTAAATCCTCCATTTCCATCGAATTGTGTCCTAAAAAGTCTTTTCCATAAACATGGCCGGTTATCTGTTTCCTAAGTTGTCTTAAGTCTCCGTTGGGCATGGCTCGTTATACCGTTCTTAGTTTTATTAAGATATCTGATTTTCTTCCGTGTACCGCAACCCACTTAATTCTCCTGCGTGTTTCTTGAAACATGACCGACTTCCTATACCTGCCGGACCGGAACTACGATAAAAAGTTTGATTCTGAAGTATCAAAAGTCAAGGAGGGTGATGGATATATTGTCCTTGAAGAGACGCTTTTCTACCCGGAGGGTGGGGGACAGCCCGCGGACCACGGAGTGATTTCCTGGGACGGAAACGAAACCGAAGTAACTGATGTCCAGAAAAAACATGGCGAGGCACACCACTTTATCGAAGGCGACGATTTCCCTGAAGAAGGGCAGGAAGTCCGCGGAGAAATCGACTGGGAAAGGCGCTACAAGCACATGAGGATGCACACCGCCCAGCACGTGCTTTCCCTCGTGGTTCTTGATGAGTACGGTGCCACGACCGCTGGCAACCAGATACACGAAGATTATTCGAGAATAGATTTCAAACCGGTGGAGTTTGATGAAGGCGATATAGAGAAGATTCAGAATGCGGCGAACGCATTGATAGCTGAGAACCTCTCTGTTGAGAAGAAGATGATGGACCGTGAACAGCTGGAGGAGGAGATGGATGCGGGACGCGCCAACATGGACTTGATTCCTGACCACATCGACCCTCTACGCGCTGTAATAATCGGCGAAGACGATGTCTGTCCCTGCGGCGGCACCCACGTCGACAACCTCGAAGAGATAGGGGAGATAGAGATCACAGAGCAAACGAAGAAAGGAGCGGACACCGAGAGACTGGAGTTCGAGCTGGAAGGATAAATAGGATTTTGAAACATATAGAGGTACGAAACGTTTATAAACGTGCCAATTCCTGGGTCATGTATGAGGAAGGAGGAAGCCTACAATTCGATACTCGATGATGAAGAGTTCGATAGAAAGTTGCTAGCTAAGGCTATAGAGCCCTATATCCGGATTGGTAAGGAGTCTAAAGATATTCTATTCCTTGATAAGTTCGACAATTTAACGAATAAAGACAAAGTCCTGGTTTATCTTCTCGCTCAAAAAGTATTAGATGATTTGGAGAATCAGGATTCTTTGGTATTCCCGCAAAGTATTTCCTCTGGTTTGGGAGTTAATGATAATACAGTTAGATCTGTTCTGAGAAGGCTGAGACAGAGTGATTTGGTGAAGAAGCGTGATGGAGGTAACTATGAGATACCTAATTATAGGATTGAAGAGGTGATTGATGAATTTGATTGATTTTCCGAAGAAGTTTAAAGATCCTGAAGACAACGAATACGTACTTAAGAGATCTACTTGGAGCCATATAGTGGCTGGTCAGAATCCTCATGGTGAGTTTGTGGGGCATATCGAGGAGATAAGGAAATGTATCGAGAACCCTGCCGATATATTTGAAAGCAAAAAATCCGATGTCCGGTATATATACCGGAGAATGCCAGATAAGATGGACTACAAGTTTGTAGTTGTGGTAGTTGATAGAGCGGATAATCTTGTTGTAACTGCCTATCCCGCCAATAATGATGATTTCTAGGCAGGTACTTTCGCTGCGTCCGGAAGATTTATTTTCTCACGCTCTTCAAATCCGATAACAGTGTATCCGACTATTTCCCCCGTTTCCGCATCTCTTCTTATGAGCACATCATCATCCTTGTGCTCGGTCTCTACGTTCTCGCAGCTTCTGAGCTTGATATACAGGACATCTGCTTCTTCATCATAGGATACTTCCATAACCCACATTTACCGCTCGCCATTTAAATTTATAATAGCGTTTCACATCAGTACTTCTTCTCTTTTTCCAGGTACTCGTCCAGGAAGACCATCGCGGGAAGCCCGTATCCTGCATCAGCGTGCCAGTTCATTTCACGGTATTCTGCAGATGTCGCCCAGCGATATTCAGAGAGTTCTCTCTCGTGTAGTTCAACAGCTGTACTGTCAGTTTCTGTGAAGACTATCCAGCAGTTCACACACTTCTCATCCTCGACTTCAATACGGACGACATCCTCAAAACTCTCTATTTCCAGACCTGTTTCTTCCCTGACTTCGCGTTCTGCAGCCTCGAACCGATTCTCATCGTCCTCGATTATACCTCCTGGCAGTTCCCATTTACCGGATTCTCGCTCTTTAACAACTAGAAACTCTCCCTCGTTATTCTGTATCAGTACCTTTGCAACAGGTATCTTCTCGGTCATACCAGGTCGAACGCCTCCAGGCATCTCCTCTCCTTTCCAAGGTCTATATCGTAGTCTTGAGGTTTTATCCAGCAGCGCTTCCCGTGCTTGTCTTCTCTCAGTTCTAGGTGTTCTTCTAGGTCTTCGTAGTCGTGGGTCGCTCTAACCGGGATTATCTTGAACCCGCCTGCTTCCCATGAGTCCTCCTTGCTTGATTCGACAGCTTCTATATCAAGTCCCAGCTCTTCTTTTATCTCTCTTTCAGCGGTTTCCGTGAGGTTCTCTCCTTTCTTCTGCTTTCCGCCGGGAAACTCCCACATCTCATGGTCTACTCTCCACGTTACCAGGTATTCCTCTTCTTCAGAAGTACGGGGTATGACTGTTGCAGCGACTCTATTAGTATCGTCCGCGTCACTGCTCATAGTACTCGCCTTTATCCCTTTGCTCCTTGTCTTTTTGCGAGTCTGGCTTGTTCGAGCGTGGTCTTCCGGAGTCCGGGTCTTTCCTGTATGTGATGCCGACTTCTTCCAGGAAGGAGTTCATCGCGTCTCCAATTCTCGAGGGTTCGGAAGATTTTCCCTGGATTCCGGGTTCGCCCTGGAATACAATTCCTCTATCGGAGATGTAGTCGAGGAGTAGGAGGTCGTGGTCAATCACCATCAGAGGTTTCTCTGTCTTCCTCGCGAACCTTTTCAGTGTCTTTCCAAGTTCCACTCTCGCCTCCACATCGAGATACGCGCTCGGTTCGTCCAGGAGGTAGACTTCTGCGTCCCTCGCCAGACAGATCGCTACTGCAACTCTCTGCAGTTCTCCGCCGGATAGTTCCTGGAGGTTCTGTTCGTAGTATTTTTCGAGTTTCAGTGGCTCCGCTATCCTTGTCTTGAAACTCTGGTTTTCTGGGTTGACGTGTTTCCTCAGCGCTTCTTCAACTGTCTCGTCTTCTGGTTCAATGTACTGCGGCTTGTAGGAGATGTCTATGTCTGGTGATTCACCTTCATCCGGTTTTACGGCGCCGGCAAGCATCTTTGCGAACACGGTCTTACCGAGCCCGTTCTCTCCGAATATCGCCAGTATCTCCTCTTCATGTAGCTCTCCTTCACTGGTTTCAAGTTCGAACTCTCCTTTGCCGAAGTCTTTGCTGAAAGAGGGGTAATTGAATACTGTCCTGTTGTGTTCGACCTGTGACCTTTTCGTGCGGTCGAATTTGATCTCGCTGTCCCTGAAGCGGAGGTTGTGGGAGGGTAACATTCCTTCGAGGTACTGGTTGATACCGTTTCTTGCGGTCATGGAGTTGGAGACCATCCCGTAGCTTCCTGAGTCGCCGTAGAAGATGTGGATGGTGTCCGCGACGAGGTCCAGGGTGGCGAGGTCGTGCTCTACCACCATCACTGCTCGGTCTTCTCCCAGTTCCCTGATTTCGCGGGCGACACGTAAACGCTGGCTGACGTCGAGGAACGAGGAGGGTTCGTCTATCATGTATATATCGCGGTCTTTCAGGAGCGTGGATGCGATCGCCACGCGCTGCAGTTCTCCCCCGGAGAGCTGGTCGAGCTCCCTGTCAAGCAGGTGTTCTATGTCGAGTCTTTCAGCTATTTCTTCCACGCTGAGCCTTTCACGCGCATTCTCCAGAAGCTCTTTTACCTGTCCGTCGTATGCCTCCGGTATCGCCTCGACTTGCTGAGGTTTAAATGCCGCATCTACTTCATTGTTCGCGAGTTTTGTGAAGTGCTCCTGCAGTCCGGTTCCCCGGTACTTCTCCTGTATCTTATCCCAACCAGGAGGGTTCTCGTAGTCGCCGAGGTTCGGCTTAATCTTTCCCGCAAGTATCTCAAGCGCGGTCGATTTACCTATACCGTTCTCCCCCAGTATTCCGACTACTCGACCCTCCTCCGGTACAGGTAGTCCGTAAAGCCTGAACGAGTTCTCGGAGAACTGGTGCATCTTCTCGCCTTCTTCATGAGGCAGTTGCACAAGCTTGATCGCGTCCTCGTAGGGATACTTCTTTATCGCCATCCTGTGAGCTTCCATCACGTCTTCCTCGTCGATATGTAGCTCCTCGTTCTCGATGTAGAAACCGCCTTCTTTACCGGCGCGGTTCAAAGGGTCGTAGTTGATAACTGTCTCTCTCGCGAGGTCCGGCTCGATCTTGTCCTGGTCTACAACGACGATGAATTTCTTCTGTTTTTCCGTCGGCATATACAAAGAGGTATTATGAAGATTTATTTAGTTCTGGTTGTGGACCTAGTCAGATGGGTTTCCCGAAAGCAGATAAATGGAGGTGCTCCTTATTTGCATATGGAATTGGATATTAATGATACTCTAACTGATATCTATCATAAGGCTCAAGGGCTATCAGAGGAA
Organism: Candidatus Nanohalarchaeota archaeon; assembly: GCA_022729235.1. Lineage (GTDB taxonomy): Archaea > Nanohalarchaeota > Nanosalinia > Nanosalinales > Nanosalinaceae > JALDAJ01. Next base: position 808,114 of record JALDAJ010000001.1, read on the forward strand.
GAGATTGCGGAACATATCGAGGAAGTTGTAAAAGATGCAATTGAGGAATTTGAAGATTATGGTTTAAAGTTTGAGGATCTCCCTGAGGTAGAGTACAGCCTTAACAAAGACGGTGCAGATTACAACCCTGATAAGGATAAGATCACGGTAGGTGTCCCTGCGGCGGACGGTGAGTATGTTAAACATCCTTTGAATGAGGAGGTTGATGAAGAGAAGGATAAGGGTCATGAGGATGTTTATAGGCTCTCTCTTGGAGATGTCCTACGGTACGGTCTTGGTCAAGCTGCAAGCAACCGTTTGATGGGGGATGACTCTGATGAATCTATTGACGAGGGAATCTGGCAGGCATTTCTCTACCATAATAATCAGGAACGGATGGGGTTCGAGGAATTCGTGGAAGAACGTAAAGAACAGTACAGAAGTAGAGGCTTGAAGGAGGATGTTTTTGAGGATGCTGCCGATATAACCTACGAACATCTAGAGGGAGAAGATGTTGACCTCAAAAATATTATTAAGACAGTTTACCATGATTTAGAGGATAATTTAGAGAAGGGGTAAAGTTCGACCGGAGATGCTGATTAGAGAGGTATAAGGGAAAAGAGAGGGATGTACCTACTCGAACGAGAGTTCGTAGTCAGTTCCGGTAACCCAGTTGATTATCTTCTCGAACTCGTCTGTTGATAGGTTGATCTTGCCCTCGTAGCTTTCATCGACTACTATCTTCTGGTGTTCTCCGTCCGGTTTGAAGACGGTGTTGATGGATTCTACTTCTGCGGGCGATAGCAGTCCTTTGATGACTTCCATATCGCTCTCTGCTGCCTCAACTACTCTTATCGATTTCTCTATCCTATCCGCCAGTTCTTTGACTATCTCCCCGTTTCTACCGACGACCTTTGCACCATCACCCTCTGCAGTTATCACAGCTACCACGTTTTCCATGTCAAATACTTTCTTGATTTCTGAGTCTTTCAGGGAACCGTAGTCAGTGGAAAGGTCCTGGAGTATCCGGGAGATTTTGATGTCGATTTCGTCTATTTCTGCCTCGTCGAGCTTCTCCTCGCATCCTGAACAGAGCTGGTCGCTCTTGAGACATACGTTACAGATTGGAGCCTTCATGTTTTAGCCGGCGCGTGCAACAATTAAATAAATGAGGACACTGCCATATTGCTTTCCGGCTAAATCTTGTACAGCTGGTGGATAAGTCTCAAAGAGTCGTAAATCGCGAGTAGCGCGATGAACAGGACGCCGTAGAATAGGAAGTAAGGGTTGAAGCTGTACGCTACGAGCGCCAATGCAAGAACTATGAGGCGCCCTTCTCTTGCGATATCTGGTGAGAAGGTTTCCCTGAGAGACTGCTCTGTTTCCAACCGCAGTATTTCCGCGAATGCCACTGAGGCGAGTAGTATTGCTGCAGCGTACTTAGGGATAATCGGCAGCGATACCGCGCCCAGGAGAAGTATAAGCTCGTAAAGAGTATTTGAGGATACCAGTGCAACTTTCATCTGGTCGGTTCTCCCGCTCTGCAGAGACGACTTTTCCGCTGATCTCATCAGTGCGAGAGCTGAAACAGTTGCTACTCCTGCCACTACTCCGGTATATTCTGCCTGTGTCGTTAGAATAGATGCGGCGGAGAGAGCCAGTAATAGTACGCCGGCGAGTCTGAAGTAGAACTTGTTTCTTACCACATCTTAGGGACAGGTTTCCAGAGTTAAACATTTTTTCCTGCCAAAAACCAGGTTGGAAAGAAAATAAGTGAAATGGCGAGGTCCTCCGCGGGGGGGAGGGGGTTGTGTTCTTGTGTTGCGGAGGGCCTGCCGGTGAATATAAATCAGAGGAGATCCCGGGCTGTTGGGGGGGAAGGGGTATTGTGTGAGCCCGTGAGGACCTCCTCCGGTTGAAATATTGTTTTTACGAAAATCAGAGATTTCCTGGAAATCCAGAAAACCTCCGGTTTTCGCCTCTACTTCATGACTTCCAGTCCCAGGTCGTTGACGTCACCTGATACCTCTGTTTCGGTTTCCTCTTCCACGTCTCCGAGGATGTAAGGTGATTCAACCCCGGTTACGATGGATATGACCTGTATTTTACCTTCAAGCTGTTCTTTCACTCTCGCACCCCATATCACCTGGGCGTGGTCGTCGAGGTTGCCCTGGACTGTCTGACCGACGTCGTTGATCTCGTTGAGCGTCAGATCCTGTCCTCCAGCTACATGGATTAGAGCTCCGTTGGCGTCCTCAAAGCTGACGTCAAGTAGTGGGTTGGATAATGCTTCGTGGATCGCTTCTTCTCCTTTGTTATTCGTATCTGATTCTCCGTATCCTACTACTGCTACTCCTCCCTGGTTCATCACTGCTCTTACGTCTGCATAGTCCAGATTGACGAGGGACGGCTTGGAGATAGTTTCTGTAACGCCTTTTATCATCGTAGTTATGAGTTCATCCGCGACTCCGAACGCCTGGTCAAGAGGCATGTCGCCTGCGATGTCGAGCAGTCGGTCGTTTTCGATTACAATCGCGGTGTCGACATGCTGTCTCATCCGGTATAAGCCGTCTTCTGCCTTGGACATTCTTGCTCCTTCTATCTCGAAAGGCATTGTAACGGTTCCGATTACGATGCAGTCTTCTTTCTTTGCGATTTCTGCTAGTACAGGTGCGGCACCAGTACCTGTTCCTCCGCCAAGTCCGCAGGTTACAAAGACCATGTCTGCGTCAGCGAATAATTTTCTTAGTTCCGCACGGTTCTCTTCCGCGCTTCTCTCACCTTTTTGAGGGTGTCCTCCTGCACCGAGACCCTTTGTCAGGTCACGTCCGATGAGTATCTTTCTATCGGCGCTGGAAATTTCCAGGTGCTGTTTATCGGTATTGATAGCTACAGTCTCGGCACCGTCAACATTCTTTTTCTGGATGCGCGTTACCTGGTTGTTGCCGGCTCCGCCGACTCCTACAACCAATATTTTAGCATCTTTAACATCCTCTAGGTTAGAGGTTTTAGCCTGTTCTTGGGATTGCGTGTTGTTGATTATGGATTCCATCTTGTATCGTCCTGCGCGATAGCTATGCCTAACCTTTTTAAACCGGCATAGGTAATTCTACCTTAGAACAAACGCAATTGCCCAACTTACACGTATTCAAGCCCAATCGTCGATTCGAAGCCCAATTCGAATCATGTGATCCAACTCGCGCCCAAACGAGTTCGATCCGAGTCGTTTCACGGCCCAACGTGAAACAATCTGAGCTTATACTAGTACATTTTCTAGCCCGGTTTATAAATGTTACTTCTGTATCGTGTTCTATCGATGTTCACGAGTTCTGAACACTAACTGTTCATGAACAGTTCATGCTACTGGTTTTGGAATGATACAAAAAGATTCGCTGTAACTCATGGTACATGGTCGATCAGGAGGAGGTTCAAGGAGTCGCGGAGAACGCACGGCTGAACTTGACTGAAGACGAGGCGGAAGAGTTTACCGAGGACTTCGAGTCGATCCTGGAGATGTTTGAGACCCTGGATCAGGTTGATACTGATGATGTGGAGCCGGCGTTCCATCCTGTCGAAGTGGAACCCGAGACCAGGGAGGACAGGAAAGAAGTTGGTCTTTCCCATGACGAGGTCTTCCAGAACACGGATAATGTGGAAGACAATAAATTCAAGGGTCCTTCAGTTTAAGGTATGAAACTCGGAATAATCTCTGACACCCACGACAACCTCGACTTGACGCGTGAAGCTATAGATTTCTTTGAAGAACAGGAGACTGACGCAGTTGTCCATTGCGGTGACATGGTCGCGCCTTTTACTGCAGAGCTTTTCGACCGCGACAGCTTCGACTTCTACGCGGTCAGGGGTAACAACGACGGTGAGTGGAACCTGAAGTCGACTGTCCATGCGTTCGGCGAGTTTTTCAATAACGTGGCAGAGCTCGAGCTCTCCGGTAAGAGTATTGCGGTATATCACGGGACAGAAGAGTCTATCGTTGATTCCCTGGTTCTATCCGGTGAGTACGATTACGTGCTCCGCGGACACACGCATGAGAAAAAATTGAGGGAGGAGAACGGTACTATAGAAGTTAATCCTGGCGGTATCAAGCTTCCTGGTAGTGAAGAGGAGTTCCACGTTGCCACGCTGGATCTGGAGTCGGGCGAGATAGAGTTTCATAAGGTGTAGAGGTGTAGGATTCTTCAAGGAGTTCGACCATTGAAACAGGAGGTCTGTTGCGCTCCTCCGGGTCTGCCTCTTCGAGTAGCTGTTTTAGATCTGCCTGGTGCTGCGCTCCTGCGATAACCCATATCTCATCTTCTCCAGCATCCCAGCTCTTTCTCAATGCCTTATTGTGCATGTATTTCGATCGTTCCCAGCTGACGATAGGGCGGAAGCCGCGTGAGGCTTTCTTGAACATGAGACGTTTCTTCTTGAGTTTCAGGATCTGGTTACGGTACCAATCTGCAACATGACCGGTCACACCTCGTGGGTTATAGTTTCTTGATGCCTGTATCTTCTCGTTGAGAACGGTTTCTTGTTCTCTTACTTCGCCAAGTCTCTTGTCCCAGTAGTCCTGCCTGAAACGCAGCGGTAACTGCATGTCCTTGATGTAAGCCTGTGTTCTCGGGATCTCTCGCGGGTCGTTTAGACCCCGATAGGCGGATCTGACAGGTGTGATGGTTCTGCCTTCCCTATCCTGGCGTTCAGCCTGCTTGACAGCTGACTCTGCAATAGGTCCCAGAACGTGGTTTAAAAACGGTTTCATCAGGAACTTGACGCCTAGCCGTGCTCCCTTTCCGAACAACATGCCCTGGTCATCCAGCAATTTCCTGTCGTCAAGCTCGATGACTTGTTCGCTGTCCTCAAAATGATTGTTGAAAAGTACGTCATCGAACCCATCTTCTAGGTATACCTGACCTCTGTCAGCCATTCTCTCAATTTCTTCTCTCAGGTAGTCCCTGGTTTCATCACCCATCTTAAGGAAACCCCGTTGCCCGTGCGGGATACCAGCCACGTTCAGATCTACGTCTAGGACCTGGTTTTCACGACTCATATGCAGGTTATACTGGTCGCAAGGCAGACTGTATGTGTCTGATAGAAGCGGTATCTCTCGATTTCTGAGCTTCCAGATATCCTCTTCTGCAGCTTGGAAAAGCTTACGTACTGATTCGAATTCGAAACCTTTCTGCCTGTAAATAGTTTCCAGATCGTCTAAATCGTTTGCCTCGCTGAAATCATTCTGCTGGAGTACAGGTTCTTCCCTTGATTCTATCTCCTCCAGTCCTGCCTCCTCTGGTTGCGAAGCACTTTCTAGAGTTCTGGTCTCTGGCATGATACCATGGGCATCCCCGTACCTCAAATCTTAAATCGTTAATCGCTCTTAAACACGCTTTAAATCCCTTGCCGCGGCGGAACGTATGCAAATCTTCATTAGCATCAGGTACAACAGTTCACTAGGCATGAAGATCAGGTGTCCAGAGTGCGGCGGTGAGATGAGCTGGGAAGGCTACCGCCCGTTATTCGCGACCTGCACTGAGTGCGGAGAAAGTTTCCACGTGGACGAGTGTGAAGTTTCCGGAGAATGAATTTTTAAGAGTCGCCGAGGATTCCAGAGGTATGACTACTGTAAAAGATGTGATCGAAAACGGTCAGGAAGTAGACCACGACAAATTTCTGGAAGAACTACAGGAGAAGAACTCCGAGCTTAACTTCATGCGCGAGATAGAGCAGGGAAAGGAGAGGGGCGGTGACCTCAACGGCATCCCTTTCGTTGTGAAGGATGCTATCTGTACTAAAGACGTGACTACTAGCGCAGGCTCGAAGATAATCGAGGATTACCAGCCTGTTTTCGATGCTACAGTTGTTGACCGTTTGAAAGCCTCAGGAGCAAGGTTCTATGGTAAGACGCAGCAGGACGAGTTCGGTTTCGGATCTTTCTGCACCAATACCGCGTTCGAAACCCCGAGGAACCCTCACGACCCGGAACGTGTTGTTGGAGGTTCTTCAGGAGGCGCTGGAGCGGTCGTCGCGGCGATGGAGCATCCTGTTATCTCTATCGGCGAGTCTACGGGTGGTTCGATAACTAATCCTGCGGCTTACAACGGCGTCGTCGGCATTACACCTACTTATGGAAGGGTTTCTCGCCACGGTTTGATTAGCTACGCGAATTCGCTTGACAAGATAGGCGTGCTTGCGAAGACTGTTTTCAGCGCGGCTAAGGGTCTTGAAGTCATCGCTGGGCGTGACGGTAACGATCATACTACAGCGAGAGAGAAAGTGCCGGGTTACGCGGAGAACCTGCGAGAGGTTTCCGACCTGAAAATTGGCGTTCCCAACCAGTACATCGAACTGGAGGGTCTACAGTCCGGGGTGCATGAAAACTTCCAGGAGTCGTTAGAAAAGCTGGAGGAGGCTGGAGCTGAGGTCGAAAGAGTAGACATGCCGATGCTTTCCCGCGACTACTCGCTTCCCGCATACTATATCCTGGCGATGGCGGAGGCATCAACCAACCTGGCGAAGTTCTCTGGAATGCGCTACGGTCTTGAGCTTGATCCCGAGGACTTCAACGACTTCAACGAGTACTTCTCCTCAGTACGTTCCGAAGGATTCGGTGAGGAAGCGAAGAGAAGAATTCTGGTTGGAACCTACACTAGGATGGCAGGTTACCGTGATCAGTACTACCTGAAAGCCGCCAAGGTCAGGCAGAAGATAATCGACGAGTTCAAAGAGGCGTTCAGAGAGTACGACGTACTTGCATCACCGTCCATGCCCAACATCGCTCCGAAGATTTCTGAGGCAGAGTCGATGAGCCCGACAGAGATGTACGCCATGGACACGCTTACCGTCGGTCCGAACCTTGCAGGTATGCCGATGGTATCCGTGCCGAACGGGAAAAGCAACGGGATGCCGACCGGTCTACACCTGATAGGCGACCACTTCGAGGAGCAGAAAGTACTGGATGTGGCGTATACTTTTGAAAAATAAATAATTTGCCGTCTTTAGAGTTCGATAGGGGCGTAGTTATACGAATGGAATATGATGTTGTGTCTCAGGAAGCAGATCTGATTTCGGAAATCGAGTCCTACATGTATGAAGATCTTTTAGAAGAGTACACCTTTTCTGAAAGTCCAGTTTCTCAGGAAGAGGTTGATGTAGCTAAGTACCATATAGGACTTGGAAGCTCTATGAGACGTCCCAAAGTGTTCTTCAGTTTTCTTGAAGGACCGGGAACCTTCTATGGTAGAGACGCGGGAATACAGGTAGCCTCTAATCTACAGATCCAGCACGAAAGCTCTCTCTGGAAAGACGATGTTGACGATGACGATAAAGAGAGGAGAGATGGTAACTCCTACTGGTACGAACTCGCGCAAAGGATAGGCAATGAAGAGGTTGCAAAGTCTAACACTATAGATATGGCGATAAATGCTGTTGTTTTACCTTTCAGAGATTTAAACAGCCCTGGATTAGATGATAAAGCTGAGTTAATCCGTGTAATGGGCAAAACCATCTCGATGCTCACAGAAGGACAGTCTCAAGATAACTATGAGGCAGGAGTTGACTCTCCAGAACTGGTGCAAGACTATAGGGATGAAGAAAGGAGATACGATGAAAGAGTTCGGCTCAAGACTGGTGCGCTTATAGAGGCGCCTGCTGTCTGTGGAGCTATAATGTCGGATGCTGATATGGAAGCTGCCTCAGAATGGGGTCAGGAATTAGGATGGATATACCAGGTTCAGGATGATATATACGACAATCATGAGGACAACAAAAAAGGAAGGTTCTCTGATGCCCAGCAACCCGGACAGTCTCTCCTATGGATAAGAGCATTAGAAAATGATGAAACAGGTAGGACAGAAGAAGTACTCTCCCAGGACAACCCGGATGAGGAAGAGCTGGAAGAGATCTGGGAGTTAGCTAGGGAGAACGGTACAGCAGATGAACTAGTGGAAGATATGAAGGGAAGACAGGCTTACGCTAACCAGCTTCTTGATGAGATAGAATGGCAGAATCCTGAATATAGACGGTACCTGGAAGTATTGCCAGCAGAATTGATTCGTCGCGCGGAGACGGCACTAGAATAAAAAGCGTTACCAGTTCTAACTAAACTATGACAGAAGTAAAAATAGGATTGGAGACTCACGTCCAGCTGGATACTGAGACAAAGCTTTTCTGTGGTTGTTCGAACAGTGATGTGGAGGAGCCGAACAGCAACGTGTGCCCGGTGTGTCTTGGACATCCCGGGAGTAAGCCGAGGCTGAACCACGCTGTACTTGAAAAAGCGGTGAAGACTGCGCTTGCACTCCAGTGTGATATCAACGAGGACATCTATTTCTCCCGCAAGACTTATTTCTACCCGGACATGAGCAAGAACTACCAGATAACGCAGTACGAGGTGCCTGTCGGCGGACAGGGCGTGCTGGAGGTCAAGATGGGGGATGAGAAGAAAGAAGTTGATATCTCCCGGTTACACATAGAAGAAGACCCGGCTAAACTGGAGCACGTTGGTGGCTCGATATCAAATGCGAAGTACACGCTCGTGGACTACAACCGCGCAGGGACACCGCTACTTGAAATCGTTACGGAACCAGTCTTCGAGTCGCCTGGAGAAGCCCGGGCCTACCTTCAGCAACTTTCACAAATCTTTGAATACCTCGGTATATACCATCCAGAGTCAAGTTTCTCAATCAAGAGCGATGCGAACGTTTCAATTGAGGGCGGCTCCCGCGTGGAGGTCAAGAACATAACAGGGACTGCGGGGATTGAGAAAGCGCTGAGTTATGAGATATCAAGGCAGAAACAGCTAAAGAGGCGTGGCAGAGAGGTAGAACAGGAGACCAGGAGCTATAACGCCGGGCAGGAAATCACGGAGAAACTCAGGGAGAAGGAGACCGAGAAAGATTACGGCTACATTTTCGACCCTGACCTGACAAGACAGGTGCTTGGTGAAGAGTTCCGGGAAGAGATGCGTGATGAGATACCGGAGCTACCGCACGAGAAATTTGACCGGTTCAAACAAGAGTACGGACTTCCCGGCAAACAGGTGGAATCGCTCATAACTGAACCCGAGCTTGCGGAAGACTTCGAGGAGTTTGCGGAGGAGCATGATACAGGACTGGTAGCTTCCTGGCTTACTGGAGAACTGAGGAAGACACTGAACTACAATGATCTTACCTATGCCGAGTCAGGGGTCAAGAAGGAATGGCTTGAATACGTAGTCGAGCTACTCGAGGATGACAGGATATCCGACAGGAACGCAGAGATGCTTCTGCGGAAGTTAGTTGAGAGACCGCGCGAGCCTGGAGAAATAGTGGAGGAAGAGGACTTACTGAAGGCGGACGAATCAGAGGTTGACTCTATAGTTGAATCAGTTATCGAAGATAACGAGGACGCAGTTGAGGATTATAATTCAGGAGACAACGGTGCATTGAACTTCCTTGTCGGACAGGTCATGCAGGAGAGCCAGGGCAAGGCTGATCCGAAAACAGCAAGAGAGAAGATTAAAGAGCGTCTGGGATGACAGAAGAAATCGAGTCTCTCAGAGAGGAACTGGATACTGATGATGTCGGTCAGAAACGATACCTGATGTATACTGTATTTGATCTTGTTCTTGAGAAAACGTACGAGCTAAATGAGGAGGAGCTGCCCGAGGTTAAAAATCGTGTCGAAGAATTAAACGGCATCGACGGCTACATGTACAAGCTATCCCAAGACTTTTTGACCTCTTCAAGCACGCTGGAAAAAGAGAGAAAGCTGGAGAAGATGGTTAAGTATGTAATTTAAGGCTCTGAACGAGGTTGAGTAGAGGAGGCTTCGAAATAAGGTCTGAAAGATTTTGTTCTTCTGAAGTAGTAATTTAAATCTTGTTTCTATTTAGTCCTCATGGGCTCAGACTACGGATTTGAGGAATGGATGGAAGAAACCGTAGATGAAGAAAGAAAGATTTTTCGTTATTCGGATGTTTTCGGAGAAGAAGGGCTGTCAGCTGAAAGAGTGGAAAATTACGCAGCTGATTTGAAAGATATGATGGCAAGATTAGGTTACAGTCCCGTTGAAGGTATAGAGGAACCTGAAGATTTGACGTCACCTCGGCTTCCTAGAGAAATCGAGGTTGACCCGGGCTCTGGAGGTATGCGTCAACTAGAGAAGGAAGAAGTACCGGAGCAGTACTGGTTATTTTCACAGAGTTTTGAGCCCTTCATCTATGAGAAAGGAAGTGATGATTACGTGGCGATGTATGTCCCAAAGGTGGAGAAAGGAGAAACAGCTAGAGTTGAATTCTTTTTACCTCAGTTTTGGATGGAGACGGAGGAGGGATTCCGTGATTCTTATGAAGACGAGCCTGAAAAGATAGCTCCTTTCCTCGCATGGGAGATGCAGCAAGATTTTGTAGAGTTTCTTTGGGAAGAGGGAGAATCGGATCTTGCTGAAACAGTCCAAGACAGCCAGCAACTATGGGAGAGCCTTAGGAGGGAACCGAATAGTGAGGATTATGAAACAGGATGGGAGATGTTTGTAGATTACTATATAGAAGAGAGGGCAGAAGAACTACCAGACAGAGCTGAGTCGATCGAGGTTAGAGAGGAGATAAATAATATAATCGATGAAGTAGGGGAGGCTCTTCAACATGGTGAAAGCCAAAGAATCCCTGATGAACTAGATGATAATCACAACGTCTTCACTATATCTGCAGTTTCCTCTGTGGATATAGAGACCTTTATTCAGGATTTACATAGAGCCTCTGAAGGTATGGATAACATTAGGCAAAGTTTTCCTCTCGAACATAAGTTCTAATCTTCTGGCGGTATCATCTTGAGGTCGACTTCGAGCCCGGTGTCGTCCTGGATTATCTGGAACGGTATGATGTCTTCATAGGGCTGGTAGAGTTTCCAGTCACCGCCCTGTATCATGACTTCGTCCTCATCTTCTATAGAATCCGCCAGTTCGCGCAGAAAATTTGCTGCATCCTCTTTCTTCAACCGGAGTTCTTTGCGGAAGTTTTCGGTCATCATATCACCTGTTGAAAATCACAGCTTTTCTCAAGTGCGAAAACGTCCGGACATTTTCTTGATTTCTCGAATCTGTGATTCTGGTCATGCAAACATCTCCTCGGGATGTAGTTCCTCTCCGGCGAGGAAGTCTTTTTCAACCCCTATATTCCCTTCCTTGAGGTCCTGGACAGCTTCCTGGAAGTCGGTCATGCCGACTGTGGCGTCTGAGATGTGGTTCGACCGGTCAAGTGCGTTGATAGCGGCTTGTTTAACTATCTGTTTTATATCGCGTCCGGTAAAGTCGTCATCTAACTCCGATGCAATCAGGTTGAGGTCGACATCGTTCTCGAGTTCGATGAGTCGTGTGTGCACCTGTAGGATCTCCTTCTTAGCGTCCTGATCCGGTACCGGTACTTCTAGCGCGCTGCATCTGTTGAGAAGAGCAGGGTCCATAACGTCAGGCTTGTTGGTTGCGAATATGGATATGATGTCGGAGCCTTTCTCCGTGTCCAGTCCATCGAGTTCTGAGAGGAGCTGTGACATGGTTCTCTCGACTTCTTCACCGCCGTGCCGTCTGTCGTCGAGACGTTTCTTCGCGATGGCATCGATTTCATCGATGAAGATTATCGCGGGTTTGTCGGAGGCGCGTGCCTGCTCGTACAGTCTTTTGACCTTTTTCGCGCCTTCTCCTATGAATTTTTCTACCAGCTGTGGACCGTTTATCATGAACATGTTTGCGTTGTACTCATTGCTCAACGCCTTGACAAGGTGGGTTTTACCGGTTCCTGGCTTTCCGATAAGTAGTATGCTCTTATCGAAGTCCATTCCCCACTCGTTTATTTTCTGTCTCTTGTCAGAGTCCAGCTGTGCGCCGACGTTTGACTTTAGACCTTCTATTATGTGGTCGAGTCCTCCGATATCCTGGAATGTAACCTCTGTGTCGATAGGGGTGAAGTCCGCGTCTTTACTTTTCCCGACGATATCTGTTACCTTGAAACTGTTGGGGTCGAGCGCGACCTCTGTACCTGCGGAAAAGTCGCTGGGGCTGTGTCCTTTTGGAATCTCTACGCCGTATCTTCCTTTCATGTTTCCTGATGCTTCCACCCATAACCGCTCTCCATCGTACTCGGAGATTACAACTCCCCTGAGGACAGGTGTTTTCAGGTTGGTCCCATTAGGATTGGCTTTCTGTTTTTGCTTCTGCTGGGTCTGGAAGTACTGTGGAAACTGTACGCGCTGTTTTTTACCCTGGGATTTCTGCTTCTGATTTTTCTCTTTCTTATCTTCGACCTCGGAATTCTCTTCACTCATTTGTTTCACCCGTTGGTAAAGCTGGACGAACAGATTCTTTAAACGCGTCAGCCAGCCCATCAATTAACACGTTGAAACTTCCTGTCTTATCTTTATAAAACCGATATCGATATTAATAGGGAAATGTGTACGAGCCCGCAGGGATTTGAACCCTGGACCTTTCGGTATCTTCTATCGAAAATCACGGGACCGTGATTTTCTTAGTCCTCGTTCTCCAGGAGGGAGAACTTGAGGAGCCGAAGCCGAATGCTCTGTCCGGACTGAGCTACGGGCCCCTTTGTTTCTTCAAGAGAAATTTCCTGTTGGAAGTCTTAAATAACGTTGGAGTCGGTCATCCTCTCCCTGCATTCTTCACACCGCTCCGCAAGCTCCTTGATGTTCTTCTCAATGTTGATTTCTCCGAGGTCTAGTTTGTCCCTGTAATCCATAGGGCTGTCATGTTCAAATCCGCGGCGTTCCAGCTCCTCCACGAGGTCGTCGTGCCGCTCCTGTATAAGCGACGTATCGATCTGGTTCTCCTCGGCGTGTCCTTCGACCACTTTTCTGCCGTGGGCGTGGTTTCTGAGCGTTCCGACTTCCTGATGCATCTCGCTGTGTTCTCCAAGCAGGTGCTGGTCGCACATCAGCTTTGGATTGATTCCCCACATCCTTGTCATGGCGGCTCGGTTTTAGGTCTGTATAAGATTTTTTATCTAGTTCCTCTCCTACAGTTTTGATTAACTGTACTGTCCAGTAAACAGGACCTTTTAAGTAGTGAGCTATCCGCCCAGAGTGGAGGTGATCACACGATGTGCCATAAGCCCTGCGGTCAGACTGCGGAGGAGACAGAGGAGTCGGCAGAACCGGATGAGCGCCAGGAAGAGGAAGAGCTCAAGGTCACAGCAGAAGCCTGAGCAAATATGTCAAAACCTTTCTTTCAACTTTCTTAACGGAACATCATGCCTGTACAGTAATAAAAAATATTAGTACCTTCTTCAGTGCATGTCGGATATTAGAGGCAAATTCCAAGAGGCAGAAGAGATTCTGAAGGATGAAGGACTTGCGTCTTTAGCGAGAGATTTTTCTGAGTATTACGTGGAGAGAAGAGAAGACAATATTGTAGTCAGAGAAAGAGGTGGTTGCTTTTGCGAAGCTTACGAAGACGTAGATGAGTTTTTAGAGGTAATTAGAGAGTATGGGGATAACCGTTTTGAAGAGTATGAAACTGGTAACGGTCATCTTCACATATTTGACAGGTATTCTCCTGATGCATGGATACAGGGAGACCCTGTTAAAATAGAAAGATGAGTTAGTCCTCGTCTTCATCCGTCAATGCTTCTACGGGGTATGTCTTGTCGCACTGTGGATAACCCTCGCAGCCCCAGAAGTAGCCGTACCGACCCTCTCTGATCTTCATGGGCATCCCGCACTCGGGGCACCCAACATCTTTCGGTTCCTTGTCCTTGTGATCTTTGCAGACCGGCTGTCCCTCGCGGTTGGTCTTCGTCGCGTTCTTGCCGCAGAACACGCACTTCGACATCTTGGTTTCTCGCTTGTTCATGCATATTCTAGTGGCGGATAGTTTTTTGTAGGTGACTCAGAGACTTGAGGAACAGGATGTCCTCTAGTCCTTTTCCCTGCCGTTAAGCTTCCTGAAGACTTCAAGTACTTCTTCCGCGGATAATTCTTCCAGGTTCTGTATCTCCTTTCTCCCAAGTTTAGTCTTCATGGAGTCGATCAGTGCTTCTTTAAGCTCCTCGTGTTTCCCGTTTTCCAGCCATGCTTCGTTGACAAGCGCCAGTGCATCTTTGTCTGTGCCCTCTATCACGCTGAGACCGATTTCCATCGCAGTCGATGCAACGCCGTAGATGTCGTGTAGGTCTCTATCTTCATCTACTTCCTCCTCTAACCTCTCCTCGAAAGGTTCGAAGCAACTCTCCTTCACAAGTTCGGCTTCGTTTTTCTCTGAGTAGCCAGGTTCATTGTCTCGGAGCTCTAACCTGGTTTTATCAATATCTGGACTAGATAGATTAAAGTTGTTGCTTGAGGTTGTTTTTGACATGTAGACAGTTTTTAGAATTTTCTTTTAAATATAAAGGCTTAGTTTTCCGTTAATTCCGATATAAACTTGTTTTCTATTCTTTGTATTCTGTGGTGTGAGAGCATCAGTTCCTATCTTATGGTGTGTTTGCCTGGCGCGTTAAGTGCTTCTGCTTTTTATCGAACCAATCGGTTTAAAACTCTAAATCAATCTCATCCAATATACACTGTACGCGGAGTTGGTCCAGTGGCTAAGACTCCAGCCTTCCAAGCTGGCGACCCGGGTTCAAATCCCGGACTCCGCATCGCTTTCAGCGCTGCTAGTTCCAGGATTTTGAGAAAACTTGTTTTCTTCGACTTCACTCCCCGACGCCGCAAACTCTTTCTGGGTTTGTCTGATCCAAGAAGATTTCCGATCTTCGGACGCCGCATCAGTTTCTTCCGAAACTGCTGCTTGAAGAACACGCAGTGCTTCGCGCCGCAAAAACTTCTGAAACCTGGAACCGTTAATTTTCCGATTCTCTTCACTTTAGCATGTGTTTTCTGGTGTAATAGTTCTTTTTGGGAGTGGGTTTTGATGAGTTGTTTATGAGTGAGAGATCGGTTTCGAAATACATTCACGGGAACGTTAGAGCGCTTAGGGAGTGTGTAGACGAAGCAGGGTTAGAAGTAGAGGACGAGGAATTTCATGGTGTTGTGGAGGCTCTTGAGAGTAATATAAGTTGGCTAGAAGAAAATTGGGGGTCTGTAGACGAGGAATCCAGTTTGTTCGATTATTCTCATAAGGTGCGGAAGACAGCTAGTGAACTTGATGTATCTATGGAGGAATATGCCAATGCTGCCTTTGATCATCCGCCATTGTTTTCCTTAAGTCCGGATACTGTTGTGGGTAATGCTTCTGAGATTTCGAATCGTCTAGGTGTTGATGAAGGTGTTTATGTTGATGCTGCTTTGAAGTTCCCTCCGTTATTTACTCAGAAATCGGATACTGTTGTGGGTAATGTTTCTGAGGTTGCTGATAGTTTAGATATCGATAGAAGTGTATATGTTGATGCTGCTTTGAAGTTCCCTCCGTTATTTACTCAGAAATCGGATACTGTTGTGGGTAATGTTTCTGAGGTTGCTGATAGTTTAGATATCGATAGAAGTGTATATGTTGATACCGCTTTGGATCGACCTCAGCTGTTTTCTCTCAGTCCGGATACTGTTGTGGGTAATGTTTCTGAGGTTGCTGATAGTTTAGATATCGATAGAAGTGTATATGCTGATGCTGCTTTGGACCAACCTCAGTTATTTTATCAGAGCCCTGATACTGTTGTGGGTAATGTTTCTGAGGTTGCTGAGCGCCTAGATATCGATAGAAGTGTTTACATTGATGCCGCTTTATACCATCCTTCTTTACTTACTCATAGCCCTGATACTGTTGTGGGTAATGTTTCTGAGGTTGCTGAGCGCCTAGATATCGATAGAAGTGTTTACATTGATGCCGCTTTGGATCATCGATCTTTGTTTTATCAGAACCCTGATACTGTAGCAGAACATGTGGATTGGGTGTATGCTTTAGAACGTGAGGATGTTATCTCTATACCTTCGGGTTATGATGAATTGAGTGTTGACCCTGAGGTTGAGTATATGTGTAAGTCTCCGTTTCTTTTCTCTTTGGCGGATAATAATTTTGAGTTAAGGCTTTACAACGGGCTTTTACTGGACAAAGATCCATATATGAAGAATTTGACTGGGACGAAGTATAAGTCTCTTGATGAGCTGGAGAATAAGTTTAGTGTTTTAGATGACATGGCCTGGGATAAGGATTGGAGAGAGCGGTTGAGAGATCATCTTCCGAATGGAGGTGATGCGGAGATAGGTAATTATAGGCGTTCTGTAGCTTATGATCAAGAAGTAATTGGAGAGTATCTTCAAAGGCTGGAGAATCAAACCGGGTTGTCTGCGGAAGTGGCTGAGGAGACCAAGAATCTGATGTCTACAGTAAAATAATATGGTAGCATACTGCCTATACAGAGTTTTAATGACTACGAGCAGAGCTATGACAGCGAGGAATCGGTTGCCGGGAGAGTTCGACGACTTCTTTGAGTTCGTCGGTATGGAGACGCCTCCATGGTATCAGGAGGACTAGACTTCTTCGAATTCTTCTCTTATGTCTTCGATAATTTCTGTTATGTCGCCTTTGAATTTCCAGAGCACGATGCTTTCCTCGTCGCTAGGGTTGATGTGCTGGTGGTCCTGGAGGCTCAGCAGGCTGCTTTTGAAGTGCTTGAGCAGGGCGCGGGAGTTACAACTACTGAGGTCTACGATGCGGTCTGCGACGTCCTGGAAGGGCACGGCTTCAAAACCTTGCGCGATGGAGATATCGAGGAAGGGTTTATCCACTCGGCGGGGCACGGTATCGGTCTGGAACTGCACGAGCCGCCGCGGATATCGGATAACAGTGAAGAGATCGAGGCGGGTACGGTCCTGACGGTGGAGCCGGGTCTGTACATTTCCTGTGTCGGAGGCGTACGTATCGAGGATATGGTTGTGGTTACTGAGGACGGCTACGAGAACTATAACTCGATGAATAAGGACCTGGAGCTCGGCTAGTGTGTGGGTTGTAAAGTGTAGATATCCTGAAGAGTCTCGTTCCTTCTTTTCTCCTATGAGTGATGATGTTGAACGCCCGGAGTGGATGGAACGTTTCATGGGAGAGTTGACTGAGTGGGTTCTTAACACGCCGGGAGGAGGCGTCAAGTTTGTCAGGGCGAGGAGCCAGGAGGAGGCGCTGAGAAAGGCGGTGAGTTTTGAGGAAGTTGAGGTGTCCGGTACTCACGATGTACGTCCACGAGTAGGGAGGTCGGACGCCCGCCTGATGCCGGAGCGAGAGTTTCTCCAGAGACTGAGAGAGCTTGTGGAGCGGTGATTTCTGGTCTTTTCTGAGGTATTAAAGAATAACGCGGTATGCGGTATCGATGGATAGCTTTGACCCGAGCTTACTTCTCCTAGTTGTGGCAGCGTTCCTGGGAGTTCTATCGGTAGGATTGCTGGGGGTTCATGACGTATTCGGTATTTCACCTACCCTGAAGCTGATCGTGTTTTTCCTGGCTTCCTTGCTTTTCATACTGACAGGTGTTTACGTTGAAAGCCCGCTTGATTATTTTGCGTATCTACTGGCGGTTTCACTGTATCTTTCTGGTCTGTACCAGATGACCTTTTTTGGTTTCGATACAGCCGTGTACTTTGCAGTGACTGCGGCAGGTTCAGCGTTTATGGTAGGAGCCAGTTATCTCATCCAGCAGGATAGCCGGGAAGTATCTCGCGGAGATTTCAGGCTGTATTCTGCGGTACTTATGCTCTCTATCACGGCGTTTTTTTCCTATGGTATGTCGGCTCCAGAACCGACATATACCTTTATAGCCAACGAGGCTCCGGTAGTAGAAGGAGATGCTATGGAGCTAGGTAAGTTGTCGGTACACAACCCATTCCTTTTCTCCAGCAGACTGGATTTCCCGGGTTATGATGTCTGCATGTCTGGTTCTGAAGGAGTGGTTTTAAGGGTTTCCGCGGAGGTAGGCGGGGATGAAAGAGCTGTCAGGGGCGGTGAGGTGAGGCAGTTTCCTGTTGTAGCGGACGTTGGCAGCGAGTTATTTGATGATTTTGATTTTGATAACAGGAGTATCGGAACTGCATCGGAATGCGTCTCGGGGTCTGAAAAAAGGATCTGGATCGTTTCATCACCGGGCTCGCAGTTAGAGGATGCTTCATCGGAGAACAGTTACCTGTTCCGCTTTCTCTAAACTTTCTGGTCCTCTATAGTCCGGACTAACCTCTATTTACCCAAAATTTTCTTCCTGATATAGGACTCCTGGAGGTTTTAAGCTGTCTATGAACTTTTTCTGAAATAATTAAACGATTAAAAACAATTATTAGGCGTATTAAACGGTTATAAACAGTTATTAACGGAAAAACCCTTTTAAACAGGTTTTTACAATGGAAGAGCGTGGTTGAAATCATGAATGCTTTGAAGAATGCGGTTGAACAGGTAGCTGAACTCAAAAACCCTGAAAAAGAACTTAAAATAGAATCTGACTGTTTAAAAGGTCTGGAACGATGAGCAGAGGATTTAGAAATCTTTTCATAAATCTTGAACCTGTTAAAATTCTTTTGACAGTTCGCAAGCAGAAAAAGATATCTGTTAAGGGGGCTAGCGAAAAGACAGGGGTTAGCCAGGATTACGCTCTTGATTCACTCGAGATGATGGCGGAGAACGGGCTGGTTAGGCGAGAAGACGAGGGTTACCTCATCACCCCGTACGGAAAGTCGCTCTCAGAAAGTCTTCTGTTATTCCTTGATCTGGCGGAGAAAGTTGAGATACAGGAAGGCATGGTGAGCGAGCATGGTCTCGCGTTTATGGAGGGGAGACTATGAGCGGGAGCAGTTCTTCCACACCGCCATCCCGGTCGAAGAAGGCGTTCGAAGAGGTAGAACTCCCGTTTGATATCATCTCTGATGACCACATAAAGGGAGATAAACTACGTGAAGCTCTGAAAGCTGATGAAGTAGACAACTCGATGAGAGATTACTCGGTCTTCGATGTCGAGCAGGAAGACGACCTCTACGAGTTCAGGGCAGTCAAGGACAGCACATTTCCATACCTATTTCCGAGTAACGAGGCTTACATAGCATTTGAGCTGAGAGATTCAGATAAACACGAGTACAGCCATATGAGAGTGGAGATGGGTGCTCCTGATAAACGCGTTATGGATGAGCTATACCGCGGCGTGAGAGACCTTGAGAACGGTCTGGAGACGTACTTCAGGAACCAGCGTTTCGGAGATGGCAGGATTCAGAGGGCGGCGCCTCACACTGCTGATTAGGCGTCTGCTTCTTTTTCTTCTCTTTATACTTTCAAAAGGTTTTATCTTGATAACTTACTAATACAGGCCTATGGATGCGCAAAGAATCTTCCTTGGCGGAGTAGCAGCACTGCTGGTGCTTACATCATTCCTGATGGTCGCACCGTTTCTGGGTTACCTGCTGTCAGCTATTCTGCTCGCGTTTATCCTGAAGCCGTTGCAGGAGAAATTAGGGTCTTATATAGGACCTAATATCGCGTCCGGGATCATCATAATACTGTTTATATCCGCAGTGATAGCACCTTTCGGTATAGCGTTAAGCGCAGTTGTAGATGACGCCCAGCAGTTAGTTGATAACATAGGAGATGCCGAGTTCCTGGATTTTGACGAGATAGAAGAACTTATATTTGATTACACTGGTCAGGAAATCAACTTACAGCAAGAAATACAGGCTGGGCTTGAAAGGTTTGCCGAGGTCGCGGTCGGCGGGTTCGCCCAGGTAGTTGACCTTATAACAGGAGTTCTCATAGGGCTGCTGATTATGATATTTGTTCTTTTCTACCTCCTGAAAGACGGTGAAAAACTCCATGCATGGGTGGTAGAGGTTACGCCGGTAGCAGAAGACCTGCAGGATGATCTGTACTCTAAGGCTGAGCTCATGACCTGGTCTGTATTGAAGGGTCACGTGCTGGTGGCTATAATAGAAGGTCTCATAGGAGGTCTTGGTCTCTGGCTCGCCGGCGTCCCGAACGTCGCGTTCTGGACGTTCATCATGATAATCCTTAGTTTCATCCCGGTTGTAGGTGCGTTCCTTGTATGGGCGCCAGCATCGATTTATCTCTTCCTGGTAGGAGAGCTCTCATCCGCTCTTTTCCTCTTCGTTTACGGGGCGGTAATCATCAGTCTGGCGGACAACCTCCTCCGACCGTACATGGTCGATAAAAGGGCGGAGATACATCCTGCAGCGATACTGATAGGTGTTATAGGCGGTATCTATGTGTTCGGTGCAGTCGGGTTATTCATCGGACCTATCATTTTCGGCTTCTCCAAGACTGTCCTGGATGTTCTTATGAGGGAGCAGTCAGAACCATAAGCTAGGTATCGATACCTGCTTTATTCAGTCTTGAAAGGATGTCCTCCCTTTCGAGACCCCAGTCATCTATAAGTTCCAGTAAAAACTCTCTGTCAAACTCCTTGTTATTTAGAGACCTTAGGTCATTTCTATCCTTCTCCCGGTTCATCTTCGCCTTCAGAACAAATAGTTCTTCCAGAGGCGCGATATTCACTTTCTGTCCCAGAAATTCTTCTTCTCGCTGTGTTCGAACAGCTTCTGCATGTTATCTTCTTGAACCCTCTTAGGCGGAAAACCAGAACTGGCTTCAACTTCTATTCCTCTGAAAACAGTTTCAAAACCCTGGTCGTCGATGTGGTTGCCGTCTTTCACGTAATCCCTATCCTCGACTTCTGCACCTAATCTGCTGGCAAATTCTCCGATATCTTGTTCGCTCACGATGAAGTCTATATCACTGAGATCTCGGTTAGAGTCACCGTAGAGTTTCACTGCCATACCTGAGAAAACTAGCCAGTCTAAGCCTTTGATTATGTCAAAAAGCTCAGAAAAGCCTTCTTTATCCATAACTGTACTATATTCCGGAAAGATAAAAAAAGAAAAAGTACCTGGGTTCTAGAAGTCGCTGTCCTGAGCCCAGTTGTAGAGATAGGCGATAAGCGCTCCGCCAATCGCTCCGTCAACAACTGCCCACACTGTTCCGATTAATGTCCCTGTCAGGGTGGCTTCATAGCCTATATAGATAGAGGAAGCCAGTTCAACTACAGCGACTCCGTAATCAGCGTAAGTCGCTAAAAGTCCGAGAACTAGTGCAAACAGTCCGCATGTAGCGGCTAGAGCGATAGCAAGAGACTTAACGTCAAGTTCTTCTGCCATAGAGTTTTTCACCTTGTTAAACAGTTCTGTTCGCTCATTAAAAAGCGCTTCTTATACCTGCCAAACAGCATAACCAATAAGAGTATGACGCCTAATCGTAAGATATGGTCTTCGGCAGGTTAAAAACAGGGCTATTACTGACAAAGGACAGCCTATTACTGATGCGGCATAACCCAAAATTAGGGCTGTTCCCGCTTGTAAGCGGTGCTGCCGGTTTTCTATTCCTCGCTATCTTCCTCGGAGTGACTTTCGGTCTAACGGCTGTTGCTCCCGAGGGTATAGCGCTTGCCGCACTGTTTTTCGTATACCTTGGACTGACGTTTATCTCATCGTTTTTCACCGCTGGCCTGGTGCACCAGACCCGTGAAGTACTGGAAGGCGGAGAAGCCTCTCTACGGGCAGGTATGGCAGGAGCGTGGAACGTGAAAAAGCCGTTACTGGTCTGGGCATTCATCAGCGCAACAGTCGGTATAATAATCAACGCAATCGAGAACTCTGACTCCCGAATGGCGCGTATCTTTGGCGTAATCTTCGGCGTCGCATGGACGCTTATGACATTCTTCATAATACCGGTGATAGTCTTCGAGAAAACCTCTACCAAGGGAATGTTTACAAGAAGCGCCAGTACTTTCAAACAGACATGGGGAGAGACCCCGATAAGTCTCATCGGAGTCCAGCTTGTCTCAGTAGCTGTTATGGCGGTGTTTGCACTACCCGCGATTTACCTGTTTTCCGTAGGAATTATTTCTATCGCTATCGGACTGGTACTGACCGGCGTACTACTTTCATTCCTCGCCGCACAGACACTCCAGGGCGTGGTGAAAACGGTCCTGTACCTCTACGCAGCTACAGGGGCAAAACCAGGCGAGTTCAACGACATCGACTTCGATGACCTGGCAAGCAGCAAATCCCGCTCCTCGTTGACCGGTCCCGCAACCAGCTTCCAGTAGGCGTTATTACAATCGATATGCCTTTACTTTTTAGGTGTAGGCAACTTCTCTCTCGAAGAGCTGTTCTTCAGCCTCCTCTGGATCTTTCTCAGGGTCTGGTAGTTCTGCAGCCTTGTCGTAAGACACTTTGACTCTTACTTCAAATTCTTGCTCTTCTCTATCGCCTACCAGGTCCATAGGTTCTTCTCCATAAGGCTTTTTGATATCTGTTAGCAGGTGGATATGGCCTTCGTAGACGATTCCATCTCCTACATCATAGGCGATGACTTCTGGCGTTCTTTCTTCACCCTCTCCTATGCATGACTCTATCCTGACCTCGTTTTTCTCTATGATATCTTCCATCAGAGCTTGATGGATATCCTCGTCCATAGGGCCTCCATAATCTACGTTGGAGGTGTATTCTCTGATAAGAGGGGAGAAAAATTCTTCAAATTCGTCTACATCAAGATTAACGCTGGTTGCTCCATCTAGTTTAATTTTCTTTTCTTTTCCAGCATAATTGCTTACCACAGTCTTAATTTTCTGTAAATAGCTACTATTTTTCCGATCATTGTACTTTTCCACTCCTTTAAGAATCCTTTTTATGCCTTTTAATTCCTCTTTACTAGATTCTCTGGGTCTTAGCATGCTTTTAACGCATTTCTTTGTGACTTTCGCGGTCTTTTTTAGACCAAGTGAAGGAGCCCTATTTCTCACGGGGTTAGAAGGATTACCATCGTAATCGATATGTCTGCTACGGGCTCCTGTTTTTAATTTGTAGCCTGAAGATGTTCTTTGAATACTGTGATCTCCATCATTCAACTCTTCCACACCGTCTTCACTCACGTCCAGTATATATCTTTTACCTCCTTTTTTTCCGATATACCTTCCGTCATCCATCTTCCATACAGTATGGAAGCCTCTGCTCAGCTTCTCTCCGTCTGAGTTATAGAAAGCGCTGGTAGCACCTCTTCCTTTGATTTCAAGGCCTTCTTCCACTTCTCCATATACTTCGTTAAGATCTTCTTCAATACTCTTCATAAATTGTTATTTCCTACTACTAATTCATAAGTTCCGAATAATATAATTAGGCCAACCGCGCTCAGAGTAACAGACAGTTAAACGCTGATTAAAAGCCCCGCCCGGACGTACTACCAAGCGTTCAAAGCCCTCAATCGAAACACGGCGTGGCGAAAGGGCTAGCGACCTAGAGATATTTATAGCCCATTGGAAAAGTGGTGAGGGGCTACGAATCAAGGGTACAAAGCCCCAGAAGAAAACAGGAAACTGTATTTGTAATAAAAAATCATAAAAGACTAAGGGCTAAATCCGTCTTATGAACCAAGGTGGATGCTTTTGGTTTGCATTCGTTAATTAGTTCTTGTAGCTATAGCTTTATCGCGGGTGACTGTTTTTGGTAATTTCTTACTGAATAAATATCCTACTTCTGTTCAAAACTATTCTAGAATTAGTTCTGTAAGAAATATTTCTTGGTTGCTATTAAAACATATTTTATGACTATCTAGAACTTCTCAATAAGTTTAAAGCTCAAAGAGCTGTATTTATGCCGTTTTAAGTCTTCTAAATCGATATAAGGCATTTAAAGCTTTTGTAATAATGTAGAATCGCGTGATTGAAATGACAAACAGCATGCAAGCCAAAATAGCAGAAGCCCAGAAGGGTGGATGCTTTTGGAGCATTAAAATCTAGTATCAGTCGTGGTGAGTTAGGCCTCACTGGGCTTGAGAAAGGAGGTGAAATCAATGGTAAGAGATGAACTTCCGTCTACTCCGCAAATAGAAGCTGTTGAAGAGGTGCTTGAAGATCGAGGTTACGAGGCCAGGGAAACTAATCTAACTAGGGTGAAAAATAGTGATGAAACCTTCGAATACACGAGCTTCAGGAAGAGTCCTGTAAATTCCTCGTTGGTTTATGACCAAGAGACGGGAGATGTTGTACAATTATCCGTCGCTCTTCCAAAAGGGAGGCCTTATGATTCAGAAACGGGACTTCATGATCTGGATCCAGATGCAGTTCAATCAGCGATTGACTATCTGCAGAACGAGGATAGGATAGAGTACGATGACGAATTAGGATCTATAACAGCTAGATTTGAACCTCAGGAAACGCCTGAAGAAACGGCTGATCTACTGGAGGAGACGGCAGAAGCAGTGGAGACTGTTGCGGACATTAGAGAGGCTCTAAGCTAAACAAACGTTCATATATCTACTTTTTTCTTTTACTTACTCTCTTCTAGGTAAAGAAAGTTCAGAATTAGAGAAACAGACAGAAAATACAAGGGGCTTTTGTAGATTATTTGTCTAAATCTTAAAATTCAACCGAAATATGCACTCTCCTATCTAGATATTATTTAAATGCTGAAGGCTGTATTTCTTTTGAAAATCCAAACGAAACAAGGAGAGGCGAAGAATAAGTCGATAAACGACTGTGAACGCTTGAGAGGGAAGCCCCGTTTTGAGGTATGAATGTTGACTTCAACATCTCATACTGAGATTGCGGTGAAACCCCGAGAGGTATACTATGATTTAGTCCGCAAGTTAATTAAGAATATTTTGCTATCAATAAGTTATGACAGGTTGGTCTGTGGTTGAAACCGAGTATTCATCTGAGGGAAGACCAGAATACGAACAGATTTTTGTTAATGGAGATTCGGAGGCTGTAGAGAATTTGAATGAGGTATATTTAGAAGAGAGACTAAATGGATTTTCCTTCAAGGATGCAGCAGAGAACCTGTCAAACGCACAGAGAAATGGTAAAAGTAGAGAAAGCTCAGGAGATATAATTTATCCTGCAATTACAGAGGATGGTTATCGTTGGCGAGAAGAAATAATCAGAAGTGACGGCAGCTGGAGAAAAAGTATTCCATTCGTAGATTATCAAGAGATAGCTGTCTTATTTCCGCAAAAACGCTCAGGAATTAATCCCGATGATTTGGATGATGGCGAGATAGGTTTGGGTGCCTTACTCGTTGGGCAAGGATACAGTGCTGAAGAAGCACAAAGAATAGCTAAAGAACGGAAAGAAGCAACTAAAGAGGCTGTAGAAAATAATCCGTATCTACGAGATACACACTTTCTAGGAGACCGTTCCGTAGCAGTATACGCAACAGATAATGTAGAAACTAACGGGGCTGAAGAATTTCTCTGGGAATTGGCAGATGCTTTAGAGAAAGAAACAGTAGATAAGCAATTTGGAAATAAATGATAAAATAAGCCCGCACTGGGCTCTTGAACATAACGCTTATAAGCCCCGTTTTGAGTTCGGGTAATCGGGTTCAAAAGCCCACAAACTAGTGGACAGTGACCCCGAGGTCAGTATTTAGTTTTGTATAGACAAATGTTTTAACTTATTGTTTGGTTATTCTAGATTGGATTAATAGCAGAAACCTCAGGTATGTATATTAAGGCATCAAAGTTTTCTCTAAGTCTCAGTTTGTCGTAGTGATCTTCAATATTTTCAAGATGGAAATAAGTTCCTGCAGTATGGAGTCTGTGTTCTTGAGTTATCCATTCCTTCAGTCCTTCATTTGGTATGCCTGTAAAGTCTAGGAAGAATGGTTCTTGAATCTGATCTAGTTCTTGAGCTAGAGTGTCTTCGTGTAGTTTTTCAAATGATCTTTCTCCCTCCCAGTTAGGCTGTGGTTCTTCCATATCGAGGTATTTGAATGATCCTGTTCCGAAATCAAAGCCGATGGCGTAATAGTCTTCCCCGTATTTCTGATCTAGATAGTATCCGAGTGCCTTTGATTCAGGGTTTTCAGGTTTCCCTCCTTTCTTGATGTGAGCGTTATGTGACCAGACAAATGCCTTTTCTTCATCTTCGAAATCCATCATCCAAGAAATATTTTCCGCCATACTTTGGTCACGGAAAGTCCAAGAATCTATATCAAGTTCAGCATTCTCATTTACGGCTAAACAGAACTTTCTACACTGCTCAAGTATCACTACTAACTGCTTCAATAAGTTGTATTCTTTCTCAGAAATAATTTCCAGATACTCATCCTGCTTCTGCTTGACTTGATTCTCCAAATCTGTGATAAAGTCTTTGAGTTCCGCTTCTTTTTCTTTATCTATTTCTGCGAACATCATCTTTCCTTGCTCCATAAACTCCAGAGTCTCATTATTTGCTTCAATAAAGTCTCTGTCAACTTTCTGCATAATTTTCCGCAGCTTCTTGAAAGAAGCAATATCATTCTGCATATCAAAGCCATAGAATCTGACTTTCTCCTCATCTGAAACCTGCTTATTATGTTCTCGAACCCATTCCACCAAGTTCAAAATTTCTTCTGTTCTGAATATAGGCGAGCTTATCGAACTCAGTGCTTCTTCAGCCGTTCCTTCTCCGTTAACAACATAGTTGTTGATTTCAAGCGTTTCTCCAAACGATGCTTCCCAAGCGAATATACGGTAGTCTAACTCTTCAACAAGAAATCGAAAGAATCTGCGTCTAACCTGATGAAACTCTTTAGTGGAGTGTGTAGCTTCGCCTATACCAATGATTTTCCTGTTCTCAAGTGTTTCTTTCGGTATTTGGAAGTCTTCAAAAGGATTTTCTGAAGAAATCTTAAGCGGAGTTGAATAAGATTCTAACTGATTTGATATATTCTCTTGAGAAGACATAGAACACAAATTTACATTTTCAGGCTTAAATCTCTGGAATTCTCGAAATACTTAACACTAACGAAAATTACGGCAATATCTTTCAATAACTAATTGTGACAAAAAATATCAACTTCAAATGCTCGTATGAGAAATTCTAAACCAAAAAACCTGTTATCAGAACCTGATAGATACAAATATAGTGTTTAGCCCCTTTTCGAGCTTGGGATGTAGGGTTCGAAAGCCCACAATCCCTTGGTGAACCCCGAAGGGTTGTAATGTCGGTCTACATAGACAGTTTTTTATGAATTCTGAATTCTGTGAGCTACATCTGATGAACTGAATAGTCTGGCGTCTTTAGATACCGTCAATATGGTCTCTCCATCATACTTGTGTTCAATCTGCTGAAGCAGTTCCTCCAGGAATTCTAGTTCTTCATTAGTAAATACATCTATCTGCTCTAGAGCTACGTCTAGGCTAGCCTTAACTTCCTCATAAGATATTGTATCTGAAATTTGAGGTTTCATCGTTTCTAATTTAATCTCTGAAAGAACATCTTCTATGTCTTCCATACCGATACTGTCTTCAAGATGTAGGAATATGGATGCGCCGTGTTTCAGGAGAAGATATTTTGGCTTCTTGTCGTGTAGTGGGAGGAATATTTTGTGGGAGCTTTCCATTTCTTCAGGGTTCTTTTTGACTCCTTTCAGAAAGCTCTTGATTATCGTTACCTTTTCCGTTGATTCAAGCTCTTCTCTTACATCGTATTCTTCTAGAAGGTCGTCATAAATTTCTGACGCATAATCTTCCAGTTCTATAGTTTTTTCTTCCTCAATTTTTCTGATGATTTTTCCCAGTAATTTGTCCATCGAAACTTTTTCTTCTCCTATGACGATTTCTTCTTCCAATATGGAGTTATCTTCTAGACCGTGGTAAACTGCGGTTTTATAGGATTTTTCTCCGTCAAGATTAATTTTGACCGAGGTATTCTGTGGTTTAGTATGTTTGATGCTTTTCTCGTCGCTAAAACGGGATGAGAAGCTGTAAATTACTTGTTTGTAGTCTTCGTTTATCCTGATGGCGTGAGGTCTGGTGCTTTCATCCTTTATTATAAGATTACTCTCTTTCAGCCTACCTAGATTTCTGGATACAGCATCTCTTTCATATGGGACTCTATCTACGATTTCGTTTACCGAGAATTCTTCCTTATCTGAGTTATGCAGAACTTGTAGTATACAGTCCATAGTTCGATTGTAATGGACGTATCCTTCTTCTCTGTTAATGTGGTATCCCTCCTGATACATTATGTATTACCCGCGGATACATAAAAAGGGTTTGGTCGGCAATCATCCCACAGGATGAAAGAATCCAAGAAAACCTCGGCGAACACGCAAGAAAACAGTATTAGGGTCGGCGTAGAACTTCCTTCACACTCTGCGCCGACTCCAACATTTTTCCTGATTTCAGCCAGGAGGTGTAGAAAATGGCAGTAACCGACGGACGAAGAAAATTCCGCTGTGGTAAGTGTGAGGAAGAAATCGAAGAATGGGACAGAACTCCTGAAAGCGACAGCCACGACTTCAAATGTCCAAACTGCAACAAGCCTCATATTCATCACCGAACTGACGCTTTCGAGGAACTGATTCCAGTAAGTGAAGAAGACGGCGAACACCAGAACGTGTTCATTACTACTACAGGTAGGAAAATTCACGGCATAGACTCCGTACAACGCCTCCTGACAGAAGCAACTTCCAAGAAAACCTGTAAAAACTGTCACGCAGAGAAACACGAAGACTGGGAATACAGCAAGTCTCCAAACTACGACCTTGCCTGTCCAGAGTGCGGGAAGAAACACTTAGAAGACACCAACAAGCTGATTCCAGTCGATAAAGAAGGAAACCGTCAAGACGTGATGGAGGACTCAAGAGGACGGACATATATAGGAGAGGAAGAGATACAGGAAGCCCTAGAAAAACTGAAGGAGGAGATAGAATGAAGCGCAATCGTTGTGATAGATGTGGTAGCGACGATATTGCAGTAAACAACAACTCTGACTCTATAAATCGGAGAACTCTACGTTGCAGAGAATGCGGGAAAACAGGGTTCGAGGTGTTCTAGTATGGTAAAAAATACTGCTATGAAACTCAATCAGAATTCAGGTTATCGCAATTTATTCACGGAAAATCTGGTCAGAAAAGAGAAGGTGGTTAGGGATGAATAGACAAGAGCTATTTCTCTATAACTACTACGGTTGTCCTCCGCCTCCTCCAGAAAAGAGGGATGAGGAATGCACAGTAGAAGGTTGTGCGGAAAGTGCCTGGATACAAGGTAATTGTCCCGACCACCTCTCTTTTGACTTAGCTACAATCTGGTCAGGACTGGATAACACAAAATCTGCAAACGAATTCCTGAAACTTCTAGGTCATAAGGTATGACAACGCATACTGTAGATTGCTCCTCTACAAGCAAAGAAGCTGTTCAACAGGTATTGAATGAAAAAGAAGGATATCTAGTAACATCCTTTGAGGTTTCTGAGGGGAAAGTAATTTTTGAGTTCAGGGAAAGCAAAGCCAGGAATAATAATTATGTCTGGTTCGTTTCGGAGACGGATGAAGTAGAGGAGCACGTAGTAAATTACGAAGAACAGGGGTGGTCGCTTGTAGACTACTCTGTAGAGGAACAAGTTTACTTGCTTTTCCATAAAGGAGGTGAGAAGAGATGAAGGAAGTGCGCTCTCTTCCTTACATCTCTTTTTGTACCACGTCGGTGTCAGGGGGTGTAAGCTATGGATTATCCTCTTTCGACTCCTTTTAAACTCTACTGCTGGACTCAAAGCAGTGTATACTACATCTTCTATGAACACTGTGAAGGCTATGAACGTCCCCATAAACTCGGTTTAGACCTTCTGTTGAGAGAAGTCAATCTATGTCCTGTCTGTGAAGGTTATGAATCCAGATTTCACAGGGGTCAGTGTAGGTTTACTGACTTTATTCTAGAGCTAGACGTTTTAAACGAAAAATATGACAGAAATAACAGGGTTCAAAGGGTTCATAACCCCTCCATAGGAGGGGTTGTAGAATAATGAGTAACAACCAGAAGCTGAATGAGAAAAGAAGAAAGATACTGAACTATCTGAAAAACAGTGGCGAGCAGACAACCAAGAAAATCTTCGAAAACTCAGATACCGATTACAGTTCGAAAAACTCTCTCAATAATGCCCTGAATCGTCTCAAGAATCACGGATACCTGAAAAAGACAAATCCAAAAGGTCAATCAAATTACTGGAAACTTACAGAAAAGGGAAGAGAAGCAATATCTGCTAGAAAGATTGATGTAAAAGATAGTACTTTAGAATATGGAGAATTAGTTAGAAGACTGGGAGATTTTGTACAAGAAAAATTACAGGATGATATTGCGCACGCTATCAAGAAAGATAAAAAATCTTGGATAGAGGTCAGTCTTCCAGACTTGGACAGATTCGATAAAGAAATAGTGAATAAATTGCTGAAAGACCCCGACACGGTACTAGAGGCATTTGAAGAAGTAGTAGAAAATAGTTCTCTGGTAGGTAGAGAAGATTCTTTGGAAGTTAGGATTGTAGATTTGCCTGAAGAAGATACAGTAAAACTTTCAGAGATTTACAGCGAAAATATAGGTCATTTCGTAGCGGTGGAAGGAATTATTACCAATAATATACTCTCAAAACCTGCAGTTAAATCAGGTATATTCGAGTGTGCAAAGTGTGGAGACCAGTACAAGAAAGAACAGGACTCCTCTCACCTAAAATCACCATATAAATGTGAATGCGGTTCTAGAAAATTTGAGGTTGTAGAAAAGATTCTGCAGGACACTAAGACAATTAGTATACAGGAGAGAACCAGCAAGCCGAATCCCAGGAAGCGTGAAGTATACCTGGAAGGCAGTCTAGCAAGAAATAAAGAATTAGAGAACGCCAGCCTTGGTTCTTTAATTAGAGTAAATGGTATTCTACGAGACCGTCCTCTCAAGAAAAATTCCAAGAAGCTAGAACCCTATATAGAGGCAAACTCTATTGAGTTCAAGGACAAGAACGAAGTGGAAGAAATAAGTGAGGAAATACAAGAACAAGTACAAGAATTATCTAAAAACCCTGAAATAAAAAGCAAGCTCAAGGAATCGGTAGCCCAAGGGAAAATCGGAGGTCTTGACCGTGTCAAAGAAGGATACCTACTTTATAGGCTTGGAAAATTTCCAGAAGGAGATATACATCTTCTGATAGCAGGAGAGCCAGGAGTCGGAAAATCTGAACTAGTTTCAACCAGCGCAGAAACACTTCCTAGAACAGTATATACGGTACTTGAAAATTCTACAAGTACAGGTATTACCGCATCGCTCACTGAAGACAAGAAGAAAGGAGGATATGAAGTAAATGCTAACGCTCTTGTAAAAGCAGATGACGGCTTCTTTATAGGTGATGAAGCAGGAAAATTTAACGACTCTTACAGTTGCTTCAATACGCCTATGGAGGATGGAGAAGTAAATAGGTCTGCAG
Organism: Candidatus Nanohalarchaeota archaeon; assembly: GCA_022729235.1. Lineage (GTDB taxonomy): Archaea > Nanohalarchaeota > Nanosalinia > Nanosalinales > Nanosalinaceae > JALDAJ01. Next base: position 839,279 of record JALDAJ010000001.1, read on the forward strand.
GAGATAAGGATATTAGACTGCCTGCGAAGGCGTCTGTCTGTCTAGTTATGAATCCGTCAGACGTGAATGATAGAAGGTGGGATGGAAAGCCGTCAATAGATGATTTACCTGTAAGCTCTCAAAGTGATATTTTAAGCAGATTCCATCTCAAAATAGCTATACCCAGTCAGGAAATAGGGGGAAGTGACAGTTTACGGAGAGAAATTAGAAAGGCGGAGAAGGTTCTTTCATCTGATGAAAACAGAGCAGAGCTTGACCTAGATATTTACCGTGCATATCTTTCAGTAGCTGAAGATATAAATCCAGAAATCTCAGAGGAGGGTGAAGAACTTCTAAAACGTATCTATGTAGGACTATCATTAAAGAATTACACTTTATCTCCAAGGACTTTGATTGCGTTAAAGAGGATAGCAAAGGCGTATTCAAGAATACGTTTGGAGAATAAAGTCTCTGAAGAAAGAGTAATAGAGGCTTACATATTCTGGAAAGAATGTCAAGCTACTCTCTATGAGGAGTTTAGAGAGGAAAAGCGAAGGGTCACAGAATCTAGTGGATTTCAGAAACAGAAACCGTCTCTATTAGGTGAACTTCTGGAAGTGCTCAGTAGAAATAATGGAAGAATGAGGAAGGAGGACTTAAAGGAGGAGCTGGAGCTTGGGGGTTCGGAATCTAAACGGGAAAAAGTTTTTGGAGAGTTAATTGAAGACGCCTTGGAGCAAAATGCAGTATCGGAAGAAGGACAGTTTATATATCTGGAAAAAGAGCCTGACTTTTTCGGAGGAGAAGTTGTAGAAATCTTGGAGAATATCTAGACAAAAACCCTTCCTTAAAGTGTCTATTTTGCTGGACACAGGTTTCTTCAAGTCTCGAATTAGAGAAGCTATTGATGGAAGACCTTATCTCAGAATGGCGCAGTAGTCAAGTAGAAGTAGAACCAGAGACTGTGATAGGCTCTGAACACAGTTTGGAGGATATTAAAAAGCAAGTTCGGAAAATGTCAGAGGCGCAGAAGAAGAATTTTCTTTACAGGATGCTGGCGCAGACTCACGCCAAGGGCAGTAACACTACTAGAGAGGAGATGGAATCTATCATATTAACCACGATAAAAATTATGCGTCACTACGAGTCCTTGAAGGCGCAGAGAGACAAGTTCTCTGAATCAGTTGAAGAAGTAGAAGGATAGAACTTAAATTTCCTTGTAGAGTTTCCTAGATGATTAAAGTGTCGGTTTGCGCCTACGCACCATTCTTAAAGTGTCGAATGGGAAAATAAACAGGTTTATTTTCATATGAATGAAGAAGACGTCGATGAAACCATAGATGAAATCTTTGATGATTATGCCCAGTACCAGGAAGAAAACTACATAGACTTCGACAAGTTCCTCAACCACTATCGAGGCGAACTCTCCAAGAACACCTTGGTTACCTACGGAAGAGCTTTGAAGTTCATCGACTTTGACCCTCTAGCAGATTCCCCAGAACCTGAGTGCCTGGATGAAGAAGAACAGGAAAAGTTTGACCTGTCGCAGTTTGAAAGTCTTTGGTCAAAGCGGAAAATGAAGGAAGTATGTGGGAAGGTTGACAAAAATCGTGCTACCAGGAACAGACAGTCGTACCTCTGCTGGCTCGCTCTCAAGAAATACTACAAAGCGGTAGGTGAAGCAGGGAGAATTGAAGAACTCCCGAATTCCTCTGATTTTGATAATAGAAGCAGTAGCGGAGATACAAGCGATACTGATGACTATGTAAAGGTCAGTCTTGAGGAAAGCCAGATAGAACAAATGATGGATGTAGCAGATGAAAAAATGAAGAATGCGCTGATTAATCTTTACCACGGAGGTATGAGAAGCTATGAGCTACTTCACGCAACATACAAGTGGTACGATTTCTCTTTGGAGGGACGAATAGAGGTAGAAGTCCCAGCTAAGTATGCGAAAGGTCGCCGAGGGAATCGTTCCTCTGAAAAACTCTATATTAAAGAAGAGTTCCAGGAAGCTCTCCAAAACTACATTTTGGATGTTCACAATTTCGATGGAAGTTACAGTGACTTTCTGAAACAGGTAGATGAGGGTAAGGAGCAGTATCTGTTCAACTTCAAACAGGAAACGAATAAGTCATTCAAAGATTTGAGGGTAGAACGCTGGCGTCTATGGGAGTCTATCCGCTCTGTGGCGAAGGATGCAGGTCTTAATGAGGAAGATGTGAAGAGCTTAAGCAGTCACGATTTTCGCACGAACCAAATCCGAAAAGTCTATGACACCGTTAATGACCTTAAGAGGACTGCCCTGGTTGCACGGCACGCTTCATCGAATACTACAGAAAAATTTTACCTAAACAAGGATGAGCAAGAAAAACTGGAAACCTACAAAGAAGCATTTGAAGAATGAAATGAAAAGTCATTTATCTTACTGTTTTGTGAATTAATCTATGAGTTTTGACCTTTCTAAAGAGTATTTTGAACAAGATACTGGTTTAGAAGAAAAAGAAAACCTATCAATTGAGGAAGCTCTACAAGAAGTAGATAAGGTTGTCAGTACAACAGAACCAACAGGTTTGTCCTTTGGAACAGAAGACCACGTACTAGGTTTTGATTATGTGCCTGATGAAGATGAGTGGCGAGTACTTGTAATCTGGCAAAACCAGGAGCGTGACGACCTCAGTCGTTCAGGACTACCAACAGAGATAGTGAAAGAAGTACTTCAAAAATATTCTGAAGATGGAGAATGGTTGGAGATGCTGGAAAACTGGGAAGGACACGAAGAAGACGAAATAGTGGAATTGTTGAAGGAGAAAATAAAATCTACTGACTGGGAACTTAACACAGACTTCAATCCCGCTATGATAGAACTGAGAGCTGAAGACAACCAGTTCGTACTTGACCCTGACAAAGCAGAAACAGTAAACAAGGATGAGGTAGGAATATCCATTAACTCACAGAATTACACAGTAATGCTCTCCCAAGACGGCTCAATACAATTTATAGAAGAATAATGAAATCAACAACCTGAAAGCTAGAATTAAAGCTTAGCATTAAAACAAATTGACAATAGGGACAAAAAATGGAAAGAAAAGACTACTTCTACATAACCAGTATCGCCTTCCTATTCCTAATAGTAGTCACAGGCTACAGCAGTAACTTATCAAGCGATGTGAAAAGCCTGACAGTTGACCCTGTAGCCAACACCTTAGACCAGACACAGACCTGTGAACTAGAAACCTCACTAAACATAGACGATGAAACAGTTATTGCTAATGTAACACACTTCAGTTCACCTGAAGAAGTAGCAATAGATAGCCACAAAGTCCGTTTGAAGGCTGAAGAAATACAAGACCGTCATCACCGAACAGGAATCGAATACACCTGTGAAGAAGTATTCGAGGGAGAAGGAGAATACAGTTGTGAAATACAGGGAGAACCACAACCTGAAACAGAACTAGGATTCGTCATCGAACCAGAAACTAACTACAACCCATTCCAAGACAGATGCGAATTTGAAGGACACCACCGTGACGAAGACATAGAATGGATAAGAACAGAAAGTTACGCATCAGCAAACCCACAAACCAGCCTTGAAGTAACAGATGTAAACATAGATATTGAAGATGTCTCTTGGGGCGAAACAGTAACAGAAGCAGTAGAACACCTAGAAATCACCAACACAGGAAACACCGAAGTAGAAATATCCGCAACATTCCCAGACGAAGAACAACCAGAAAAACACCTAGAAAACGACAAAGGCTCAATCTTCCTCGGAGAACCAGGAATACAAGAACTAGAAACAGAAATATCGCCAGATGAAACAGAAGAAATAGCTGTATACTACCAAGTAAGCCCACAACAAGAATCAGAAAAAGATGAAATAACTCCGATAAGAGAAACTGCATATATATTAGTAAACCCAGAACAACCGAATTCAATCGAAACTGCGCAACAAAACTATACAGTTAGCATAGAAATAACATAGCTTTACTCAGTAAATTTCTGATGATTTCGCATCCGTACCTCTATACTTTTCAGGGACTTTCAGAGTGCCTGTAAGCACTTCCTCTGTCTCATTATCTTCGTCAGCTACTACTACGCTTATCTTCTCCGTTTCTTCAAATGGATACCTGTCAGGGTAAGTCTTCATTCCTTTCTTCTGGATTACGTTGGAGACTGTTTTCTTCCACTGCTTCTTTGAAAGAGATTTCAAGTCTTTATCTGTCTCTAAAACTGCTATGTTTAGGTATATTTCTTTATTCAGGTTAGGGTGAGGTCGCTCGTCCATCTCTTTCACGGCTCTTATCCAGGCAGTTTGCATCAGTTACGACTTCTTTCGACTCATTAAAAATCTAGTCCCGACACGTCGGGGAACAGTCTTGAAACCTGTATTAACAGGATTGAAATCTATTTTAGAACGGTTGATTCTTCGTGCGTGCGCCTCGCCGAAGGTCTGGGGTATGTAACTAGGGGTAGGGCGTGTTTCAGGTCACGTAATTTTTAACTCTGGTAATCTCACCGAAGGTTATGAGTAAGGCGCAAAGTTTCCAAGAAGTTGTAACTAAACAAGTTAAATTCAAGATTCCTGAGTATCAGAGAAATTATTCCTGGACTGAGGAAGAGTTCCAAGACCTGTGGAGAGACCTAAACAACGTGATGGATAACAGAGAGGCGGAAGGAAACGGGAGAAACCATTTCTACGGGATGTTTCTCTTTGAAACTGAGGATAATGTTTACAAGATAATAGATGGACAGCAGAGAATCACTACGGCAATCATCTTCTTGAATGAAATCAAGAACAAGCTAGCTGAGCAAGGATACGATACCGAGGCTGAAAAGATAAAACAGGGCTACATAAAAGACATCAACGGCTACAAACTCCAGCTTGGAACAGATGAGGATGACCTTGTATTGAAGGACAATATACTAGGTAAGAAAGTTGTTGACAGGGATATAGAAGTAATATCTGACTCTCCTTCTCAGAACAAGCTCTTGAGAGCCAAGAAGTTCTTCAGGGAAAAACTGGAGGACAAGGACAAAGAATACCTTCTAGACTTGAAGGAAGAGATAACTAAATTAGAAGTCCTTACGTATGAAGTAGAGTCTATTATCCGTGCAGTAAAGATTTTCGAAACCGCCAACGACAGAGGACGAGACCTTACAGTCCTGGACAAGACCAAGAGCTTCCTAATGCTACAAATCTATCTCAACAACCACGAAGGAGAAGAAACAGCAATAAAGGAAGAAATAAATCTTCTACAATCCAGATTCGGAGATATATACGGTAAAATTGAAGAGATTAATCAGGATAGCCACTGGGGAGACCTATCCGAAGACAACATTCAAAGATTCCACTACATTCTATGGGACACTGAATGGAGCTCAAGCAGAGGAGAAAGATACCACCAGAACCTGCTAGAAAACCTGAAGCAGAAAATCAGAGAAAGTGAAACGCCTTTAGAGGATATTGAAAATTATTCGAAGCAGTTAAAGACCGCTTTTGTGGCGCAGGAACAACTGACGAAGAAATCTGAGGATAGCAGAGAAAAGTACCTGATTAAACGGATGGAACTTATGGGAAGTATGGGTAATATCAGACCCTTGCTACTGGCTCTGCGCCTCAAGAAAGATTCTCTAGGAGAAGACAACTATATCGAAATTCTAGAGCTAGTAGAGACACTAGCGGTCAGGATGTATTCAATTCTTCAAAGACCTGCCTACACTGCTAGATACAAGATATACAACCTGGCTAGAGATGTTTACCAGGAAAACGTTTCAGTAGAAGAAATCAAAGAAAAACTGATAGATATAATAGAGGATAAAGCAAGTGATGAAGCAGTAAGAGAAGCTCTTACAGAGGAATACGATGATTTCTACAAAGACTTTGGGAAACAGGAAATCAGGTTTTTACTCTACTTCTATGAAGAACACAAACAGACAGAGTCGGACAGACAGAAAATGCCTTTCAACTTGGAAGAATGGGTGAACGGAAAACTAGTCGGCGCAGACAAAGATACAAACATAGAAGTTGAACATATCCATCCACAGTCTCCGAACGAAGACCTAGACCTAGAGGAAGATAAACACAGGCTCGGAAATCTTTCAATTCTACCTGAAGGAGAGAACAAATCACTTCAGAACGCAGTTCAAGCCGACAAAGAAGAAGCATACAAACACGTAAACCTAGATATGAATAAGGACATAGTTCCCGATTTAACTGACTGGGGCAAAGATACAATTGAGAACAGAGAAGAGGAGATAGTTAATCATATCTTGGAACGCTGGAGCTACTAAATGACTTCACTGGAAAGAATTAAAACCAATTTTGTGTGATGTAGTATTATGCCGTATTCGAAGATAACTTCTTCAGATATAGCGAATTGGGACTCTATAGATAAAATCGCTGAATCTCTAGAGAAAAGAGGCTTGGAGCGTGAAAAGAATCTTTCAGAACACGACGATGAAATTGTATTGAGAATAAATGACGACGAATTTGTTGCTGTAGTGAAGGCAGAGGAAGGAAAGAAAGCATCGGATTATCGAACCAGAATGGACTCAGCAAGGCACACACAAGTTGTTTCTACCACAGATTTCGAAAACTTTACTTTCACAAGCAGAAGACGTTCCTGGGATAAACACGGACGAATTCAATACCAGAAATTCTCCTTCAGCAAAGACCAGTTCACAGGACGTGGAGAAAAAAGGTCAGTCCTAGAAAAACTCAACAATATAGAATATGGTGACTCTAGAACTATAGACCAGATTTACGAAACACAGAAAGTTGTCAAGAAATTCTACGACGAGTTCGAAGAAATTAAAGCTGAGATGGTCAGAAATGTAGAGAATATACCTGAAGACAGAGGAGATGCAAAACAAAATTACGCTCAGACTATTTTTGACCGACTGATTTTCCTTTACTTTATCCAAGAGAAAAAGCTTCTAGACTACAAGAAGGACTACCTCAGACGACATCACGAAAGAATTACAGAAGAAGGTGAAGATGTATACGAGGAATTTTACGAACCATTATTCTTCAAACTGTTATCTGAAGGAGCAAAAGATACTGAGTTCGGAGAATTACCGTACCTGAACGGAGGGCTTTTCAGCAAGACGAGAATCGAAGAAGAATTCCCAGAAGCAAGGCTTGGAAGCGGTGTGGAAGAAACCAACGAACTATTCGAAGAAATACTTGACTTCCTCGACAGTTGGAACTGGCACGCTGACGAAAGATTAGATATAGTAGACCCGAACAGAGTGAGTCCAGAACTTCTCGGGCATATTTTCGAGAAAACAGTCAATCAGAAAGAAATGGGGGCATACTACACGCCAGAAGAAATCACCCATTTTATGGCGAGAAACTCCATTCATCCATATATTATAGACAGGCTGAATGAGAAATTCGATACTAACTACGAAGAAATAGACGAAGTATTCAACTTAGACGAATATGAGGAAGACGAAGAAACTTACGAACACGATGAAACGAGAATCGGAGAACTGGACGGAATAAACCGAGAAGAAGTAGAACATCTCTACTTCGAAGTTCTTGAAGACCTGAAGGTTCTCGACCCTGCAGTAGGTTCTGGAGCATTCCTGCTCGCAGCCCAAGAAGTCCTACTAGACGTATACCTTTCCTGCATCGAATATTTCCAGAAGCTCGACGAAGAACAGAAATGGGAGATGACACCGCAAATAACGGAGTTTGTCCAGGAGCTAGAGGAAGGAACGCAGAGCGAATCGATGCACGCCAAGAGAGAAATTATTCTACAGAACCTCTACGGTGTCGATATTGACAGAGGGGCAACAGAAATCTGTAAGCTCCGACTATGGTTATCAATTGTCGCAGACCTCGAAGAAGGGAAAGACCCGACAGAAGTTGAAACTCTCCCGAACATCGATTTCAATATCAGACAAGGAAACAGTCTTGTCGGTTTTACACAGCCACTGGACAAAGCTCTTGACGGCGGCTCTAGTGGTCAGAACACCCAGTCCAGCCTTCATCATTTTAATGAAGACTCCATAAAGGAGAAATACGAAGACATTATTGACGCAATTGAGAAGCATAAACGTGCAGATAGCAGTAAGGAGGCAGAAAAATATAGGAAAGATGCAGAAGAACTTCTTAGCAAATATAGAAGTGAACCTAACCAGAAGATAAAGAAGCAGTTTGAAAATGCGGGGGCAGAGGTTGATAAAGATACAATAGAAGACTTCTCTCCGTTCCACTGGGTTTTAGAATTCGCTGAGGTTTATTCTGAGGGCGGATTTGATGTAATTGTCGGAAACCCGCCTTGGGAACAGCTTAAACCGCTGAGAGATGAGTATTTCGAACAGTTCGATGCTACATTTAGAGGTCTAAAACCTGATGAAAAGAAGGAGAGGAAGAAAGAGCTATTGGAAGACCCTGAAATCGAAGCGGGATGGGAAGAATACCAGAGAGAAATAGATATTCAATCCACCTACTTTAAGAAATCGGGCGTGTATCAATTCCAGCAGCCAGTTGTAGATGGCAGGAAGCACGGGACGGAGAGAGAGCTAGCTGCTCTATTTTTGGAGAGAGTTTTCTCTTTAGCGGATGAAGAAGGTTATGTATCTCAAATTTTACCTGGAAAAATCTGGAATGGTAGTTCAGCGAAAGATTTGCGGATGCATTTGCTTAACGGAACGAACATCCGTTCTCTGGTAACGTTTGAAAATAAAGGAATATTCAGCGATATACATCCTCAATATAGATTTGGAGTAGTTGTGTTTGAGAACCAGGACGAGACTGAAGAATTAGAAGGTATTTTCGGACAAACAGAAACTGATATTCTAGAGAGATTAGATGACGCTAGTGTCCAGATTCCAAAAGAAGTTCTGGCTAAATTTTCACCAGAAGCTCGCACTTTCCCAACCATTAAGTCAGAAGAAGATGTCAAAGCTCTCAAGCCTATCTTAGATTATCCGCCTATAGGGGATGATATAGAGAATAAGTGGGTCGTGCAAAGCTATAGAGAACTAGACAGAACGAATGACTCAGATAGATTTGTTGAAAAAGAAAAAGGCGATTATCCAATATACAGCGGAGGCAACATCTTCCAGTTCTGTTACAAAGATGTAGATGGAATTAGTCTGGAAGACACTGAATTCTGGAGTGTTGATGAAGAAAAAGACCCTGAAGTGAGTGCAAAGAGAAGAATCAGAGAGAAGAACACCTTGGAGCTAAAGAAGCAACTATACCAGGCTTTCGATGGAAGTGGTTCTCAAAAGAAATTTGTTAATGAATTATTAGAAAAGAAAAGAGGTAGAAGTCTAGAGCTAGATGATGTGTTGCTCGACTGTAGGACTTTCAGAATTGCTTATAGGTATGTAGCCAGACAGACGGATGAACGCTCTATGATTGCTTCTGTTTTGCCCAAAGGAGTAGTTACCAGAAATCAAGCACCGACGGTCAGACCTTTCGAAATAAACCCTTCTAAGGATGACCTTGATTCTGAAGACCTGCACAGTTGCTACGAGGAGATTTTCTCTACCGAAGAACTCTTTTACGCTGTAGGAATTATGAACAGTCTGCCTTTCGACTTCGTGATGCGAATGAAAGCTGACGCCTCAATTCCTGCTTACAGACTTGAAGAAACTCAAGCACCTCGTCTGACCGAAGGCGACAAATGGTTTGAATTTATATGGGAGCGGGCTGCGAAGCTAAACGCTTATGATGAAGAATTCAAGGAAGTCCGAGAGGAACTTGATATTGAGGCTGTAAAAGAGGGAGAGAAAAGAAAAGAACTTCAGGCAGAGATTGATGCAGCAGCTTTCAAAGCCTATGGTGTGGAAGATAATGAGGCTAGGCACATACTCGATACTTTCCATAAGGTCAATAATCCTCGAATGATGGATGACGAGTATTTTGATATGGTTTGGGACAAATATCAGGATTTAAAGGAGAAAAAGGAGGTAGTAGCTGAATAATGGTATTTCTTGACCCGATTATCGATAATCAGGAACATAGCTTGCGTGATACTTACAAGAAGCTTGTTAGAAGAAGTGAAGAAGTCCGAATTGCTACAGGTTACTTCTACTTGTCAGGCTTTAATCTGTATAAGGAAGACCTAGAAGAACTTGCTGACCCTGAAGAACTTGGAAAATCACCTATTCGAATCATAATGGGTAGGAAGACAGATAGAAGAACTGCTGATGAGCTTGAAGAAGGTTTTAATCTGCGTGAGCAGATGGAAGATGATATTCACGAAGATATTGAACAGCTTAACAACGCCCAGATGGATAGGTTAGAAAGACTCAAAGACTTCATCGCAGAAGGACTTGTAGATGTCAGAATCAGCAATCCTGATGGAGGAAGTTTCCACGCTAAAGGAGCTTCTTTCAGAGAGCCACTCACTGAAGGCGAGAAAAATGTAGAAGACCAGGACAGAAGACCTGTTTCCGTAATTGTAGGGTCATCGAACTTCTCAGAAACAGGACATACTAAAAATATCGAACTAAACCTCTCCTCTCAAGATGCTACGAAGGCAGCAGAGTTTGAAGGATGGTTCGACAACAGATGGGCGAACTCCGAAGAATTTAATCAGGAACTAATTGAGATAATAGAATCGAATCCAAAATATCAGGACTGGAAAGAAGACCAAGAAGAAACAGAGGGCGAAGAAAGTGAAGAACTCGAACTCGGAACATTTATCGAACCATTCGAATACTACAAAATGCTGGCATACGACGCACTGGATGGCTATGTCAGCGACAGACACAACAGCCCACTATACCACTTCCAGCACAGAGGATACGAAAGTGCAAAAGCAAAGCTCGCCAAATATGACGGAGCAATTATCTCTGACAGTGTAGGACTTGGAAAGTCATTCATCGGAGCAGAAATTCTAAGGGACTACAGACACAACGGACTCAACGCACTTCTAATCGTTCCAGCACACCTAACCAACCAGTGGGAAGAACTTCTGGAAGAAGCAACAGATGAAACAGGTAACAAATACTTCAACCTTGAAGTCGATGACCGCCATCTTGAGGTAATGAGCATCACGAAGTTCCAGAACTTGGAATATGAAAGAGTTCAGGAACTTCGAGAACAGTTTGATGCAGTTCTTGTAGACGAGGCACACCGATTTAGGAACAGCGGTCGCTGGAAACCAGGAAAAGAAGATTACAAAGGAACTCGAAGATACGCCAACCTCAGAGAGTTCAAGGACAAGAAGATGATAATGTTGACAGCGACTCCTCTGAATAACAGTGCAGAGGACTTGAAGAATCTGATAAGCTTATTCACCAACGAGAAAGACCTAAGAAATATCGATGGTCTGGACTTCGATGCATTCGACGAATACATCAAGCTTGCTAGCAAGCGTAAGAAGATGATTAGGGAGGATGAGGTAGACCAGCAAGAGCTTCAGAAAATACTTGACCAACTTGCTGACAAAGCCGAAGAAATCGGAAATATTCTTGACAGTGTGATGGTTCTCAGAACGAGGAAACACGTCAAGGAGCAACTACGAGAGGAAGAAGACTTCGATATGAACTTCAAGCCTCCAGAAGTCCACAAGGAGAACTATACGCTTCCTGATGCGTATCAACCTGCATATGAAGTTCTTCCAGATATAATGAATGCTCTACACCTCCCGCATATTACAATCAGAAATCCGCAGGGAGGCAGCACCTTGAAGGCGCTCTACAAGTTGAACCTGCTGAAAAGACTGGAATCATCGCCATATGCATTCATAATGTCGCTTCAGACACTTTACGAGAGTGAAACCAAACTATTAGATATACTTGAGGACTTGCCAGAAGACGAAAAGGTCAGAGAACTTCAAGAGCTACAAGATGAAGATAAAGTCGTTCTCGAAGATTTCACGCAGAACGAGGAAACAGCAGAAGGACTCCAGTCAACACTTGAGGAACTTGGATTCGATGATTCTGTCGCCAGACAAGGCGATGATGTAGTTGACGACCTCGAAAAAGCAGAGGTCGGAGATGTCATCAAATTTATCCGTGAAGACCTGGCGATGCTCTCTCACTTCGCATCACAGTTCGTTACAGGCATAGCTCCTCAGGACGAAGAACTCAACGACCTAAAACACACTACCGATAACTGGCTGCGAGAGAAAGGACTCAATAAAATACCTGATGTTCCACCGACCAAATACGATGAAGTAGTCTACCCTGGCACTGACTTGGAGGATGCGGTCGAGGAGCTAGAACCATTCTATAACAGAATCTTCGACATCCAAGAGTTCAAGGACACGAAAGTAGACAGGTTAGCGAAGGTTCTGAACAAACAGGACGGTAAGACTATCATATTCACTCAGTATAGAGCCACAGCAGACTACATCTACGACCAATTGCTGGATTCCGATGAATCACCTATGACAAGAGAAAACAGTGCGGTCGTAAAGGGAGGTGACAAGAACAAGCAGGATGTTGTGAAAAGATTCTCACCAGGCTCTACTGGTTATCAGTCAACACTTGATGAAGAAGGAGAAAACGAGCTAGACTACGTGGTCGCAACTGACACACTTTCCGAAGGAGTCAATCTTCAAGATGTAAACACAGCAATAAACTACGACCTGCCTTGGAATCCGATGCGTATCGTTCAGAGAGTCGGAAGAATCGACCGAATCGGAAGCACAGCCGACAAACACGTCCACAACTTCTTCCCAGACGAAGACCTAGAAACAGCCATCAAACTACTGGAAAGACTCCAAGCAAAGATTGACGACATCGCACTGATTGTCGGAAAAGAAAACAACATACTCGACCCTAACGAAGACGAAGTCCTAGACCGCGCAGGAGTCGAAAAAGAGAAAACCATCGGAGAAATTGAACTCGAAGAAATACAAGAAAGCGTCCAAAAATCCAGAGAAGTAGAAGACATCAACGAATTAGACGACACCAGTCAAAACGCGCTCCTACGTAGAACAGGCAAGGAAAGCGAGAAAGAAGCATTTAGACGTGTAAAGCTCAAGCAAGAACTTCAGGATAAATACGACCTCGAAGAATCAGACTTCGAGTTCGCTGAAGACTACTTTGAAACACAGCCAGAAGACAGAGAACAACTATACACTGTCCTCAACGAAGACAATATTTCCGAAGCATCAGTCCTAGCCTTGATGCATATCTGGTACGAGAACTCAGATGCACCACTAAACCGTGCCGAGCGAGAAGTATATTACACAAGCTCTCACAAGGACGAGGTCAACACTATCAACAGCGTCCGCCAAATCAATATCAGTAAGTATGAAGATACAGAAAAGATTGACGAAGTTGATGAGACTCTGAAGAATGAGATTGAATTAATCACAGAAAAGGTCGATGAAAGAACTGGTGAGGCAGAGAAATCTCAGGTAGAGGGAGCTTACAAGGAAGGCGGAAAGAAATCAAAACAACAGGAAATGGTTCTGGAATACCTTGAAAGAAAAATCATACCTGAAGAAGACCACTTAGAAGAACAGGCACAGGAAATACTTAACAGACTGAAACATCCTAATCTGAAGAATACCGAGGAAGGCAGAGAGTTACGCAGCTTACTCGGCGACCAAGCCCTGACCGATTGGGATACTCAAGAACTACTAAACGAACTTCAGGGATTTGTCGAGGAGTTCATCCAAGAATCACCTGAATACCAGTCAAAGCTAGCCAAGAAAAGCGAAGTCAACTCCGACACTCCCGTCTGGGCAGTAGTTCGCTGACACACAGATAAAAATAAATTTATAGGAGGCTCATCCAAGCTTATGTCAGATTACAAAGGACTCGTGTTTCCTCTCTACAGAGATATTATAGAGAGAGCTGTTGAACAGGATAAAGATGTCTTTGTCAAATTCTCTAGAAGGCAAATAGATGAGGGAGAAGAACTCTATCTCTATGAAAGCGGTGAAAACGGCAGAAGAAAAATTGTAGCTAAAGCTATCGTAACTGGTTCTCAACATCTTAAGCCTTCAGAAGTCAAAGAAAACTACAGTGATAGAGTCTTCCAAACAGAGGAAGAATTAGAGGACTACATCCGAGGTAGAGGAAACAAAGAAATGCTCGTTATAGAGTTAGAAGACTTACAATATCTAGACCACCCAGTTGAAGCACCTGGTAATCTAACAGTTGCGGGACTTTACCTCGACGATGAGAGATATGAGAAGCTAAAGAATAGTCTTTGATTCTTGTTGTCTTTAGAAAACATTACAAGATTTTACATTAGAATTAATTGTTATGGATGGCGGAAATCTCTGGTTCTATGATAATAGAAATGAAATACTAGGCATTTTACAGGATTTCAGCAACGAATATGGAAACTTTTACGCCACATTATTTGTCAAAGAACCAGGAATTGACCTTATTGAACCTTTAACAATTCTGGAGAAGAGAAGCAGAGTGTTTGGTTTTGAGGAGAAAGAAAGCTCTGACCTAGAGATATTTGAATTAAATTTTGAGAATGGTGAAGCGGAAGAATGTCCAAACTGTGGAGAACTAATTCAAGAAGAAAGTAGTCCGAAGTTTCTGATGATAAGAGAAGATAATTTTGTCCTAGTGATATCAAACGCAAACAGTAAGGAATATGAGGCAAGAATAAACTATCTCAACGCTCTATACCCGACACTTTCTCGAATATTCTTGCGTTCTGCGCAGATACAAGATATTCTAGATAGTAGCGAGGAACAGCTGGAGCAGGACTGGAAAGTGACTGAATTTGTAGCGAAAAGACGATATGGGCAGGAAGTAAGCGTCCAAGAATATCCCAAAGGCAATATAGGAGTTGAAGAAGCATATAGGAGAGCAGAAGAGCGAGATACCTGGATAGATAATATGCACGTTAATTCTCTTGATAAAAGAGTTCGTCTTAGGCGAGACGGTATAATTAATCTTTCTTTTACTAACGCCGAAGATATACTATCACTGGTATTTAACCAGATAAGAGAGGAAGTTAAAGAAGACTATGAAGTTCTTGCGTCAGAAGAAATCTTAGAACAAGAAGACGCAGCCATCGAACTCTCCCTAGAGCGAGATTACTTTACTGATATAGAAAGCTCTCAAGCTATTAAGAAAGAGCTAAACCAAGTTGAACAAGTGGACATTTTCCCATTAACGCAGGACAGTGAACAACCTGAATATTACCTGAAGGACTACTCAACAGGCAGTGTAACAAAAATAATTGTAACAGGTCAAGACAAGCTGTTCATATCGCCTGAACTGTATCCTTCAGCGGTATCCATCTACAAAATCCTGACAAAAATATCCGACGTAGTAGAGGGTGAAATAAATGTCACAAAAACTCAGACGGTATAAAGACAGAATCAACGACTATAGAGCCTCAGTATATGCCTCAGTCTTCCTCCGAAATCTGATTGAGGAAGAATGGAATCTAAACTACACCTTCCACTTTGGAGGCAACATAGATGGCTCTAGAAATGACTCTCCAGACTTTGTCCTTGAATCAGAGAATCAAGAAAACAGGGATATTTTGGGTGACCTAAAGAAAAGTATCTGTAGAAAAGACCTTTCTGACGATGCCACGCCAAGCGACCTAGTTAAAGAGCACGGAGAAGATAAGCTCTTGAACGAGATTTGTGGAGACCTAGAAAAAGATGCGGATAAATACTCTGATTCCTTCGACCATATTTCCGACCCGCACGACTTATTTTTCTTCTACAGGAACAAATACAACCGAATTCCAAGAGTCTGGAATAAAGTGTCAGAACTCCCTGAAGAAAGACAAGTAGCAGGTATTTCCTACGAAGTTACCCAAGGCAGGCAGAAGTCACTTCAGATAGACCTTGACTTCGGTGGATTCTCGAATGATAAACTTAATGATAAGATAGAGTTCAGCAATACCGAGTTTGTCTACGAAAAAATACCTGAGATAATTCTAGAAGATGAAATAGTAATAGTGGAAGAAAACGACTCCGCACCACTCGGTTACTTGATATTTGTTCTATGGACTGTAGTATTCGATAAATTAGAAAGCAAAGAGAAAGATGAATTGATACTGGACAGATTTGAGAGGGAGAAAACAGGCGAAATCACTGAGATGAAGGTTGACCTAGAAGAACTTATTGACCTACTCAACGAAGAATACAAGCTACCTTTCTTTGAAACACATCCTTCAGGAGGTACAAGACACCAGTTCTCTGACAAACAAGTAGAAGAAGCACTAGATGCGATGGCAGCTATGGATAACTTAGGTGTCGAGAAAATTGATGGAGAAAGAATCACTTACCGCATAGAATACGGCGTGATTTCTAAAGGAAAACAAGACGCACTAGAAACAATAATTGAATATATGCAGGAAGAAGGAATTGGACAGTTCGAATCAGAAGATGAAGGACAAACTGCAGTAGTTCAGAAAGGACTTTCTAAGTTTGAGGGAGAAAAATGAATTACTGTCCTTATTGCGGTGAAGAACTTATAGAAGACGCTTCTTTCTGTCAGGAATGCGGTAGTAACATTAAGAAACAGTCCGCCAATTCTGAGGAAAAAACTAACATCCTACAAACGGAAGAAGAGATAAAGCAGGCGGCTAGAGATGCGGTTGAGAAATACGATATGACCAGAGAACATATCACAGAGGAAATGATTATGCATTATTTCTTGATGCAGCAAATCATACAGAAAGAAGCAGAGGAAGAAGTAGAAAAAGAACTCAATACGGATTTAGGTTAAGGCTCGCTTCAAGTGTTCTTGCTTTACAGTCTCATAGTCTTCTTCCTGAGCAACTGCTATTGCTTCTTCAGCTACATCCCCTGCAAATCTTTCCAATATCTCGATTAGCTCTTTAGATGCATCTTTGCTGACACGCTTGTTACCTTGTTTCTTAATAATTCGTTTCCCTGCAGATATAGAGAATTCTGACATATTTATTAGCTCTAAATCTGGTTTTTTATAGACTTTGTTAAGTAAAAATGTCAATTGATAGAGGTTTCTTGAATTAGAAATAGGTTTAACTTTTTCACCCAAATTACCTTTTCAGAGGTTAATGTAGAATGGTCGACCGTAATATACCTCCTGGCGATTCTTTATCACAGGAAAATCGCTATGGAGGGTTACATCTTGGCAATATAATGTTTTTCAGTCAAGACCTTACAGAACAAGTTTCAGATGTTAAAGAACAGCTGAAAGATATTCGAGATAAAGATATTTCGAAAAAAGAGCAATTTAAGAGGGAAAGAAATGCGCTTCTAGAATTCAAAGAAACAGTTGGGAAACGTAGCGGACAAATTTCAGAAAAGGCGGATAAGATACGGAAACACTTGCCTGATGAGATGACAGACTATGCAGAAGATGTAAAGAATTCGAAAGAATTCGCAAGAGAAGAACCTGATAAAGAAGAATATGACCTTAGCTTCAACAAGGGAAATGAAGTGGAGGATGAATAAATTATGGAGGAAAACTGGATTGTAAACTCTGAAGAAGAATGGGAGGTAACTGAACTAGAACCTGGAGAATTCCAAGCTGAATATGTTTTCCTTGACGGCTCACAAGTAGACCTTACAAATCGAGAGCCTTCCAGAGGGAAAATATTCATCTCATACTTAGTGATGGATGGACTTGAACCTGTGGAATCAGAAATTCTGAAGAATACGGTAGATGTTTCTGCAACTCAGGACATAAATGACAAGATGACACGTGGAGAACGAATTATCGCAGAAGACCTGGCACACGAAGAAGATAACAGAGTTGTATTCTTTGATGGTATTAGACCACCCACGTGGGGAGAAAGAGGGGAATTCCCATTCGTTTCGCTCATTAAAGATTCCGCAACAAACAGGCACTATAAAGGAAAAGGGCTCATACCAGAACTAACAGACAAGTATTCGAACCCTGTAATGATAGAAAACATCTATCAGGAAGACAGCATACCTGACAACATTAGCAGAACGGGTCAGGAAGTCATCTTCGTCAAATTCACGCCACTCACGCCCGCATTCAAAATAGTTTATGGCGGAGGAATAGACGACATACAAGCGCATCTAGAAGGATTAATGCGCTACTGCCGAAACAGATTCAAACCAGGTTATCCGTTACCTAGCTATATTGTTCATAAAACAGCAGGAAAGAATCCTGAAGCACAAGCACATCGAAATAATACAATCCTTCCTGAAAACTCTCACGACGCCTATATGAAACTATTAAGAGGTTGAATACTATGCAAAGAGAAGATTTTGAAGCCATAAACTTTGAAGATGAGGAAATACCCGCAGAGGTAATCAAAATCAAAGACGGCAGAAGAATAACTGTTGCTAAAGGCGACCAGATGGAGATGGGGAGCTTCAAAGTAGTAGAAGACCCGAAAGGAGACTACCTAATCAAAGTCATAGAACCTGTCAAGTCAGATGGAGATGCTGAATCACATTATCAGTTCCAAAAATTCGGATTCCCGACCTTTGAACCTTGGAATCATAAATGCAGTATAGTCGGAAAAGTAGAAGACGGAGAAGTCAAAGGATACGATAAAAAACCAGAAAAAGGAAGTCCTGTACTAGACAAACTTGACGGAGACATCTTCGACTACACAGAACCATACTTCGGAGAACTCGCCACCGACGATATACAGGTAGGTATTCCGCAGGAAGCAATCAACCTTCACTTCTCAATCTTCGGAGGAAGCGGAAAAGGAAAAACCAACACCGCCTGCGTTATCATATCCCAACTTCACGGATTCCAACAAGCAGTACCTATCGTAATCGAAAACAAGAACAGCCTAGTAGACGACCTAATCAAGCACTACTACAGCAAAAGCGATAACGACGAATACCAAGTCCTGACAGCCAACGAAGCAAACTACGAAAACTTCAAGGACTACGGAGTTCCCAGCAACCAGATAAGGAAACTATTGATAGACCCTAACGACCTCGACCTAGACACATTCCGACTTCTAGTAAGAAACTTCGATAGAGAAAGCACTTACGCCAACGTCATACAAGATTACTACTACGAACATAGGCAGGACAACTGGTTCGACACCTTGGAAGACGAAATAGAAGACGGAGAACTTGATGTAGCGGAAGCAACAGAGGACGCTATCAGGCGCAGAGTGAACAGCGTTAGAAGAAAAAGCTTTATCGCTGACAGAGATGAAGACGGAATAGAAATCTTCGACGTAGCCAAGCACACAGTGAATGAGGAGGAAGCACTTATCGTGGATGTATCCAGTGCAGGAGACAGAGTTATGAAAGCAGTTGGAATGCTTGTAGCCAACAAACTTGCCTCTGTATGCGACAGAAGAAGAGTTGAGTCCGACAATATGGATGACGAAGTACCGTTCATCCTGGCGATGGACGAGGCGCACAACTGGATAGGGAAAGGAGAAGACACAGAACATATCTTCAGAAGATTCATCAAGGAACAGCGTCAGAACAAGCTTGGATTCCTGTTTATCACGCAGGAAGGAAGCAACCTAGATACACCGTTCTTCAACAACGTAGGAACTATAATCACTCACACGATGAAAGGAGATGAAGCCAGCCACGTAGCATCAAATATGTCCACAGATACAGAGAAAGGAGAAATAGAAACACTAGAGAAAGGAACTGCTATCGTAGAAGACTCCACCGAGCATAGCAAGGTAGACGCTTCCCTAAAAGTTGAAGTCTTCGGTGCTTTCGAAGACTGGGTATGGAACGCAGAACTCTACGAATGCAGTGACTGCGGAGAAAAAAAGGCATTAAACGAATTGCGCCAGCCCCGTGAAACTCCAAAATGTAAAAGTTGCAATACTACGGCAGAAGACTTTGTAGAGCAACAGGTCTAGAGAATGAAAATTAACTTGTTTGGAGTTAGTCACGTAGCTCAGAAAAGTGAAATGCAGGAACAGCTAGAGGATTATATTGAAGATAAAGAGCTTGACGCAATTTTTATTGAAAGACTGGATGAAGAGCCTGGTATTAAGGAAAAGTTGAAGGCATCTTTGATGAATCCGTCTCTTATGCTTTTCAAGTATCTATACAAGCACATAGGAGATTTACTGGTTTTCCTCAAGAATCTAACTAGGAGACGAGAGATAAACTGGACTAGAGATGACGGACGAATAGCTAAAGAACTCAGTAATGAGTTAAATATTCCATTATATAATGTTGATAAGTCGATTGAAAAATCTATACTTGATGAAGGCTGGATTTGGACAGCATTAAGCTGGACAGTCTTTCTAGCCCTCTCAGCACAGATATTCCAGTTCGGCTACCTAATATTTGTAGGAGAATTTTACAGTATACTTGGTCTAGGCGCAGAAATCTTCGGACTAATAGCCTCCCTGTTTTTCGCAGTATCAATCCTAATCGCATTTCCATTCATAATAGCCGAAGTAGACTCCAGAAACATCTATATGCTGAACAACTTACAGGAAATATCCGAAGAAAATGATTACGAAAATGTATTGATGATAACTGGTAGAAAACACGTAGAAGGGTTTGAAACACTGATACAAATGACACCAGATAGTTGCAGTTCAGAGAATTATACAAGGAAATCGTTAAGACAAAGGATTCAGAGTAGAGTAGGAGGTATTGCTAGTAGATGAATTCAGAAATGGATTACTGCCCTAGCTGTGGCGGGGATGTGTTAGATGAAGCAAGTTACTGTCATTCTTGTGGGGAGAAACTTGAAGATTTTAACACAGACTCCCACGACAGCAGTAGTGAGGAGAAGGAAGATGACCAAGAGAATGAGAAATTGAAGGAATTGGAAAGTCTTCTTCAAGAGAACCCTGAATTGTATGATACCTTGACAAATATCGAGCAAAGGATAATAGACGCACTTGGAGTTAATCCAAATAACTAAAACTCCAATTATCGCCTTTAAAATCTCAATATTGCCTGTCTGCTAAATCCTCTGATACCCTTCTTCGTTTTGGAAAACTTCTCCTTCTCTCGCTAGTTCATTTAATGCGGTTTCCGCCATCTTCACTGTGACTCCTTTTTCCTTTACTTTTTCAGCGATTTCTCCAGGGGTGAACCCTGAGTCTTCAGAAGAATCGGGTAGGGCTTGTTTCACTATATTCTTGACTGGCGGTGTTTTCTCGACTTTCTTGTAATTATAGGCTTCGTCTTTAGTGAAGTCTTTGATTCCGCCATAATCGTATTTCTGCTTGTCCCATTTCATATTGAAGAGTGCTTCATAGGCAACTTCGTTAAGTGCCTTGTGTCTTCTCCAGCGAAGAGCTGATAGTAGCCAGTGCGCAGGTGAGGTCGTTTCTATGTTATCTTCTATTTTCTCAGAGTTCAGAATTATTTCCAACCCTTCAAACAAGACTTTTTCCAGTTTCCAGTATCCACATTTTTGCGGTAGTATATGTTCGATATAGGATTCTAGGAATTCTCTTACCCATTTTTCGTTGTCGATTAGGGATTCTACTACGACTTCTGAGTTTGCTTCGTGTTTAAGTTCTTGGTATATGAAGTCGGCGATTCTCTCAGTGTTTACTCGGTAATATGTTGGGTTTTCTCCGAGAATTGGTTCGATGAATTTGACTTTTTCTAGTTTTTGAACTACTCTATCTACTGATGTTTGGTGTTTATCCAGTTTTTTAGATAGTTCTGAGGTATAGGAGGGTTGTTTTGCTAATTCGTGTAGAATTTTGGTGGCAAGAGGTGATTCTAGAGGCGCAGTACTAGATTCAGACATACTACCACATAGGTGTGGTAGTCTTAAATTTGTTTTGTGAGGGATATTGAAGAAACCGCTAGAGGTCGTAGATTTTATTTACAACGAAGGCTAACTGTCCTGCCTCTATGTAGTCAAGATTCCCGTTTCTGACTCTTGACTTTATATCTTCAATTCCGCAGTAGACTTCATCATTCTGGTATTTGAGTAAGGTGTCTCTATTTTCATCGTAGTCTACTATACAAAACTCTGACCTGTCTTTATCGTAGAGAACTTCACCGAGATGAAGCTTTCCTTGTTTTATTCCGAACAACATTCCTTGAGCTCCATATTTCAGTCTGAAGTTTCGAAGTTTACTCGATGCTTCTTCTATCTTTGAAGCACTGACTTCCGAGTTTTCTACATCTTTTCCGCTAACTGAGAAGTCTTCAGGTACTCTATATTTTCTTTCTGTCTTGTTCAAGTTCCATTCAGATTCTACAAGACCTGCCTCATTAAGAGTTTTCAGAGCATTTCTCACTTCTTGTATCTCTTCTTTACTAGGTTGTTCTGTCATAAAAATTATACCTCAGCGAAATGTAAAGTAAAGTATGGACAGTAAATTGAAATGTGAAATAGCTGATGGCGATTGGAATTCCAGAAAAAGTCAGTGTGAGTTTAACACTGTGTCCAATCATACAGATTGTGTAAAAAGAACGGTAAAAGAGGCTATAGGTAGCAGTATGACAGCAGGAGCAGAAGGAGCTGTCCTAAAAGGAACGAAAACACTTGTACAGTGTTATGGTGAAAAATTTGTTTTCCAGCAAACTTACGAGAAACTAGAGGTGTCTGAAGAACACTCGGAAAGTTTCACTGCAGAAAGAACTCGGCTTCAGACAGAAAACATAGCACAAAATACTTTGAAAGTTGCCGAGCAACCTGTGAAGCGTAGAGAGCCTGGTTTAGATGCAAGAAGCTTGGAAAATAATGTTTCTGAGCAGAGAGAAAGTATAACTTGTCCGAAATGCGGTACAGAAATGAAGAAGACAATAGATTCAATTTATGTATGTTCTGAGTGCAACTCTAAATTTATTGAGGGCAAAACTTAGAGGGAAAATAGCTACAGATTCAAAAAATTATTTTACATTCAACTTCTCCTCACGTTTCATACTACAAAACTCTTCTCTAGATATTATTACGTGGTCAAGTAGCTGGACATCGAACTTCTCCAAGCAGGTCTGAACCTGTTCGGTTGCCTTTAAGTCAGACGTGGATGGTTCTGCGCTGGTCGAGGCGTGGTTGTGGACTAGGATGACTGCTTCTGCATCAGTAAGGACTGCGGTTCTGACAATATCCTTCACGTCCAGGGAAGTCTGCATCGACTGTCCGAGGGAAATCAGTTTGTCACCGATAACCTTGTTGTCGTTGTTCAGGTAGACGACGTAGAGAGGTTCCTTCATCTTTCGGCGCAGGAACTGATACCTATCTTTGATGTGCTGGAGGCTGGCTACCTGGTCTCTGCCCTCTTCGACTTGCTGGAGACTGCTTCCGCTGTGATTGTTCCGAAACTGTATTCCATAGACTAACACTTCTTGGAAGAAGTATGGGGTGAGGGAGAGGCAGGACCTAGATTTTGCCTGCGCCTCCCTGTAGACCTTTCTGATTTTTCTCGATGACTACTACTTCTTGTTCGGTCTTGTTTCTTGCTA
Organism: Candidatus Nanohalarchaeota archaeon; assembly: GCA_022729235.1. Taxonomy (GTDB): domain Archaea; phylum Nanohalarchaeota; class Nanosalinia; order Nanosalinales; family Nanosalinaceae; genus JALDAJ01. The sequence continues at coordinate 862,525 of JALDAJ010000001.1, forward strand.
TTTTGTCGGTGAGTGCGTGTCCGCAGGTGCAGAGGTCTCTGGTCGGTGGGTGGATTGTCTCGCAGTTCCCGCATTTCTTCCTGTCAAGCGCTTTCAGGTCTCTGTCGTCTTCTGGTTCGATTCCTTGTGCGAGAAGCCTGTCTCTCCCTTCTATCTTGTCAGGTTCTAATGTGTAATCTCTGACTTGTTGAAGGTCGCTCCACCCTCCTCTGTCAGCTACTTCGCCTATATCCCAGTCTGCAATTTTGCGGTAATACGTTACCATCGAAAAACGGTATGCGTGAGGGTTATGGCGTTTATCTAGGTTGATATTGTCTGCTAGTCTTTCCAGGGCTTTGGATATGCTTCTTCTGGACATTTGGTCTCCTCTATCCTTTGCTTTCTCTCCGTCTGGCGTGTATGAGTCTTGGAGGACGCAGAAGATGTAGGCTTCTGGGTTATCGCTTCGAGGGTGGTATTCCAGCCATTCACGGAGAAGATGTGTGCAACGTGTTAAATGGTTCTCTCTTTTTGGGCGCAGACTCTTGTTTTTCTGACTGTTCAGAGTTAGTGTGGTGTGTGTATCGTGTCTGGTTACGTCCTTTATCTGGAGTGTTCTGATTTCCTCCAAACGAGCCCCTGTACAGTAGAATAGGAGTGGTAGGAGGGCATCTCTCCTGTTTTTTGCGGATTTCGCCATTGCCATTACTTCGTCTGGGAAGATGAAGTCGTAAATCCTCTTCAGTTCTTTCTTCCCTGGGTGGGAGGTGTTCGTGACCTCTGAGTCGAGGATGTTCCAGATACGGGGTGGTCTGTCTCTTGGAGGGAACATCGTCTTGTAGAACTTCTGGAGGCAGACACGTCTATCCCGCTTTGTGGTTGCGGAGACATCTTGCTGGTCTATTGCGTCAGCAAGTTTTCCTATGTCTTCCAGTGTTGCTTCTAAAAGCTTGAAATCGGTGTGTGGTAGAATTTGTCCGAACTGTGACAGGTATTTCTCAAGCCTGTAGTCGCTGATTTGGTCGTCTCGGACAGAGTTGAGTTCGTGTATGAACTCTTCTACTGCTTCTCCGTTTTCAGGGGAGACGTAGTCTTTGTCTAGAAGGTTTTGAAGTCGTCTTTGGATGTGTGGTGACAGAGTTGAATCTGTCGTTTTGTCTGTGTTGTCGTCTTCGTTGTGTTCTGGTTTCATTTCAAAGGGTTCACCTGATGTTTGAGTGAACCCTTCGGGTCGGTCGGGGTTTCCCCGCCCGTTCACCTGTTCGAGGAGTTGCCTCCTCTTATCTTTGTATTCCCGTTCCGTTATGGCTTGGGAATCCTTCACGTCGCCGAAAGGCTTGTAGTGGGAAAACCGTTTCTATTCACCCACAAAGAGTGTGGGCTTTCGAAACGATTTTCACGAAGCCCCGCCCGAGATTTGAACCCGGGACCTCGTCCTGTTTGTTGACTGATTCCGCCGTAGGCGGCGACCACCGAAGTGTGGTCCTTGCGTGTGGACCGAGCGTAACCAGTCCTACCAAGGACGTGCTCTACCGCTGAGCCAGCGGGGCAACGGTTGTTGGTCCGCTTCAGAAACTCTGGGTTTCGTCAGCGGGGCGTGTATCTTGTTGATAGGTGGTAAGTTCTTTAAATTCGAAGGTTGTTGTTCAGTGTATCAGAATTTAAGTTTTGCCGTAAGCTGGTTCTCTGCATGACGGATGAGGGATTCCCGGATAGGGACGAGTTGTGTAGTTTTAATGAGTATCTCTTAGACGGGACTGAGTATCTGGAGGTCGTTGAAAGGTTGGAAAATACTGAGTATGAGCGGGATGAAGTTGCGGAGGCTTTGAATGAACTGGCTGAGGACCCTGAGCTCTTGGAGTTCCTGAATGAGGTTAAAAGAGGGCATAATGATTGGAAGCGTCTGTACGAGATTTACGGTCGCTCTTTTAATGATTACAGGAAGCGTCTGGAGTCATGTGGCATGATAAAGTCGATTGACAAGTGCGGCAGGGAAAGAGATTTTGGGCTGACCTGGCTGTCTCGGAAGTATTTTGAACATCTTCAGAATTTCGATACGGATAGTTTGAGGAGTGCTTCGGATTAGTTTCTGCTGGTTACATCGCGACCAGTACTATGCCGGCTATCAGTATCAGCGATCCAAGGAGTTTCTGGAGTACGTGGGTTTCCCCGAAGATCTGACCGCCGGCTATTATTGTCAGCGGTATCTGCACCTGGAGTACAGGGATTACCTTGCTTGCCTCCGCAAGTGATAGTGCGGTCAGTATGGATAGGTATGCTCCTGCACCGGCAAGCCCTGCGACGCTGTAGACTATTTTCCGTGATGATAATTCGTTCCTGAATGTCTCGATGTGATCTCCGTTCCTGCCCTGGAGGTAGCCGTTGATAGCTATCGCCATGGTCAGGAGTATGAAAAACGTGTATACTTTGGGGTCAAGTGTCTGTGTAACGTACCGGTCTGTTACGGCTGCAACCCCGAATACAGCTGCTGATGCGAGAGACAGCTGTGCGCCTCTGTCTGTTTTCAGGTTGGTGAAGGGTTCCAGGAAGTGAGTCCTGTTTTCCAGGAGGACGATGTAGCTTCCCAGCGTTACAAGTATTATACCTGAGCCGAGGCTGAGTGTTATGACTTCGTGGAGTATTATAACTCCTAGTACGGCGACGAATACTGGCTGGAGACGGCTTAGAGGCATCGCGATTGATAGGTCGGTTTTCTTGAGTCCGTGGTTGAGAGCGAGTATGCCGAATACGTTCGCCAGTCCTGAAAGCAGGATGAAAGGAGCGAACTGTGTTAAGGTATCAAGGTGTGTTGTGGAGATATAGTAGAGGAAAACGGGTAGGTAGAAAGCTGTGGATATCACGGCGTATATCGATGTGTAGGTTACTGCCGAGGTGTCCTCCATGACTTCCTTGCTAATCACTGCCACTGCTGCAAAAAGGATAGCTGCGATTAATGCGGTGTAGAACCAGAGCATATGACTTCTCTAGAAACTTGGCGTTGAAATACTTATCCTGCGAACTGGTCGTTCTTCTTTCTCAGGTGAGGGTAGCCGCATTTCCTGCAGGATGTTTTCTCCGGGTTAGTGGTTCTGTTACGGGCGTTGCATCTCCTGCAGATGTAGATGTTTCCGAAAACCCTTTCTTCAGCTTCCTCGAATTTCTGGGCCATTAGATGTTCACCTTAGTTACCGTTGGCGGACTTTAACTTTAAGTAACCTTCAATACTTCTCTCACTGGTTCCAGGTACGGCTCCCGCATCTCCTCTCCGGATTCTTCCAGGTCTTGCAGGGTCCAGTACCGTGCTTTTTCAGCATCATCGCCGGCATTAACTCCTCCTTCGACTTCTTCCTTACTTATGAGGTAGACAAGTACCAGGACGTAGCCTCTTCCAGGCTGTTCTATGAAAACTGTATCGAAAAGCTCTAATTCATCTGGATTAGCCTCAACCGAGGTTTCCTCTTTTAGCTCCCTGGCGGCTCCTTTCTCTGGTTCTTCATCCTGCTCCAGGAAACCTGCAGGAATACTCCATTTACCCTTGTCCGGCTCGATTCCGCGTTTTATCAGGAGCGTCTCCTCGTTTCCAGTAACTACCACTCCTGCCGCAGGTTTGGGGTTCTGCCATATGACTTCTTCACAGGTCTCGCAGTAGAACCGTTTTCTGTCGTCTACGTACTTTGTCGACAGTTCAGAGCTGCAGAATGGGCAGAACCGCGGGGTTCCAGGACAGGATAGGTTGGTCATGAGGGATTTTGAGGGAGTAGTGCTCTAATTTGTTTCTGTTACCTGTGGTGACATGTATCATTGTTCGAATATGATGAACAGTATTTAAGGTTTGGTGTTTCTCCCAACCCGGAAATGGCGAAAGAGTCAAGAGAGGTAGATGGAGAGGAAGTTTACGGCGAGATAAACCCTGTTCGCGAGTACGAGGGTGTCGATGTCGAGCAGTTTGAGAGGATGACTGGCGCGCCTTACAGGCACTGGAAAATGCAGAGAGGAGTTCCCCATGATGGATCAAAGAATGAGACGGATAAATACGATATTGGCTTTCACGATATCGAAGATGTCTACCTTCTCGCAGTGCTCGGGAGGGATATGCTTGAAAGCTACGGCGATTCTGGTTTCGGTGATATCCTCGAGGTTTTTGAGAAGACAGACTTCGACAACCCGTACGATGAGATAGGTCACGAACTCAAGAGAGACAGGGGAGGGTACACCTTCCTGGACTGGATGGAGGAGGAACCTGTCCAGAGCCTTACAGAAAGCTACGGCTGGAAAACCCCCGGTCATTTCGACCAGACAGTTCAACGTCTAGCCACATTTACTAATCATATTGACTCCGCGCTAGATGCTGAAGGTCCTTACAGCGAAGGAGTGCCTGCTGTACACCTTCAATCTTACAGGCAGGGCGCACAACGGGCAGAAGAGCTTGTCCGGGAACTTGAAGACTTGGTGTAGTTGTAGAAACGAAGTCGCGGAACACAGCGTTTGAACCCGAAACGCTGTTCGAGCACTTTTCGAATACGAAAAGCGCGGAGCGCGGGATTTGAACCCGCGTCCTCACCGCGCCGCCCATACAACAGACGTTGATATGGTTGACAGGGTGAGATGATGGGCCGGACTACACCAGCTCCGCGTGAATCTGCAAACTGTAAATCGATATTTAACTGGAATTCTTTTAAACACTTAAGCCTCCAGAGGTTTGACAGGATGTCAGAAAGATATGTTATAATCGGTGACGGTATCGCAGGAGCCGCGGCTGCAGAGACTATAAGAGAAGAACAGGGATACGCAGAGATCGCGGTCCTCACTGATGAGTCCGAGCCGCTTTACAACCGAATCATGCTGAAGACGTATATGAAAGGCAAGCTCCCGCTCCAGTACACGCGCGTCCACGATAAGAGCTGGTATGAGGAGAGAGACATAGAACTTGAGCTTGAGACCCGGGTCGTTGATGTTGATACGGAGGATAATACTGTCAGGACGGAGAGCGGCGACACATATGATTACGATAAACTGCTGGTCGCGACAGGCGGTTCACCGAGAAAGCTGCCGTGTGATGAGGGCTACGACAACGTTCACTACATGTGGACGATGGACGACGCCAGGAAGATGCGAGAGGTCGCTGAAGAATCGGAGCGCGCTGTAGTTATCGGCGGAGGTCTTCTTGGAATCGACTTCGCGGTCGTCTTCGCAGAGCACGGCGCGGACGTGGACTACCTCATACGCGGTGAGAACTGGTGGAGACGCGGTCTCGATAGAGAGGGTGCGGAGATAATCCACGAGAAGCTGGAGGAGAAAGGAGTCAACATAGTAACAAATACTGAGGTCGAGGAGTTTGAAACCGAAGATGGTGAGGTCACTGCCGCAGTCAGTAAAGAAGGGAAGCATTTCGAGTGCGACACTGTCGCGGTTGCTATCGGACAGACACCGAACAGCGACTTCATCAACGTGGAGAAGAACGATAGAGGGATGATCAAGACTGACAAGTACCTCCAGACCTCTGAATCTAACATCTATGCGGCGGGAAACATGGTCGAGTACGACTCGCCCGTGTTCGAGCGCAGGCTCTGCAACGGCTCCTGGGACCACAGCGAAGAGATGGGAGAGACTGCCGCGCTTAACATGGTGGGCGCAGATTTCTCAGACGAGAAATCCTGCTCTGAGCAACAGTCTGGAGAAGACTGGTGCGGGCGAGATGAGTTCGACTACGTCAACACCTACGGCGTCGGCCACTTCGATGTACAGTTCCTGGCGATCGGTGACTGGGATGGAGAGCCAGTTTCAAGAGACTATGATGCAGAGGGACACTACAGAAGGTTATTCTTCCGAGACGATAGACTGGTTGGCGCGGTTATGATAGGGTACACGAGAGGCCAGGAAGAAATCAGGAGGATGATACGGGAGAAGGAGAAGGTCGATGACAGGGAGAAACTTCTGGATAAGGATTATGGGAAGTGAAGATTTTTGAACGTAGTAATGATTCTTGTACACGAACAAAGATGTTGTTACCAATAAGTTAATAAATAATTTGTTGTGGTTATATTGTATGGAACTTTCCTCGCTGGATTCTCGTAAGAAGTATACGGAAGAAGATCTGACTACATATTATCATGGCGTCAGCTGTGCCTCATGTATAGAAGGAATTTTAGATGAGGGAGCATTGGTATCCAAGAACAGGGGGGAAAGCATAGGCTATGACATTATGGTTACACACCTCCATGAAGACATAATCAGGCACGCTGGCTCGAATATCACGAAAGTTAATCTGAGCGATGCTGAAGCTGTTAAATCCTATGTAGAAGAGCATAATGAAGAATTAATGGAGGCAGGAACCTGCTATACAAAGTGGCTTATGGATGAGTCTGTAGAGTACGGAAGAGGTTTAGATTTTAAGAATGATCTTGTTTGGTTAGCGAGGGTTAAAGAAGAAGCGAATAACTATTCTGCTACAGAAGAAGTATGTAATAAGAGGTCAGGAGGTATTTTCGAGTTATCTCTACCTGAGGGAGATGTACTGAATATGGGGATAAGAGGAGGAGTTCCTGGCGACGTACCCTTAGAGTTCGCCGATGTACTCTATCTTGAAAACATGAATGAGGAAGAGGGCGAAGAAATATGGCTGGAGTTCGTAAGCTCCAGATATGATGTGAGGATTAAACGGATTTAGGAGACTACTCCACTTCATCCAGTGTGTCCAGTGCTCTTGGACTTACCAGTGCAAGGTCCTGGAAGTCCTTGGTCATTCTGGGGCAGGCGCAGTTGACGTAGATGTCGATTCCGTAACCGCGGTAGTCTGATTCGAAGATGCGGTCTTCGACGAATAAGTAGACGTCCTTGCCGTGTTTCTCCAGTTTCTCCTTCGCTATTTCTACGGCGCGCATGTAGTTCTGGCCTTTCTTCGATGAGGTGATGATTCCCCACTTCTGCTTGTCCTTGTACTTCATGACGCGGGCGATTTCCGCCTTCATCTCGTCGTCCAGTGAGTTCGGTGGCTCGACCCAGATATGTTTCTCGTAGGGATCGACCACGTACACCTTCTTGCCGGTCTCCGATACCTGCGAGGGATGGAAGTGTCCCGAGCCGAGGAAGACGAACGCGTCGACTTTCTCCGCGATGTTGTGCGCGGCGCCTGCGTCGCATCCGAGCACCTGTCCGGGTTCCGAGGTTCGTAGACCTGTCTTACCTTCCACGACATCATAACCCTTGTCTTCAAGGAACTCTCTGGCGGGTTCGGCGCGGTCCATGTACTGTGTGACGCCGACAAGCCCGAGTTTATCCCCCTCGATCTCATCGTAATGCTCCTCCAGGACACTCATTATATCTCGGTCCTCGCGGTAAGGAAGGTAGTAGACGTCCGCGTCCATCATGTCCGCTCCTTCAGGGTGGAGGAACCGTGTGTGTCCGATGTGTATGAGTGCGTCCGCGTCCATCCTCTTCGCTTTCTCATCTGCGATACCGCAGGCGCCGAATGTTGATGCGCCGACGATGACCGGTTCTATATCATGTTTTCTAAGCCTGTCAGCGTACTCTATAATCTGCGGTTTGATGCCGTCAGGACCCTGTAACCCGATGCGGTTGTAATCCTTTTCTCTGACCTCTTCCAGGACTTCTTCAAAAGTCTCGTAGTTAAACTTTTCCCGCTCTTTTTGTTCTGGCATACTGTCTTTATAAGCCGCAAGCTTTTTACTTGGAAAGCTCTCTCAACTGCTTAAGAATAAATCTCCGTTCCTCCCGCTCCACAACTTTCTCCAGCTGCTCCAGGTTTCTTGAGGTTCCGAAGACATCGAAACCTGCGCTCACTGCCGCGCGGATTATCTCTGGTTCCGGATAGTCGACAAGAAGTATCTTCAGGTCTGCATCAAGATACGTTATCGCCTCTTCAAGCCCTTCTCTTCCAAGCTTCCTCGCATCGAGCACTGCTTTTTCGCCTTCGAAGCCAAATATTTCGCCGTAGCTGGTTAGATATCCCGAGCTCGGTATGGTGTCTGCTCTAGCGTTTCTGTCCGTCACTGCGTACCGCGATCTTGAGAACGGAGGTGTCATGTAAATCCCGTTACCGGAGTCTATGGGAAGTACTTCTGATGCTGTTCCAGCGACCTTTCCGTGTAGGTCTTCCGGTTCATTGGTCTCTCCTGTTACTGTCACCTGGCGGGGTTCGAGTGATACGTGCTGTCCCTGTTCCAGCTCCTCTCTAAAACTGAACACTGCGGGTTTCTCTCTACTCCTGGCGAGCTGTGCATGTGTGGATGTGTAACCTCCTTTTTTCGATATAACAGCTTCAGGATACTTGTCCGGTGACACCGTCTCCTCTGAATACGCTATTTCTCTCCCGATCTCTCCTTCTATTTCTCCTTCTGATACTCGTATCCCTTCCAGAGACAGGGATGTTGTTCCGAACGGATTCACGTGCCCTGTTTCGGATGCATCGACTACGTAGAAACTTCCCCTCTTGTATACGAACTTCACGTCCACGTTTTCCTGTTCAAGTGACTGGAAGAGCTGTATGACTTCTTCATCGCTGAACGGCGGTTCAGGTCTAACAGTCTTCTTCTCATGTTTCCCGTTCATGTTATTTCTCTCGACTGCCACCTGTTTCTCCGGAATCCGTCTTTCTTCAACCCGGTTTCCTACCAGGTACATCGCCGGTGTTGTAACGCCTTCCTCTATAGATGCTCCCAGTCCCTCGACTGTTTCAAGCAGGCTATAGTTGCCGAAGTAAGATGTGATAGCGGCACCGCTGTATCCTGGCTCCACCATCTGCTGGACTATTACTGCGGGATAATCTTGCTCTGTTTCTACCTGGTAATAGGAGGCTATTACTTCTTTTAACGCGTCTTCTAGTCCTGAAGCTCCAACGTTCAACCGGTAGTCGAACACGCCTTCCCTGTCGTCCGATACTCTCAAAGACACTCGCTGACCGTTCCGTTGTCCTCCGACCAGGTTTCTCGCTTTCCCGGACGCCTCGCGTACCTCGGAGCTCATACCTATCTCATCGTAGGCTTTCTCGACTTTTTTCCAGGTACTACCTGAGAACTGTTTGTTGACAACTTCTTCTGATGAATCTGCTTCGCCTATCAGCTCTCTAACATCTGTTCGTGTTATGGTGAAGAAATTAGGTACATTCAGGCTCTCTACGGAATCCAGTCTCGCGGCTTTTCCGCCTGATTCCTCACGGGTTACCTCTCCTTTCCACTCTACCATAGTTACAGTATTCTGTTTATTTCCTAATTAAACCCTTCCTCCAATATGATTCTGGGGGAGGAAGATGTCGGAGGCGGAAAAGTGGCCATTGTACCAGGACGGGAGAGAAAGGTTTCTAGCCCGTATCCTGGGATTAGAGGATGATTTGAACCATTCCCGGTTTTTCATCGAGGCGGTTGACCGTGTACCTATCTGGCTAGATAATGAAGGTGTTAAAGTATCAACATACCATCCTGACAGTATAAAGAAAGTGATGGAAGGAATTGCCGGGGAGCGAGGGACCGAGGTCGAACTACCTGGTGACTGGAATGATTATAAGGCGGATATGGGTGCGGCTCTATCCGGTATTAACGAGTTAACAGATGATGACGCTCTAGAAGAGATATCTACCTATGGGCGTAACCATAAGCGCTACCGGGGCAATATCGGTAAAGAAGAACTGATGGAGATAAGAGATGATGTTGAAAGGTACTTTCTCTAGGTATTACTTATCCATCTTGACCCTGAATCCGACAGGCAGCTTCTTTCCAGCCCTGTCAAGCGCCTTCCGTGCCTCTGGAACGTTCTCTTCATCGACTCTTATTCGGAAAATTACCTGGTCATCGTCAACAAGTGATGCCCTCCCGGTTGGGCGACCGAAAGGCTTTCTCATACCCTCGTAGTACCTGTCTGCGCCCGCGACCCCTGCAAGAGGGTGGTACCTTAGTACGTGGTGAGGGTAAGGCAGAAGTTTCATGTGGTAGTCTTCTTCCATGTCAAGCTCCTTACTTAGGTAAGAGTTCGCCGCAATCCTTGCAGCTTCCAGCGCCTCCGATCTGATGGCGCACCCTTCTTCGATGTGTAGAACAACTGCAGTCTCGAAGTCCTTGTTCTTGGCGCCCTGCTCGTACTGTGTAATCCTTGGCGCAGGTGCTCCTGTAACATAGTTATCTTTATCGCTGGTCTGGGACTGCCTCGTATAAGGTTGACCGGGCTTGTCCCTGTAGATACGTGCTGGTCTATCTCCCATTTTTGATAAACACCTTACAGAGAAGGTCTGACTTAAGTTTTAAATAGGGCTTGGCTATAGTCTATCCAAGAATCTCTGCTTGTCTGAAATCATTTGCATCCAGTGCCTCGGGCAGAGTTACATCTTCCTCGTCCAGTACATCCTGTAAAGTTCTTTCTATTATCGGCATCTCCTCGTTAATTCCGATGAATCTCAGTAATGCTTCTTCATAGTCTCTCTGGGCTTCTATCATCGATGCGAAATCAACTACCTGTCTTTCATCCAGTTTTAATTCGTCCTTTGTCTGAGTGTAATGATGTGGATCTTCTCTATCTGATTTTATTTCTCCGTAAACTAGAGATCTTGCTGAGACATCGTTCATTTGCTGGTAAATTTCATACCCTTCCCGTAGAGGGTCTAACACCATATCCGTGTCATAATCCTCATCAATAACTTTATTCAGTCCATCATGTATTTCTCTAACATAGCCGTACATCTCATCCTTCAGGGTAAGCAACTCTCTTGAGAATTCCTTTTCAGGATCAGACATACTCCAACAATAGGTTGTTATTTTTAAATAGTAAATCTAGGATCTGTCTTTAGTATGACTCAGATAATCTGTTTTCTAGAAAGTAACATTTTGGACTGCATACCCTACCGTGCCTTGTTCATGTGTTTCATGCAGAACTGGTGGCAGTAGCCTTCGCCTGTCTCGTAAAAATCAGCTTTCATGCGGACAATACTGCCGCAGAGTATGCAGTCTCCTATAGGTAATGATGATTCTTTCATCCCCCTTCCCCCGGCACAAGGTTATCGGTGCTTCATTAAAAAGGTGTGTTTACTTGAGTGGTGCTTCAATCGATATTTTAAATTCCGGAGAACTGATTTGGTACGTGAAGTCGCTGAAAATATACCAGATAGGGCTCGGAAGTTTTGGACGTCACGGCTTTGAGAAGCTGGTGGAGATGCATAACCACCTGGAAGAGGTAGATGTAGAGCTGAAAGGTGTCTGTGAAAGAGATTTTGACAGGTTAGAGGAGGCACAAAAATTTGCCGAGGCGAACGGTATCGATATCGAGACGTTTCACAGCGTAGAGGAGATGTACGACGCGGCAGAAGAAGAGAGTGGAAAAGTGATGTTCTACGGTGCAGGTCCTGCAGACGTTCACGCCCATCACATATACGAGTCACTGCAGAGAGGGTTTTTCCACCTGGCGGAGAAACCGCCGTCGATGACGAGAGAACAGCACCTGAGGGAGAAGGAGCTTTCGAAGGAGCGCGATGTGTTCTACAAGGTTGACTTCGTTGAGAGAGAAAACCCTGTCGTGAAAAAAGCACTTGACCTGCTTGAAGGCGAGGACATCGAATCGATAAAGGTTTTCAGGGAGAGTAGCATCGGTGCGCAGAAAGTCCTTCAGCCAGTGGAAAGGCAGGGTGTTAAAGGAGGGGATATACTTGACAAGATGGTTCACGAGGTATACGTCCTGGACTTCCTTGAGGCTGCAGGTATGGAGCCGGAACTGGAGCTGGAGGAGGCTGTATCTCCTTACTTCATGCCTAAAACTCCAGGGTCAGAAAAACTGATGTCGGTCAACGGTAGTGTACTGGAGGATATCAGTGAAAAGACGGCGACGGGTAGAACCCATGCTGTGTTCCAGGCAGGTGATGTCGACGTAGAGTTTTACTCGAGCTGGTTAGGTGTTAGTGAGGAGGCAAAGAGCGCCGCGGAAAGAGTGGAAGACCTTGTGGAAGAATCAGTTATTGATAGGAGTCACAGAGGTGCCGGTGACAAAGCGTTCGTTGACGAGGAGGCACGTTTCTTCGTGGTGGAGGGTACCCGGGAACTAGCAGGAGACATGCTTCACGGAAACCTTTACGATCTTGATTCAGGTCAGCAGATCGAGGTCCCTGATCTTCTCCACGATCAGCTCTACCGTGTCGTGGAAAAGGCAGTATTATCTGCAGTGGGTAAAGATGTAGATCACGAGGTCACGGAAAAGGAAATCGATATTTTCATGAACGCAGTGTTTGACGTGAAAGAGAGAGTGGTTGAAAACGCGGACGGGTTCATGGATGAGCTTGAGCGCGCCAATAGAAGGCTTAAAGAGATGATTATAGAGGATTTAAAGATGGAGGAAGGGGTGACAGCATGAAAGCAGTTATACCGGTTGCGGCGAAGAAAGAGTCTCTTTTCCCGTTCTCGGAGTCCAGACCAGTAGGTTTGATGCCGGTGGTAGGTAAGCCGCTGGTAAGCCATCTGATATCTGCGCTCCAGGAAGTAGGTGTTGACGATATCTACCTGGTTACGAACTACATGGAGGAGCAGTTCGAGGAAGTTTTCGATGAGTACACTAATGTCAACCTGATAACCCAGGAAGAACTGAACGGTACAGCTGCAGCGGTCAACTGCTGTGACTTTATAGATGAAGAGTTTTTCGTTGTCAACGGTGATGTGATGGTCTCCCAGCGCGACCTGGAGAGTCTTCTTGAGAAACACAATAACTCGGGAGACGGGGTTACCCTGCTTGCAACAGACCAGAGAAAGCCGGAGAAGTTTGGTGTCCTGAGCATAACCAATGACCGTGTCAAATCGATAGAGGAGAAACCTGAAGAGGCGGAAAACCCGCTTGTAAACACTGGTATCTATGTTTTTGATCCAGAGATATTTGATTATATTCAGAGACTTGAAAACGACTACCTTAGTTTAACAGATGCTGTCGCAGGGATGATCGGTGACAGCGAGGGGCGTTTTGAGCTTATCCAGGATTACTGGTTCGATATAAACTCACCCCGGAAGCTGTGGGAGGCGGACAAGATAAAACGAGATCACGATACCAGGGGAGTTCACGGGGAAGCAGATATCAGTGAAAACGCGGAGGTAGGTGATAACGTAGTCATAGAGAAAGGTGCAGAGGTCAGACCCGGATCTGTTATAGAAGGAAGCTACATTGGTGAAAACGCGGTTATAGGACCGAACACAGTCGTCAAAGGGTCAACGGTTTCAAGAAACAGCGACCTTGAGGAGTGCAGTGTTTCCAACTCACTCCTGTTCGAACGCACCGCCCTGAAGGCGTTCACCTCGATTGAGCAGTGTATACTTGGAGAAGAGGTTGAGGTCGAGCCCGGGACGGTTATACGGGAATCGTTTATCGGTCCACGCAGTTTTATCGAGATGAACAACTCTATACGGAACGTGGAATTCGTTCCTGATGCAAGAACAGATCTTGGTGAAATCAGTAAGTAATCCTGTATGTTAAACTTTTCTGTTGTTCTACACATTTGTCGTTCTGTATGGCATCATATGAAGTAGAATAGATATTTTAGACCTGCATGGAACTCAAGGTCCGTGAAGGGGAGAGTAAAGAGGTTAAATCAGCTATTGATGGCGCAGATATCTGGTTAACCCCGGAGGTTAAGAATCAGGTAGCAGAGATAGAAAATAGTTATCCTTATTACTGGGGTGACGGAGAGCTCAAGGAAGCAGTTTTCCGGGTTTCGCACCAGATTCATGGTTTCCTTGAGATGGATCGGGTAGACCCCGGGAGCAATGATATACTTGTTGCGACAGACTTTGACGGTCCAGTGAATATCCTGGATTCTACAGTTTTAGAGCAGTTGCCAGGAGATAATCGTCCCGGTGATGTCAACATGCATCCCGGGTTCCAGGAAGCGTGGGAGTTTATTCCTTATGAGACCAGTGTTTTGACCTCGGTGATATCCAACAGGAGTGTTCCTTACCTCCAGTACTGGTCAGATAACCATCTCGGCGACTTCCTTGGCTCAAGACTGACCCTGGTAGGTGAGGGGGGAGCAACTTATACGGAGGGACTGGCTGACAGTGTCTCGTCCGCGGTGGAGCTGGAAAACATTCATTTTACATCTATGCCTGATATCTCCGTTACAGATACCCTTTACAGGGAAGGAGAGGGTATAGATATCAGTGAAAGGGTGGGGCTGGAAAGAGAAATATACCGCAGGGCAGCGGATGAAGGTCGGAAGATAGTATCTGCCCGGAAGTTCTCCCCTGAGATGGTAACCGTCAGCTTTGAAGGTTCAGGTCTTAACCTGGAAGAGGAAAGAACTGGTATCTGGAACAGTGATTTCTATGCAGAAACGTACGGAGACATATCAATAGAGGAGTTATGGGACTTTATATCTGATTTTGAAGAAGGAGAGTTTTACCGCCTTGGGAGCACAGATGCTATAGTATTCAGGGACAGTTACGAGAGCGCTAAAACTCTTAGCAGGGTCCTGAATTACAAGCCCGCTGAACTCCGGTTTGACAGACCTAATGAAGGACTTCTTGAAAAAATTCCGGGGAAACAGGTAGAGAGCCCGGAGAATTATCTGATGTTCACCACTCATCCCATGGCTGATGAAGATTACACGTTTAAGGATGCCAGAGAGGACCTAGAAGCTGCGGCACGCTGTTACAGGGAAAGAACAGGGAATGAAGTAGAACTGGTTCATAACACAGACTGGTGGACCGATTATATTCTCGGCGAAAAAACAGGTAAGGAAAGTTCAACAGAGGAACTCCTGGAAAATCACCCAAGATTCCGTCCTGAAAACACTGTTATCTTTTATATGGGGGACAAGTCTACGGACGTCTATACCGGAGATAGATCTTACTTTTTCGCACAGGAAGGAAAACCTGCTGAAGACGCAGCCAGGGACAAAGGTACTCGATACGGTGTAGCAGAGACCTCTGTGGACTACGCACTAGGAATCGCGGATTTGATGTACCACGTAGGTGTGACTGATGACTCAGAGAGCGGTTCCTGACCTAAAGACATAAAGAAGTAATGAAGATAATTTTTCGGTGATGAAAGCCGTTATCCTCGCTGCGGGTAAAGGGACTCGTATGAGACCTCTCACAGAGGATACACCTAAACCTCTTCTACCGGTTGCAGGAAAACCTATAATCCGGCATACAGTTGATCTTTTAGAAGGACACGTAGAGGAGATAATCGTTGTAGCGGGGTACGAGAAACAGCAGGTAGAGGACTTTTTCTCCAGTGATTCGTATGTTCGGGTGGTAGAACAGGAAGAACCTCTTGGAACCGCTGACGCAGCATTGACTGCCCAGGACTACGTGGATGGGAAGACGCTGGTGATTAATGGCGATGATATCTACCGGGTTGACATGGAGGGAATAAGAACGGTGGACAGAGGCGTCATTGCTTCAGAAGTAGACGACCCGGAGAGTTATGGGGTAATCAGTGCTGAGGACGGACAGGTTAAAGGTATAGAAGAAAAACCGGATAATCCTGGTTCAAACCTGGTGAATACAGGGTTCTACATCGTACAAGAGGATTTTTTCGAGTTACTTGAAAAAGTGGAAGAGTCGGAAAGAGGAGAGTACGAGATAACACGTGCTTTAAACCAGTATATCAAGAGCTACGGCGTCGAAGTTGTAGAGGCGGAGAACTGGTTTCCCTGCAGCTATCCGTGGCAACTTATCGAAGCAAACGAGCAACTGATGGATAGGCTGGAGGGCAGGATTGAAGGCGAGGTAGATAGGTCTGCCTCGGTAAATGGTGAAGTAGTAATAGAAGAAAACGCCGTTATCCAAGAAAACACGGTTATAGACGGACCTGCCATCATAAAAACAGGGGCTGAGATCGGTCCAAACGCGCATATCCGGCAAGGAACAGTACTTCACAACAATGTTAATGTCGGTAACGGCTCTGAGGTAAAGAATTCGGTGGTGATGGAGGACTCCTCACTACCGCACCTGAACTATATTGGAGACAGCTACGTAGGCAGAAATACCAACATCGGGGGAGGCACGATAACAGCTAATATCCGCCACGATAATAAGGAGGTCATGATGGAGGTCAAGGACAGCCTTATGGAAACGGGTAGAGAGAAACTGGGGGCGGTTATAGGTCCGGGGGCTAAAATCGGTGTAAACTGCTCTATCAATCCTGGCAGGATAATCGGTTACGAAACAACGGTGGCGCCGGGAACAGTGGTTAAGAAGAATATTATTCCCGGGGCAGAAAAACGATGAAGATAGGTATTGACTTTGACCGCGTACTTTTCAAGACAGAAGAATTCAAGGAGTTCCTGGAACAAAAAATCCCGGGATTCATAGGAGCATATCCTGAAGAAGGTGTTTACAATCCTGGTAGACATGCGGAAAGCCTTGGTATAGAAAAAGAAGAGATAATGGACGCGCTCGGGAACGCTGACAGGTTTATCAGGGATGATGCTTCAGAACTCAGGGAGCTCAGACCAGGTCATGAACTTGTACTTGTAAGCCGTGGAGACCCGGCGTTCCAGGGCAGGAAAATCACTAACTCAGGGGTATGCGAGCTATTCGATGCAGTGGTTGTCATAAAGGACGGACCAAAGGACAGGATTGATATCGACTTCCTGGTAGATGATGCCGATTTCGAACATGAAA
This sequence comes from Candidatus Nanohalarchaeota archaeon, assembly GCA_022729235.1. Classification (GTDB taxonomy): domain Archaea; phylum Nanohalarchaeota; class Nanosalinia; order Nanosalinales; family Nanosalinaceae; genus JALDAJ01. The sequence continues at coordinate 879,105 of JALDAJ010000001.1, forward strand.
GAGCTGATGTACCCGGTTTCAGATTCGATATGAGAAGGCACAGTGTTAGAGATATAGTTGAGAAGGTGAGAGAGCTTGAAGCCAGAAAAAGTGTTTAAACGGTACGACATCCGCGGGAACTACCCTGGTGAAATCGATGAAGAATTTGCAGAACTACTGGGTAGAGCCATCGGAACCTTCTCAAGGCAAGAGTACTCGAGTAAAGTAGTTGTTGGAAGAGACAGCAAGAAAAGCTCTTTACCTCTTAAAAAGGCGTTCGTTGAGGGTTTAAGGGGTGCGGGCGTTGATGTTCTGGACGCTGGTACAGGACCGACCGACTACGTAGCATTAGCGGGACGGGAAAATAAGTCTGTATCAGTCCAGATAACCTCGTCCCACTTACCTCTTGACACCAACGGCTTCAAGTTCATGTACCCAGAAGGCAACGGCTTCCTGAACCCGGATCTTTACGAGGTCCAGGATTTGTTCCGGGAAAGAGACTTCAAGAGCGGAACGGGAAAGGTTGAAGATGTATCGGGAGAGTCCTATGAAAGATACTTCGAGGAAGTAAAACAATTTTTCCACCAGTACTTTGACTCCATTGACAGGAAGGTCGTGGTTGATACGCTAGGAGGTGCTGCAAACGGTTTTCTGCCGGAACTTCTCGAAGAACTCGGCGCTGAAGTCGTAGATATTGCCGCGGAGAAAGACGCGGATGAACCCTACGTTGATCCTCCGAACCCGGAGCCGGGAGAACTGGAGTACGTAGCGGAGCGTGTTGAAGAGGAGAACGCTGATATCGCGCTCGCAACCGATATGGACGCGGACAGGGTCGCGGTCTACTATGGTGAAGAGTGGTTAACAGGAGACCAGCTTTTCGCGGTTCTCGCGGGACTGATGACTCCTGAAAAAGTTGTAGCCTCAGTAGATACCTCTACCTTGCTTGAAGAAGTTGTGCAGGGTAAGGATGGAGAAGTATACTATACCCGGGTAGGAGATCCGTTTGTCGCGGATAAAGCTCTTGAAGAGGATGCGGTACTTGCTGGAGAGCCAAACAACCATTACTGTTTTCCCGGTTTCGTCCCATACAACTCTGGCACACTTACTGGGCTTTTACTCTCCGCGGCAGACCTGGAGAATCTTCTCGAAGAAGTTCCAAATCGCTCTACAGGACGTACCAGTCTGGAGGTTGAGGACAATAAGGTCAAAGAGGATGTCATGCAGGATATAGAGAATGAGGTCAGAGAGGAACATGAGATGATTTCCGACCTGGACGGTGTGAAGTTCAGGAAGGAAGGTGCAACTGTTCTTGCCCGACCGTCCTCCCGCTCACCTGTTATACGGGTAGCAGTTGAGGCTCAGAGTAGAGAGGACGTGGAGAATGTTCTGGGAGAGGTCAGGGAGCTTGTCCGGAACCAATAAAACTTGGTCTGAGAAATCATTCCCTATGAGCGATACACTTCACAGTTTCTCTGAAGGACCCTATGACCTCCTGAATTACTCGATTGAGACAAACAATGGAAAAGTGGTGATTGAAGTCAACAACGGCGGTCTAGGAAGACTGCCTATCGAGAACATGGAAACAGTCGAACAACTGAGAGAGGCACTCGAAAAGGTAGAGGCTCACTTCAAAGAACTGAAGAGAAGACAGGAAGAGCTTTAGTAAATCTTCCTCAAAATGTTTCATGTTTCTGGTCAGGATTTCCAATTGCTCTTTTTGGCAGTTACAGCGATACAGGTGTCGTGGAAAGTCAGTACAATTCCAAAAATAAGAGAAGAAAAAGAGTAAAGATGAAGGCTTCGAGACGTTTTAAACGTCTCTTGCCTTGCAGGTTCTGCGTCCGTTGTCTTCTGCTCTTTCTACGGCTCTGTTGATGAGTCTTTTGACTTCATCGTCTAGAGCGTCGTAGAAGTCGCTTCCGACGTTTACGCCAGATGCGGCGTCACGGACGCCTGATTTCTTTAGAACGTCTACCATGGTTGATTCACCAATTAGCTATTGTGTGGCTTCTTTTTTATAGGGAGGGGGTTTCCGGGCTTTAAACAACCTAGTCTCGGTCTCTACTACCGGTTTTGTTATTTCAAGTCGATGAAAAATAAACCTTAAAAAGGGGATAATAGCCGTTATCAGCCATTAATAAAGGTTTTCTTTATATAGCGCTTTTTTGTTCGGTTTGAACCGAACCGGACTTGTTAAAATAAAAAGTACTTTCCATCATTTTTAGCCATGGAGCTTGATTTCAAAACTGTCAAGGCACTTTCTTCTCCTACCAGGATAAGGATACTTAACCAGGTCCTCGAGCAGGAGTCTACCCCGACCGCGCTGAGTGAGAACCTGGACCGGAGCAAGTCAACTGTTTCCTCCCATCTTGACACGCTCGTAGACGCAGATCTCGTGGAGAAGGATAAGGAGGAAGGACGCAGGAGGGTGATTTACAGACCTACTGGGAAGGCGGAGGACATAGTACGGGGAAAGGAGAAAAGAGTCAAGTTCAGCCTCGCCTCATCTTTCGTGTCTGCCTTCGCCGGGGTTGCTCTTGTAGGGAGTCAGGTTGTTGACTATACATCAGGGACTGTTGAAGACAGGGCGTACCTCCAGGAGGATTCTCCTGGTGTCATGGCTGAGACTGCAGAAACTGCTCCTGCAGGAGGTCAGGAGTTTTTACTTGATCCTTCAACCGCGGTTCTTGCCTTCGGTCTGTTCTTCATCACTGTCTCCGCCCTTGCCCTCATATATGGTCTGGTTATGAGGCGGATAGGACGGTGACTGGCAAAGGTATTAAACTTTTCAACATCAATGTTTCTAACGTGTTAAAGTGAGAAACAACACCAACTATCTCGGACTTGCTCTGTGACTTCAAATGGCATCTTGTAAACTATGTGGACAGGACGCGGATTCTCTAAAAAAGGTTAAAATCGAGGGAGCAACGCTCAAGGTCTGCGACTCGTGCTCGGATATGGGCGAGGAAGTAGGGACTTCGAAGAAGAGAAAAAAGAAGACAAGAAGCAGGTCTGCCAGACCAAGGTCTGAAAAGGTCCTGGTGAACGATTACGGGTCCCGGATTAAGGAGGCGCGTGAAGAAGAGGGGATATCCATCAAGGAACTCGCTGATGAATTAAATGAAAAAGTCTCGCTCCTCAGCAAGCTTGAAAAAGAAGATCTTAAGCCGGATAACTCACTTGCGAAGAAGATCGAGGATAGGTTAGGAATTGATCTCTACACAACGCCCACGGTTCATGACCACGACGCACCGAGTTCGGACAGCAGGAAAGCTACTCTTGGAGACGTTGCGGAAGTAAAGGACTAGAGCCTGAACTCCTGGTCAAGTAACAGGTGAGAGATTAATCCCAGACCCAGGGCTGTACCCGGGACTGCAGAACCGAGAAGGTAGACCCCGATGACAACTACCAGACTTGACAGGGTCACGCAGAAACTGAGGGTATGGGTTATACCGCGGTGCTTTATCTTCACCGCGTCCAGGAGAAGATAGACTGCTACAAGAGCCAGTATGGATGCAGCGAAACGGTACACGATATCCGCAGGGATAAAGAGCAATAAGAACAGGCCAGCAGATATACTTGTCATCGCCTTCACCGAGCGGTGGACGTAAGCGTTCTTGTTATCGATGTCAGGCAGGACAGAACCTATGAAAACAAGTATGACCGAGATAACAGCTTCACTGCTCGTGATATCTACCTCACCCAGGACATAAACTGTTACAGCAGCCAGCAGGAAACCGAACAAAACGTGCTCATGGAAGTCTCCCATCAAAAAAACTATACGTCACGCCGCTTAAAGTTACTTATCTAACAACAGCCACAGCCGCTGTCAGGTTTACCATTACACGCCGCTCTCAGTCCGTGAAGTACAGCCTCTTCTTCAAGCGTACATTTCTCGACTTCAGGAGCCTCATTAGCTATCTGTTCCTTTATACCTGGTAAAATAGGTTCGATCACTTCTTCGGGATGGTTTAGTGCGACCGCGCCACCGAGGACGATTTTCTCTGGGTTGTACAGGTTGACCAGGTTAGCGAACGCTTTCGCATTGATTTCATTCATCCTCTCAAGCGTTTTTTCCGCCGCTTTATCGCCGTTACCTGCTTTTTCAAAAACCTGTCTTGCGTCCCTGAAGTCTTCTCCCGTAGTTTTTTCCGCGGTTCTTGGAAGACTGTTCCCTGAGCAGTAAGCCTCCCAGTGGTCCTCCCCTCCACACCCGCAGTCCCTGCTGTCCTCGCCGACCTGCATGTGCCCGACCTCTCCGAAGTTACCGTTCCAACCCTCAACAAGGTTCCCATCGACTATGAGGCCGGCACCGATACCGCTGGAGATTGTGACGTAGAGAAGATTATCGACACTGTGATCGCCATAATAGTATTCTCCCAGAACTGCGGCGGTACAGTCATTTACAATCCGGACATCCCCAAACGCTTCCAGTGGTCGCTTGATCTGCACCTCCTCCAGATCGATATTCGGCGGGTAGAACACTCCCCTATCCCGGTCAAGAGGTCCGGCAGCCGCGACAGCAACACGGTCAATATCATTTATCTTGCCATTTGAAAGCGTCTTTTCCAGGCAGGCTCCCATGTCTTCAAGGAATTCCTGGCTTTTCACCTCTTTAACTATCTCGAAGTCGCCGTTACCAACGCCTATCAACGTATTAGTGCCGCCTATATCGACGCATAGAAACGCCATATTACAGAGTAATACATACGTCTTTTTGTATCCTTCTGTACTGCCCCGAATTTAAGGCTCTAGGGCGCCAGTTCGAGTTGTCCTGAGCCGTCCAAGGTGTAAAGATACTCACTGTCCATGTCGAAATGGTCGAGGTTATCTGGGTACACGCCCCACTTTGTGAAGATATCAGGTTTGTATCCCATCTCTTCAAACTCTAGTCCCGCGTCCAGAAATCGTCCTGTCTCGCGGACGTTATCAGTGTCGTGGAAGTCGTCGTTGTAGACGCATACAACATAGGTATCCCGGCTGCTTGAAGATTTGGATGTAGAACACTTGGCGCCTGAAAGCATGTTCTGCTCTACTACCCAGTCCAACACTTTTTCGTACTCTCTATCTATGTCCGATTCGTCTATCTTGATAACCCACTTGCCAGAGGTTAAACCAGACGGTCTGTAAAGACTGGATTGCATCCAGATATAGTCGGCGCGGAACTCGTCCGTTGGGTCTAGAGCTACATCTCTATCTATGAATGTTTCCCCAGAAGGGTTTCTGGATACCAGATGCATGTTGAAGAGGTCTTCCATCTTAATCCCACATCCGTACCACGCAGATTTAAAAGAGTCTATTGCCTATCGACGGATAACGTGATTACAATGCAGGGTGGATACTTTCACTTCGGAAACAGATTTGCAACCAGGTAAAATCTCTCTAAACAGTTCTAACTCTAGCTCTGATTCTTCTCAAGGCTTCTCGAAAAAGGGAAGCCAGAAACGAAGCTCCTCAAGTCGCTTCTTGAGTTCACCTTCAACTGAGGGTGAATGCGTTCACGTTCTCGGCAACGCTTGACTCGAAAGGACGCATCACTGTACCGTCGAGGATTAGGAAACGATTGAACCTCGGGAAAGGCGATGAGATTTCTCTCTCGCTCAGCTCCACGCAGGTAGTCGTGGAAGAAGTCGGCAGTTACCGGGAAGCGCTTGAGTTCATCAACTCGCTTGACTCAGTGAAGAGCTTCTCTTACGAAGACGGAGTAGTCGAGGTGACCATCAGTGACAGGTGAGTATGTTCATCGGTGTCCCAGAGAAAGGTAGAAATGCGGGTATGGCTCTAAGAGAAGAACTTCCTCCTGGCTATGATGTAGACTTTCTGCTCGATGTTTTGAATGGCGGAGGTAAGAATTTTGCTAGGAGAGGAGCAGATATCAACTGGGTTGCCGAAGCGGTTGCAGAGCTTGATTGTGTAGAATTTAGAGATACAGGAAGTCCGTTTCCAAGACCGATATTCACACAGATTCAGCTTGACGGAAAACTAATCACCTCATATGAGGAGAATCCTCTAGAGAAGGATTTCGATCGTTTCTATCAGGGGTTAGACCAGATAGTAGAAGAAGACTGTTCAGTAAACAGAATTTGCGAAAAATCCTTTGAGGATCTGGCAAAGGAGATAGCCGAAGAAGAGAACTATCTGCTCGAGGATTTTTACGGCAAAGAAGTCAAGTGGGGAGTCATGAACACCGATCTTGACGCTGAGCCGGAAGCAGTTCTTATGCCGGAAAACTTTCCCAACCTGGGGATAGCAGCAGTTGATAAATACTGGGATAAAATTCCCAAGTATCTCCGTTTCGAGGATTATACAGGTGGCAACGGGATAGATACATGGGACGAAGAAGAGATTCTGGCTAATACATCAGAGGAAGTAGCCGGAGTCTATATGTTCGTCTCAGGTAAAACTGCCGAAGATGCTGGGCTCGAATACGAAGCTCTTCCTGGTTTCAACAGTCGGCTCGGAAGATTCGAGGTGATGGAGAATGAATAGCTTCAAAACCGCTTTAAAACCTCGCAGGAAAAAACCTGATAGGAGAACGATAAAATGACTGAGATAACTTCGCTTAAAGGATTCTATGACAGGTACCCGGACGATTGGGCGAGCTGGAAAAAACTGATAGAAGTAGTGGACGAGACAGCTGAAGAGTTCGGGTTCAGGCAGATAGACACACCAAATGTAGAAAAGGCGGACCTGTACCGAGTCAAGTCGGGTGAGGAACTGATGGAGCAGATGTACAACTTCGAGGACAAGGGCGGGAGAGAGGTATCGCTTATACCCGAGCAAACTCCTACACGTGCACGTTTAGTCCAGCAGAGGAAGGACCTGAAGACGCCGATAAAGTGGTACGACACCTCGAAAAGGTGGAGATACGAGAACGTCCAGAAAGGTCGTGACAGAGAGTTTTTCCAGGGCGACTTCGACATATTCGGCATCGAAAGTGTCGAAGCTGACGCCGAAGTCATAGCCGCCGCAGCGACGATATACCAGAAACTTGGTATCGAGGACCGCGTAGAGTTCCTTATCAACGACCGAAAGCTGCTTGAATCCATGCTTGAATCCCAGGGAGTCGAGAACACGGAGGAAGTCATGAGAGAGGTAATCGACGACAAGGAAAAGATGACCCGCGAAGAGTTCCTCGACGAGCTTGAGGAACGAGACCTTACCTCCGACCAGGCGGAAAAAGTCGATGAACTGACCTCTATATCTGGTCCTATAGCGGATACTATAGACGAGGTTAAGGAGAAAGCTCCTGAAGAAGCCCGGGAATCCGTTGAGAGGATGGTGAGCCTGGCGGAAGCGCTGGAAGCTTACGGTGTTGCAGATGTTTGCATGCTCGACCTATCGATAGCGAGAGGTCTCGCATACTATACGGGTCTGGTCTTCGAGGCGTTTGATGCGGAGGGAGAACTCCGCGCTCTGTTCGGAGGCGGGCGTTACGATGAGCTTGTCGGAATGTTCGGTTCACGCGAGGTACCTGCTGTTGGGTTCGCGTTCGGATACTCTACAACTGTGGAGCTCCTCAAGAAGGAGGACCGGTGGCCTCTGAAGGAGGTCGAGACCGATGTCTACGTGCTGAGCGTATCCGAGTCAGTGCGAGACCGCGCCCTTGAGTATGCGAAGGAGTTGAGGGAGGAAGGCCTAGTCGTCGAGACCGATCTCTCAGGAAGAGGTTTCGGAGGTCAGCTGGACTACGCGGACTCTATAAATGCCGAACGCGTTTTAATCGTGGGCGAGCGAGACCTAGAGAACGGAGAGGTCACTATGAAGCACATGGACACAGGAGAAGAAGAACAGCTGGATGAAGATGGAGTAGTTGAGCACCTGGAGTCAGAGAGCTTCCTCTAGCTGAACTCTCCTAGACCTCTCTGCTGCTGTTTTTTCTCCTCCATGTAGAAGTTGTACTCGCGGGCGATCCATCTGGTAACGAGGTTGACAACTGACTCGACCTGGCTGTCGGTGAGTTCCTTGCCCTCTGGCACCCGGTGTGACCTGTTCAGATCTTTCCTGGACGCGGCGTTGCAGGCGTGCATCGCCTTGTAGACAGGGTTACCGCCTAGAGGAGTCTGCTTCCCATCGTTCTCCGGCTGTCTCCTCAGCTTCTTCTCCACCATTCTCCGTGCCTGCTCCCTGATACCGTCTATACCTACTTCCTGTATCAGCTCCACGTCCTTATCATCCAGTCTCGGCCTGGAAACGTCTCTTCCCGGGAGTTTAAGTCTGCGCATAGTTCATAACTCAGAATTCGAAAGTTTTAAGAATAGGATTTTGTTTCAGAATCTTTCGTATGCTGTATCCTGACCGTCTTCTCTTTCATCGAGCCCTCTCTCATGTATTTCCTGGATTTGGTCGTGCACTAACCTTTTCATCTCTTCTCTTATCTCAGGATTTGGAACTTCACCGGTACTGAGAAAGCTCTGTATACTTTCATGCATATCTGATAGAAAGTCTTCCAGTCCGTCCACATCTGCAGATACTGAATCTGTTCTTATGCTTTCTACTTCCCTGTAACTGCTCTCGATCCAGTTATCGATTTTCCTCAGTTCTTCTTCTGATTTCTCAGAGATTGAACCAGCGATCCTCTCGTATCTCTCTAGTTCCTTTATTCTGTTCTCTAGCCAGGGCTTATGGTTGTTCTTCAAACGTTCTAGTTCTTGATATGCTTTTCTGGCCACAAGATCAGAACCTATAAGAATAGCAATAATCTCCTCAATCTCACGCCACTCAGCGCCAAGAAATTCCAGGGTCACGTGTATGTCTTTATTTTCCAGTTCTTCAGTTCTTGATACTATATTTCTCCATCTCCCATCAAGACTCGAGTCTATAGAACCATTTTCTCCCCGTAAGTGCTCAATGAGGCTTTCTGCGGTGAGAAGATAACTCTTTGCCTCATCCCACTGGTTTTTCACTTCATCGACAGGGTTATCGGAATTTATTGAATTCATAATTCATCCACGACGATTTTGATATCAGTGACAGGTAAAAAGTCTTCCCAGATGAAAGGTTAATATGCCATACAAAATCGGTCTTGTCGGTAAACCCTCGGTCGGGAAGTCAACGTTCTTCAACGCTGCAACGATGAATGATATAGAGGAGGGTGCGTACCCTTTCACCACTATTGATCCCTCAGTGGGCGAGGCGTATGTCCGTGTGAGATGTGCCGCACCTGATTTTGATGAGAAGTGTGACCCGAACTTCGGTTTCTGTGAGGACGGTAAGCGTTTTGTTCCCGTCAAGCTCGTGGATGTTGCAGGACTGATTCCTGGTGCGCACGAGGGTAAAGGGCTGGGTAACAAGTTCCTGACAGATCTCAACGAGGCGGATGTACTGGTACACATAGTAGACTTTTCCGGTAAGACGGATATCGAAGGTGAGCCTACAGAGGGGCACGACCCGCGTGAAGACATCGATTTCCTGGAGGAGGAGCTGGACATGTGGTACCTGGAGATACTGGAGAAAGGTATCGAGCGCTTTGAAGGGAAACAGAGGCAGCCGGACGTAAAACTAGAGGAAGAACTCGCGGAGCAGATGTCTGCGTTCAAGACTAACAAGAACGAGATAAAACAGCTGATACTTAGAGAAGACCTTGAACTCGACCCGGATACATGGGACGAGGATGACAGGAAGGATCTTGCTCGTGCCATAAGGAAGGCGACCAAGCCGATGATAATCGCCGCGAACAAGATGGATACGGAAGAGGCGCGGGAGAACTACGAGGAGATAACCAGCGACCCGGAGTACGAGGATTTAGCTATAGTTACCAGTAGCGCCCACGCCGAGAAAGCCTTGAAGAACGCGTCGGAGCAGGGTGTGATCGATTACACGCCGGGTGACGAGGATTTTGAGATAACAGGTGAGGTCTCCAGTGAGCAGGAAGAAGGTCTGGAGGAGATCCGGGAGTTCATGCAGGATTATGGCGGGACAGGGGTACAGGAAGCTCTCGAGAAAGCGCTGTTTGACGAGCTAGGTGTCATCGCTGTCTTCCCTGGCGGCGCTGACGGTTTAGGTGACGAGCACGGCAACATACTGCCTGACTGCTTCCTGGTTCCTGAAGGCGCGACTGCCGAAGACTTCGCCTACGAGATTCACTCCGACATCGGAGAGGGTTTTCTGCACGCTATCGATTGCCGCGACAACCGGCAGATAGGTGCTTCGCAGGAACTTGAGCACCGGGATGTAATCGAAATAGTGTCGTCTAACCAGTAGGAAAAATAGAAAGAAAAAGAGGTTTAGAAGAGGTTTCTGAGCCAGTTGAAGAATGAGCTGAAGACTCCCTGTGTTTCGTCGCCGTTGTCTTCACCGTTTGATCCGTCGTACTCGTGCTCAATGGTTTCAACTCTTTCACCGTCGTGTTCGACGTGGAGCTGGAACCCTTCATCTGTCTCGAAGCTGGCCTGGTACTCGATAATTCCTACACACTGCATACATACTTCTCCTTCTTCAAGGTCGCTCTCGGTCACTACGTTCATCGTGTAGACGCCGTATCCTTCGTCAGTCACTTCGTGGTCAACTGTGTAGCACGGGTTTGGTGTCTGGATGAAACCAGTGAAGTGGACTCCCATTATTTCTTCATCATCAGGTTCTGTAGTGTATACCCCGTAGTCATCCACTCCTTCTTCCTCGTTGCTCATACAGGTAGCGTTGACAAGTTCAAGTGAAGCCTGCCAGCCCTGTTCCTGCACTCCAGTGATAGCCGCCTCATCTTCTCCCGGTTCCGGTCCTCCGACTACTGCGGTGGAGAGACCTACCAGCATCAGGACGGATGCGATGTAGATAAGTTTTCTCATATCCCTAAGAAGGAAGATTACAGCTTAAATAAAGAGATGTAGATGTTCGGATATAACCGAACCTTTATTGTCCGATAGAAAATTAAGATTCCCCTTCACCTTTCAGAACATGAATGTCCTGGTAATCGATATAGATTCTCTCCGCCCCGACCACGTAGGATGCTATGGCTATGAGAAAGAGACCACACCAAACATCGACTCGCTCGCGGAGGACGCGGTAGTCTTTGAGAACGCTTACGCGGCGAGTTCTCCCTCGCTACCGTCCCGCGCCTCCTTCATCTCTGGACGGTATTCTGTGAGCCACGGAGTCGTTTCCCATGGTCCTGAAGCGGAAAGACTGGAGTCGCCGAAGGTTATGCCCCCGGAAGAGTTGAAAGACTGGGACGGCGACATGAGGGACTGGATGACTCTTCCAGAACTGTTCTTCGAGAACCGTGTAAAGACCGCCGCAGTCAGTTCTGAACCGAGGCACCCTGCTTCGTGGATAAACCAGGAGTGGCACGAGTTCTACCAGCCCCAGGAGCCGGAGGGTGAGATGGAGACTCATGGGACTGTACGGGGTGAAGAGGTAGCTGATTTAGCCGTTGATTTCCTGGAGCGACAGCAGGAGGATTTCTTTCTCTACGTGCAGTTCTGGGATCCTCACATCCCCTGTAAACGCAGTGATGAGGAGATAGAGAGGTTTATTGATGGGCTTCCGAGCTACCTGGATGCGGAAGAGCTTGAGTTCGGAGACGGCTGGAACTCTCCTCACGTACTGGATATAGAGAGCTCGGGGGATGTGGAGAGGATAATCGCAGGGTATGATGCGGAGATAAGATATGCTGACAGACAGGTCGGACGGCTGGTAGAGAAGCTGAAACAGCAGGGTATCTACGATGAGACAGTTATCGTTCTTGTAGGCGACCACGGTGAAGAGTTCGGGGAGAACGGTGTCTATCGGGAGCACTGGAGTGTCTACGAGGGTACACAGAGGATACCGATGATAGTGAAGCCTCTAGAAGAGGTGGATGATGAGAGAAAAGATGAGCTGGTGACGAATATAGATATCGCACCTACCCTTGCCGATTACGCCGGACTGGAGAAGCCGGATAAGTGGCAGGGAAGCTCTCTTAAGCCACTGGTAGAAGATAAGGCTCGGGAATGGCGTGATTTTGTGGTGGTTGACCACGGGCTCTACACTGTCCAGCGCGCGATTATAACCAGCGATGGCTGGAAACTGGTCAAAACTCTGCATCCGGGCGCGAGAGATATACCCGGAGAACAGCTGTTTAACCTTGACAGTGACCGGTACGATCAGAATGATGTTTCTGCGGAAGAAACTGGTAGAGTAGAAGAGCTTGAGGAAAGAATGGCTGACTGGGTCGAAAACAACTGCACGCTTGATAGAGACCCGCTGGAAAGGCTGTCAGAGAAGGGTCCTGTCGCCTACCGCTACTTCAAGGATTAAGGGGGTTACTAGTCGATTTCTTCTATCCGTTCCTTTATAGCCTGTTCATCCACCTCTATACCTGCCGGTTCCACGTCGGTCTCATGCTGTAACCCGTGCTGGTTCGCGTAGTGCATCTGGGCTACACGTATGATTCCCTTCTCGCTGTCGGCTTCTATGACCTCTCCGCAGAGCCGGCACACGTACCTGTAGGAAGTCATCTCCAACAGGCGGATAATGTCTGCCAGGGGTTAAAAGCAAGACTGTACCGCTCCGAAATGTAGCGTCGGCATGCGACTAGCCTATAAAAGTAACGGTCTAATCATACAGTATAAAAGAGGATTTGTTTGTACAGATGAGTTTTGAAGAAATCGGAATTTCTAAAGATACAGTTTCCAGGCTTGAAAAGCAGGGTATAACAGAACCAACGGAGGTCCAGGAGCGGTCAATTCCCAAGATATTCGAGGGATACGATGTCCTGGTGGAGTCGGAGACCGGCTCAGGTAAGACGCTAGCGTTCTCGCTACCGGTTATCGAAGAAGTCTCCGGCGACGAAACGCAGGCATTGATTCTCTCGCCGACCAGAGAGCTTGCGAAGCAGATATCGGAGGAGATAGACCTTGCATCAGGCGACAATGTTGAGACAGTTACTATCTACGGCGGGGTCTCGTACGGTCCGCAGGTACAGGGTGCGAAGACGGCGAACATCGTGGTCGGTACGCCGGGGCGTGTGCTTGACCTCCTGAAGCAGAGAAAGCTTGATGTGTCTGGAATCGAGTATTTTGCGCTTGATGAGGCGGACAGGATGCTGGACATGGGTTTCCAGGATGAACTGGAGGCTATCATCGACTTTCTACCAGACAAGAGACAGAACCTGTTGTTCGGCGCGACCATACCCCGCGACCTGAAGGAGCTATGCAAGAAGTATAACATGACCCCGGGTATCATCCGGGTCGAGAGAAAGAAACACACCCGCAACCTGAGCGAGAAATATATCGATACCAAGAGGGATAAGAAGCTATCAACACTCTATACTTTACTCAAGGACAGGGAGCGCGACCTTTCACTCGTGTTCTGCCGGACCAAGGCTACCACCAGGTGGCTCGCGGACAAGCTCCGGAAGAACGGTGTTGATGCACAGGAGCTTAACGGTGACATGTCCCAGCACAAGCGTGAAGAGATGATGGAAAGGTTTGAGAACGGAGAGATAAAGGTGATAGTCGCTACAGATGTCGCGGCTAGAGGTCTCCACGTTGACAACGTCTCCCATGTTTTCAATTACGATGTTCCCGACACATTCGACACTTACACCCACAGAATTGGTAGAGCGGGTAGACAGGGAGAAGAAGGAGAGGCAATCACCCTGCTTGAAAGTGATGACCACCGGAAATGGCGGCAGATAAAGAAAAAGAAGAAGCAGTCAAAGGATGATACAAAGATTGAAAGGATGGACAAGGACCAGCTTGACCTGGAAAAGGTCAGGACCTAGGTACCGTAAATCTGGTACTTTTTTACCTTCCTACAATGGTGGTGAATACGTTTCTACCAGCTTGTAACCCAGTTCACTAGCCTCGTCCAGTATCGAGTCCATATCCGATGTAGTCTCGCCTATTTCTCCAGATGCGGTAAAAGGTATGCCGGTTCCATGGGGTCCGAAGTACGTGGGCTCTATTTCACTGTAGGCGTGATCCCTGGCTTCTTCAAGATTAGCCTGTTCTCCCTCACGTCCAGTTACAGGCATATCCAGCGAAGCACACCAGTCATCTTCGTTCCCATCGAACCTTACTCTCAGGGTAGGAGCCATGAATCCGAAATCTCCGTTTAGTATAAGGTATATTTCCGGGGTGTTCTCCTCCTGGTACTGTTCCACCCACTCATCGACCTGGTCGTAGAAAGGTTCTTCTCCCACACATTGGTTATATCGCCAGTCATTACTTTTATTGAGACTGCAAATTAACTCCCTTACTTCTTCGGAATCGTCCATAACTATTGAATCAAGATTAAAAACGAATAAATATGTGGTCAAGCACACATAATCCTGTTGAGAAATCACCGGTTAAAGCTTTATACACCGGGATAACCGTATTACTTACGTGGAAGCGTAGATGAACAGGGTAGTAAACGTTGGCGATGACGAGAAGGAGAGTTCTATGGACACGGATATGGAGGAGTTAAAGGAAAGACTCTACAAGAGCATTGGACTGGCGTTTATTGCCGTTATTTCTCATACAGTTTCTGCTTTCGGTCATATAACTACGGCTGCGATTAAGATATGGCGTATATCTGTGAAGTCCTTGGTTAAAGCGTCAGGATATGTTTCACAGGCTTTAAAGAGAGTTTCTGGAATACTGCCGGGTAAAATTAGAGAGGTATTCGATAACATAGAAAGAGAGACGGATACAATCTTGAGGCTGTCCTCCATCTTTCTAGGAGTTGCTATTCTGTCATTCTCACTGACAGCTTTCCTTGGACTCAATTTTTACTCTTCTATGACCTCGCAGGAAGCCTACGTCTCTATGGTTAACACAACCCATGATTCCGGGGACACTATCGCCTACGGAGACCGCAGCTGGTACGGGGATACGTGTGATGTATCACGTGTTATATCCTCAGTTGAAGTTCCCTGTGACACACTAGCTGGCGGAATGGATTCTGTTATAGGTTACGTCGCGGATCAGAAGGACGTTGACAGGGAGGAAGTACTGGTTGATGTCGCGGAGAGAGCTTATGCAGACTCAAATATCGCTTCTAAGCATCAAGCCTCTGTTACTCTTATGCCGGGCGCAGTGGCTCTTGCTGCTATCTCGGCACTGATAATTTCATACCGGTCCCGGAATGTTCTCGAGGTATTCAAGAGAGTGGGTAGCGCCAACATCATCTCAGGTTTCCTGCTGTTCGCGCTGAAGTCTCTTCTACCATATAATATAGTCGATACCGCTGCACACTACACACTGGGATCTTCAAACGTGGTAGTCCTCGCCAACAGTATCTCCCTAGTTCAACCCTTCCGAGCCCAGCTCTTTATCCTGGACGTGGTCGCGATATTCCTTACTTTCTCAGGGTCAATCCTTGTACTATCCGCTTACTATCTTGAGCATAAATACTAGCCCTGGCGTCTCATATCCTCCAGTAAGTCCTCTTTCAACTCCTGGTACTCTTCCTCGGTAATCGCATCTTTATCTCTTAGCTCAGCGAGTCGTTCCAGCTCCGAAAGTTTGCGGTCATCAAGTAGACCTGTATAACCTCCCCATACCGCAACGAGGTAGACGAGCGCGCCCACGAAGTTGAAAACAAGTATCACGACCGCCCAGAGAAGCTTTTCTTCCACGCTCATACTTTCTCTTTTCACAAGAAGATCATAGAACGCGTAGACTATTACTGCCAGCGCGGCGATTGATGCTAGCACACCTAACAGGGTTATCAATGCAAAAGTGCCTAAAGCAAACATTTCTCCGGGGAACATACAGTAAGTTAGTTCAGCCAGAGTTATAACTTTTAAATCGGGACAGAGAGGTCAGACGGGTTTTCTAAACTCTACTTTCTCCATAAGCCTCCGGATAGCGGATTTGAACACTTCATGAGTCTCCTTGTGATCGTGGATAAGGATTATGTCTGCTGAATCTGTGTTAAGACCCTTCATGTTTCCCGGTTCGTCCTCATCCATCCGTTCCAGTACTTCTTCCCTGCTGTCGATTTCGTACTCCTTGACATCGAATGTCCAGAACCAGTCAACTTTGTCTCTGCATTTTTCATCGTACCATCCATACGTGATTCCCGGGAAGCCAGGCTTGCTGTACCCCTGCTCTCTTAGAAAACTCTGCAGCTCTTCTTCTTTCTCACCGCCCCTGTTACCGAACGGGAACCGGAAGAACTTTCCTGGTCTATCCACTCCTGCTCTCTCATAGAGCTTATCAATGAGTTCGTCAGTCCTCCTGATCTCTTCCTCCGCCTTCTCCAGACTGATATCTGAGAACTTAGGGTGGCTGTAGGCGTGGTTCCCGATGATGAATCCCTCTCTTATCGCCTTGACAACAATCTCTGGTCGTTCCTCAAGGTAGTGCCCCTCGCAGAAGAACACTGCAGGGACATCATTGGAGATAAGAAGCTCTAGCTTGTCCTCGAATACAGGCGAGGGCGCGTCATCGATTGTCAGGTAAGCGGTCTTTGTCATTCAAGACAACTCTTTCTCGTAGATTGTGTTCGCTTCGAAGGCGTTGAAATTTTCTTTCAGCTCGTTTCTGGTTCCTGCGCTGTAGTTATCGAACTCTACGTACAGGAACTTTATCTCAGAGCCGATATCGCGTTCATCGACTAATCTTTCCTCCTTCCTGTAGTTTTCAGGCAAATCACTCCTGTTCACCTGCAGAAGTATCTTCTCGGGTCGGTAACCGCAGCGCCTGTAAAACTCTTCCACATTATCCGCTGTCGCCACACTAACTCTGTCCGAGTAATTCCGTGCCTGTTTTTCAAAGAACTCCAGTATGCTTTTTCCAAATCCTTCTCCCCGGTAATCCTCTCTGACCGCGATGGATTCAAGTATAACTTCACCGTCTCTCACGGTTCCGGATGCCTCTCCTATCAGTTCTTTACTATCTCTGCATACGACAAAAAGCTCCGGCCACTTCTCGTATTTCTCCCTGAACTCTTCAAGTGAATCATCTCTCTCCGTGTACTTCTTCTCGAACTCCAGCAATTTCTCGAGTTCTTCACTATTTGCGGTACGGGTTTCGACCATAACCGTGTATAGGATGCGATGTTCTTACATCTAGCGCAAGAACCCTGTTGAGACAAGAAAAAATCCTTATCTACCTTTTAAAGCTTGGGTTCTATCGGTTGCTATCAAAGGAGGTGTTTAATTTTGAAAGGTACAGTAAAATTCTTCCATGACAGGAAGAACTACGGTTTCATCGAGACAGACGAAATGGACGACGACGTATTCTTCCACAAGGAAGAAATGGACGACGATCTACACGTAGAAGAAGGAACTGAAGTCGAATTCGAACAAGAAGAAGGCGACCGTGGACCAAAAGCAGTCAACGTCACAGAAGCGTAAGCCCCCTGGGTTTAAGCTTCTGGATACATATCAACCCATATTTTCTCTCATTATTCTACCCGGTTCTCCATAATATCCAGGAACTCCGGGTCATACTCTTCATCAACATGTTTGACATTCCACAGTCCTGAATCTCTTACCTTTTCCCCGGGACTGTAGTTGCCGAGCCATTCCCCTGGTCTCTCATCGATATTGTACTCTGTACCCAGGTTGCTCAAAAGGGCGACAGCATTCCTCTGGATTACACCCCGTTCACTTTTCGAGCTAGGACGGTCATCTACTTCCATCCACAGCACCTGTAGCTCTCCAAGGAACTCACTGACCTTCTCCTCCAACTCATGCTCCTCGTCCCGTGTACCAGTTTCCGCAGAGCTGTTCCAGTCAGGGTAACGTTCTTCCAGACCATCTCTCTCAATGATAGCCTCACCTACCAGTCTCCGGAGTGCAGAGTTCCGGTGGTTTCCACCACCCGCGTAGTCGCCGGTAGTAGCACCTCTTATCTTCCTCAGACTGTCCCAGAGCGTTGTATCAGTTCCCTGGCTCAGCATATGCGTGCCGACGTGAGTAACCCGTAACTGGCTGGAGTCCTCACGCGTCTCGTCCGGCGCGCAGAGAAAGTAAACACCTCTTTCCGGCCACTTCATATCGCTGTCACATTCACCTAGCTCCCTGAAACTACCGCACTTCCTCTCTTTTAGTCGCTGAAGAATACTGTAGAAAAGGTTAACATCTTCCTCTCGAGTCATACAACAAACTGGACACAGCCCGTATAAAGAGATTTCCCAGCATCCTTACCAAACCAATAAAGTATTTACTTTACTACATACTTCTGTGGCACAGTCAACATATACGGGACAGGATTTTCTGGATGCCTTAGAAGATTTCTCAGGAGCAAATGATAATCTCGAGAGCGCAGCATTTAAGCTAGAGGTGCGTATAGATCACTTCAAGGAAACCAAGGATTACCACCGGTTAGATAAGGGCATCAACGAACTTACAGGTGCATTGACGGAGATGTGTGATGAGTTCAGGAAAGTCAATAGGATACTGTCAGGAACGTCTTCTACTGTAGACATGGACCCGCATGACATTATAACCTCTGGCTCCGTCAGAGTCAGAGGCATCAGTAGGCTCGAGGGTGTTGTAAAAGGAATACACAAGCTCGCATCAGAGTTTGAAAACTATCCTCACAACGTGGATTTCGAGGGCGTGGACTACAGTATTATATGTCCTGCAGTTGCAGGGTTCTACAGCCCGCAGAATGTCAACGAAGAATGGGTACAGCTCGGTTATACATACGAGAAGATTGCAAATAATGAAGTCTTGCTCCGAGCCCAACCTACAGCAGGCAGGACGCCTGTTCAGCGACTCTATGACGAGGACAATGAATTCTACCGTAGCCAGGCTACAGTTATAGAGAGCCAGATGTCGCCAGAAACAGTTGCTGATTAAAATTACTTCTGTAATCTAAAACCACTTGACGTCAGCCGCCAAATACACGGCGACCTCCAAGACATCTTCCAGAAGATAAACCTGACTCCCGCAACTTCTGCATGGAACAACTCCCACAGTATTCGTCCTGAAAAGAAGGATTTGGAGCGGCAGAACAGTTAAATCTCTTATAGATACATCTAAGAATGTGAGAACGAGTCAGGACGAGAGAAGGGTGAACCTAGGGCAGGGACCTCTGCATTACCACCTTATGACCATACCTGACCTCCTTGAAAGCGAATACGACCACTACGACATAGATGCTAACCCGCCCTACATCAGGACTGAACCCGTCCTCTCGGGAGAAGAGGTCGACGGCTACTCGATCGAACATTGGGTTGAAAGGGAACTCGAGGTGAGCATGACTGACTCTCCTATCCGTAACCGCGAGGTCATACTATCCGGTCTGGACAGGAAAGATGGCTTAGACTGGGAAAGGATACTCTCGATAAGAATGGAGAGCAGAGAGATGGATGCCGAACAAGAAGTTTTCGTGTACGGCTTTACCCTGGACCTCCAGTTCATCATGGCAGACTATGACGAACTAGACTCAGATAGACAGGGAGGAACCGGTATATGGGAGTACAGAACCACATAGACAGGAACCAGGAAGATCAAGAGAGTGACTTCCCTACAACGTGTAAGAAAGCATAAGCACTGCCATCAGCATCATCCCAAAGTTTTCCACAAGAGTAACCTTTGTCAGCGGGACGTTGAAAACATCCCCGAGACATGCACAAGGCACTTCGTTTCCGTGAAGAATCTCATTCAGAACACCTACACCTCCGACACCCATCAGGAAGATAGTGGAGATATATGCCGCGACTTCAAGGTTCACGGAGGAACCGGAAAACACGATGAAGATAAAGAGCAGTCCCAGTCCGATTTCAAGGAAAGGATAAACCGTCGCATAAAAATCGCTTCTCGCCGCCAGCAAGTCATAGCTCTTGAAAGCCCCCCTGAAACCCTCCATGTTGTAAACCTTGAAACCTCCAAAAGTCAGGAAGAACATCGCCATCAAAGTCTTACCGATCTCCATGACCGCGTACTCACCACGCAACACCGAGATAACCGCGGTTGAAACAAAAACAAAACCGAAAACACCCAACAGAGGTGCAAGTTCCTCCAACTTCTTGAAAACTTTCCTGCTCACATAACTGCTTTCTGCAGACACCGCTAAAAACATTTTGATTCCCGTAGAAGCTAGTGTCAGACATCCCTAAGAAAAGATCGCTTCCGCTCCAAAGAAAAACAGTATCCTGACAACCTATATCACTACAATCCCAGTTTCTCCCTGCGCGCCATCCCAAAACTTGTAACATCCTCTGCTAACACTTCGACATCACATTCAAACAGTTCGGGAAACACGGCGTGAATCTGGTCCGCAACAATGGCGTTGTACTCAAAGCTCTGGCGGTCGCTGAAAACCGAGAAACCTGTTTCGTCTTCTGGAAAACCTGGAAACGGTTCATCTCTCGCATAGAAACCCATGTTCTTCGTAGCTCCCTTGATAACCGGTACATCCCATTCATCACTGTAACTGGTAGGGTACACTCTTTCAAACTCTAGCCGTTGCTCGTCCTCCGCGACGTAAACCCGGGGAACCCAGAAAGAGCTTTCAAAAGTCTCAATCAACTCCTCCATGCTTCCAACAGCAGAAGAGTAAGCCGTGAAACCTCCTGGCTCCCAGTGAACCACGACCTTGTTTCCCTCGTAACTGAAAGTCCCTTCAACACACTCCTGATCATTACACGAACGGCGGGCACTCATCAAGGTCTGGAACTCGTAAAGAAGATCATCATCCTCTACCGCCATAAAAACCCTTTTTTGAGTAAAACTTTAAACCAGACTCGGCGAGAACCCCTACATGAAACAACTCCTCCAGGAGTTAAACCAGCTGGACGAAATCAAGGCGGTCAAGAAGTTCAACGACCGCGTCCTCAAGATACAGTTATTCACCCGCGACATCAAGGGAAGCGACGCGGTAGAAATCCGCGGCGACATCCAAAGCATCTCCCAGAAACTCATCCGCCGGCTCAACGACGCCGCACGAAAACGACCTGGAGGACTACGCCAGGATAATGGAGAGGGAGTTATAGTCTATTCAAGTTCACTCTCAATGTATTCTACTGCTCTATGTAATACTTCCGGGCTCCATGCACCAGTTGTCAGTGCGTAGGTAGATCTATCATCATAATCTACCCGGTCCATAAGCACATTTCCTGCAGCATATGAAGATTCCTTAAATGCGTCATAGAGGCTCATGCTGCTGTTTTCTACCGTTTGTTCTGCCACAAATTCAGGGTATGACTGGGATAGAACGCTTACGGCTGAGTCAATCTCACCTCGTCTCTCTTGCTCCTTTACAAACTGTATAAAGGCGCTCCTAGAATTCATGTTGTTTTGAGAGTTATGCCGTAGTATATCAACTCCTTCTTGGGTTACAGGAAGTACATCACCGTACTCTTCAAGGAATTCCAGCGCCTTTTTGTCACATCTCTTGGCTATACCCTCTATATGTGCCTGTGTAGTAGGTGACCTCGTTACTCTCGGATTAAACCTCGGGAATCTGATGCCCTCTGAGTTCGTCTGGTGCACTCCGTGACCTAGTACTTCGTGGAAGTAAGTCCTTATAATATTTGTCGCGTCTACTGTTACTTCTCCATTATCTTTCAGAACATCGAAGTAATCCTCGCTCATCCTGACCTCGTTATGCTCTCCGTTCCAGCTTGCTCTCTGCTCTCTGTTCGCAGGAATAGATACCACATCATACGAGAAGTCATCAGGGAATATGTCATTTTCACGTGCATATTCGTCAACTATCTCCTTAATAATCTGCAGTTCCTCCTTCAAATCAACCTCTAAATCAGACCTACGAGGATCTACTTTGCTCCGACTTGATGACCTCCAGCTTGACTCATACTCACTTTCGAAATCATACTCCAAGGTATCTTTTCTCAGTCTGTCATAAGTTCCTTCTCCATGTACCGTATCAACTGCCTCCGGAACCGTAGTATCCGATTTCAGAGTCATGAAATCAGCCATCTCTCTAATAGCATCTATCCTGTAATCAAGCTCATCCACAACCAGCTCCTCGAACTCGCTATCAGTTTCAACTCCGGAAAGCTGGTTATCGAAGCTATCTAGCTCATCAGCCAAACGATCATAACCCACGGGATTAACAGTGCTACTCAGGAAGGCCTCGGTCCTCTTACCCACCATCTCAAAACCATCAACCACTTCCTGAAGCTCATCCGAAATCTCAACTTCCATATTGTCACTTACAAGAATAAACAATTTAAAATCAGGGTCGGAACTGGATCGACCGCCCCCAGAAACAGTACCAAGAGACTAATTTAGGTTATGATTCTTCTGTAACGGATAGGAAGAGTAGAGGTCATAAACCAGGGCACTATCAAGTGAGTTTGGAGAATTATAACTTGAACTTTTCCGCTGGTAGAATACGCACAGCTCTATGGAGAAAAACTGTAGAGGGGCAGGAAGTTACAGCGAATATGTATCAGTTTTAGGGTCATAAGTTACTATTCTTCCTTGTCGAAGATCAGTCTCTCTTAACTCCATGAGCGTCTCTCCTGTTTTTCTCAGGGCGTATGTAGATTTGGTTATATCCATGCCATCGTCAAGCGCGAAGTTTGCAAGCTTTTTTGCCAGATCTATATAACTTGTCTCACCATTTTTCTCAAGATGCTTTATTGCTTGATCAGCAAGCGTTTCAACCTGGCTATCAGGTTCGTAATTGTTCTCACAGGTGTTATATACTATATCCTTCGAGACTTCTGCTGGTGTATCTTCAGTTATTTTCTCATAGCCATCTTCGAACACAAACTCGCCGAACTCGTGGACTGCGTCAAGCAGTTCATCGCCTTTCTCAGTTCGATGATACTCGGTGAACGCGCCGGGTTCGACATCAACTACCAAGTCATACTCTTCAAGAGTATCGAGATTCCAAGCTATATTCTGTATGTCAACGATTCTCTGTATCTCGGAGAAAGATCTGCCCTCGGCCCCTTCAAGTACCTGAAGAGTTCCTGCTGAACCAGAGCCTATACTATCCCAGTAATCCTCGTCCAGAACGCTTAGTAAATCTTCCTCCTCCAGATGTCCCAGTCCATCTCTTACCCACTCGCCTTCATCCGTCAGCGTTCTTCCGCCCCCGTCTCTTTCCACCAACTCGAGATTCTCAAACCGGTAAAAAGACTGCGCCGTGAAACTATCGTACGTGCGCTCATCGATATCTCTGCGGTCGAAATTGTCCTCATCAAGTTCAAATATAATTTCTCTCCGTTCAGGGACTGTAAACGGGCTGAGTACTTCCAGATAATCGCCAAATACCTCTCTGTCTGTACATCGCTCATCTTCAGAATCATCCGTCTTCTCCTCAAGCCTGCGGAAAATGTCCGCGATATCCTCCTTGCTACCGGGGTCTTCCAAACTACTGAACAGGTTAACCAGTCCACCTGGCGCAGAATACTCTGAATACCCCGTGGTCTCATCTTCCTTAATGAGCACTCCCATGTCACAGAGCCGTCCCCTGACTCCTGATACGGACACAGGGTGGTAACCAAGTTCCTCGGCTAACTCGGCGTTAGTTTTATCGGGATTCAGGAGCGTATTTTCAAGAACTACTAGCTCTGGACGCGAAAGCTCTGGAACACTTTCTAAATCAGCCGTCTCTGCCTGAGAACTCTCTGTAGCCACCATAGACTCACAGTATTTACTAAAATATATAATAATCCGGAGAAACCAGACCGCTCACAGAAACAGTACCAGGAAATCACAAGGTCCTATGGCAGAGTATTATTAGGTTAGTGTGAAGGGGTAGAGTTTGCCGTGGATAAAAAGAGGTTTAACTCTACTTGTATGAAATGGCTTTATGGGCTTTGAAGGACTGAAAGCACTGGTTACAGGAGGCTCCAACGGTATAGGAGCAGCCATAGGCAAAATGCTCGTTGAAGAAGGTGCCGAGGTTATAGTCTTCGACCAGGAGGAGCCCGGGTACGAGGCCGAGTACCACTCAGTTGATGTAAGAGACCACAGCCAGATAGAGGAAGCCTTCGGACAGATAGAAGAACTCGATATACTCGTGAACAACGCCGGCGTCTACGAACAGGTCCTGACCGAGAACACCGAGCCGGAGCAGCTGGACAAGATGGTCGACACCAACTTCAAAGGATACTACACTGTCGCCAAGCACGCCCTGCCGTTGCTGAAGGAAAACGAGGGCTCGATAGTCAACATCTCTTCAGGACTCGGGGAAAGCCCCGAACCTTACTCCCCTGCCTACTCCGCGACCAAAGCGGCGATCAACTCGCTTACAGACGCCTGGGCACAGAAGTACGCCTCCGACAACATCCGCGTCAACGCGGTGCTTCCAGGACCTATCCACACCGACATGCTGCACGGTGCTTTCGACAGCGAGGAAGAACTCGACGAGTACCGCGAACTCAACCCGCTCGGCAAGATAGGAGAACCGGAAGACGTCGCCCGCGCAGTCCTCTACCTCGCCGACCCCGGAAACGACTTTGTAACAGGAGCGAAACTACCAGTCGACGGCGGAGAATCAGTAGGAACGGTATACACGGAATGACAGGATGAAGACTCTTCTACTTCTAGTCCAGAAAGGTATCGTCCTTGAAGTAAAATTAGAATATTGACGAGTAGAATGGCTAAGTTTATCCATAACTGCGGGTTTTGACAAACCATCTTGAGTAGGCAAACTATTTACTCGCCTTAAAAATAGGTAGGGTGATTTCTCAGATTTCATTTCAACTCAATTTTGCCGGAACTACTGGAACAGCCTCCATTCAACCTTTTAAACAGGAAATCAACTGTTCTACATGTCCGAAACAGAGTGTCCAACCTGCGGCAAGTCGGACTTCAGCGATGAAAGCTACATGAAGAGACATCACAAGCTGATTCATGGAGAGAGCCTTCGGCAGAAATACGAGTGCTCAATTGGAGGATGCAATAATAAATCGTACAATCCGAAATTCTGCAGTCAGGAATGTCTTGGGAAGGCTCGCAGGGCGTATGAGTTCGGAACTTGTGAAGCACCAGAATGTGACAATGAGACTTACAAGCAGAAATACTGCTCAAACAATTGTGCAAACAAGAATAGTTGGAGGTACAGGGACAACGCTGCCAAACGGGAAGAAGTAAGGCGAAAATTGTCGGAAATGAGAAAAGGTAAGAAGAACCCTTTTTATGGCGAGACGCACTCTGATGAAGTGAGGGCACAGATTTCTGAATCAATAGGCGGAGAAAATCACCCGCACTATGGCGTAACTGGAAAAGATCATCCCAGTTATGGAAAAGTTTCTGGATTGAAACTCCAAACTGTCGAAGAAACTGGTCATACGGTTAGGTCTAACTGGGAGAAAGAGATCGACCTGATGCTCCATAACGCTGGTATCAACTACGAATACGAGTCAAGGACTTTTGAGTTGTCAGATGAGCTTACATACACACCGGACTTTATTGTAGAAGATGTAATAATAGAGGTCAAAGGGTGGCCGGATGATAAGTCAAAGCGAAGAGCCCGGCTTTTTATGCAAGGTTTCTCCCAGTATACCTATCTTGTGATTGGAAATAAGCTTCCATGCGATATATTTATCAAATGGAAAAATAGAGATAGGCTCTTAGGCATTTTAGAAAAATCGATAGAAAAAGAGAAATAAGAAAGTGGTGTTAGAGGTAGAGCACCTCTAACATTTTGAATAGCCACAACCTGGACACTTCTTGCAGCCTTCGATGATGGCGAGCATGCCTCCGCAGTCCGGGCATTCTGGTGTTGTGCCGTCTTTGACGAGTTCGGCGGCGTCTGCCTGTTGCTCTACTTCTGTCTTGCCGGCGTTCTGTGTCTTGGTGTCGTCTTCTTGTTCGAACTCGTCCACTGTCTGCTGTGGTGCGTTTCCGCCTTCGAGGTGGCGTTTGAATGCTTCGGCGATGGCGTCGGGGACTGAGTGGATCTGTGTTCCCTGGTCCCAGGCAATCTGTGGTGAGCGGATATCGTCCAGTTGCTTAATGACTTCTTCCGCTGATGCTCCGCTTCTCAGTGCGAGCGAGGTCATGCGTCCTAGTGCCTGTGTGAAGCTCTGGGTGTATCCTCCGCTCTTGCCAAGGTTTGCGAATACTTCGAACGGTCCGTAGCCTTCGGCGTCGTTGATGGTGACGAATAGGTCGCCGTAGGCGGTCTCTATTTCCTGTGTGGTGCCGGAGACCTGTTTCGGTCGTTCCTTGACTCCGCGGTCCTGTCCCATGGAGGTGTGTCCGCCGTTGCCTTCTGTGTCGGCTTCTACTCCTTCCTGTGTTATCTCCTGGTCAAGCCCTTCTTCCCTGACTTCGAGGTCTGTCTGTGATGCGACTTCTTCGAACTCGTTGCTCTGCAGTAGGGATTCTGCTCCGCCGAATTCTTCGACGATTTCGTGGAGCATGTCGACCTTGTCCATGTCGGTGAGCTGGTTGTCAGCGTTCTGTTTCATGACTTCTGTCTCGCGTGTTCCATCTCTGTACACGGTCATGCCTTTGATTCCCTTGTCGTACGCCCTCATGTATGCGTCGCGTACATCCTGTTTGGATGCGTCGTTTGGGAAGTTGCAGGTCTTGCTGATGCCGGAGTGGTTGTGCTCCTGGAATGCTGCCTGGATGTCGACGTGTTCCTCTGGTTTGACTCTATCAGAGGTGACGAAGAGTTCCTTCATCGCTGGCGGTAGGACGTCGTTGCTTAACGAGTCGACTCCTTCCCATTCGTTGTTCCGCATCTTCTCCTCTACTTCTTCACGTACCTGGTCGACGTCGATGCCGTTGGCTTCCAGCGCTTTGATGAAGTAGTCGTCGAACTCGACGAGCATGTCCTCGCCCTGGATGTCCTTGGCGACGTTCTTAAAGTAGGCGACCTGGAAGATCGGTTCGCATCCTCCTGAGGTGTTGCCTATCATGCTCGTGGTCCCGGTGGGTGCGATGGTAACCGTGTTGTGGTTTCTCATCTCCAGTCCGTCTTCGAAATCTTCAGCGTCGTATCCGCCGCTCATCTTGTGGAACCATTCCTCATACTCGGTTGGTTCAGCCCACTTGGATTTCTCCCATTCTCCGAACGTTCCTCTCACGTCCGCGAGCCTGTGGCTTTCCTCGACGGAGAACCTTGTGATTAGTCTCTGGATTTCTTTTGCGGCTGCCTGTGATTCTTCAGAGCCGTACCGGATTCCGAGCTGGACAAGCATCTGTGCGAATCCCATGAGTCCTAACCCGACTTTTCTCATCTCACTGACTTTTTCCTCGATTTCTTCGAGAGGGAAGTCGCTCATCGTCACGACGTTGTCGAGGAACCGTGTCCCGATTTTTGCGATTCTTTCGAGTTCGTCAACCTTCATGGCTTCCTGGACGTACTCCTGCATCGCGATGTCGAGTTCTTCCTCGTCGCTGTACTCGATGTCGTGTTCAGCGCACCATTCGTGGAAGTTGAGTCCCATGCCGTCGCCCTGGTCCTCTACCAGTAGCGAGAGGTTGATGTGTCCGAGGTTGCATGCCTCGTAGTTTTCAAGCGGTTGCTCCGCACAAGGGTTAGTTGCTTCCATGCGGTGTTCCGGGTGTTTTTCGACGTCGAATGAGTGCTTGTCGTTCGCCTCGTCGTAGACGTAGAATCCTGGTTCTCCGTTTCTCCAGGCACCGTCGACCAGGGTCTCCCAGATGAACCTTGCCGGGAGCGTCATCTCTTCGCCCGGTTCGAGTTCTATGTCGAACTCTTCGATTTCTTCGCCGAAAGTCTGCGCGAAGTCTCTCCAGAAGTTGTCATCCTTGCCCTGGTCGCTTCCGGATGCTTCAGGGTACCAGTCTTCGTCGCTGTTGTAGAACTCCGCGGTCTTTTCAGTTACGGTGTGTGGTTCGTTGTCGGAAGGATTGACAAGTGTGTATTCTTCATCGTTCTTCACCGCCTCCATGAAGTCGTGTGTTAAGCCAACTGAAATGTTGAAGTTGGATAGGTTGCCTTCCTTTCTCTTCGAGGTTATGAACCGGAGTACGTCAGGGTGATCGATGCGCATGATTCCCATCTGTGCGCCCCTTCTTTTTCCGCCCTGTTTGATTGTTCCGCACATGGTGTCGAAGACCTGCTGGAAAGTCATCGGTCCGGAGGCGATTCCTCCTGTCGATGAAACGGCGTCTCCTTTAGGTCGTAGCAGGTGGAATGGGTATCCTACGCCTCCTCCTGTCTGGAAGATGTTCGCCGCGTCGTGTACCGCTCCGAAGATCGAGTCCATGTCGTCCTCCGGGTGTACCACGAAGCACGCGCTCAACTGCTGGAGTTCTGCTCCCGCGTTCATCAGTGTCGGCGAGTTAGGCATGAACTTCAGGTTGGTCATCAGTTCGTAGAACTGTTTCCACGACTTCTCATAGTCTACGTCATCGTATTCTTTATCCGGCTGCGCCACATTCTTTGCTACACGTTCGAACATCTCCTCCGGAGTCTCCGTCAAGTTGCCGTCCCTGTCTTTGAGGAGGTATCGTGCGGGCAGTATCCGTTCGTACGCGTTCTCCGTCAGTCGTTCTTCTACTGTGTCACCTGTCACACGTTTGACAGGTAGCTGGAATTCAGATTTTGAGGAAACATCGTTGGTTTCGGTAACAGTGTCAGTCATTTGTGGTAATCCCCCATTGAGTATGATTCGAAAGTTGATGTGTTGGAACTTTGATGTGAATTATGAGTTGTGATTATCATTTTTCTTGTAACGCCTCGACTTCTTCCTGGAATGATTCAGCGTTTTCGAACGAGTCGTATACGGATGCGAACCTGATATAGGCGACCTCGTTCCGCCTCTTTAATTCCTGCTTCACGAGTTCTCCTATCTCCTCCGTGGTGACTTCTTTCCGATCCATTACCTGTCTTTTAACATCCTCGACTGTTGACTCGATGTCGTCTTCTTCAAGAGGAGTTTTTTCGGCAGCCTTCTCGATACCGTCTCGTATTTTCTCTTCATCGAACTCCATGATGTCACCGGAGCGCTTTGTTACCTGGATGTCGTATTTCTCCACGGTTTCGTAAGTAGTGAACCGTCTATCGCAGTCACTGCATTCACGTCTCCTCCTGATTCTTTCACTGGATTCCCGTGTGTCAACGACGTTGGTCGAGCATTTTCCACAGTATGGGCATTTCATGCGATATACTTACCTCTAGCTGCTTATACGGACTTATGCACCATCCACTACATGTTGGGGAGAATCTATCCCCTTCCCCCGCATATGTCGTGCTTTCGCAATCCGAGTTTTGTCTCTGGTACTTATAAACTCTGCCATGTTGAAATCGCGTGAACTGTGTAATCAAGAAGAACATATTCGATACTCAATTTATGTTGTAACTTCTAGATAACAACACTTATTTAAAGAGGCATGAGTAATGTTACTTTAAGGTGACAAAATGGGATACGGACTAGGTGCAGACACGGCTCAAGATGTACTCAATCAGACTGCGGAAGCTTCCAGTACTATAGACGATACAGTCTATACGCTTGAGGAGAAGTGTTTTGATCCAGAAGACATGTTAGGGGAGTAAGTCTCTCCTTTTTCTCTCCTTCTTATTTTTCAAACTTGGCTATAAGTGATAATATATGACAGACGAAATCGTACCCGATACATCGATACTTATCGACGGTAAGCTTTCCGGGCTCGCGGAAGATGGCGAGCTGGATGGAGCTGTAGTGATACCTGAGTTTGTTGTCGATGAGTTAGAGAACCAGGCGAACCGCGGACTCGAGGTAGGTTACGCAGGGATAGAGGAGATCAAGAGGATACGAGAGCTTGCGGAGGAGAAAGGTTTTGACCTATCCTTCACCGGTAGACGTCCGACACAGGAGGAGATAGATCTGGCGTCCAGTGGTAGAATCGATGCGTTGATAAGAGATATAGCCGAGGAAAGAGACGCCACTCTTTACACAGGCGACATCGTCCAGGGGAAGATGGCTGAGGCGAAGGGTATCGAGGTAAGAGTATTTGAGAAGGAGCGGGTTGAGAGGTTTCCGCTTGAAGACTACTTTGACGAAGAGACTATGTCTGTTCACCTGAAGCAGGGAAGCGTCCCAAAAGCTAAGAGAGGACTGCCCGGGGAGTTCGGGCTTGAAGACATCGGCGACGAGGAGATGACAAGGGACGATATAGAGAGGATAATACAAGATACTATAGAAACCGCGGAGACCTCGGATGAGGGACTTATCGAGCTTGAGAAAGAAGGTGCCACAGTAATCCAGCTGGGGCGTTACAGGATAGCTATCTCGCGTCCTCCTTTCTCCGAGGCGCCGGAAGTTACCGCGGTGCGCCCGGTCGCGAAGGTAGGGCTAGAGGACTACGACCTGTCAGACAAGCTCCTTAACAGGCTGGAAGAGACTGCGGAAGGGATACTCATCTCTGGTGCGCCAGGACACGGTAAATCTACGTTCGCACAGGCGCTGGTCGAGTACTACGAGGATCAGGGCAATATCATGAAGACAATGGAGAAACCCCGCGACCTGGATGTCGGACCTGACATCACCCAGTACGCGGCGCTTGAGGATGAGATGGAGAACACTGGCGACTTCCTCCTGCTTGTCAGACCTGACTACACTGTTTACGATGAGGTCAGAAAAACCAGTGACTTCGAAGTCTACAGCGACATGAGGATGGCAGGAGTCGGGATGATCGGAGTGGTCCACGCATCAGAAGCTGTCGATGCCGTCCAGCGTTTAATCGGTCGTGTTGAGATGGGAATGATACCGCAGATAGTTGATACAGTAATCCACATCGAGAACGCATCGGTCGCGAAGGTCTACAAACTGGAGCTGACTGTCAAGGTTCCGGAGGGTATGACAGAAGCAGATCTTGCCCGACCAGTTGTGCTCATCAGCGACCTCGGAACGGGTGAACCAGAGTACGAAATATACACTTACGGAGAGGAGACAGTCGTCCTCCCCATCGACGGCGACAGAGAAATCTCCGGCACGCAAAAACTGGCTCAGGATCAGCTTGAACACGTTTTACAGGCGAGAGGTATCGACGATGCACGCATCGAGTTCATCTCCGACGACCATATCAGACTTCTAGTGGACGAGGAAGAAATCCCTCACATTATAGGACACGGCGGGGAAAACATCGACCAGCTAGAGGAAGAACTCGGACTCAGTATAACAGTCGAGCCACGGACAGGTACCCTGAAGAGCGAAGTCAGCGGTTACGGCGTTGAGGAACGCGGTAACTCGGTGATAATCAGTGTTGGAGAGGACATGTCCGGGAAAGAGGTCGATGTCTACGACGGCGACGAATTCCTGTTAACCGCGACCGTTGGAAAGACTGGTGAAGTGTCTGTCACCAAGCAGAGCGATCTTGCGTCCAGAATTCTTGGGGCGTCAGAGAGCGGGAAGCTGGAAGTAAGGGTCTAAGATAGTTTAGCAAGATCGACTTCGTCGGAAATACAGTATGAGTTATGTCCGCCGCGACCATCTTTCTTGAGCATACCTGCTTGTGTTAAGTCATCAAGCTTGTCCAACGCTCCAGAGTTAGTTTGATTCAGGTAGTCGGCGACATCGCTAGTATGTGCTTCTCCTCCCTGCTGCTGGATGTAATCCATAATGTCTCCACCATATGGTATTTCTCTTGCGAAAAACTGCTCAGGTCTCTCCACGAGTTGAATCAATTCCCTCTCTGATAAGTAAAGGGTTTTACTTCCGTGGACATCGATAAATTCCAGGAGTTCTTGAGTTTCCGGGACGCATCTTAATATTCCGTGTCCACAGTACTCTATCTTTTCCACCTCCTCAGGCAAGCGCTGGGCGAGAAGATTTGAAGCTCTTCTCGAGTGACCGTCAGCCCTGATACCGAATTCGATGTAAGGTCGGTCAGTTATGAAGTCAAGATCCTCTACGGTTATCTCGGCAGAGTAAGTCACTTTTCCCGAGTTATTCCTGCCAAAAAAGTTATCAGGAAACTCGGCAGTATACTCGATGTAGTCTTCTCCTCTAGACGTTACTTGAGGTCCAAATTCATCAAAGTCTCCCATATTGCCACGGAGCTCTTTCTCAGCGAGTTCCGTTAAGTTCTCCCAGGCAGGAGGTAAAAGTTCACGAGTGAAATCCTGCCAGGGGGCAATCCTGATTATATCCTTGGAGATACGCTCCTTCAAGACTTCAAACCGGGGCATAAGACAAGATATAAAGCCAAGAATTATTAGATTTTCTAGATGTGAGACAGCTCCAGGTAACGGTTCCGAAAAAGTTCAAGAGTGATACGGAGGATATCCTCGAAGGATACTCCAGCGACATCTCTTCGAGTGAGGTGGAGAAGGATGATAGAAAGGCCGTTGAGTTCACTGTTTCTGTTGAGTCGGAGGATATAGATGAACTAACTGAAGAACTGAAGGATATCGAGGACCTGGAGTCCGGTGAGCTTTCTATCCGTGTCCAGGAGCAGGAGTCTCTTATCAAGAAAGGTCAGAAGACCAAGGGCTCGGGTTCTGCATTGTCACAGGAGGAGCTTTACTCTAAGGCGCAGGAGGCAGCCGTGTTCAACAACGCACAGTGGGGACTGATAGCAGTTGCTTCTGCTATCGCCGCGTATGGCTTGGCTCTGGATAATGTTATTGTTGTAGTCGGTGCGATGATGCTTGCGCCGATACTTGCCCCGCTGGTTTCCAACACGATTTCTCTCGTAGTTGGAGACCGGTCATTGATGAAAGACTCTCTTTTCTCGGGAGGTATAAGTGTTCTCGTGGTGATAGCGGTATCATTTATCGCTGTAACCCCGTTCCCTGTAGGTATGAACTCCACGCTGGAGATGGTCGTGTCTTCGAGTGTTCTTGGAGTCCTGCTATCGCTCCTGGTCGGTTCCGCCGCAGCATTATCGTTTGCAACAGGATATAGAGACCAGATAGCTGGAGTTGCAGTGGCTATCGCGATTGTTCCTCCGCTTGCCGCGGTCGGTATAGGGCTTAACATGCAAAATTTCCTGCTCTCTGTCCAGGCAGCTACCGTGGCATCGATGAATATCCTTGCGGTTCTGGTTTCAGGATTCCTGACATTCAAAATCCTTGGTCTTAAGCCTTCAACTTACTACCGACAGGAGCAGGCTGAAAAGATGAAATACGTGGTTCCAGCGGCGTTAATCCTTTTTGGACTGCTCGCCGCTCCATTAATATATTCTTCATACAACAGCTACCAGGAGCATGTTTCCCAGCAGGAGGTAAGGGATGTGGCAGAAGACTTTTTCGGGGAAGACCTGCTGGAAGTAAGAGTTGATGGTTCATCGATGACTATCATCGTCATGGGGGAACAAGACACTGAGAAGTTCAGAACGCAGTTATCAGCGGAACAAGAAGTAGAAATCCGGCAACTCAGTACCGAGTAGTTATTTAAAAAAGCATCGGGAACGCTTTAGTATGACTATGGGAGAGCTTATCCTCGCAGTTAACACGGCGGGGACTTTGGCTATCGGAGCTATCTGTTTCTTCATAGTCTACACCACCTTCAAGGGTATAGAAGACAGCAAGATACAGGAGTTCTCCCGGCGTTTCATGATGGCTATCGCCGTTTTAATCCTGTACGTGTCGTATCTAATGACATACGAGGCATTCTTCCCTGACTCCACAATCGCGCAGTACCCGCTCTACATCATACTGATTTTCGTCTTTATCTACATGATATACGCGGCGATAGCGTTTGAGAAAGTCGCGGAGTCATACGGTATCTCCCAGGATGCCAAGCTTGAGAAGATGGAGCAAGAAGAGATAGGTAAATAAGTTCAAAGGATATATTCCGCCATCTAAGAAGCTTCCCAGCCATCCTTACCTCTTCATATAGAGAGTAAAATTTAGTGGAAAGAGGAGTTTTTCAGCGGTGCTCTGTGCGTTTCTCGTGCTCCTTCCTGATGATGGTGTTGAGCTGGTTAAGTGCCTCATCAAGCGTGTCAAGTAACTCCCATCCTTCCTCATCAACCGAGGTAACACCGTACTCGCTTACGAGCTGCATCTCAAGTTCCCAGCGGTGTTTCTTGCCATCTTTCTCCTTCTTCCTGACCCGGAGCTTGAGCTCTTCAGGTCTCTTCAGTTTTCTTCCTAGCGACCCTCTCAGCTGGTTTCTTATCTTGTTATGAAGCGCGGCTTTCTCTTCTGGCAGGTCTACCCCTGTCAGCTGGACAAGTATCGTCTGCTGTTCCGCAAGTTCTGCGAGGTGGTCAACAAGGTCTTTCAATGTGATTATTTCCTCTGGGTACCCGTCTTCGACAAAGATTATCTCATCCTCGTCCTCTTCCTGCATCTTCTGGATAGCTTCCGTCCCAGTCATGTGCTCCTCGCTCGTGGAAACGCTGTTCTGCATCAGTTGATCGACCGTTATCTCGGACATCTTGTCCTTTTCCTTCCCGCCTGCGATGTTCACTTCTTCCGTACCTTCTCTCCTTCCTGAGGTCCCGCCAGCAGACTGGCGCTCTCTCTTGATCATCATCCTGAGAACGTCAACACTGTCGAGCTTCCCTGTTAACTCTCCATCATCAATAACGGGTAGACGGGAGATATTGTTGTCAAGCATGGCGTGTCGTGCCTGGTCAATAAGATCATCTTCTTCGACCATGACAACGTTGAAGTTTGCGAACCTGCTGGTGGAGACATCTCCTAGTTCTTCAACTTCTCCAAG
Organism: Candidatus Nanohalarchaeota archaeon; assembly: GCA_022729235.1. Lineage (GTDB taxonomy): Archaea > Nanohalarchaeota > Nanosalinia > Nanosalinales > Nanosalinaceae > JALDAJ01. The sequence goes on from JALDAJ010000001.1 coordinate 913,503, forward strand.
GATTTCAAGAAACTCCTGGTCGCCGATGACCCCGGCAAGTTTGTCGCCGTTGAGTGAGACCAGCATCTTCCGGCCCGAGTTAATCCTCAGGTCTGAAAGCTCAACCAGGTTATCCCCGGTCTCGAACTCCGGCGGCTGGTGCATCATCTTTTCCGGCGCGGTTATCTCGGGGTTGAACTGTACAAATCTTACAAGCTCCCGGTAACCTACCGCGCCTGCGAAGTCTCCGTTCTCATCGACTACAGGAATAACTCTCAGCTCATGCTCCTCCATCCTGTTCTTTATCTGCGACACTGACTCCTCAGTAGAGGCTGTCAATGGGTCGGTGTTCATGACTTCTTCTGCAGAAATCTCGAACGCGGACCTCATACCTTAATTTCCTCCGTTAACCAGGTACTTGTCGGCTTTATCATCCATGTCTATGAAATTATCCGCTGCTTCCCTTAACTCTTTGGCGCTTGACCGGCCGAAGCTCATGACTTCAACACGGCATCCGCGAGCCTTGAGGTGGTCGACAAGTGAGGCAAAATCCCCGTCACCTGTAACCAGGACCACGGTGTCAAGCTTCTGAGCCTGTTCTATCATGTCGATAGTCATTCCAAGGTCCCAGTCACCCTTCTTCTGTCCGCCGTAGAACTCCTTGAGTTCCTTGATCTTGACCTCATAACCTATCCTTCGGAGAGCTTCAAAGAAATCCTCCTCGTCAGGCGTATCAGCCTTGATAACGTAGGCACTTGCTCTTATGAGCTTGCGGTTCATCACCGCTGAGTCAAGCAGTTTTGAGAAATCTACTTTTGCATCGTAAAGGTTTTTTGCGCTGTAGTACATGTTTTGGACGTCGACGTATACGCCGACTCTCTGATCTTTATGTATATCTGACATCTTTTTCACCAAAAGAAAAGCCGAACTGTAATCGACTTTATACATGTACGAAACCGGGGAACACACTTAAAAGCGTACCCTATCGCTCAAAGAGTTTTTAACAACTTTTATGTGGTAAAGTGTATATGAACGAGGATGGACTTACGCGGAGGGAAGTTTTTACTGCAATCGTCGCTCCTGTAGCCGCTATAGGCTCAGGTTGTTTAGAAGAGGAGTGGGAGGAAACAAGGCTGGAACTAGAAGAAGATAATAGTTCTCACAGTGAAACAGTTAACGATACTGAATACAATTTTACCTATAGTAACTTAGATGATTACAGTTTAGAAATCACAGTTTATGCAAATGGAACAGAATTCTTTAATGACGAAATATTCTCTAATGAGATCATTTATCCAGGAGGTAGTGAAGAAGTACGTATTCAGTACGATTCTGAGGACGGAGCACTGTACATAGAAACACGAAGTTGAACTTATGTTCTGCGCCTAAACCACTCCATGATAGCTCCGGTCACACCCTGTCTGATGAAGTAGAACATGGAGACGTACATGACTGCCTCTCCCGACATCTGTGAGGCGATGAAGAGCGCGATCGCGATTCCTTTCGAGCCGGAGGCGAACCCTAGGGCGCGGGCTTCCGGTTCCATGAATCCTGATACACGGGACAGGAAGTAACCAGCACCGAAAGTGAAAAGGACGAACCCTGCCATCAATGCCGCGCCAAGTCCGATATTTTGGAGAAAAGCGAGTCCGTGTGTGTTGTATACCAGCCGGAACTGGACGAGCATAACAAGTATTATCAGCCAGAGACCAACTTTGGAGAAGTGGTGCCTGAGGTCATCAAACAGGACGTTCTCGAACCTCTGGGCGAAAATACCCAGTGCGAGCGGTCCTGCCAGGAAGAGAAGGTTATCAACCGCGATTTCTGTGACGTCAAGCCCTATATCGAATCCTGTCAGTAGTAAAGGGATTAGCAGGAAAGCGAGTAAAAGAGATGTTCCGCCGACTATCAGCGCAAGCTCTCCCTTACCCTTGCTCAGGTTGGAGAATACTACAGGCGAGCCCATCGCCGCGGATGAAACACCTATAGCGATGAATGCCTGTCCCAGGGCTCCGCCCACCATGTGGTAGACGCCGAACGCGGTTAGCGGGGCGAGGATGAACACAACAGCCCACCCCAGGGCGACCTCTCTCTTGTGGTGCGCACACTTCTTCATGCTATCTATGTCCAGGTGAAGTCCTATCAGGAAGAAAAGTACAGATATCAGCGCGGTAAATAGTGCGTTAGACACGATGCTGCCGGAGACGTAGTATGCAACAGCTCCCGCCACAACTACTATGCCGAGGAACTCAAGATCCAGCTTTATCCCGTGTGTGGGCATAGAGAATCCTTGCCCTCACCTGTTTATTATAGTTAGCAGACAGATCAAGGTGATGTCTGTGCAGTCAAAAAACAGGTATTTTAGACAATATATTTGATTTAAAACCTGTAAACCGGTGTATCTTTTCATTTAAATCAAACTAATCTTTTTTACCAACTGAAAGGTGATATAATGAATGGAAATTCGGATAAAACACATAGACGCCCGGAAAACCGTGTAAGTGAAATATTTGATGCGCTTTCATCAGGGACACGTAGACATACACTTGACTACCTTAGAGACTGGGAACAGAGCATTCACAGGGCAGATATAGCACGGCAGATAGAAGACAGGTTGAAAGAAGATGTTGAAGAAATCAATGTGCGTCTCGGACACGTACACCTCCCGATGCTGGATGACATAGGTGCCGTCGACTATGATAGAGACATGGAAGACGCCCGATACCAGGGCGACGACCTTATCGAAGAGGCGCTAGACATCGCTCTCCAGCTTGAAGAACAGGTTGGTGACAGGACAGACTATCTTTGATGTAGCCCTGCACCAGGAAAACATTAATAAGTGCTACCAAGTAATAACAACATATTATGACTGAAGAACGTACTAGTTCACGGAGACATTTTATGAAAACAGCTGCTGGTGCAGCAGCACTTCTAGCAGGATGTAATACGTCCGGAGATACAGAGACACAGAGTGAATCAGACGACGTAGATATGGATGGAGTCAACGAGAACCTGGACCCCCAAGAAGACGGGCAGCATGAAGAACTAGCAGATACTGAAACTGTTGAAGATGCTATCGAGGAATACAGTGAACATGTTTCAGATAACTACGATGGAATTGAAGGAAAAGAACTGGTAAGTCTTACTGATACAGGATCCTATAACAGGCAGTCACTGAAAGTAGATGTCAAGCTGGATGAAGTGTTTGATGCAGCAGACATTGACATCGATGAGCTGAACGCCTACGAGATTCTGAAATCGAGAGACATGGATCACTTCGCTGATCACGTGGGATCCACGATTAGAGAGGACTTCATAGATCCGCTTCTGGATATTACAGGCGAATATGCGAGCACTGAGCATGATAATGACGAAGGATATGCGTTCTTTTCGCTTAGAATGCACTCCGCTGACGACACGGAGTTCGGACTTACGGTTAACGCCGATACCCTTGATGAGGTAAGCAACGAACTGGAACAGGCTGAAAACGAAAACTCGGTGGTAGAAGACCTTGTTCAGGAACACACGGGCGCCACAGCACCCAAAGAAATGCGTGATGGCAGAATATTCATCCCTGAGGGTATGAGGAGAACAGTGGAAATCAACGGAGCGGAGACTGAGATATACATTGAGGATGTGACCAGAGACGATAATGGAACCGGATGGGCGTACGTGGATATCAATAATCGAGGGGAAGATGACGATGGTCATATACTTACGGCCGAGGGCAGCAACCGTCTCGTTGGATGCAGCTGGCTGGAGAAAGACGAGGTCTCTATCAACCCAGATCCTTACAGCGACGGTGTCTGGTTCGAACTGGACCAGGACTCTTTAAGCGAGTACCACGGCGAGTGCGCCTGCGACCCCAAGAACGATCATCTGGCGACAGGTCAAGAGGAGACCTATACCGTGGGACACCAGGAAACGACCGCTGAAGTCGTCGCGGTCGATGAAAGCGATGAGGCGTTAATAAGGATAGACGGCGAACTTGCCTATATCGAGGAGGGAGAAACGTATAACACTGATAACGGCTTCAGCTACAGGGCAGAAAATATATTCGACATGGAGCACGAAGAAGGAGTCGTAGAGCTCGCCGTCGCCGAGGACGAGTGCTACGAGTAAATCTCTCTCGTTCTTAGTCCCTCAACTCTCTTATCTTCTCTATATTCTCTTTATAGCTCTTCCCGTCGCTTGTAGGCGTTTCAAGCATCATGGGTAGGTCTTCAAACTGTTCCGCGTTGATAACGTTCCTGAACCCTTTTTCTCCTATATTACCTTCTCCGATATGTTCGTGGTTGTCTTTTTCACTGCCCTTTTCATCCTTTGAATCGTTGAGGTGCAGGACCTTCACCCGTTCAAGTCCGATGTCCTCCTCGATTTCCTGCAACATGTCCCGGAAACCTTTCTCCTCCCTGAGTTCATAACCGGCGGCGTGGGCGTGGCAGGTGTCGATGCAGACACCGATTTTTTCATCCGGTGTGTCCGCGGAGTCTATCATCTCCCGTAGTTCTCCGAACGTTTTTCCGAGCGTTGTACCCTTTCCGGCAGTGTTCTCAAGCAGAAGCGTGACGCTTTCCGGGATGTCAAGGGAGTCGATACCTTCCGCGATACGTTCGATACCGTTTTCGCGACCACTCCCCGTGTGTGCGCCAGGGTGGAAAACAATGTATTTGACGCCAAGTTTTTCAGCAGCGTCCAGTTCGTCCTGGAGGCAGTTAACTGACTTCTCGAACAGGTCGTCTTTCGGTGTTGCCAGGTTGACGAGGTATGTCGAGTGGATTACATATGGCTTCTGATCATTATCCGCCATGAGTTCCTGGAAATTTTCGCCTTCTTCATCGCTGTATTCCGCGACTTTCCAGCCCCGCGGACTCCCTGCGAATATCTGTCCGCAGTTACCGCCGACTTCTTTCTGTCTTTCGATTGCTTTTTCAACTCCACCAGAAACCGAAACGTGTGCACCTACTCTGAAAGTCATGGAACTGTTTTGGACAGGAGCTTCAAAAACTGTTTTGGTGACCTACTTCTCGACTATATCTCCCCTGATATTCTCGTCAATGTCTGTAGTTCAGGGGAATCGAAAGAAATTAAATTTCTGCCTGAATTTCCTAGTTTATGGTTTTGATATCTGATTTTATTTTATTTGCTATTTTAGCTTCTGTTTTCTGGGCTGTTTCACTTGTAATTAAAAAAGACGTTATATCTAACAGAATCGATAGTTCAGTAACAGTTGCCTTAATCGCCGGTGTAACCAGTTTTCTCGTCTCTCTTTCGCTGCTTTTAACCGGTAATATAGCGTTTCCAAGTCTCTACTTGTTTGGAGTTCTAGTATTCAGTGGCGTACTATATATGGGAGGTGTACTTGGATTGTTTGAGGCTATGAAAATAGGAGAGGTTTCACGTCTTTCTTCCATGACAAAACTTTCCTCCGTTTTTACCCTTGTTCTCGCCACAATTTTTCTGAACGAATACTTTACTCTTCAGAAATATGCAGGCATCACGATGATTATCGGAGGTGCCGTGATGGTATCTTCAGAGGATTTTGGCCGTGAGTTCTTTGATTTGAAGGCTAATCGTGCTTTCTGGACGATGTTTGTCTCCATGTTTTCTATCGGAGCCAGCTGGGTTGTCATGAAGTATGCTACTGAACTATCCAGTTACTGGAACGTGTTTTTCTGGTCCCGGCTCGGTGTTGCCATGACTGCGCTATTAGTGCTTTTGTATCCTCCTGTACGTTCACCGGTCTTTGGAGTTATCAGAAATTTCCGGGTTAAGAGACCTGACTTCATAGCAGTAGCCGAGGTTGCGAACACGTCAGGAGTCTTCCTGAACACTTTGGCATTAAGCCTAGGACCTGTTTCTCTAGTAGCGGCTGCATCTTCTACAACACCGCTGTTTGTATTATCAATTGTCATACTTCTGACTTTGATTAAGAAAAAAAGTTTCAGGGATGACATAGGTAGGAAACCGTTTCTGATGAAGATTTCTGCTGCTACCATGGTAGTTATCGGTATTTATCTGATAAGCTAATAACGCAGGGGAAAAAATAAGGGGGTGATAGTTAATGAGTGTCCTCGATGCCCTGACGGATCTCGTCTTCTTCCAGCTCCATTTCGTGTTCTTCGCGGGCATGGCTCTGTACTATGTCAACGAGTTCGTTTTCTCTATCAGCCACAGGTTCCGCACCGCACACAGGGCAGGTGAATGCTACTGCCATTTTCAACACCTCTCACTGTAGAGTCAAGCTCGTTTAAAATAAGCACTGCTATAGAGGACTGTATCATTCACGTGTCGTGGTCCTGGTAAGGCTCCCCATACTTGTCGCTGAGCAGGTTGACCGCTGCCTTTGTTCCGTCTCCCATCGCGAACGCGGTCTGATAAACCCAGTAACGGATCAGTCCTGCAGCGTAGAGACCGCCCATGACCTTGTTGTCCTCATCTGTGACGATGTGCCTGTCCATCCAGTACGGACCTTCCTTACTCTCTTCAAACTCCACGTCAAGAGGCTTAAGGTAGTCAGTCATACCCGCACTTGCCAGGACAACGTACTCAGCCTCATATTCATTTTCTTCAGCAGTCACTAGAAAGCCGTTATCCGTCTTCTCCAGTTTCTCGACCTTTTCCTCACGGAACTCGCCATTGAAATCCTCCAGTTTTTCTCTTCCGTTCCTGAGAAGCTCCTGTCCAGCGATATAGTCATGACCGACCAGGTTCTGGATGTTGGAAGTGTTGTAGACCAGACTCTCATCGGAGTCAAGAACAAGTGTGTCCTCGCCGGCTTTTGCAGTGTAGACAGCAGCCTGTAACCCGGCGATACCGCCACCGATAACGACTACATCTTTCATACAAAGTAATAGAGATAGAAAAAATAAGAAATGAAGGGCTGTATAGCCCTAATGTATTTCGACTATGTCCTGGTAGCGCTCCTGTACGCTTGACCAGTCGACTACGTCGAAGAAGTTGTCGATGAAGTCTCCGCGGTCAGGTCCGTAGTCGTGGTAGTAGCTGTGCTCCCAGACGTCGAGCGCGAGTACCGGGTGTGCGCCCCAGACTGCTCCCTGGTCGTGCTTGTCGACGACCACGTTGTGCAGCTCGTCGCTGTACGGTATGTAGACGAGTAGCGCCCAGCCTCCTGCAGCCTTCGCAGCTTCTACAAACTCCTGTTTCCAGTTCTCGTAGGAGCCGAACTCTTCCTCGATACGTTCCCTGAGCTCGCCTTCAGGCTCTCCTCCACCACTTGCGGACATGGAGTTCCAGAACACGTCGTGCAGGATGTTCCCACAGAAGTTGTGCGTGAAACTTCTCAGGATAGAGCCGGTCCCGGAGAAGTCGCCTGACTCCCGCTGGTTTTCCAGGTCTTCCTCCGCCTGGTTCCACCCGTTGACGTACCCCTGGTGGTGTGTCTTGTGGTGCCAGTTTACTACCTGTTCGGATATCGCAGGTTCGAGAGCGTCTTCATCGTATGGAAGTTCTATAAGTCTTTGTTGTTCTGTCATTGTAGAATTCACCTTAAAATGTAATGCGGGAGCTACGTTAAACTGTTTTTGGAGTCTTCTCTGGATAGAAATAAAAATAGAAAGAAATGTGGTGGTAAACCCTTAAGGAGGCTCAGGTTTACTCTTCTTCGGTTTCTTCCTCAGTTTGCTCTCCGAGTTCCTCTTCCAGTTCTTCTTCATCTATCTCTGGCTGCTGCATCCCCTGTTCCTGCATCATTTCCATCTGCTGGATAGCCTGGTCAATATTCTCTCCCTGAGGGAATAGGATTTCTCCATCCGGTGAAACGTACATCTCTACGGTCTGGGTATCTATCTCTCCTTCCATCGTCTGTCCCTCCATCGATATCTCTGCCAGCCACATACCGTTTCTCTCGGTAACTGCCTCTACCTGTACATCTTCAAGCTGATCCATTCCTGAAGCAGCATCCGCATACGCCTGTACTGATTCCTCTACATCACCGGGCGCCACCTCCGTATCCACACCATCTAATCCTGGAACGGACACGAAACTGGCGGCTACAAGACCTGCAACAAGTCCTAGAACTAGACCTCCAACGAGGGCAGAACTAGGTGAGATCGAGCTGAGAAACATTTCGTCGACAGCTTCTTCTGCTCCTTCTTCCTTCATCTCTTCCTCAAGCCTTTTCTCGAGCCACTGCCTGACCGTTTTCCTATTCTTTCCTTCTGCTTCTGCCTCTAGAAGCCTCTCATAATCAGGATCTTCCAGCTCAAGGATCTCGTTTTTAGCCTCCTCTACAGTACCACTGAGAATGTCCTCGTAACTATCGTTATCAGCCATGTTTCTACTTACTAGAAAGAATCTTTTAAAAACACCTGTGGACACACATGAGAAGAGACACTGAACGGAAAGGAGAGTTGGGGTGGGAGGGATTTGAGTCGAAGAAACAAGTTCTTCTCAATCAAATCGCTCCTGGAGCATATCTCTGATATGGGGTGGGAGGGATTTGAACCCGCAACCTTCCGCTAGCTCCTGCAAGTTTTAATCATCGGAATCGAAGGCAAGCCTTCTCAAACCGACACGTCAGACGAGTCGGTGTTCCTCATACCTCCAAAGTTGGAAAACTGCTCTGGAGGCGGACGCTCTCCCAAGTTGAGCTACCACCCCTTTTAGTGGCTCTTAACAAGACGGGGTGCGGCAAGAGTTTAAAATGCTATCCTATCAGCGACAGCCTTGCCGCGGTTAATGAGGCGAAAAGCACCACCATGAGCAGAGAGGTTACGGAGATAACATCAAGAAACCGTGTCCAGTCATCCTCCAGTTCTTTCGCCAGTCCTGCAGAAACAAACGCTATTGACGATAGAACAGCCAGACCCATCATAGTGCCAGCAAAATTTACAGAGACCAGTAAAGATGCACCTGTCAGGAATGCGAATCCGTAGAATAGCGGTCGGGAAATCTCGACAAGCATTTCCTGGCTTACATCAAGCTGGTCTTCTAACATGTTAGAGCCTTTGTAGCGCTCGTATTTAAAGAACAAGGTGGTTTTGTAACATTTCACATCTATGACGATAACACGTGATAAAGGAGAAAGACGGGATACATCTAGAACTTGGTGAAAAAGTTGTCGCGGACAGCCGTAAAGCTGTTGGAGATATCAACATAGTTTCTCACGCCCACTTCGACCACCTGCATCGAGGAGAGACAGAAGTGGTTTGCTCCGCGGAGACAGCGGGCATCGGCTCGGTGCGTTCAGGGAAGGAGATAGAGTTTTCCGAAGATCACAACTCCGTTGAACTCCTGCCCTCTGGACACATAATCGGTTCCCGCGCCGCTCTTATAGAGGACGATAAAAGCATACTTTACACCGGTGACGTTTCAACCCGTGACAGGTTCTATCTGGAAGGCTTTGAACCCGTGAACGCTGATATTCTCGTGGTGGAGACGACTTACGGCGTTCCCGCGTACAGTTTTCCTTCACAGGAAGAAATTATAGACGAGATAACAGGATGGGTACAGGACAATGAAAAACCTTTGCTACTGTTCGGATATTCGCTCGGTAAGGCGCAGAAGATACAGCATCACGTTCAGGAAGCAACCGACAGACCATTACTTGCTCACGGATCAGTAATAGAGATGAACCATGCAGTCGAGAAGTCAACTGATCTCGAGTTCCGCGCGAAACCTTACGAGGGAAATAAGGACCTGTTCAAGGAAGAAGGTATACTGGTAGCTCCCCCGGGAAGCAGAAAAGCTGAGTGGGTGAAGCGGCTTGAGAATAAAAAGGAGGTATTAACCGCCGGTTTCTCGGGCTGGGCGGTCAACAACTCCATGGGCTACAGCCGGTACGACCGCGCGTTCCCGCTCAGCGACCACTGTGGGTTCGACGAACTTGTGGAGCTCGTGGAGAAGGTCGACCCGGAGCGAGTTTATACTCACCACGGGTTTGATGAAGCGTTCGCCAGCTACCTGAGAAAAGAACTGGGCATTCACGCGCGGGCGCTGAAGAAGAACCAGGCGACGCTGGAAGAGTTCTAAAAATAGGTTCAATTCATCTACAGGAGTTAATTTTATACCTCTAAACAGAACTATGCAGTATATGAGATTATCCAAAGAAGAAATCTTTGAACGTCTAGATGATGAAAGACCTGAACTTGAAGAGTTAGGCGTGGAAAAATTGGGAGTTTTCGGCTCTCAAGTAAGAGGAAACGCTGATGAAGAAAGCGACATTGATTTCCTAGTAATTTTCAAGGAGGAAGAAAAAACGTACAGTAATTACATGGACTTGAAACGCTTCCTTGAGAACCTGTTTGATACAGAAATTGATCTCGCAACCCGTGAATCTCTCAAGCCGTCCATAGAATCACGGGTACTTAACGAGGTAGAATATGCCAAGAAAGCATGAAGCCTATCTCGAGGATATTCTGGAATGTATAAAACGAGTTGAAAAGTATACCGAAGGAGCGGATTATGAAGAATTTTCCAATGATGAAAAGACAGTTGACGCAGTTCTGAAAAATCTTGAAAATATAGGAGAAGCCGTGAAAAACCTCCCGGAAGAGGTCAAAAACGAGCGTTCAGATCTAGAATGGAGTGATATTGCCGGTTTTCGAGACTTTATCACTCATCAATACTTCAGAGCTGATAAAGAAATAACTTGGGACATTGTCCAGAACGAGGTTCCCATCCTTAAACAGGCTGTCAGAGAGATCCAGAAGAACCAATAACATTACTCGATGTCATCTCCACTAAGTTTTGACTCGATACTCTCAATTACCTGCGACTGTTCCTCAAGACGTTCCTCCACAACTTTTCTCGTACAATCAAAGTGGAACTTCTCAAGATTGTTTCTCAACCTTTCTTTTTCTGTTTCCCTGAACCAGTCGAGTGATTCCTGGCAAACTCTTCCCTCAGTCTTAACTTCAGTTCTTCAAGCTCGTTTTCTTCCATCTTATCACTTAATGTTTACGTCATCCATTTCGTCGAAAAGCTTCCAGAAACTGTCAAGCTCTTCGTGGTGCTTCCTACCTATTCTTCGACCGGTCTCTGTCTGCAACTTCTCAAAGCACTTCTCCTCGATTTCCCGAGTGTGCTCCAGCGACTCCCTGAAGCCTTTTTCTCGTGCACCCACATCACAAGCTATCTCGCGCATGATTCCGAACGGTCCGACCACCTGCAGCTTGTCCGCATCAAACACGACTTTCGCCTCGACTGTCTCTGCTTCGTCGATGTTCTCTAGTTCGGAACAGCGGACACAGTGAGCCAGTTCCTCTACCAGGTCTTCGTCAATACCTGTACTCTCTAGGAACTCTCTCACTTCACCGGCGTCATGAATCTGGTGGAGCGATGCTCCAAGCCTAACTACTTCCCTGTCCGCTCCTTCTTTCTCCGCCAGGTATTCAGCGAGTTCAATCGTTCTCTCCATGTGCTCGATACCGTGGGTTTCATCGAGCTGTATGTAATGATTCCTGGCAAACTCTTCGATTTCTTCAAGTTTTCCTTCCTCGACCATTCTATCCCCTGAAAAACAGTCCGTCCAGCTTTGCCTCCACAAACTTGTCTTCCCTGGAGTGGAAGAGCGGTCTTATATCCTCGATGCACCTTCGTCCTGTTGATGTGAGCTGGGCTCCAAACTCTTTTCTTGAAGCACGAACTACATCAACTTCCTCCTCCAGCGCCTGGGCTATCTCCCTGTTCTGTTCCTTTCCGTGTTCGTCGAAGTCGGTCAGTACTGCAACTCTTTTCGCACCACGGGACACGTCTTCCACGAGATCCTTGAGTTTCCGCTCCGCGGAGAGAAATATTTTGCCGTTGAATCCCAGCTGTTGCAGGACTTTCTTATCGCTGAAACCCTCGACGATTATCGAGTCAACGTCCCTGTCGAGCCGTTCAACAACTTTTTCCAGTTCTTTTCTTTCCCTAAATTTTCTCTTTTCCATAACGAAGTTAACGCTTGCAAGACTTAAATCCTGTATGGAGTCGAACAACGCGCTCGTTGACTACCTGGAAAGAGGAGACCACATCAGGACCGAGAGGGTTAGAGAAGCTTTCAGGTCTGTTGACAGGGAAAGATTTGTACCAGAGGAGCATAGCAACGATGCGTACAGCGATGTCCCGCTACCTATAGGTGAAGGTGCGACGATTTCCGCGCCCCACATGGTGGCTATTAACACCGAACTACTCGACGTGGGTGAGGGCGATACTGTCCTGGAAATCGGTTCCGGTTCCGGGTATCAGCTAGCTGTAATCGCGGAACTCACTAACGCGGAGGTAGCGGGTGTTGAGAGGATAGAAGAATTGGTGGAGAGATCACGCGATGGACTGGAGCATTGGGAAAACGTGCGTGTAGTCCACGGGAATGGGCTGGACGCGGTTGAAGGAGAGTTCGACCGTATCCTGTTCTCATGCGGTATCGACACCTTTGATCTAGGGAAAGAGTACCTAGAAGACGACGGTATCATGGTGGCGCCGGTGAACGTGGACAGGGGGCAGATGCTTCAGAAGTACATCGATAGTGAGAGCAAGATTGAGAGCCATGGTCGTGTCAGGTTTGTGCCGTACCGCGACAAGCCGGTCTAGACAGTCCTGCTCACTTTTCTTCCAACGACCGGGTTGACTGCTGACTGGTAGACGCTCCTGACTGCTTCTTTGAATGATTCAAGGGATTCCTCGCCCTGGCTGTACTGTACCTCCAGTTCCGGTGTTATCTCTATGTTTTCACGGAACCTGTTGCCTATCATCTCACCTATCTCCCGGGTGTTGAGGAACTGGTCTTTCACACTGGAGGCTGCCTCCTCCGGCATCGCGACCTCGATGCTGTGTTCAACATCGTCCACGGATTCGACTCTCGCCCGGATTCCGATGCCTGCCCTATCCCTTATCTCAACGTAGCTGTCGCCGTATTCTCTCTCGACCGGTATCTTCGGGGTGAACAGTTCCAGGACTTCCTCGGGCGACACGATTCCTGCGGTCTCTCTTATATCCGACCTGAGCTCTCCGGGGCGGGAAAGGTAGTTTGAGTCACGCTCTGGGAAAGTATTGATAACAGTATAGTAAACCGGTCTTTCTACCTCCTCTATCCTGCTCTTTATCTCCTCTACCTTATCCTCTATCTCGTCCACTGAGTCCTCTGAGTAGGGTACGTCGAAGAGGAATATCTCGTTGCGCCTGCTGTGCTTCACCACCGCATCCACAGGGATGTTGTAGTCATATGAGTCTAGTGGAGGCTTCTCAAGTTCCAGTCCGACGAACTCTCTTTCCAGGTCTTCAAGTTTTTTGATACCGCGACTTACTCTTCTCTCGAAAGGCTTGATGCTGTTGAAAAGAAGTCTTGCCTGGCTGTGAGACAGTTGCTCTCTCTCCACCATTTTAGCGACATCCCGGACTACTTTCTCCGTGTCCGTGTAGACCAGTTCGCGCTGGAGGAACTGGTGTAGTTTTGGAAAATCTACTTGCTCATATCCCTCTGGAGAAGCACCAGGAGTCGTTACAAATATACCTCTTATATCGTGCTCGGCAAGTTCAGAAAGTTCCAGTCCTACATCGACAGGGTTACCTTTTACCATCCCGACATATTTTTCCATGCGTTCCAGGTCTTCACTGTCAACCTCGCCCTTGTTCTTCGCATCGATTATCCATATCTCTTTTTTGTTCTCCCTCGTTACGCGGGCGAAACAGTCGGGGCGTGAATCGCTCAGGCTTCCAACGCGTTCAAAGAAGTCGAAGTAGCCCTGGTACTGCCTTAGAACGTCGAGAACATCTGTCTGGAACACGCTCCAGTCCGTCATACGAAAACCTCCGTTCGGCTTCGGTTTTCTCCAATCGGGATCTTGGGGAGAACCCTCATTCAACCACCTCGTAGTCGTCTATTTTTCCATCGCCGTCCATGTCGAGTCCCCGGATTATCCTGTAGAACCCCTTACCCCCTTCGTAACCATCTATTAGCTCTTCCAGGTTTTTGAATGCTCTTACCGCGCCTTCAGTACCACGGTTCCTGATACCTGCAACCAGGTAAATCGCTTTCCCAGGGTTTTCCGGGTTCGGTATCTTCTGGATTACGCCTATAGAATCGCCTGAGTACGTGTTCTCCGGCGTCTGTAGTTCATGGTATGGAAAACTTTCTGTTGAGAAGCTGGCAGGGAAATGGTCGTTAAAGCGACGGGTTACCGTGTTCGTCAGTAGTCCTCCGAGGAGAACCAGGTTTTTTCCAAAGGATTCTTCGCGGACTATCTCTGTATCAAAACATGTCTCGAGCCCGTCACATGTTCCAAAATTACCTAGTTTAGAGCCTATCTCTCCGGCTAGATGTCCATCTCTTGCCCTTACCTGGTGCTCGCCGTGCTGGTCCGGTGAACCCACCACTATATTTCCTTTAATGGCTCCTTTCTCCACGAGCGGGTCCAGGAACTCTTTCTTGTCGTCCGCCGGGGGCAACAGGGTTTTTTCTCCACCTGAACCCAGGTCCAGGAGATAACCGTGTGATGAGGGTCGGTAGAACGTTGCCATACCACCCGACTTTTTCTCCGTTCTGTCCTCCACTAACAAATCTGCTTCCTGAAGTTTCTGGAAATGGTAGTACGCTTTCTGCTTGCTGATACCGAGTTTTGAGGCTACCTCTGCAGGATATGCAGGTTCTTCTGACAGCATCTCCATTATCTTTCTCCGGGTCTCATCTGTCATCGCCTTTATCTTATCACAGTCAAGCTTATCCGCATCAACGACTTCATCCCTGTGGCGTCTGATAAACTCTGGCATTAAAACAACTATTCAACCAGTAACATAAAAGTTTTACCGGTTGGAGACATATTAAAGAGGGTTAGCCGTGAATTATAAGAAATGTACAAAAACCAGTCAAAAAAGCCTGAAACCGGATTTTTTATAATGTACAGGCGTTATTACAGACTGTAGCCATGTGCGGTATAATAGGTTATTCTGGAGATGAAGAAGCAGCGGAAAAGGTCGTTGAAGGTCTTAAGAAGCTGGAGTACCGCGGCTACGACTCTGCAGGAATAGCTACAGCCGGTAATCCTTCAGTAAAAGTAGAGAAAGATGTCGGAACAATCGATGAGGATCTTTCCCAGAACCTGGATGGAACAACAGGTATCGGACACACCCGCTGGGCGACACACGGCGAAGTAAATGAAATGAACGCCCATCCACACCTTGACTGCGAGGGAAGAATCGCGGTCGTACACAACGGCATAATAAACAATCACCGTGAGCTGAAGGAAGAACTGGATAACCACGAGTTCAAATCGGATACGGATACAGAGGTTATACCGCACCTGATGGAAGAGAAACTTGAAGAGGAGGGAAAATCCCTGGAGGATGCGGCGGAAGATGTAATGGATATGCTTGAGGGCTCATACGCAGTTGTCGCCACCCTTGACACCGGAGAGATAGTTGCGTTCCGGCAGAACTCTCCTCTAGTTCTCGGGATTCAAGATAACCATCTCTTCATCGCGTCGGATGTAACCCCGTTTCTTGAGTACACCGATCAGGGAATATTCCTTGAGAACGGCGATATAGCAGTGATAGATGGCGACTACAACATCTACAACGATGGAGAGCCGGTGGAGCGCGAGGTCAAAGAAATCAAGTGGGACGCGCAGGAAGCATCCAAGACAGGTCACGACCACTTCATGCAGAAAGAGATACTGGAACAGCCGAACACAATCAAACGTTCCGTGTTCCAGGACCGGTCAGAGCTTGAAGAGGCAGTGGAAATGATAGAAGATGCCGAAAACGTGTACCTGACCGCCTGCGGAACCGCGGGTATCGCCGCGTCACTCGGCGCGAAGTATCTACGGGAGGCAGGTCACTGCCCTGAAGCGGAGCTTTCGCACGAGATGGAGTACCGGACAGATGAAATCGGGAAAGACGACCTAGTAATCGCAGTCAGTCAGAGCGGAGAAACTGCCGACCTTCTCTCCGTTCTGAGAGATGTAGACGCAGACGTACTTGGCATCGTGAACGTTGTAGGCTCAACTCTAGCCAGAGAAGCCGACCACACACTATTTGTCAACGCTGGACCAGAGATAGGGGTCGCATCTACCAAGGCATTCACTGCGCAGGTATCGGTCTTGAAACTTCTGAAGTACGCGCTTGAAGGAGAAATAGAAGAAGGGAGAACATCGCTTCTTGAGACAGCTGATAAAGTAGAGGAAGTTATAGAGAAAAACAGGGAGACAGTTGAGGAAGTCAGCGAATACTTCACCGGAAAGGATGACGTATACTTTATAGGACGGAATAAAGGCTACGAGCTCGCACGTGAAGCTGCTCTCAAACTGAAAGAGCTTTCGTACATCCACGCGGAGGCGTTCCCAGGCGGCGAGTTCAAGCACGGGACTCTCGCGCTTGTAGAAGACGGTACTCCTGTCATGAGCTTTTTGAAAAGCGAGGGCTACGAGGACATACTAACCAACACAGCGGAAGCCAAGGGTCGGGGCGCGGATATAATCGCGGTCGGAAACGAAGCGCCTGAGGACGGTGTCGAGTACTTCATAGAGATCCCAGAAGACGATAACCCTGAGATCCTAGAAGTAGTTCCGTTCCAGATGCTAGCCTACAAAACCGCAGTCAAGCTCGGGAACAACCCCGACAAACCGAGGAATCTGGCGAAAAGCATCACTGTGAAATAGGCTTTATCCTTTCCCCGATTCTTCTCCTTCCCATATCTCCTCTTCGATGTCTTCTCCTTCATCGATCCTTTCAAGTATAGTCCTGAAGTAGTTGGGTGAGAACCAGGTCTGCTGCCTGTTCTCAAGCACAAACCGTTTACCTTGATCCGTGTCGACCACCCTTACCCTTGTCCTGGTCCTGTCCTCTATCTGGTCGACCCTCTGTCTGAGTTCTTCAAGCTCCTCCTGTGTCTTATCGATAAGCTCTATCAGGTCTCTGAGCGTGTAGTCTTCAGCCGTTTTCCCGCCTTCCTCAGCCATCTCATTCACCGGTTGAAGTAGCAGGTTGAGCGCTCTTAAACAAAACTGTAATTCATACCACTCTATTCCAGTATTTCACAACTGATATTCCTATCCTCAAGCTCAGTCTTCAGGGGCTGCGCGTTAAGATCATCGAAGAACGGCTCACCGTAGTGGTACGGCACAACCACATCCGGCTTTATCCTGACAGCTGCCTGGACTGCATCCTCTATATCCATGGTGTATACTCCCTCGACAGGCAGGAATGCCATATCAACCCTATTCTCAAGCTCATAGAACTCATCTATCAGTCCTGTGTCTCCAGCGACATAGAACGCGTTTCCAGCCATTACAACCCGGTAACCAAGTCCTTCCTCTCTAGAGGGTTCATCGTTATACATCGGTATGCCCTCGATTTTTACACCGTAGATGTCAACGATTTCACCCTCTTCAATAACTTCTACATCCATACAGGGAACATCCCTATCTGACATCGATTCCGGCAGAACTACACAGGTCCTATCTCCACATACATCTTTCAACTGCTCAGGGTCAAAATGTCCTTCATCATCGTGCGTTATCAATACTACATCCGCCTGGAAACCAGGAGAAACCTTTGAATACGGATCTACAGCGACCGTAAAACCATCATCGACGAACCTCAATGATGCGTGTCCATCCCACCTGATTTCGATACTGTTGTACTCCATCTCCTGTAAAATCCGGGAGCAAGGAGTTTTAAATCGATTTCCCGGCAAAGAGATTGCAATTAAAAAGCTGTGTCCCAGCAAGTAAACATACTGAGCATGCAGGGTCGAAGACCTGGAAAGGTCTTCTGTACCAACATATTTACCCCATGCGGGGGTAGCCAAGAATAGCTTGCCAACCCCCTCAAAAACAATAGGCAAGCCTTTACCCCATGCGGGGGTAGCCAAGTGGTCAAAGGCGCAGCGTTGAGGTCCGGCTTTTCTTCCACAAGGAAGATGACCGGTCGAGAAAATCCTTGACTTTCGAAATGGGATTTTCGATTCAAATGCGCTGTCTCGTAGGAGTTCCGGGGTTCGAATCCTCGCCCCCGCATCCTTACTTTCAGTTCTATGCGGATAATTAGAGGGTTATTCCGGGCGAGAGACAACTTATTTATATAGAATAGAGAAAGTGTGGAACAATGGCACTAGAGTTCATGGATGTTCAGCAGAAGGATAACCAGCTTTACATGTTACTGATTACGATGTTTGCCACCGCGCTCGGAGTAGCGTGGGTAGGTCACCACTATGTTTCACTCCTGATAACCGGTGTTATCGGTCTTCTTATCGCGGTACACCTTCACAGGGAGAAGATGGACTCCATGGATACTGTTGTCTGCCCGATAGGAGAGCACTGTTTCGACGTGATTACAAGTAAATACTCCGTGTTCCTTGGCGTCTCTGTCGAGGTCTACGGGATACTGTACTACGGACTTATACTTACAGGATACCTTATCGCAACCTTATTCACTGTTCCAGCATGGTTCACATTCTTCCTGATTGGAAACACAGCAATCGCACTACTGTTCTCAGCATACCTTACATGGATCCAGGCAGTCCCGCTTGGAAAATGGTGTATCTGGTGTGTTACCTCGGCACTGGCATGTGTAGCGATCTTTGCTTTCGCAGTACTTGGTCTCAGCATGCCTTTAGCTGAACTCCTGGCACAGTTCCAGGCTATCCCTCACGCGGTCTACGTATTCAGCATAGCGTTAGGAATGGGTGCTGCGCTTTCAGGTGATGCACTCTTCCTCAAGTTCCTGAAAGACTTTGAGATGTCAGAGATGGGTTCCAAGGCTATTAACACGCTCTGGGAAGTTATGTGGGCGTCCATGGCATTCATTGTTCTCGGAGGGTTTGGTTACTTCTACGCCAATCCTTCACTCATCTATGAGCCAGCGAACATGGTATCCTTACTGGCTATCGGTATCCTGGTAGTCAACGGTAAACTACTCTACCTTTACGTATCCCACAACCTGACAGAGATAAGATTCAAGACTGGTGAGGAAGATGAAGAGAACGTTGAACACGTGGAGGGACTCCCTGCGCACGTCAAGAAGACCCGGAGAAGAGCATTCATGCTCACAGGTATCTCTGGAGCATCGTGGTTAACAGTGTTCTTCCTGACATTTGCACAGATTCCAGGACAGTTTGCCGCAGTAAATATGCTGCTTTCAGCTTACCTGGCGATGATACTCATCGGTCTCTTTTCAGGGTTTTCAGCAGAGTTCGCCCTGAAGAAAAGCGCTCAGGGACAGCTGAAGTCAAGGATTCCTCTACTCTTCGACTGATGCATTCATAGAACTTTGAACGAGCTACCAGAAGCTTCTAAAAGAAGCTTTAACACACCTATTTTATGAGACGGGAGCTTGTAGCACGGTTCTTGGGAAAGGATATCGGGATAAACTATTCGGATAAAAGCGTTGTTTACTCTATACTCTCACTAAGGATTGTGATGGCATGGGTTTTCCTGCAGTCTGGAGTACAGAAACTTCTTGACCCTACATGGACTGCAGGAGGTTTCCTCGGAGGTATTTCCGAGACAAATCCCTTCACAGGTCTATGGACTCTTATGGCAGGAGCTCCCGCCGTTGATCCTCTAGTTGTCTACGGCCAGATCTTTATCGGTCTTGGACTCCTATTTGGTGCATTCTTCAGGTTCTCCGCACTTATGGGTGGACTCCAGATGCTGCTTTTCTGGATGGCTTCACTTGAGGCAGGACTGCTTGCTGGACTGCCTGTAGCACATGGATATGTCATCAGCCAGCACATAGTGTACGCACTCATCCTGTTCGGGCTTGGCGCGTTTAATGCAGGACGCATCTACGGTGTTGACAACTACCTGGAGGAGACAGAACTGGTGAGGAAAGTACCACAACTCAGGTACCTGCTGGGGTAAAAAACCTTTGAAAGAGGAACAAGTTTTTGACTTGCAGGAACGAAGTATAGCACAGGTGACCCAAATTGTTTGACAGACTACAGAACGCTCTTGAAGAAAAAGGTGAAATCATGATCCGTTTCGACTCCGGTGAAACAGCTGAACTGCACCTACACAACACCGAGTTCCTGGACGACCCGATAATCAAGGTCGACGGCGGTGACGCGGTTCACTGGTTCAACGCGGAGAAAGTAGAGAGCTACTGGATCCACGACGACTTCTGAACTTCGTACTTCTTTCTTCTTATTCCTTATTTTTCTCTCAAGAAAAAGTTAGTTTCCTGCCGGTACTACTCTTCCCGACGCGATGTATCCACTGACTTCACGATCTCCAGGTCTTTCCTTATCAAGGTCCGGGACTCTTACAGGAGCTCCTGAACTTTCCAGCGCAGTTTCTATTCCCTGCCTGGCTTCTACAGGGATTTTTTCCATCACTTCTTTGAGGACTCCTGCATGTATCTCGGCTGATTCGTTGACCCGTGTCCTAACTTCCTGTCTATCATCTCTTGGCAGGTCTTCTGTTATTTCTTCCGCCTTAGACATCTGTTCTACGTACTCCTTCATCACCTTCTCAGTATCATCCGACCTGTTCATGTCCGAGAGTTCTCTTGCCTCAGCCAGTCTCTTCTCTGCGATATCCAGTCTTTTCTCAGCTTCAGCTTTATCTGAAAACGTGAAAGCAAGACTTACCGATTCTATTGCACGGTCTATACTGTATGTGATCGATCCCGGCAGTGACGATGGCTCCTGTAGAGAATCTGCAGGCTGGGCGAAGGCTACTGATGTCATGACCAGTACTGCTGTAAATACTGCAAGAGCCCTCATAGAGCTTTCTTTGATTCTACAGTATTTAAAGCCGGGTCGTTTTTTTAAGACTCTGAAACCGGTAAACTGTTATCGTGCGCAGAGATATCGACCTTGGAGATAGAAAAGTAACCCTTGTAGGGACAGCTCACATATCAGAAGAGAGCAGGAAAGAGGTTGAAGAAACGATAGAAGAAATAGAGCCAGATCTGGTAGGCGTAGAACTTGACGAGAAACGGTTTGAATCCCTGAACGACAGGGACGGATGGAAAGACCTTGACCTGGCAGAGGCTATCCGGGACGGCAAGGGATACCTTCTACTCATGAACCTTTTACTTGCAGTTTACCAGCGACGCCTAGGTCTTGAAGAGGGAATAGAGCCCGGAGAGGAACTGATGGCTGCAGTAGAGATGGCGGAGAATAATAATATAGATTATGCGTTAATCGACCGTGATATCTCGGAGACTTTTGAACGGTTGCGGGGTGAGATGACCCTGAAAGAGAAGCTATTTTTCCTCGCTGGTCTATCTCTCGGAACTGAAGACTATGAAATCGAGGAACTTAAAGAGACAAATATACTTGACCAGCTGATGCGTGAACTGGAGGATGACTTTCCTTCCGTGAAACGCGTATTCCTTGATGAACGGAACGCATACATGGTTGAAAAACTGCTGGAACGCGATTTTGACCATGCAGTGGTTGTTGTCGGAGCCGCTCACGTAGAAGGTATGTGTGAGATGATCCAGGACCGGGAAATAGAAGTCCCTACTACAAGCAAAAGTATTCCCTGGATGAAAATTTTCAAGTACGGCTTCCCACTGGCGATAATTGCGATGATAACATACACGTTCTACCAGATCGGGTTCTCCGCAGGCATCGGCGGGATACAGTTCTGGGTGCTTGCAAACGGTTTCCTTGCGATGATAGGTGCGATACTTGCTCGGTCACATATAGCGACCTGGATAACTTCTTTCCTAGTATCACCTATAACCTCGCTTTACCCGGTTGTAGGTGCAGGAATGGTAGCTGCCTACGTAGAGGGGAAAATTTATCCTCCCAAAGTAGAAGAGATGGAGCAACTACCATACACCACCGAGTACCGGGACCTGTGGAACAACCAGGCAGGAAGGATACTTCTCACATTCTTCCTGGTCAGCATAGGAAGCTCTTTAGCAGCGTTCGCAGGCGCAGGATACATAGCATCAATCATACTTTGAACCTCTAGTCCAGCATCCACTTCTCCTCCCATTCCTTTATGCGCTGGCGCCACTGATATTCAATGTCTTCCTCCTCTTCCTGACTGAGAAATGGCTCATCTCTAAGACGGTAACCGATAAAGACTCCTGCAACCATTCCGAGGAGGTGTGCCTCGTGCGCCACACCGGTTGTAGCGGCTGAAAGACCGACCACATCGATGAATGCGTAAGCGATAAGTACCGACCACATCGGGGCGGGTACACCCAGCGCGAGACCTGGCTTCCGGGGACGGTAAACCGCTAGCGCAGCAAGTACACCCATGGCACCTCCAGAAGCCCCGATCACTGTGGTCTCTGGGAAGAAGATGAACGCGGACAGGTTGGCGATTACTGCGGATACAAAGAAAGTTTTCAGGAACATTCTTTGAGAGGTAAGTCTCTCGTATATCGAGCCGAACAGTGCGATGAAGAACGCGTTGTTGAACAGGTGCTCCATGCTACCGTGACCGAAGAACGACGTGAAGAACTTCCACCACGGCGACTCCGCAGCGTTAAAGCCAGGGTTGAAACCTGTAAACACCTGTCCCAGATAAACCACTAGAAACACGAACACCAGCTGCAGAGCCATGAAGTTGAATTTTTCTTCCGACATGTGAAGACTGGGTTCTTGGATACTTAACTAACTTGAGTCGGAATAGGTGGCAGGAACAAACAAGTATTATTAAGGCTAGAGGAGTAGTCTTCCATGTTTATGATCGAGGACTCCCTGAAATACTCTCTTAGAGGAGAGAATGTACTTGAAACGTACCTCATAGCGGGAGTAGTTATGATAGCCTCTATACTCATCATTCCGTTATTATTCTTCCTGGGTTATCTTCTCAGGATTGGAGAACAGTCCTCTCAGGGATCAGAAGACCTTGCGAAGTTCTCAGATTTCAAGCAGCTTTTTGTGGATGGGCTAAAATTCTTTGCAGTAGTAATATCCTACCTAGTACTGGGATCGCTACTACTGTCTGCGGCAGGTTCTATGTACCCCGACGGCGCAGTTGTAACTCTTGCTTTAGCCCTCGGTATCATTGTCTACCTCGCTTTTCTCCTCGCTATACCTATGGCTCTAATAGGTGTTGCCAGCGAAGGAACCCTGAAAGCAGCTTTCCGGAGAGAAAGTTTTGAATACATCCTGACCCGTTCTTACTGGGTTGCGGCATTCTCCGCACTCATGCTGAGTATCTTAGGGACAGTAGTTCTATTCATCATAGGATTTGTTCTGTCGATAACTGTCGTAGGAATCGTTCTCATACCTTTCCTCTGGATAGCCTGGAGCATCTACTTCTATATCTTCTTTTTCCGGGTATTTGGACTTGCCTACAGCGATATCACAGAAAACTGATATCTTGACTACCTATCAGAATATCCTATCTTGCTTGCCTCTTCTCTCATGAACTCTTCGACAAGCTCTGGCTTATGACCTGAAGCATCTATAGTATCTTGGGCTGATGCCTCTGAGAACGTTTTGAGCCAGTCTTCAGACATGTCTTCATCCTTTGCAGCATAAACTACTCCTTCAATCTGCGCCCAGCAGATAGCTGCCATACACATCGGACAGGGTTCGTGAGTCGTATACAGCCAGCAACCCTCGAGCGTGTGGCTGTCCAGTTCTTTGCATGCCTTTCTGATAGCGTTGATCTCAGAATGTCCCGTTGCATCGGGCTCCTGGAAAATCGTCCCGCCTGTCTTCACGATAACTTCTCCATCTTTCACAACGAGGGCGCCTACAGTATCATATTCCTGTTCAAGACCAAATTCTATAGCCTCAATCATCAGGATGCTGCACGAGTCAGTCCACAATGTGTGTTTCTAGGCTAAAAATATAAGCATTTAGCGAATAAGGAGTTTTGTATGAGGATTATATCGCAACTACTAGGAAGTTCAAATGAACCTGACTTCTACGCTAACGAACCGCAAATTGATGATAGAACTGTTGACACGTTATGGGAGCTTATATATCAGGGGGACGGCCTAAATAGGATTGAACTTCATGGTTTGACCTTTCTTTCGAACGTCTACTTTGTTGAAAACGACTTGGAACAGCTTGATGCCGAGTGGGAGCCCGACTACCATGGAGTCTCCTCAGAGGATGTTGACACAGCACTTCAATCGGAGGACCTAGCTGGAGATCCCGATATGGAGGGTGAAGGGATAACTTTCGATAATAACCTATTGTTCGAATTTAACACGGACGTAAAAAAACAGGTTAAACCGGAAATAGAATCAGCAGCACATACCGTCTTGGATGAAACAGACTACTATGTTGAAAGGGAACTCCAAGCCAACACTGCTTCAGGAGTTCCAGGGTTTTTTGACATTCTATTTCCGCGTTACGATGAGAGATACGTTGACAAAAACGGAGATGGCTGGTTACAAAATCATCCCGCCCGTGAAGCAACGGGTTTCGGAGAGAAAGTTGACTTTGAAAGATATAGACGAGGTATCAACTATAACGCTATAACTCCTACTTTCAGTTCAGAATAGACCGATTATAAATCCCGTTTAAATCTGCCGCAGTATCTCTGTCGCGTCCTCTCTACCTATCGAGAGTATCAGTCTTGAGAGCCGCGGTCCCTGCTCCCGTGACAGTAAGACCTGGTAGGCGGTGGTAAAGAACTTGCCTGTTCCCAGTTCTGAATCGTCCTTCACATCGAATACCAGGCTGTCCAGTTCGTCCTGGTTCTCGAACTCTTCCTCTTCAAGCGCGTCCGCGAGTAGTTCCATCGCCTCTCTCTGTTCCTCGCTTAAGTTCTGGACAACGTCTTCCGGCACCTCAAAGTTTATCTCGTAGCGGTAGTCCTCCGAGGCGTGTTCTCTCGCCCAGTTCTTCGCCTTCTCAAGTCTCTCCACGACTTGCTCCACGCCTTTCTCGGCGATATCCTCGGGCACGTGGTCGGTTCTCTTCAAGGACTCAACCGCTTTCGTCTCCCACTCCTCTTCAGGCACTGTCTGTGCGACAAACGCGGCGTGCTGGAACGGAACCCTTACCGGCTGATCCTCGGGTATCTCTACCATCGCGCGCTCGTAGACCCGTTTCCAGTGCTCTCTTTTCCTGTCGTTCTCCATCTTCTCCGGGTTGAAGTATGCGTCCTCTATCTTATCGAACCGCTCGTAACGGTTGAAAACATCCTCACCGAAGGGTATCTCAAACGCCTTATTCGGCTTGGTCTCGGAGAACAGGAAACGCACCATCTCCGGCGTGTAGACCTGTTTCAAATCGGTTAGTGTAAACGCGTCCTCTCCTTCACTACCTGATATCTTCGCACCGTCCTTAGTCACGAACTCGTACATCTGGTGGACTGGCGGCTCGTCTCCGTAGACCTCTCTAACTAACTCATTCGCGGTATCGCGCGAGCCTCCAGCAGCGGAGTGCTCCTTGCCTGCGGGCTCGTACGAGACCTGTTCATAGTGCCACCTCATAGGCCAGTCAACACGCCACGGCAGTTTCACGTGACCCTCTTCTGAGAAGTCGAGCTCCCGCTCCTCTTCACATTCCTCGCAGTAGTATGTTACAGTATATTCGCCGTTGTATTCCCTGACTTCCGTGAAGTCCTTGCCACATTCCGTGCAGTATACTCTCAGCGGGCAGTAAGGCTCTTCTAACGGTTCTTTCCGGTACTTGTCAAGTATCTCTTTGATCTTCCCTCTATTATTCATCGCCTGCTTGATAAGGTCGGCGTATTCGCAGTTACGGAACCTCTCACTCTGTCTTATGAACTCGATATCCATGTGCATATCCTTAAGCTCTTCTTCCAGCCGGGCTTCGAAGTGCTCCGCGTAGCTGTTGTGACAATCCTCTGGGTCAGGCACCTCTGTAAGTGGTAAACCGATATACTGCTCCCACTCGTCAGGTACGTTCGCGGGCACTTTCCTGAACCGGTCGTAGTCGTCCCAGAAATAGATGAACCGGACATCCTCGCCGCGCTCCTTGAGAGATTTCACAACGAAATCGACCGTTATTATCTCCCGGAAGTTCCCGGCATGGACAATCCCGGAAGGTGAGATGCCTGCCGCGCACACGTACTCTTCTCTGTCAGAGAATTTCTGTGTTACCGCGTACGCCAGCTGGTCCGACCAATAGATGGGTTGATCCTCTGTCATAGTTACCGGTTACTGGCTGAGTTTTTAAAGTTGCAGTGCCGCTTGAAATAATATGTTCGAGGTAAACCCGAGACTGATCTTTGCGATAGTATTCGTCACCGCGCTCTCGCTTTTTATGTGGCGTGACAGGGAAAACGTGGAGCGCCACTTTATACTGTTCTACAGGAGGACGGAGCATGGGCTTGAATACATCGATGCCATAGCCAAGAAGTTCCCGCGTTTCTGGAAAGTTTACGGCTCTCTGGGCGTGGTGGTTGGACTCCTGAGCCTGGTGGTCATAACCGGGTTTACTGGCATGATGTTTGTTGACATGGTCGCGACCCAGACGATAAATGATGGATTCGCTCTAGTGCTTCCTGGTCTTGAGTCGTCTGATACAGGAATGGGTATGGATGAACCTGAGGCAGGTGCTATGTTCGTGCCTGTTGAGTACTGGGTTATCGCCATCGCAGTGCTTATGTTTGTCCACGAGATGAGTCACGGCATCGTTGCGAGGATAGAAGGGTTTGAGATAAACTCGGTTGGATGGATAGTACTTGGAATCATACCCGGGGCATTTGTGGAGCCGAAAGGGGAGAACATGCTACCCGGAGGCGATAGTGACCCTTCAGAGTCACATACTATATGGGAAGGCGGTGGCTGGAAGTCAAGACTGAAAGTCCTGTGTGCAGGAAGTTTCGCGAACTACGTGACCGCGGCAGTGTTTTTCCTATTGCTTTTAGGGCTCTCCACAGGTGTAAGCAGTTATGCGATACAGGAAACGGAACACCTTAACTACCAGGCTGTAGAAGGATATCCTGCATATGAGGCAGGTATGACGCAGGGTGAGTTATACGAGGTGAATGGTGTCGAAATCGGTTCAGTTGAAGACCTCAGGAACGCTACCGCAGATATTGCGCCTGGAGATGAGGTGGTTATGAATACTTCAGAAGGCGAATTCACCCTGGAGACTGTTGAGAGAGACGGATTTGATGGTGGCTACATAGGCATAGGGCTGGGCAACGTTGAGTGGAAGGAAAGTTTTGAACCCTACCAGGGAGTCTTCCAGTGGTTCACCTCTCTACTATTTGTCGTAGGATCGCTCAACCTGTTCATCGGTCTGTTCAACATGCTACCTATCAAGCCGCTTGACGGCGGTCTGTCCGTTGAGACCCTGATAACAGAGTTCTGGGGAGAGGATAAAGTAACTTACCTGAACAGGTTCTCCCTGATAGGCTGGGCGCTCATCCTTGGTACGATCACTCTTGCCCTGGTGCTCTGAATGTCCTAACCTATTTGATTCTTACACTCGCCTCCTGTAGTATGACGCATACAATAGAAGTAATCGATCGAGGCGACAAAGTCGAAGCAGAGGACGGTCAGACCATACTCAACGCGTTGCTTGAAGGCGGTGTCGAGTGGCTGCACGCGTGCGGAGGTTTCTGCAACTGTACCACGTGCCGGGTGAAAATCGAGGAGGGTGAGGAAAACATCTCTGACATGGAAGAGGATGAGAAGAATACTCTGAGACGTTTCCAGGGAGATGAAGTGCTGGATGGACCCTTCCGACTGAGCTGCCAGGTAAAAGTCTATGGAGACGTGAAGATAAGCGAGCCTGAGTGGCTCTAGGCAGTTTTGACCACCTGTAAAAATCCAGTAGAAACTGACTGAACCAAGCCTATTTGATTCTTACCTATTCAGTAAATTAACATATAGATGAAAGACCTGATAATCGTTGGCGCAGGACCCGTAGGTTCACACCTCGCGAAGAAGTTCTCGGAGAAAGGAAACGATGTACTGGTTATTGAGCAGAGCGACGAGATCGGGAAGCCGCTCGCCTGTTCTGGCCACGTATCGCCGGATATCTGGAAGTTCGTCCCGGAAGACAAGAGAGACCGGCTGGAGCAGAACCAGATAAGTGGTGCTCGTTTCCACGATGACGGGGATGAGTACCGGTTCTACAAGGAGAACGAGACGGTTTCCTACGTTATCGACAGAGTTGAACTGGACAGGGTTAAGGCAGAGGAAGCACAGGAAGCAGGAGCAGATTACAGGCTTGGAGAGAAAGTTATGGATGTGAATGAACACGATAGATACGTGGAAGTCCAAACCCAGGGAGACTCCTACAACGCGAAGATGGTAGCAGGTTGCGACGGCGCCAGCTCAACAGTAAGACACAAGCTGGACCTCCCGGAGCCAGACCAATTCTACCAGGGCGTGCTCTGTTTCTCGGACGAAGATGACAGCGGAGACTTCGTCGACGTTTTCCTGGAGGTTCCAGAGTTCTTCGGCTGGAGGATTCCCAGGAGCGACAGCGTAGAGTACGGTGCCGCAGTACCGAAGGGAGAGGAACCGATGAAATGGCTTGACCGAATCCTCGAACGATATGATGTCGAGAAGCAGAAAGTATGTGCCGGTGCTATACCTATCGGACCACCCTCAACCGTCACAAGTGACCGCGTATTCCTGGTCGGTGACGCGGCAGCCCAGACCAAACCCTTTACCGGGGGCGGAATACTTTACGGGATGAGATCGTCAGACGTAGCATCCCGGACAATAGATATAGACAGCCCATCAACCCTGGATACTTACGAGAAAGGATGGAGAGAAGAGCTTATATGGGATATACGGATCGGACAGGTTATAAAGAGTTCATATTCCATGCCCTCTATAGCGCAGAAAATGGGTATGTGGCTTTTCCAGGGCGAGATAGGAGTCCACATGGACCGTCCTACGTCTCTATTCAGTCTAGCACAGCTAAAATCACTTCTCAGACGCAACTAACAGGTTTAATTAAAAAGTTAGTTGTGAACCAGAATATATGCATCTAGGAGTTATTCCAGACGGCAACCGGCGCTACGCCAGAGAGAATAACGTAGAGAAGAAAGAGGCTTACAGAAGAGCTAAAGACGTTATATTAGACATTTTTGAAGATATGAGCGAACTGCCTGCAGATATCCAGGAAGTAACGTTCTACCTGCTCTCCGAGGACAACCTGGAGCGGAGCGATGACGATCTGAATACCCTTTTCGAACTTCTGCAGGAGCAAATACAGGAGACAGCCTCACAGTTCAACGGCAACGGATTCAGCTTTAACTGGGTCTCAACACAACCCCGGGCTATACCTAGAGGGCTGAGGAAAAAACTGGAGAAGCTTGAGAAAAAGCACAGCGACGGGGATAAACAGCTCAACGCTCTCATCTCCTATTCCGGTAGAACCGATATAGTGAAGGCTGCGGAAGAGATAAGCGAGAACGGGGACAGCTTCAGCAGGGACGCGCTTAAGTCCCACCTGGAGATAGAAACCGACATCGATTTTGTAATCAGGACAGGAAACAATCCTACAAGAGAGTGCCTATCCGGCTTCCCTATCTGGAACTCTTCCTACTCCGAGTACTACCACATACAGAAGCACTTCCCTGAAGTGACTATGGAAGATATAACTACGGCACTTGAGCACTACAAAGAGTTAAGACGGAAGAAAGGCGAGTAATTAACAGTGGTAGACAAAACCTGCTGGAACTGCGGAGCAGAAATGTTGAAAAGACCGGACTGCGAACTTGAATGCAGGAAATGCGGATTAATACGTGACTGCAGCGACCCCTAGGTGAAACCGATGAACGTGCCTTCGACAACCAGAAAGAACAGGGTCATACTTCTTGGAGCTGTTTTAATCCTTGCAGCAGTTGCTTTAATGTCAACTCTCCAGACAGAAGCAAAAGCCACGTTCGTCTCCGACGGCGAAGAACTCGCAACGGTAACGCTCGAGGTAGCAGATACCGGGGAGGAACGCCAGCAGGGCTTGATGCACAGGCAGTCACTCGCGGAAAACCACGGCATGATTTTCGTTTATTCTGATGAGGACACACGGACTTTCTGGATGAAGAACACCTACATCCCGCTCGACATGATATTCATAGCGGAAGACGGTACGATCGTCGACATACAGGAAGCCGATCCTGAACCAAACACGCCTGACCATGAACTTGAACGCTACACAAGTCTGGAACCAGCGATGTATGTTATAGAAGTTAACCAGGGATTCTCAGAGAAGCATGGCATAGAGATCGGTGACCAGATTCTACTGGACTACTAGTCGCTCGGTCTTCGACTGATGAATTTAATAATCTTGCTCGTGTTCTCAAATGCATGAACCTGGAGAAGCTTATACCTGATGACTATGGAACACTTGAAAACGATGATTTAGCACTTTCCGAGGGTCGTATCGCCCGTCTTGTAAGAGAGAACATGGATGAGGAGCAGACTCTTGACGGTGATGTACCTCACGTTATCAACTGCGTTCTCTCCCGCTTACTGGATGAGATTATCGACAGCATGATGAAGGAGGCTGACATGATGGCGAAGGTGAAAGAGGCTCACGCACGTTCCGCGCTTAGAAACATCGAAATCGACGAGCAGTACTCCGCGAGAACCGAGGCGTTTATCGACCAGTTGAGATCTATCTCAGACGAGATGGAGGAGACGGCAGACCGCCTCGAGCAGTGATGAGAGATAAGGTCTTTAACAGGATTTTAAGAAGGTTAGCGGTTTTATCCTCGTTAAATAGTGTCGTTAACCTTTTTAATTTCAATTTATCAATCGAAGGATAGGTGAATAACGATGGCAGAAGTTAACTACTTGGATTGGGCTTCCCTCGTGCTCGTAATCGTAGGAGCACTGAACTGGGGTCTCGTAGGACTGGGCGAGTTCGCTGAACAGAACCTGAACATAGTGAACCTCATCCTAGGAGGCATCCCGGAAGCAGAAGCACTGGTCTATGTCCTAGTAGGTCTGGCAGGACTTTACCAGGTCTACTTCGGCTACCAGCTCTACGAGGAGCAGTAAGTTCCTCGACCACTTCTTTCCTTTTTATTATCCGTCATCCTGGTCTTCCAGACCGTCCTCATCAGGCACCATTTCATCCAGTCCCTCGGTCATATCCATCATCTCACCCATCTGATCCTGCAGAGTACCGAGTTGCCTCTTCATCTTCCACCTGAGATAGAAAAGCGCGGCACCAACACCGATGAGGAAACCGACTAAGAGACCGGCTAAAAACCATATAGTTGTCATAAACAGCTATTCTCTCCACGCCCTTAATAATCTGAACCTTTATAAAGTAATACATCGTAATACAATCGATATGGCGGTCGAGCCAAAAAGACGACGTAACCAGAGACAAGGAGAACTAAGCCCTCATGAATTAGCAAGTAAACTTGAATACAGCAGCGCTGATGAACTCTACTCTCTTGTGAAAGGCATACTGACTGCGAGCGAGAACGGAAAGATGCAGGTCAGAGAGATGCAGAACCAAATACCTGATCTTGAGAAATATGATGAAGATCATATTGCAAGAGTCGTTACGTCTCTTACCAACTTTCACCACGACTACAATGGGATAGTGACCTACCTAGACGGGAACGGTAATCCCGGATTTTTCCTCGAAGAATACTAGGAATAGCCTCTCAGGAATTCTAACTACTTTAAAATCAAAGATTTTTCTGCCGGGCATAACGCCTTCAAGGCTTTCTTTTTCTAATAACCTCTGCCCTGTGACCGTCTTCTTGACTTTCCTTAGACCGGTCATAAGCAGTCTTGAGCAGGTATAATCCGAATAACGGGAGAATCAGGGTAGGCAGCATCATTTCGGGATCCTGCACGTATATCGGTGGAGCGTTAGCATAGAAATCGACTACGCCCCGTGCAGGTTCGTACAACTCAGCTGATAAAAGACCAGCGCCTACCGCTCCTGCCCCTCCTAAAGCTCTTCCTGCCGCACTACGTTTTTTGAGGCTTGACAGCTCTTCCAGGTTATTCACGTGCTCGCTTACTCTACCCCTATTACGCTCCAGTGCTCTCTCATAGTCTGCTCTCAACTCCTCAAGTTCCTCCTCCAGTCCCTCTATCACTTCTATCTGTTCTCCAGTAAGTTCTTCGTACCTTACCTGGAGCTCTCTGAACCTTGATATAGAACTTTCCAGGCTCTCTACGTAGTCAGGTCCTACTTCTCCGTACTCTTCGAGTAGATCTTCGATATCACGTTCCAATCTCTTAAGAGCGCGCTGGAATCTTTCATCATTCTCTATCCTCCCTGCTCCACCAATTTCCAGTTCCTGTTTTCTATTCTCCAGTTCACCGATATATCTTGCAGTATCTTCCAGCAGCAGTTCTCTTCTCTCCCTGAAATCATATACTGTTTCCTCTTCTCCTGTACTTCCCCCGTCAGTCATGACTTTAGGAGGCTCTAGCGCAGTGTTTAACTCCCTATAACCAGTAGAAGTAGCTTCTAGCGTTTGATCGACAGTATCATTCTGATTATCTCGTCCCATCGCGTGTTTTGGGCAGTCCCAGCCAGACTTAAACGTTAAGCTTTAGGACAACGCATACAAACTTGTTAAATAACTCCGAATCACCGGTGTATTTTTATGGATCGTAAAAAGATGGAGTACAGGCTGGCGATTTACTCCCTCGCCATCCATGTCGCCGCCCTGTTTTTCGGAGTCGCTGCATTCTTCCTGGCAGGACTGACCGCATCAATAATAGTATTCTTCCTGGCAGTCGCTATTCTTCTCGGAGTAGTCTACTGGAGAACTACTAGAACTCTAGAAGAAGAGAACAAGAACGGCTGAAACCCCGGCTATAAGGAAGAAGACGGGTTTGCTGTACCTGTAAACTGACTGTCCGTCCAGCCCTGCCGCCGGTATCATGTTGAACAGGGCGAGCCACGCATTAATCCGGAGCCCGTACTCTCCTACCATGCCAGGTACTGCGAGAAACACTAGCGCCAGCACGATATTCGTGACCGGTCCTGCAACACTGATAAGCATCTGCTGCCTGTCAGTTCTCCTGCCGCGGGAGTAAACTGCACCAGGTGCAGCGAAGATAAATCCGGCGAGCGAGGCAAGAAAGGCGAACCCGAGCATCCTGTAATCCGCCACGAACTCTGCCCAGAGCCCGAACCTCTGCGCCACCACCTTGTGCGCAAGCTCGTGAATCAGGAATCCTATACCTGCAGTGAAGAGAGCTATCGCGATCGGACGCGGACTTAATCCTCCGAGCAGATTGGCAAACGCCAGGCTGAGTATCACCCACGCAGCAATCAAGTCACGGATTTCTCTCTGCTCCATATCACTAGTACTGTTTCCATAAAGTAAAAAGAGGTTTTTCTCCAGAGCATCAGAGACCAAGAAGCAACGTCGCAACACCAAAGTAAATCAACAACGCAGTGATGTCTTTGATAGTTGTAACCATCGGATCTGAAACCGCGGCAGGGTCGTAACCAGTCCTGTCAACCATACCCGGTATTAACGTCCCGATCACCGAGGCAACGGTACAGGTAAGAAACAGGGATATAGAGATAACTGACGCTATCCCGATACCCTGCCAGAAATAGATGACAGCACCAGCAAGAACGCCTACGATTAAGCCTATGATCCCGCCAACCAGCGCCTCTCTAAACACTCGACGCCATATATTTCCCTCCTCTATACTTCCAAGCGCAAGCCCTCTGACAAATATCGTTGACGACTGCGTTCCCACATTACCTCCCATGTCCATAATCACCGGAATGAAAAACGCCAGGACGACAAGAGCCTGTAGCTCATGCTCGAAAGCCTCTATAACTGTACCCGCGATGATACCTCCTGCAAGCGCGAATACCAGCCATGGAAGTCTTGCAACTACAGTTTCTCTAATCGAAGCGTTAAGCATCTTCTCACTCCTATAAAACTCCTTCGAGCCTATAACACCCGCCTTCTTGAAGATATCCTCGGTCGCCTCCTCGTCAAGCACCTCAACCATGTCATCCAACCGTAAGATACCTTCTAGCCTACCCTTCTCCACCACAGGAATCGCACGGTAATCATACTCCGCCATCACGCGGGCGACATCCTCCATATCCTCGTCCAGTCCGACAGTCACCATATCCTGGTCCATCGCCGCCTCTAAGGACTCCGAGTTCATCAACTCCTTGACCGAGGCGATGCCTTCAAGCTTGCCGTCATCCTCTATGTAGACGTAGTATATCGACGGTCTGTCCTCAACAGTATCATGTTCCCCGAACTTCTCCAGCGCCCTGTCAACCGATGTATCAAGAGAGACAGAGACAAAGTCCGTTCTCAAAAGATCACGTGCTTGGAGCTTTTCATCGTCCATGTAAACTGTTGAGGTCACGCCTAACTAAAAGCTTGCCAGACACAACCGGAAAAACAATATTAATGCTGTTGGTAAGTCGATGATAACACAGTGTTCGGAAATATATCTGATTACAACAAAACTAGGCTTGAGACCGTATACCGAGATGGAGGGATCTATCACACTGATCGATCCTGCATGCCTGATATCATAGTCGGTCTATCATTCGGCGCACACACTGACGAGGGCTCTCCAAATTATCATCTGGCTGAGGCGGTAGATATCGCTATGACGGTATTCCCCGAAACTCCCGCACTCGTCCAGCCCGAAATAGGGAGAATTGAAACCGATAGAGGACGCCTCGAGTCTTATGAACAAGTTTATACCGTAGCAGAACCAATACAAGGTAAGAATAATATAAAGCCTGATGTTGATACATGGGACGCCATCGAAAAATCATTAGAAATTGCAGAGGAAGAAGACGTGGACGCTTATGAAGCGCTCTACGTGGCACATCCTGCCCACGTATCAAGAGTTATGAAGACAGGAAGCTACCTGGGTCTGGACGGGGAACCTTTTATTTCAGAGAATAGGCAATGGAGTTCTGAAGATTCTCAATGGTGGGTAAGAGGACCGATGAGATGGGCGGCTAAGGAACTATTCCTTGCGCGACCATACTGCCACCTGAAAGGGAATACCAGAAGACTCGCAAGCATACCAGAAGAACTACAGGACATAAGTCAAGAAAGATTTTCGTAAATGGACTCTCCCAAAATGAGGAAAGCACTGATTTTTCAAGATGTTCGTTTCACAAACTTATAGGTATACTGCTTTAGAACCCCTTTCTGTATTGTCAGGAGCTGGTAAATTCCTGTGAGCCCGTGGTTGACCTGCATCTTTTCCGTCTTGCCAACTGCGCGCGTCAGGAAACCTATCGGGAGTAAAAGAACGGCAGCGAGAAAAATCCTGTAGGAAGAAGGCTTTATCCTCTCAGTTATGTCCTCCTTTTCATCAAGTTCAAGAGGCGTTTTTTCGGCAGCCTCCTCCAGATCGTCCGTGTGAATTAGTCCTTCAAGCAGCCATCCTCGGCACATCTTGTTCTCCAGGTATCTCTCGAGCCCCGACTTTTCATCTAGATCCGTGAAACCGTCGGAGAGGATTAGAATTCCGTCTTCTTTCAGCAGGTCCGAGAACTGAGAGACCGTGCCCTCGATGTCTTTGCAGTAACAGAAAGTCTCTATGCCGAATATAAGGTCGAAGCTTTCTTCGGTGTCGATCGACTCAAAATCCGTCTCCCGGAACTCTATCAAGTCCTCGACTCCTTCCTCCTGCGCTTTCTCTCTGGCTATCTCCAGCGCTTCACCGTTGATGTCGATACCTATGAACTTCGCACCGGTTAACTTTGCCAGCCTGATGGCGTTACCTCCCATTCCACACCCTATCTCCAGAATTTTGCTGTCCTCGTTGAGTTCGGCTTTTTCCAGTATCCTTTCCGCCCTTCTCTTCACGGCATCGTCAAAGCCGTCCGCCTCACCATCGTGGATGCCATAGTGCATCATCCCATGAGAATCAGAGTTCCAGACAAGGTTGTAATGGTAGCGTGAAAGGTTATAGTACTTATTGAGTTCCTCTCTCCCGTACATCGCTGTTCACTTCCCAAGCTTATTCTTATGGACTCTCGGGGATTTGAACCCCGGGCCTCTTCCATGCCAAGGAAGCGTTCTGCCAGGCTGAACTAAGAGCCCCTTAACTTACATACGAAACTCAGCAGGTAAAACCTAAATAACCTGTTGGAGCTAAAGCCTCTGCTTGATTTTATCGACATACTTATCCGCGAGCCTTGTCGGCTCCGGAAGCTTGTATCCTCCGCCCGTCTTCTCGACTAAATCGACTGCAGTGTCCTCGCTGACACGATGACCGGAACTGATGTAGAGCGGGTTGATACCTCTCGAAGTCTGTCTGGACTGGTAGGCATAGCCTATGAGCTCTCCGTCCCCAGTTTCAACTGAATCATCCGCAACTACTGGTACTCTTTCTCCCTCGTCCAGATCATTTACCTCATCAGTTGTTCGTCCACAAAGCAGTTTTTTCGCAACACCGATAGCAGGAATGTCGAAAAGAACCCCTATGTGGGTGGCGATCCCTGCCTGCCGGAAATGGATACGCCCGGAGCCGTCGAGCATCAGTAAGTCTGGTTTAGCGGACAGGCTTTCGAGCGCCTCGATGATGCAGGAACCCTCTCTGAACGCGAGGAGACCTGGGATGTAAGATATCTCGAGCTCCGCAACCCCGTGACCCCTCTCCATGACCTCCCCGTTCTCCATCACCACGACTCCACTGACCGCTTTCTCATCTATGAATGCCTGGTCGATGCCCGCGACCTTAACATCTTCCAGCGACCGCGGGAAGTCAAAGTTGTCCTCGAAGACTGCTTCTTCTGCTATTTCATACTGGAGTTTTTCCATCTCTTTCCGTGATAGTCCGGGCGAGGGCAGGTACTGGGGTTTCTCCGGTTTCATGTTTGTTTCCTTACTGTGTGAAAAATAAAAGAGAAAAGATAGACAGAGTTACTCCTTCATCATCGGGAAGAGGATGACATCTCTTATCGACTGCTGGTTGGTGAGGAGCATCACTAAACGGTCAATACCGATACCGAGTCCTCCTGTCGGCGGCATCCCCAGTCCCAGTGCGTTCACAAAGTCCATGTCTATAGGATGTACCTCGTCATCGCCTTCCTGCTGGCGACGTTGTTCCTCCTCGAAGAGCTCTCTCTGCTGGACCGGGTCACGTAACTCGGTGTAGGCGTTGGTCAGCTCCATTCCTGCGACGAATGACTCGAACCTCTCTATCAGCCCCTCTTCTTCTCTATGACCCATGCATAGGGGTGTGGTCTCCTGCGGATGATCAACGATATGTGTCGGCTGGACGAGGTGCTCCTCGGCGACTTCTTCGAAGAGCTCAGCTACTGCTAGTCCCCGTTCATAGTCTGAGTCGAGTTCCGCGCCATGTTCTTCCATTCTCTGCTGTATTTCCTGATCGCTCAACTCCTCTACGTCGAAACCGCCGTATTCCCGGATCGCTTCTCTCATGGTAAGCCTTCGCCAGGGAGCGGAGAAGTCGATTATCTGTCCGCCGTACTCTACCTCCGTGGACCCTGTGACCTGAACAGCTATGTGCTCGACCATCTCTTCTGTCAGCTCCATCATGTCCTCGTAATCGGCGTAAGCCTGGTAGAGCTCCATCATGGTGAACTCCGGGTTGTGCGTGGTGTCTATCGACTCGTTCCTGAAGTTCCTCGCGACTTCGAATATCCGCTCGAATCCGCCTATAACAAGTCTCTTGAGGTACAGCTCCGGCGATATCCTGAGGTAGGCATCCATATCCCGGTCGTTGACGTAGGTCTCGAACGGTCTTGCGTTTGCACCTCCGTACACCGGCTGGACCACAGGCGTCTCTACCTCAATGAAGTCCCGTTCCTCGAGGAACCGTCTCATCTCTCTGATCACCCGGCTTCTCGTCCTGAAGGTTTCACGTGCGTCCATATCCACTGTAAGGTGGAGCGGTCTGTCCCGGTATCTCGTTTCCTCATCTTCAAGACCATAGTAATCAGAAGGGATCGTACGGACGCCTTTTGTCAGGACCTCCAGTTCGGAGACGTCTAGGGATAGTTCTCCTCTGTCTGTGTAGGTCAGTGTTCCCGTAACTCCGATGATGTCTCCCCTGTGAAGTCGCTCCTCGATGGATTCAAGGACGGCTTCTTGACGTACCACTGCCTGGATATCCTCTCTTTCGCCTCTGAGATCAAGGAAGGTCAAGTTTCCGAACTCCCGGATTTCCATCACTCTCCCGGCGATTCTGAACTCGCGGTCAGGCAGCTCCTCATCATTTCCATATTCGACTGCGTCTTCTATCCTGTGCGAGCGCTCGAAGTTGTAGGCAAAAGCCTCTTCCTGCTCACGTAACTGATGCAGAAGCTCTTCTCTCACTTCTCTTTCAGAACTCACTGGAGACACCGGTATAGCTGGGACTAGAAGGATTTTGAAGGGTTCTATACGTGTTCGACCTTAAAGCAGTCACCAGTCATTGCAGAACAAGATTAAACAGCAAGCCTTAAAAATCATTACTTTATCTACGAATATCGTAAAAATATTCATATCTGGATACGAATTTAGAAAGACTATATAAAAGTTAACTCAAATCCTCAAAACATGGTTCTTGGAAACCTTGATCAGGGTACCCGGAAGCTGATATTTATCTTATGTCTTCCTTTAATAGACGGAGTATTTCCTACGTTACTCGTAACAGGAGCTGTTTCAACGTTTTCTGATATACTGGCTATAGCCATTACGATATTCGCAGGTGCCGGGGCGCTTGCAGTTCTTTACTCCTATTCGGATTCAGTAAGAGATGCCCAGAGAATGGTTATCCAATCAGCACCGCTACTTTTGGCAGGAGTTTTCCTGACTGCGTTGGTAGCCCCGATTTTCGAGCAATTATTTTACATCGAGAGACTTAGGTATGCGGCAGGTCTCGCACTGATAATTATAGGCGCTCAACTGGCAGAAGTATCGCTATCAGAAAGTATACCTGCTTCGGCAATAATAATCGCAGGGATGACCGTGTCTGTAAAGAACCCTTCCGCATTTGTTATTAACCTTGGATACGTGGCTCCAGCACTAGCAACTGCAATAGCCTCTCTTACTCTTCTGTACCTTGCAACTTTCCTGAGAAATATTGAGATGTCAATAACACGTCTCCAGAGAGGCTCTGCGATCGTATTATTCACAGTAAGCCTCTCGATGTTCGGATTTAACGTACCAACCGAGTTAGGACTTGCGATCTTTGGCGGAGCATTCATCATGTCACTTCAAAGACCTGATATATCCGAAATCAATCCTTTTTACAGAATACTAGAGATGATTAACAATGGCAGAATTTGAACCAGTAGGGATCTTTCCCGCACTCCCTACACCCATCACCGATGATGGATCGATCAATTACGAAGCAGCACAAAACCATATAGAATTTCTCGAAGAGCAGGGCGTCCACGGGATAGTGCCCGCCGGGTGTACTGGACACGCCGCAACACTGGGAGACCAGGGAGAGGAAGTGTACGATGAACACGTCGAGTTTGTTTCCCGTATCGCAGACATGACCTCGCTACCCATTATCGCAGGAGACGGCATGAACTCGACGGAACAGACGCTTGAGCTCGCATCCAGGATAGAGGAAGAGGCGGATATCGACGCCCACCTCGTGATCTCGCCTTACCAGAACTGTCCTCCACAGGACCTTATAGTCGAGCACTACCGTAGACTCGCGGAAGAACTTGAGAAACCGATTATCGCATACAACGTTCCGGGGCGGACAGGAAGGAACATCGAGGCAGAGACTACGCTGGAGCTGGCGAGGATTGATGGTGTAATAGGCATCAAGGAGGCGTCACTTGACTACCACCAGATACACAGGATAGGAAGGATGCTCCAGGCAGAAGGAATCGACGACTTCTATCTTGGTTCAGGCGACGACTCTGCGAACCACTTCGTCTTCGAGCAGGGCGGAAGTTTCGCGATTTCAGTATCCGGGAACGTACACCCTGAAGCAGTGGTGGAAGTATGGAGAGAAGGATACGAGAACCAGGACGCCGTAGCAGCTTACGAGAGAAACCAGGAACTTATGCCTTTACATGACGCGATGTTCCAGCCCGGCGAGAAAAACCCTATCTCGGTACAGTATGCGTTGAATCTGGTAGGATTCGACTTTGGAACTCCGCGGGCACCGCTGGACAGGATGCCAAGGCAGGACGATGAATACAGTAACCAGGAAGAGTTGAGAAACGTACTTGATAGTTACTCCCTCCTTGATGCGGTACAGTGATAGAATGCTGAAAATAGCTGTTACCGGTGCAGAGGGCAGAATGGGGTCTGAGGTAAGGGATGCTATCGCGGAAAAAAGCGGCGTGCAGACAGTTCTGGCAGTTGACCAATCACCTACAGAAGCCGAAGACGAGGAGAACTTTCAGGAGCTTATAAGTGAACACAACGCGGATATAGTGATAGATTTCACCACCCCCGAAGCTACTCTTCGCTACGCCGAGATATGCGCTGGGGAAGAAGTACCCCTGGTTACCGGGACCACTGGCTTAAGCGAGGAAGAGTTTGAACAACTGGAGGAGCTCTCACTTGATACAGCGATACTCCACGCCTCGAACTTCTCACAGGGTATACAGGCGCTCAGGAACGCTCTTCAAGACGCCGTGTCATCACTCCCAGGATATGATATAGAGATAGTCGAGACCCACCATAACAGGAAAACTGACGCGCCGAGCGGGACCGCGAAGACGATACTGGAAGATGTACAGGCGCAGAGAGAGGTAGAATCGACGGTTCACGGCAGAGAAGGCGAACAGCCGAGAGATGACGGAGAAATCGGTGTTCACGCGGTCCGGGCTGGTAATGTGAGAGGAGAGCACAGAGTGATAATCGCAGGAAATGATGAAGTTCTCTCTATCAACCACCGATCCGAGTCCCGCCAGGTATTTGCACAGGGTGCTATAGAAGCAGCGGAATGGCTTGTAAAGCAGGATAAAGGATTCTACAGTTTCGAGGAAGTACTGGAATAGTCACGTGCTCCGGGTGTTGAGAACCGTAAATGTTGTCGTGTCGGAGACTCCATCTAGGGCTCTGATAGCGTCGAGAACACTGTTGACCTGCTGCATGCTCTCACGGGAAAACCGGACTATAAGATCGTACCCTCCAGCGACCTCGTATACCTCAAGACTTCCAGGCATCTCCTCGGAGAGACCGTTTATGTTCACATTGGGCTCGAGATCGACCATCACTACCGCTGATGCTTCATCAGATACCTCGACCGTAAATCTCTCTATCGCTCCTTCCTCCTTTAAACTTTCAACCCGGTTCCTGACGGTTCCCTCGGAGACCCCGAGTTCATCCGCTATATCGGTGTAGGGTGTCCGGGCGTCCTCTTTCAAAACATCCAGTATCTTTCGATCAGTCTCGTCCATACAGTTACACTCTCACCCGACGGTTAAATATATTTCGATTTTCGTAATAATATTAGAGAAGTTTTAAAATATTTGGACATATATCTTCGATTTACAGGTGATAAGATGACAAATCAAACAGCAGAATGTGTTGAATGCGGTTCAAGCTTGGAAATCCCGGAAGATGTTGAAAGAGGCGAGATTATCGACTGCAGTACGTGCGGAGCAGAACTGGAAGTAGTTGAAGAAGATCCGGTAGATATCGAGGAAGCTCCTGAACTCGAAGAGGACTGGGGGGAATAGATTTTGCATATCGGATTCCTTTACTCCCGTATAAGAAAGGACGAGAAGCTCCTCCTCAATGAATTACGAGACAGAGGTCACGAAGTGACCAAGATAGATATTAGAGAGCAGCAGTTCGGGCTTTCCGGACCTAAAGGAGATTCTGTGGATGTCAGCGATCTCGATATAATACTGAACCGGTGTATGTCGACGTCCCGGGGTATATACGCCACCAGGATGTACGAATCATACGGCGTAAAAGTTGTGAACAGCTCTGGCACAGCAGAAACCTGTGCAGACAAGGTCGAGACCAGCCTTACGTTAAAAGAAGCTGGAGTACCTACTCCCCGGACCGAGGTCGCATTCACAGAAGAAAGTGCGCTCGAGGTTATCGAGAGGTTCGGTTACCCATGTGTCGTGAAACCAGTCACAGGGTCGTGGGGAAGACTGCTTGCAAAGGTGGACAGCCGTCATTCAGCAGAGGCTGTTCTTGAACACAAGTCTACCCTTGGTCACTACGAGCACAGTATTTTCTATATACAGGAGTTCGTAGAGAAACCCGGCCGCGACATAAGAGTACTCGCCGTCGACGGCGAACCTGTAGCTTCTATCGCGAGAAAGGCTGACCACTGGATAACCAATACTTCACGCGGGGCAGAATCCGAACAGTTCGAACTGGACGAAGAAGCCAGGGAAATAGTCAGGGACGCAAACAACGCAGTTGGAGGAGGACTCCTGGGAATCGATCTCATGGAGACCGGTGACAGCTATACTGTCCACGAGGTAAACCACGGCACGGAGTTCAAGAACATACACCGCGTTACCGATGTCGATGTCCCTGCAGGTATAATTAACTGGATAGAGTCAGAGGTGGAAAGATGAGTGAGTACACCGCATCGATAATAGGCGGGAGCGGTTACACTGGAGGCGAACTACTGAGAATACTCCGGAAACACCCTGACTTCGAAGCAGTCCAGACTACAAGCCGTAGTTACTCTGGTAGAAAGGTAGGCTCGATACACCCCGACCTGAGAGATGCAGACCTGAGATTTTCAGAAGGTGAAGAACTCGAAGAGGTAGATGTGCTTTTCTCTGCAACGCCAAAAGGCGTGACGATGGAGAATATCGACAGGTACAGGGCGGTGGCGGATAAGGTTGTAGACTTGAGCTCTGACTTCAGGCTTAACGATATAGACGCGTACCGTGAATGGTACGGAGAGCACGAACGACCAGACATTATCCAGCAGTTCGAGTACGCACTGCCAGAAGTCAACCGGGAAAACCTCTCCAGTGCAGACCTCATCGCAGCAGGCGGGTGCAACGCGACAGCATCCATTCTCGGTCTCTACCCGCTGAGAGAGATACTGTCGGAGGATATAAAGATCATAGTTGACGCAAAGGTCGGGTCGTCAGAGGGCGGTTCCGGTGGCGGAAGGTCGTCTTCGCATGCCGAAAGGTCGGGTATTATCCGTCCGTATGCACCCACAGAACACAGGCACGCCGCCGAGGTCAGCCAGGCAGTAGGTGTTGAAGCAGACTTCACAGCCCACGCCGTGGAGATGGTGAGAGGTGCGTACGCGACGATTCACGTTATGCAGGATATTGAGAAAAAGGATATGTGGAAAAGGTTCAGGGAAGAATATGGGGAAGAACCCTTTGTACGGTTCACCTCAGGCTCCGGCATCTACAGGTATCCCCAGCCGAAGAACGTTGCAGGCACTAACTACGGCGAAATCGGTTTTGAGACAGGTGAAGGAAGGGTCGTGATTTTCTCGGCTATAGACAACCTGGTGAAAGGTTCAGCAGGACAGG
Source organism: Candidatus Nanohalarchaeota archaeon (assembly GCA_022729235.1). GTDB lineage: Archaea > Nanohalarchaeota > Nanosalinia > Nanosalinales > Nanosalinaceae > JALDAJ01. The sequence goes on from JALDAJ010000001.1 coordinate 956,677, forward strand.
CTGTCCAGGCAGTAAACATATCTCTCGGTCTCGAAGAGACTCGTGGTCTTGGATTTGAAGGTATACACCCCTCTGGAACGCCTTAATCCGTTAGTTCTTCGACCAGGTTCTCAAGCACGCGGACCGACTTTTCAAAATCTCCAAGGTCCAGCCGCTCACCAGGAGTGTGGTCCAGCTCAGAGTTGCCAGGACCATACGTGGCCATGGGGCAGTCCCAGACCTCTGCGTACCGGTTCATGTCGCAGGTCCCTGTCTTCCTGATCATCCGGGGCTCACCGCCTATATCCCTGATACCGGAGCGGAAGATACGTGCTATCTCGCTTCTTGGACTCTTCATAACGGGTGGCGTACTCCTTAACCATTCGATACTTCCGTTCTCCATGTGTTCCTCTATACGATTCTTCACATCCTCTATTTTCTCTGCTGGCGGTACACGTACCTGGAAACGGATACTTGCTCTGGTGGATAGTCCTTCTTCCTGTCCGCCATCGATAGATAGAGGTTTGACATTAACAGCTTCAAAACCGTCTCCCGCGAACTCGTCTTCGATACGTGACCAGAAACTGACTGCTCTCTGTATCGCGTTCGGCTCGGGGCGCGAGGAATGGAAGAGTTCTTCCTCGACACTGTACACCCCGACAATAGAACCTCTATACCCCAGTGCAATGCCATTCCAACCGGTCGGCTCGCCGTTTATCACGTAACCCGGCTCCTCCATGTCCTGGGTCAGGTACTCTGCGCCTTTCGAATCCGTCTCCTCTCTCACGACGCCGGCAAAGTCTGCTCCGGTATTCACCGCAACTACGGCCATCGTAGCGAGAGGTCCTTTTGCGTCGACACTCCCTCTGCCGTGTAAAGTACCGTCCTCAACCTTTACCTCAAGGTCGCCGGGAACGGTGTCGATGTGCGAGGTCAGGAGAACCTCGTTTCCCGGAGCCCGGACGTTTCCTACCCCATCTATCCAGACCTCTCTATCATTGTTTTCAAAGAACTCTACAAGCAGCTCCGCGCATTTTCTCTCCTCACCAGATGGCGAAGGCGTATCAACCAGTTCTACAAGCAACTCTCTAGCCTCTTCTAGACCGACTTCACTCGTAATCCTCTATCACCTTCTCAAGCGCCTCAACGAACTTGTCGACGTGACCCTCTTCTATAGTTAGTGGCGGTAGAAGTCTGAGGACTGTCCTACCAGTCGGTAGCGCCAGAACGCCGTGCTCCAGCGCGAGATTCTTCAATACCTTGTTGGCATCCCTTCTTAATTCAACTCCGACCATCAGACCCTCTCCCCTCACATCTCTTATGAAGGAGTGCCTGTTTTCAAGTTCTTCCAGCCGAGACATCATGTAGCTCCCGACCTCAGAGGCATTCTCTACCAGACCCTCGTCTTCTATAACGGACAGAGTGGCTCTACCGGCGGCAGTCACGGCAGGGCTGCCACTGAACGTCGATCCGTGAGGTCCCGCGTTTTCTGCTATCCAGTCCCTGCATATTGTGGCTCCTAGCGGGAAGCCTCCTGCAAGACCTTTCGCAACTGTGATTATATCGGGGGTTACCTCCACTGACTCACATCTCCACATCTCTCCTGTCCTGCCGAGACCTGTCTGTATCTCATCCAGTACAAGTACCGCATCGTTCTCTTCAGTTATCTCTCTCGCTGTCTGCAGGTATTCCCGGGTCGCAGGGTGTAATCCGCCCTCTCCCTGGATGGGCTCCAGTATAACTGCTGCGGTATCCTCGTCAACCACCGCCTCTAGTTCTTCAATATCATTGTACCTTACAAACTCTGCATCGAGAAGTGGTTCAAATGGCTCCCTGTACTTTTTCTTCCACGTGGCGGATAGAGAACCTGCTGTCCTGCCGTGGAAACCTCTCTTCGCCGCCACTATCTTTGACCCTGTGGTCGCGCTCCTGGCAAACTTTAATGCTGCCTCGTTAGCCTCGGAACCGGAGTTCGATAGCCAGACGTTAGATAACCCCTCCGGCGCAGCTGATACCAGTTCCTCCTCGAAGCTCTTGCGGACGCTGTTGGGATAGGATGACTGGACGTAGATAAGTTCATCGAGCTGGTCTTTTACGGCTTCAACCACTTGGGGATGGTTGTGACCTGTTACAGTAACGGCGTAGCTCGCGCCGAAGTCCAGGTATTCTTCTCCGTTTTCGTCATAAAGATATGGACCGTCACCTTTCTCTACCTGTATCGGCTTCTTGTTGATTACAAATCCCATTCTAGACTGCTCCCGGAGTGAATCCTGTTCCGCGCCCTCCCAGCGCTTCTGTAACAGGTTTTTCTGTGTCTGCATCTGATATGGTTACCGATTCAGCGCCTTCCTCAAGCGCCTCGCCTGAGGCCATCACTTTCTTGGTCATAAAGCCTTCTGCTGCTTCCCGGGCACGTTCCATGTCTTCCGGGGTTTCAATGTCCTCTATAAGCGTGTCCATGTCCTCTGGATCCTCGAAAACACCGGGTACGTCAGTGATTATCACAAGATCTGCTTCCATCTCACCTGCTATAGCCGCTGCCGCCCTATCTCCGTCCGCGTTTACGGGGGTTCCGTCGTCAGCCAGCATAGGGAGAGAGATGACAGGCAGGTATTCCCTGTCCATAAGTGTGCGGAGTAAGTCCGTATTAACTTCTTCTACTTTCCCAGAGTGTTCTCCTCTTCTTATCTTTTTACGGCCGTTTTCCATAACCTTTACCGCGGACTTTCTCGGTCCAGTAAGCAGTGCCCCATCGACACCTGAAAGACCTACTGCGTTGACATCAAGATCCTGTAGCCGGGATGTGTAATCCACGTTAAGCTCCCCTGCCATGACCATGTTGAAAACTTTCATCGTCTCTTCATCAGTAAAACGGCTTTTAACTCCACCCGGTGTCTCGACGTATTCCGGTTCTTCTCCCATAAGCTCAAGCACCTCATCGAGCCTGCCGGAACCCCCGTGCACTACTATTAACTCTCTACCACTTTCCCATAATCCTGCGATGTCTTCGATTACAGCTCCCATTTCTAAATCACTGGATCCACTTATTTTTACGACTACAGCCATATTATATCACAGAAAACGTAAATTTATTATAAATACTCATAATTCTACTTGTTTTGATTCGAATTTCGTAAGAAAAAGCCAGAACTCAGTAATATCAATATAAAAGTTTATCCGAGATCAAGTAGATTATGGCGACCTCTACATCCACGCAGGACTACGATCTACAATCAGAACTGGAAGAACTGAGTGAGGAAAACCCTTATCCCGGTTACCAGGATTCCTGGTCCATGGGAGAGGATTTACTCGGCATATTCTCCCGCTCGATAGTAGGCACCTGGGCCGAGTGGTTAGGAGAGCACGGACATGACGCCTATGAAGAATTAGATGAAGTTGTAGAGGACTATACTACCTTTATGTCAACAGTATATGATAGAGACGTGGACAGGTCAGACGCCATAGACTTCATGAGAGCAGCCTATGACGATGAGGTCGACATCGATTCTAGCCAGTTCGATGCTATCTCTTTCGCCTTTTACCACAATATTTTCGATGTGTTTCCCGGCCGGAAACGCGAGTTCGCGGAAGAGGTTGGAAGGAGGTTTTACAGCCAGCTTGAAGACGAGTTAGGACTTGACTTACCAGAAGAGCGCCATACAGAGGAACAGCTTGAAAGCGCAAAAGAAAACATTAACGTCATAGGAGAGTTTTTGGGACAACAAGGATACCTGGGAGCTGATGAAGAACCGTTTGAGTTTAAATTTGAAGTAGAAGCTGAAAGAGATGGAGAAAATGTTTGCCAGGGTGAAGAAGAGTTCATCACTAACCTCGATGAAAATGGAAGAGCCTACGCACAATACGTCATGAGTCTTCCTGGGATACTACCTTCAGCAGTCTACCTTTTCAACATAGAAGGAGAGGCACAGCACCACTCCTCACGTATCTTCCAGGAGCTGTTCGACCAGATGGATCTTGACGCCGCGGAAACAGATGATTTCGACCCGACAGGTCACGATTCGGAAAAAGTAGTAGAGTTCTGGATTATAGAGGATAGAGAGCAGTAGAAGTTCTGACCTTAATCAAGTAACTCAACTTCTTCTATTTTTTCTGCACCATCGTCACCCATGACAATCTTGAATCCTTTACCCGTTTCTTCGGAGGCGCTGTTGATGACTGGAGTCCCCATAAGCTCCCGCTTTCCAAAGTCTTCGTGAACGTGACCGTTCATCCATACCGCGGGCTTGTGTCGGAGGATTAACTCGCGGAACTGTTCAAAACCTATCCGGCGCCCGGAGTGGATCTGGTCGCCTACTTTATGTGGCGGGTAGTGAGATCCTACGATAATCTTTGAAGGGTCGCCGTGTTCTTCTATAAGAGCTCCTACCTTCTCGTTCACATCCTCCGGGAAGTCTCCACCGATAAGGATAACAAGATATTCGTCGTCTATTTCTGCCTCCAAGAAGTTGAATACCGGGACCTTATCCAGAAAATCGGCGTCAAACATCATATCCCGGTTGCCTGTGCAACCTATAGCAGGTATTTCAACGCGCTCGAACAGGTCTACCGCGTACTCCTCGTCCATGTAGTCGCCGAGGTTGATGTAAAGATCGTATTCACCAGAATTTGCCTCTTCTATCGCGGCTTCCTTAAGTTCCTCTTTCGAGTGGAAGTCGCTGGTGACGAGGATTGTCAGGGACATGCATAATCTCTGTTTTATCAAAATCTTATAAGCTCATCGTTGCCTGACCTCTCCATAGATAATCGGTTGCCATAATAAAAAGAAAAGAGAATTTTTTACCGGGACTGGGCGTCCTCAACTTCTTCTTCTAGACCGAGTCCGTCTATCAGGTTCTGGTAACCTTTCCTGATAGTTACCTCGGTCACGCCGACCGTGTCCGCGATCTTTTTCTGGGAGATATCCTCTCCTTCAAGGATAGATGCAAGATACAGCGCGGATGCAACGATGCTATCTGGGCTTCTACCTGCTAGAAGATCCTGTTCTCTGGAACTGGACACGATATCTCGCGCCCTGCCCTGTGACTCCCCGCTCATCCCGAGCCGTGAGGAGAACCTGGGTATGAAGTCTTCAGGGTTGACCGGTACAATCCTGAGGTCGAGCTCCCTCGCAACGTAACGGTAAGTCTTTCCTAGCTCACGTTCCGAGAGGTCTGCCTCATCTGCGATTTCCGACATCGTCCGGGGCACGCCATGGTTTCTTGCAACGAGGTAGACCAGTGAGGCGACTATCGCCTCTATCTTCCTTCCCTTGACTACATCTCCTTCCAGCGCCTTTTCATATAGGCGGGCGGCTTCCTCAGTAACGGATTCAGGAAGCCCGAGAACATCCACTATACTCTCCATTTCTTCCAGCGCGAACTTCATACGCCTGTCACGGGACTCGTCCAGCCTGCGGTGCCATTTCCTCATCCTGTAGTACTGGCTCCTCTTGCTCGGAGAAACCTGGGACATGTTACCATATCCACGACCGATTTCTGTCCTTACACCCCTGGACGGCTCAGTATACGTGATAGGGGCGCCTGTCCTCTCTTTTCTCTCCCTCTCCTCGGCTGTAAATGCACGGGGTCCTGCCGACTCCTGGACTCGCTCATCGTCCAGAACTGTACCACACTCCTGGCATATCAGCTCTGCTTCCCGCGTCTCTCTTATACGGGTCGATCCGCACTCCGGGCACTGGAGCACATGGTCTTCTTGCGACCTATCCTCTTGATTTTCATCATTCTCAGGCATTGTGCATCACCAATTCACAGTCTTTTTGGTTTCAAGCTGATTCGCCTTCTAACAGTTAAATGCCTATGGGGGTACCCGGGAAAAATAAAGTGGTATAAGAAAATAGCTGTGGCGTTCTGTACCTGTTCAGAACTCGTCTGGCATGTGGTCGTTCACTAACTTCTTCAGCCCCTCGATAAAGAGGAATGTAACAACAGCTGCTGCCAAGACGACTCCCCATTCCCACAGTCCGATAGGTGTGTGTGGGAACAATCCTTCCCGCGTGAAGAACGGTAGGTAGATAACTGCAAACCATGCTGGGGCGATTACGGATACAGATGCCAACAGTAGCTTGTTCCCGAATAGAGTCTCTCGTAGACCCATGTCGAACACGGACTCTCTCAGCGACCTGAAGTTGAATGTGGTGATAAATATGAGCGCTGCAATCGCCGAGAACTTCATGGTCCTCGCTCTATCCAGGGACTCTTCTGGCGGGAATGGATTCCCGAGCAGGAAGATTACAAGTCCTGTGATAGCCACGAAAAATGCGAGTGGAACTGAAAGGAGCAGATTCCGCGGGCTCAGGATTTTCTGGCCAGGATCACGTGGTTCTCTGTCCATAACGTCCTCGATTTCAGGGTCAAGACCCAGGGATATCGCAGGGAACTCCTGACCTATAACGTTGATGAAGAGTATCTGTAAACCTACCAGAGGTATGTACGCGAACCCAGAGTACCCGAATAGTAAGGGGAAAGTAAGTACCGCGAGCATGAGCGTGATTACCTCGGCAAAGTTCCTGGAGACCAGGTAAACTGTAAACTTCTCCAGGTTATCGTAGATACGTCGACCGTCTTTTACAGCCTCTACTATGGTATGAAAGTTATCGTCTTCAAGTACTATTTCACTCGCCTCTCGGGTCACATCAGTCCCTTTCTCTCCCATCCCTACACCGATGTCTGCCCTTTTCACCGCTGGCGCGTCGTTGATGCCGTCACCGGTCATAGCTACTATCTCATCGTTTTCCTGGAGAGCCTCAACGATATGCAGTTTCTGCTCTGGTCTAGTCCGTGCGTAGATATCGACTTCAGGTATCCTCTCGTGAAGCTCGTCCTCCGACATCTCCTCGAGTTCGTCACCGGTCACCACTTCAGGATTATCGGTCAGCTCTATATCCTCAGCGATAGCTTTCGCGGTCTCAGGGTTATCTCCTGTCACCATCTTAACATTGATACCTGCGCTTTCACACATCGCGATAGAGTCCTTTACCTCGGGGCGTGGAGGATCGATCATCCCTGCAAGACCGAGAAGAGTCATGTCCTGCTCAACGTTGTCTTCCTGGAACGGCTTCTCCACACCCTCTCTGTAAGCCAGCGCCAGAACTCTCAACGCATCCTCCGCGAACTCACTGTTCTTCTCAAGTAACTCGTGTTTATCCTCCTCCGTCAGTTCCCTCCTGTCACCGTCAACCATGATGTGAGAGCACCTATCGAGCACGACTTCCGGGGCGCCCTTCATGAACGCCCAGTTCTCACCGTCCACATCGTTTATCGTTGTCATCCTCTTCCGTCCGGATGAGAACATGATCTCCTTCTTTCTCTCATGTTTTCCCTCAAGATCTTCTTTCTTGAAGTCTGCTTTCTCCCCGAGAACCACTAACGCGCCTTCTGTAGGATCGCCGTTCATCTCGTAGTTGCCTTCTTCCACGTGCAGTTCCGCATTATTGCAGAGCATCCCTGTCTTCAGGAAGAGTCCAAGAGTCTCCGACTTGTCCGGCGTGTAGGGCTGCGCCTTGTACTTGATATCTCCCTGCGGAACGTATCCGCTACCATCGACCTCGACCTCTTTCCCGTCGAGATACATCTTCTTCACGGTCATCTCGTTTTTCGTTAGAGTCCCCGTCTTGTCAGTACAGATAACCGTCGTGCTCCCGAGACCTTCTACGGCGAGCATCTTTCTAACTATCGCGTTCTTCTCCGCCATATCCTTCATGCCGTGTGAGAGCGTGACGGTGACTGCGAGAGGTAGACCTTCTGGAACCGCTGCAACTGCCAGTGCAAGTGTAACGATAAGCAGGTCGAAGATCTGCGCCTGCTCCCATAGACCAAGCCCAAAGAATACTGTAAGAGTGACTAGTGACAGATAGGCAAAACGCTTCGCCAGCATCTTTATCCTTTTCTGGAGCGGTGTCTCTGGTTCTTCCTCCTGTATCTCATCCGCTATCTTCCCGAGCTCTGTCTCCATCCCTGTCGCGGTTACTTCAGCCCTGCACTTACCCTCAGTAATCGTTGTCCCCGAGTAGAGCTCGTCACCCTCTTCTTTCCCTACAGGGTTGCTTTCACCAGTAAGTACTGCCTCGTTCACGTGCAGGTCATTTGCTTCTACTACCTCTGCATCCGCAGGAATCTTTGCACCTCTATCAAGAACAAGCAGGTCCCCGGGAACTACGTCGATACTGGGGATTTCCTTCAGCTTACCATCCCGCTCCACAGTCGTGGTAGGCTCCACCATCGCCTCAAGCTCCTCCATCGCCTTCTCGGCTTTCCACTCCTGTACGTATCCGCTTACAACGATGATGCCGACGATGACGTTAACGAAGTAAAAAGTGTAAATCTTCCCGGGGTCGTATATCGAGGCGATGTAGGATATAACAGCCGCAGCGATAAGAATCCAGACAAGAAAGTTCTTACTGAACTGCCGGATAAAAATATCTAGTCTAGAGGTACCTTCCTCTTTTTCCAGCTCATTAGACCCATACTCCTCCAGTCTATCCTTTGCCTCTTCTTTCGTGAGACCTTCCTGTTCGGGCATTCTAACTAGATTAAGTCAAGCCTATTGAAAAAAGGTTACTAATTACCTTCTCAAACACCCACGCCTGTATCGGCTTCCGGTAAATCGTGTTTCTCATAGTCGATACCAAGCTCTTCCAGCGCCACCTCCATGTGCCTGTCTTCCGCGTACTCCGAGCCCTCGCTCTCTCTAATTTCCTGGGTGGTCGCCAGTACCTCCCCGCGCCTGTCATCAGGAATACTGTATTTGTCCGCGCTCAGCTCTATGACGAGCCCGTTGTTGTCGGTGGTGTAAATCGAGTGGAAGATACCGCGGTCAAAAACGTTGTAGCTGTACCCGTTTTCATCCAGCGCATCCATGATATCCTCGAACTCCGCCGGGTCGATCTTGAAGGAAATGTGGTGAACCGCCCCGGTTCGGGTGGTCTGCCTGTCAACTGAGTCGCGGTCGTCATTGACGAAAAATGTTAGTATACGTCCGTCGCCGGTATCGAAAAACAGGTGGGTCTGCCGGGGATCGTCGAGGTTCGGCTGTTTCAGGACGAGGGGCATCCCGAGGATGTCGCGGTAGAACTCAACAGTGTCTTCCTCGTTGCTCCCCCATAAAGTTATGTGGTCCACGCCCCGGGTTTTGAACGCGCTGTCCGGCTCCTCGCTGGTAATAGGTGTTTTGTCGGTCATGTCCGGTAATGCGGTTTCAAAGGTTAAAATCTTTGACGTCTCGGGAAGAGAAAGATAAGACCTTGATAAATCTCGACGGACAAAACTTCCACAGAATAATGATAGACAAGCTTCTATCACGTTTCCGTGAACCACTGGAAACAAGTCTTGAGGATGCCGAAGATTTTTTCCGGGAACAGAGACAGGAAGAGCTCAGGGAGGCGGAGAAACGTTTCAAAGAGCTGGAGCATCGGCTGGAGGAAGACCTTGAAGAACTGAAGGCTGACCTGGAAGAGTTAGAGGGTTACGATGACTACAAGGACAGAACAGTGATAGAGGACGTGGTTGATAATATCTCCCGGGACAGGCAGAAACTGCTGGAAGAGCTTGAGCTCCCAGGACACCCGGAGGAGCTGCTGGACGCGCTTGAGGAACTGCTCGAGGATTTCAACGATCTCTCGCGCAAGGAAGCAGCGGTCATCAAGGAAGCTAACCTGATGAACGAGATACAGGAGCCGATGACGGATATACAGGAGGTAAGAAAAGAGCTGGAAGACTTTCTCGAAGACGAGTACAAAGTGAGGAAGACGCTGGAACAGCTGGAAGAACTGTCTGGACAGAGGGAGCAACTCCAGCTAGAGATAGAGGAGAGAGAACTGGAGCTAGAAGATATCGACCGGGAGAGCGTGGACCAGGCAATCGAGAGCAATGAGCGCGAGGTAGAAAATCTTCTTGATAGCGGGGAGTGGCAGGACTACCAGGGATTGCAGGAACAGCTGGAAGAAGCAAGAAGGCGCAAGAAAGAGCAGGAGCAGGAGCTTGGCAAGGCGGTTAACAGGATGGAGCGCGGGATGAAGAAACTGGTCTACCAGATAAAAAACGGTGACATAGAGTTCGAGGGCGATGTTTCAGTCCTTGAAGACATACGCGACGGTAACACGGGAGAACTCGTGGAAAAACCAGGGGAGGTGGTCAAGGCAGCGGAAGACGCCACGGGCGTACTACCGATGGACCTGCTTGACGACGCCTCGCATAGAAAGTTCATGGACGGCGCCGAGTTCCTGATGGGTCTTCCCTCTCACCACCAGGAATTAATGGAGATCAACGACCGTATCGAAGAACTGGAAGAAAAGGTCGATAACCACTCTGCCAGAGAGAAGAAAAAGGAGCTGGAAGAGGAGCGAGAAGAGCTGGAGCAGGAGATAGCGGAACTCGAGAAGAAACGAAACAGACTTGAGAAAGAGATAGAGGAGAAAGAAAAGAAACTGTCAGACACCGAACAGCAGATAAAAGAGACCTTAACCTCTTCTTTCAGGCGCAGGGTAGTGTTCTAGGCGGACTACAGATAATCCTCTACACAGTCAAGCCCTAACTCCTCTATGAGAACCTCGTATGCTTTCTCTCTAGTAGCGTATGTTTCAGTTTCAGGAGACCCGAACCTTTCCTTTCTGATTCTGACTTCAAACCTTTCGCACAACTCGGTTTGGTTTTCGCCGTATAACCTGTAGTTATCTCTTATGTACACTGCTCCCCCTCCTGCGTTAGGCTCTACTGCGTGGAAAATGTGAGAGGCGGGATTACTTTGTGTTGAAACGTATTCTGAATCCTCTATTATGGAGTAGTTATCGATAACGAGGTTATGTGCTTTTGACGTGTTTGGAGTATCTGGGCTTCCAGAGTCTTCAGCTGATTTAGCCATCCTTCCCGTCCTTAACATATGCAAAGGTCGCTTTTCAACGTCCCCGAGAATTTTTAACTGTGCCGAGTCAATAACTCAAGCAGTAGTCCTCTCACAAATTGCTATACTAAGGAGGTCCATGCGTCATCCTCCAGATCCAGGTCGTGTTCCTCTATGATTCTACCTGTCTTCTCCATCCTATCCGTCATGGAATTATAGTCAAATCCCTCCTTCAGACCATCGGTATACAAGTCAACGAACTCCCAGTAATCCCTGCTATCTTCAGCTAGCTCTCTTGCCATCTCTTCTTCAGTATCAAACCTGTCGAAATCTATATCCCGGGACTCTATCTCGTTTATGTGTTCCGGGGTGTAACTCTTGGAACTCATCCTGTATCGACCACGAAGTTAGTATCCAGTAACTCCTATTTAGAAAATCTTACACAGGAACAAAACCGTTCATCGATACGTATCCAATATCTCATAAAACGGAGCAACCCTCTATACATCCCGACCACCTCTCGCCACGAGGACGTCTACTTCCTCGCCCTTTTCAAGCTGGAGTTTATCGCGGACGCGAGAAGGAATCACGATACGTCCACGAGAATCGGTTCTAGCAGTAAAGCACGACAGCTCATCGGGTACTGAACTGTCTTCTGTAAACGCGTCCACCCTTCGAGGATGGCTTCCTGGTATGTGTCTCCATATCAATCACGTCTAACCAACTTTTAGCACAGACACAGTTTTAACATTTTGTGGGGAGAAGACCAGGGCTGAAGGTAATCCTACGGAAAAGTATATTATAGAGCACATATAACGCTTTGTAGATGGCTATATCTGCCCAGAACAGCAGCTTGCCCGGCGTAAAGCAGGCGAGAAACAGAGAATACGCTGAGATAGAACAAGACAGTGATCTTAGCGGAAAACTGGAGGAAGTAGCTAAATCCGCTCTTTCACAGAAAGACAATGAGATAGATGGCATCGAAACAGTCTTGGAAACAGGGACCTGCGTGACCATGCTAAGAGACAATGGGGATAGTGCATCCGCACTTCTGTACGGCAAACACAGCGGAATATACTTTCCTGTGATCCGCATCCAGCTGAACAAGTGCGGATTCAGCAAGAACATAAAGAACAGGGAAAACCTACCAGACCAGTACAAAGTACCTATCAATAACGAAGCAGTCGAGATGGATGAGGGAAGTATACTAGCTATGCAGAAGATGAAAAGATACTGACCTCTCCCGAACAGACTAAAAGTTTACGGGACCGGACAGCCCAGGGATGCCGGACAACAGGTTCATAGATGAGGAGAAACTGGAGTACTACCGCGACAGGAGGAACACGATACTGCGTGGTCTTTCATCAGGCGTCGACCGGTCAAAGGAGCCCGCCAAGTCCGGTGTCGTAGTCCTTTTCCCAGTCTTCGTCCTTGGACTGGTTATTTACTGGCTTGCCGGCGTCCTTGATAACATCCCTCTACTCCTCGAGGTTCCGATAACAGGATTATACACCGTTGACATGATACTGCAGATGCTGACCGTCCTCGTAATGGCAAGTCTTGCAACAGCAGTGACCGGACAGCTTGTCACAACCGAGAGAGGTTTCCGCGTTGAGAAGGCACTGGACAGGACAGCAGAAAAAATACCTGTCCTTGGCACGGTCTACAGGATTTCAAAAGTGACTGCGGACACCGTAGTGAAAGGTCCGGAAGAACTCAGGGAACCGGTCAAACTCGACTTTAACGGTGTGAGGCTGAACGCTTTCAGAACCGGCAACACCACCATCGATGGGAGAAAAATCCTGGTCCTGCCGACCGCACCGAACGTCACCTCCGGCCTCGTCCTGGAGGTCGACCCTGAAAGGTACGGGGAACCAGGCGAGGACACCGAGGAGATACTCACCCGGATCTTCAGCGCAGGGTTCGGGCACTCGAAGAACGGCGAGAAAGACAGCTAGCGCCCGCTAGAAAGTCGAGATATCTCCCTGGATACACCTATCTGTCACGTCTTCTACAGAATCAAACTTTCTCGCCACGACCTCGTTAACAGTCTTCTCGTCCGCCGATGTCTCCACTTCAACCGCCCGCGGCTCGTCTACAGGGACGCCTATCTGCGATAACAGCTTGACTTCCGCGAACCCTCCTGTCCTCTCGTAAATCGCGCGGGCGATGTCGTCCGCGAGCAGGTTGTAGATCTTGCCGACGTGCGTCACCGGGTTTTTACCGGAGGCGGCCTCGAGCGACATGGAGCGGTGAGGCGTGATGAGCCCATTGACCCTGTTTCCTCTGCCGACGCTGCCATCGTCTCCCATCTCCGCGGAAGTTCCGGTGACGGTCAGGTAGACCGCGTCCTCCTTCGGCTCGTCGGCAGTATTAACATGTATAACAGGTTCCAGCAGGGTGTTCTCCTCGACTATTTCTTTCACGACTGCCTCGACCTGGCGGGTAACATCAAGGTACTCATCCAGCCCCGGGACCTCTCGGGCGATAACTGCGGTCGCCACGGTCAGGTCCAGCTCTTCTCCTTTCCTGAACCCCATGACTTTCACATCTTCACCTACCGCATCTATCCTTCTATGTAGCTCGGCCTCGACTTCCCTCACCGCGAGCTCTGCATCACTTAATGGCGCGTGCCCCACACCAAAACTGGTATCGTTTGATTTACGCGATTCACCGGAGAATACCTCTTTAAGATCAGTCGAAGTCTCACCTATTCTCGACTCTAACTCGATGTCATCAGAGCTAAGCACCTTGAAATTACTGTCTATATAGTCTTTCGCGGCGTCCAAAGCTATCCGGTCCACTGGGATTTTCTTGCCATCAAACTCTCTTGTCGCTCTGCCGGCAAGTAAAAGAAAAATCGGTTCAATTACCTCGCCAGAACTGAACCTGGGGTTACTGCTCCCCGCCACCAGCTGCACCTCGTCGGTGTTGTGGTGCAGAACTTTTCCGAAACGGTCGCGGTACTCCTTACTGAGTGCGCGGGAAACGGCCTCCGCCACGCCATCGCTTATGGAGTCGGGGTGTCCAAGTCCTTTCCTCTCCACGAGCTCGGTTTCTCTCTGTTTTACCGGGTCTTCATCTACACGGTGTATAACCGGTCCTGCTGTCATCCTCTACCTTCACACACCGTAGTAGTCGGCCAGGTTGTGAAGCCCGGTTTCTCTCCTGTTTCTTCTATCTTTTTTACCTGCAGAACATTTTCCATCGATACGTTCGGCTGTCGCTGTCATCTCAGGGAAGAGTTGGTTGCGGTACAGGATAATAGTTAAAAAATATTCTTGCTCTATATTCAATCCATGAATCTTGTCCCCCGGGAGGAACTGGCGAAGATGCTAAGGAGGAAGCGCCAGCGCATCGGCGTGAAACAGAAGAAGGCTGCCTCTGTTGCAGGCCTAAGTGCGAGCCACGTCAACCGCATCGAGAACGACACCACCAACCCCAGCTATAACTCTGTCTACCAGTTATGGAAGGCGCTCGACCAGCTGGAGCAGAAAGAGGTGAAGACCGCGTCTGACCTGATGAACGCTCCTGTTGCCAGTGCCTTGAAAACAGACATACTTGAGGAAATCGCCCGTAAAATGCGGGAGGGAAACTTCTCCCAGCTCCCAGTAATGGAAAACGACGAATGTGTCGGCAGGATAACTGAGTCTGCGATTATAGAAGCTGGAGATCCTGATATTCAAGTGAAAGAGGTAATGGGCTCGCGTCTCATGGAAGTCCAGAAGTCTACTCCTGCGGACGCGATAAGGGAGATACTGAAGAACGAGCCCGCGATACTTGTCACCAGTGGAAGCGGGGAACCAGAGGGCATCATAACCAAGGCCGACCTGCTGTAGACACAGACCCCGGAAGCCTGCAGTCCCGCGTTTCTCGAGGCATTAATTATTAACGGGGAGTACGAAGCTTACTCATGTCAGAGTACAGGCCCGGGAGACAGCCCAGGGACACGGATATCGAAAAGTTGAGAGGCAGGAACTTCAGGTTCACGAGACCTGACTACGGTGAGCTTGATGTCCAGGACTACGATATCGTCGCGGAAGTGTCCGGGGAACAACTGGATGTCCACGAGGTTTCAGGTGATGTCACGAGCGTGGAGTTCAACGGCAGGACCGCCAACGTCACAATCAACGCCAGCTCCTATCACGACTTCTCGGAGAGAGACACGAGGCTGCTGGAGTACGTATCCGAAAATTTCTACACATCCGGCAGGTACGCCAAAGGCGCGGCTGCGGTTGTAGGCGTCGCCACCTTCGCCGGGATCGCACACTACCTCGACCGCAGGCAGTGACCACGTAAACCGGTAAAAAGCTATTCTCGCATACAGACCACATGGAACTCTCACAGCTACAGGAGAAGTACATCAAGTTCATAGAGGAACGGGACTGGCAGAAGTTCCACCAGCCGAAGAACGTCGCGATGGCACTATCCGTAGAAGCCTCCGAGTTAATGGAACTGTTCCAGTGGAAGGACAACGTCGCCATAGAGAAAATCAAAGACGACGAGGAACTGATGGAGAACATCCGCGGCGAACTCGCCGACGTAACACTGTATGCGATGAGCCTCGCCCACCACCTCGACATCGACCTCGAACAGGCAGTCAACGACAAGCTCGACCACATCCACGACCGCTACGACAAAGAAACAGCGGAAGAAATGACAGAAGAACTGGAAGAATGGCGGAGAGAGTAAACATTTGAAGTTCAGCTAACCTTTGACAGAGTGCCACTTACCTTTAAAGTCTGTATCCCGTGTATTGGGATATAGAGGTTGAGACCCTATGGGCGCCACAAAGAAGGAGATTGTTAAGCAGGTTATAGAGGACAACCAGAAGGGTTTTGAGAGACTGGCTAGAGAAGAACCTGCTGCTGAGAGAAGAAGCAGATTGAAGCGTTTAGAGCGCAAGATCAAGGATTTTCTACAGAACGAGAAAGAAGTAGGACATATTAGAGCCTAATCGGTTAGTTTTTGCTTTAGATAGTCGTAAAAATCCTCTCTACTCATCGTGTCTTCGTTATCTGTACCATCTATTGCTAAAGCCGATAATTTATCCGTGAAATCACGCGTAAGACGCGGATATACCGCATCCTCATCCTTCATTATCTGGCATTCGATAAGGAAGAGAACTCCTGTCATGTATGCTGTTCTCTTGTTTCCCTCTCCAAAAGCCTGGTTCTGTGCTATCTCCGACATTATCACCGATGTGAGCCAGAGAACAGAATTATCCTCTCTACATTCACGGGGTAGTATCTGCTCAATCAGTGTTTCTATCCGTCCCGGATCCCTGAAGTCGTGGTAGTCCTCTGACCGGTTAGTTTCCAATCCCTCTCCTTCAATACCATCATTAGCCAGCTTTTCTACAAAACCCTATTTTTCACGGTCTTTAAGGTTCTCCGGATCGGTTATCATGTTATTTATGACCGCCACTTCCTCTACAGAAACTAATTCTGGAACCTTATCGCACTCGACGGTCAGGTCTTCAATCATTTCAAGAACTATTGGTAACTCAACAGCCTTTTAGTTTTAGGTCGTAGTATGTATCGACCAATGGAGATGCCTCATCACAGAGGACGATTTCCTTTAAGCGTTATGCAGTTCTACAGTATCTCGACTATCTCCCCTAATTCTTTGTTAGGACGGTAGAGTTTGGCCGGTCTGTGAGACACGTTCTTGGTCTTCTCGCCAGTGTATTCTACTAAATCCTGTTTCTTGACCTTCTTCCTGAAGTTTCTCTTGTCGAACTCCCTGTCGAAAACTGTTTCGTAGACGTCCTGGAGGTCTGTAAGGGTAAACCTGTCGGGCAGGAACGAGAACGCGGCTGTCGTGTACTCCATCTTCCACCTCAGCCGTTTAACCGCGTAGTCAAGTATGTCTTTATGGTCGAAAGCCAGTTCCGGATGATCCTTAACAGGGTACCATTCAACGTCTGCGACATCGTCTGTCTTGCTGATGTTAACTTCCTCTGAGTTGACGAGCGCGAAGTAACCGACTGTTATGATGTAGGTTTCCGGGTTCCTGTCAGGCTCACCGAACGTGTAGAGCTGTTCCAGGTAAACGTCTTCCTTTACCCCGGTCTGTTCGTGAAGCGCTCTCTCCGCGGCGGTTTCAACTGATTCATCCATCTTGATGAACCCTGTTGGGAGCGCCCATTCTCCCTTAACCGGTTCGTACTTCCTGTTGATGAGGAGTGCTTTGAGCTCGCCGTCTTCCACCGTGAAGATTGTCAGCGTTACCGTTACAGACGGCCTGTTGAAGTCTGTCTCGTAGTAGTCCTTCGGACCCTCGAATTTTTTGTCCTCGACCATAACTTCGTGTACGCTCTACAATAATAAAAAGTGAATGGAGGGGTTAGAAGATAACATCCACCGGTTTTTGGTTTTATTATCGGCGTCCTCCAAGCAGTTCTACGACCTCACTGGATTTCACCATGTGGACGTTATCGTGTTCCTCCCACTGTTCTCTCGCCGGGTCTGCGAGTTCATCGGCCAGTCTCTCGATCCCGTCCTCAAGGACGTAGACCTCGACTCCTCTTTCCGCGTGTCCCATAACGTTCTCGTTTACGCACACACCTTCTGTTACCCCACCGGTTATGGTCACGTCATAGTCCAGCTCCTCATATAATGGATCCATGTGCGGCGAGCCCTCGAACACGTTGAACTCGTTCTTGAGCACGACCGGCTCTAGCGGGACTCCTCCATCAGCAGCCACTCTCCTTATCTTACCGTCCACGTCTTCTTCTCTCCAGTCCAGGTAAACCGGATTCACTGGCGCTGTCTCTTCTATAAAGTCCGCGCCACCAGGTTCTACACCCATCACCTCTGCGTATCCGTCGGCAGGGCAGTGAGGCGGAAAAGTGTTCACTCCATCAGGTTCCTCATCCTCGTAAGGCATGATGATCTCATCGTCCCGGGGTTCGTGCCAGTCCCCGGTGTGGACCACGGTGTACCCGTTTTCTCTAAGTGCCCCGAAGACATTGCCGAGATTATACCTGAGCTCAGGGTCCTCTGCCCCCTCAACGTAGAGGTTCCTGCCTTCGACCATGAAACCGATTTGTGTGTCGACGTTCATCCCGACAACAGTGAATTCCGGGTTTTCAAGGTATTGTCCTAGGTGTTGGATCGCGCTCATACTGTTTTTCACCTCTAATACTGTTTTCCCGCCCTGGTTCAGTTGAAGCCGCGTCTGTAGGACGGCACATCGTTGACACCTTGCTCTAGGTTTTGAAGCCTCTGTGAAAGTTTCCCTACGAATTCTGGTCTTTTTCTCCTACCCGTAAGATACTCCGTCTCTATGTCGAGAGGTTCATTTTCTGCAGGCCAGCCGTACATCTCCCCGGGTTCTGCGTCCCGGTACTTATCTTCCCCACGTATCTCATACTGCTCCGGTACATCGCTATCATCGAGCTGGACCTTTTCGCCATCCTCGAAAGTGTAACCGTGTCCACTGAATTTTCTCTCAACATCTCTTGCGACAACGCCCTCATGGGTCAGTACTTCGTTGAACTCGTAGTGCCCACCGCGGCTCCACTCCTCGGAGTCTACCAGGACGACCGCTTCGCCTTCACTCAAAGCCTCCTGGACTGCGTAAAGTGTTTCTACAACATACTCTCTTCTCTCATCATTCAGCCCTGAGACCTCTTCTCTCTTCTGCCGGAGTTCTTCACGTTTCTCACCGAGAATGCTTTCCACCTCCTCAAGCCCCCTATTTCTTTCTTCAAGTACATGCGAGAAGACCGGTTCTCCGTCTTCTCCTGGAGCTTCTCTACTAGAAGCAACCATCTATACCACCGCCGCCTGACTGTTGTATTCGACCATGTTTTGATCGACGTAGACCTGGAAGTCTCCACCGACCTCGTCCTCGAGTTTTCCTAGCCTTCCATCCTTACCCAGCGGTTCTCCATCGACCCTGACTATGTCGGAGGTCGTGTACAGGTTGTCCGTGGTGTCGAACGATCCGGCGCCGACGCCATCGAACAGCTTGTATTCATTTTCCTCATAGAAGTCGATGCAAGCCTCTTTCCATTCCTCCATTTCGTCGACATAGCCTTTACCGCTGGATACCAGAAAGTTGATGTTGTCCCTGTAGCCTTCCTCGATCATCACTTCGTTCCAGGCCTTCGCTGCCTCTACACTGACACCCATGTCTTCTGGGTCGCCTGTTTCCACGCCCTGCGCGTAGTTAGCGCCGTTTGTGTCGATTCTTACTGTTAAATCGAAGTCTTCCCCGTAGTTCTCTTCCATCCACTCACATACCGCTAAAGTGTCGTCTATCTCCGCGTTAGCGGTGTCTATCAGAACCGGTGTCGGTGTCCCCGGCATCTCTTCCTGGAAGAAGTCGTGGTAGTTCTTGAAGGCCTCGAGTGTCGCGTCTTCCTTCCCGTGCTCCGAGGCGTGCGGTATGACAAAGGCGTGGTTCATAGTGCCGCTCGGGCTGGCCTCCTCTCCTTCAAGCATCTCGTTTATCGCTTCCACGCCGACTGGTGTCGAGTGCCCTACAACGTCGTCTTCAAACATCTCGAAGCTCTGGTAGGCTTCCTGGGCTGCCTTCGCCAGTTCTCTCTGCTGGGCAGGGTGGTAGTGTCTCGCCCCGAAGTCTGCAAAACCTATCTTCTCTTCATCCTGTAGACCAAGTTCCTGGTTTAAATCGACAAGTATCTCTACTACGTTCTCGATACCCTCCCTGTACTCATCAGGGTCAACGTGCTCGTAGTCATCCTGGTTAGCCTCTGTCAAATGGTATGAGAGGCTTCCAAGTATCACTGTCTCTGGAACGAAGAGTTCCTGCAGAGGGCCTTCAACTATCATAAGCGGTTCCCTGTTTTCAGGACTGTCTTCCGGCACGAAGATGTCTACCTCATCACCTGTCATCTCGTCGTAGATCTCCGCGGTCTCCTCTATTCCTGCGACTTCCGTGTCTTCCCCAAGTCCTGCGTGGATATGCTTCGTAACCGTAGGATTGAACTCCGCCTTTTCAGCCGCTTTCTTCGACCAGTAGAATTATATGTCGCTGAACTTCTCCAGGTTTAACTCAGAGAGGTTCTCCTGGAACTCTTCTACTCTCTGCTCCAGCCCCTCTTCTCGTCCAACTCCGCGTCTTTCAAGTCGTGTTTCGTCCACCATCGTCTTTCACCCCACCGCTTATTGTCTTTTCTACAATAAGCATATTGTGGTTTTTACAATAAGCATTTTTATACTTTTTGTAAGAAGTACACAAAGACCTGTGGTTTTTTGACCCAGACCCTGAAGAACTAGTAGAAGACTTGGAGGAGTGGCGGAGAGATTAACTACTCACTGCGCTTTTGCTTGAGCTGGGAAGGAACGTACCCCAGGGCAAAGTTATCGGAGTGCCCGAGCCAGCATTCGAGTTCACCAGCGACCTCTCTGGCGCGGTGTTCGCTACTGTTACCATCTAATCCGCTGTAGGTCTCAGCATATCTGACGCTGTAGAACTCCGGTCCTCCCGGAGAAACAATATCAAGCGCCGAGGTAAGATTTAGGTCTTCCGGAGCTTCATTGACAGGAATCTTTTCCAGCCTTAGACCCTGTGCCCTTCCATCGTAGACCTCTACGTCTGTAACCCAGTCACCTCTGTTATCCGTGACACGCCAACAGTCCTGTTCCTCACTGACATCGAGACCGTGCTCACCATCCAGCAATCTTGCGGCTTCACAGATATCTTCACCACGGACATCCTGGAAAAAGGAACCTTCACCAGGCGAGTACCAGGCATCACCCGGAAACGCGTAGGACCTATTCACATTCCCTATAATAACTGATTCTCCCTCGTCAAGCTGCTCCACAAGCTCCACGACTCCCGGAGACGCCACGTCTTCAGTACCCATAACCAAACCTAACACCACCAAAAAGATAAATAGATCCTCCAACATCATCGAAGAACCGACAGAAGAACTGGAGAAGTGGCGGAGAGAATCAAAAGGGATTAAAGGTTCTGAAAGTTGAAAGAAAACTATATGCTCCGTATCAAAGCGAAGATTGAAGACTTAACTTATAACCCGACTATGTGCAAAAATCTAAACAAATACAGCCTCAATGAATTTTATTCCGGGAAATCTTTCCAAGATGCTGCCTTTAGAGTCCAACCAGAAGAAAACGAGTACGCAATAAGTTGGTGGGTATCGCCAAAAAGAACGAGAAGCTATCCGAGGGCAAGAGTATACGACACCTATAACCACAAAAACAGGGTCACCATAATCCCTCTGGTTAAGGATGAAGGAAAAGACGGAGAGAGGGACTACCTACAGTGGGATACTCTATCGCTGATGAGCCTCTTACAAGTAAACGTTATCATAGCTCCCTACAAGAATGCTGAGAAAAACGATAACTACGATAACAAGATAACTAACCAGAAATTCGACTTTGAATACATAAAGGAAAAATTTGAAGAACTACAGAACTATCAGTCCGATGCTCTGCACTGGAATTTAAAACAGGCCTCAGAACTTGGAGAAGTAGCTGAACTAAGCAAGAAATATTACTACGATAAGATTTCCTCCAAAACAGGGGTAAAGATGCATAGTAAGAAGCACTTCGAGAAACGGATGGATAAAATAACAGAAGAAGCAGATAGGTTCAAGAAAATGTCCAGGAACCTTGCAGAAGAAGCGCAGAATAGAGAAGCCCTGACACTACAACCTAAAGAGAGTACAAGAACAGACAAATGCGTGATCACAATCCAGAACCACCTGGGCGGAGAGTACTACTTTACCTCTGACGAGGTCATGAGATCAGAAGATAAAGTATTCCTGATAGAGAAAAAACATACAAGAGACGTGTTTCCTAGCCTAGCAGATATTAAAAACGGCTTGGTAAGAATGATGTTATTCAAGAATCTGAGTACCGTAAAGGCAGAAGGTGACGAACTGGAAGCAGTTCCAGTCCTCGGAATTACGGGTGATGAGTTAGAAGGTTACTGCTCCAACTCAGAAAATATAGAAGATAATCTAGGAGACGGCATCTCTGATAAGAAAATTGACGATATCAACTCCTTAATGCAGGAAGCAAACGAAAACGATTTCACAGTGATAATCTCTCAGAACAACGACTCAGTTGAAGATAAACTATACAGTAATATTATGTGATCTATATAGAGGTATACCTCATAAGAATAGGACCCGCGTTAACCTTTGGAACCTCTCCCTCAGGAGATAATTATGAAGGATAACATAGCCTACACAAACAGTTATGAGCTTGAGAACAGCTATAAGAAAGCTATTGATGACTGGCAACATCCCTTACATAGAACCTGTTCTCGTTTAGGTTCATTTCCACCGGAACTGGCACATTACTTCATCCAGAAATATTCAGATAAAGGAGACAGAGTACTGGACCCTTTCGCTGGCAAGGGTACAGCCCCCCTAGAAGCCTATCTTACTGATAGAATAGGTGTAGGAAACGATGCGTCCCCTGACGCCTACATTCTAACACACGCCAAAGTCAAGCCTTCCAGTATCGAAGATGTTGAAAAGCGGCTGAAAGAACTAGAAAACAACTATGACGAACCAGATATAGAAAATGTCGATGAGGATGTCAAGATTTTTTTCAGCGATCACAACCTCAGACAGATAGTATATCTGAAACGTGAATTGGGAGATAGCGATCTCGAGATATTCATTAAATCTCTGGTTCTCGGCATTCTTCACGGAAAGGGTGAACTCGCGCTATCTCTTCCAATGTCACATTCCTACTCGATGTCACCCTCCTACGTAGAAAAATATTCGGAGGAGAATGATCTAGAGAAACCGGAGAAAAACGTTTTCGAGGCGGTAAGAAAGAAGGCGGATAGGGTACTGGGTAGGCCTCTTAAAGAGACGAAAGGTGAAGCTTACTGTGAGGAGATTCTGGACTTGGAGTTTGATGAAAAGTTCGACCTGATAGTTACTTCGCCCCCGTACTACCACGCGCTTACTTATGCTTGGGATAACTGGCTCAGACTATGGTTCCTCGGCCACAACTTCAAGCAAGTCAGAGAGAAACTAATTCAGACCTCCGACGAAGAGAAATATGAGAACTACATGAAAGATAGCCTGAGAAAAATGTACAAATGGCTCAAACCAGACTCTGCCTGCATTGTCGTTGTGGGAGACGTCACCAAGAAAGTGACCGAAAATGGAGAAAAAAAGAAGAAGATTATAAATACAGCGGAAAGGCTTGTGGAACCTGCTAAAGACGTAGGATTTGAAACCGATATACGCATCATAAATGACGAAGTGCCTGAAGAAGACAAGTACTCAGATTATATAGAATCAGAGCAAGGAGTTAAGATAGATCGAATACTTGAACTAAAGAAGGGGGATCCTGAAGAGACCGAGGTAAAAACTAACTGGAAGATACCCTTTATGTCAAGTCAAGACACGCTCGAAGATTTCTAAACTTATGAAGTTTTTAAGACTTGATAAGACTGCTAGAGAGCTTAAATAAGTTAAAAGCATCTATAAACAATTTAAAGCAAATATGGATATACCAAAAGCATTGGTAATCTATAAAAGCCCTAAAAATAATCGATTAACATGGAATTTAACGAGTTTGAAACATACGGAGAAAGAGATAGAGTAGTCAGAGGAGACTGCTTAGAGATAATGAAGAAAATGCCTTCTGACTCCATAACTCTTGGTTTTACTTCACCCCCTTACTTCAACGCGATTAATTACGATGCGCACATAGAGAAGCTAAATGATGAAAAAGATAGATGGGAGCGAGAAGATATTTCTTACAGCGAATATAGGCAGTTCCTCGTAGAACGCTTTGAAGAGCTTTTCAGAGTTATCAGGCCTGGCGGATATAACGTAGTTAACATAGCTCCTGTTTCCTGGAATGGCAACAGAGTGCCATTACCGTTCCACTTCGTCACTTGGATGGAAGAAATCGGCTGGGAGTTTCAAGAGGATATAGTCTGGGAAAAACCAGTCGCAAGAGACAGAAGATCAGGAGTCCTGATGCAAAATCCTTACCCTGGCTACTACTACCCAAGCCTGGTGACTGAATATGTTTTCGTATTCCAGAAACCGACAGACAGCGAGTCGAAACAGAATATTTACTGGCACCGGAGCGACCAGGAGAAAGAAGAAAACAAGCTTGATCTCTCCAATTATCAGGGAGAACAGAGCAAGAACAACTGGAAGATAAGACCTTGTGCGCCGCAGGAGACAGATCATCCCTGCCCATTCCCAGTAGAATTAGCGGAGAGAGTCATCAAGTTCTACTCCTACAAAGGCGATAAAGTCATCGATATTTTCGCTGGAAGCGGCAGCTCCTTGGTCGCAGCTGAAAAACGCGACAGAGATTACATAGGTATAGAAACACAACAAGAATACATAGAGCAATCGTTGAACAGGCTGAATAAGATTAGAGAAAGCTCAAGCCAGAAGGAGATAAATCAGTTCTCCAAATCCTAGAACGCATATCCCTCTCCTCCGTCGACACACCCTTTAAGTACAATCCCTGCTAATCCTCACGTAGAACTACCATGACCTCTGTTTTCGTAGCTGAGTTGTTGGGTTGGTTTGTTATTGTGTCGTGTGTGGTGTTCTTGTTGCGGAGGGAGAGGTTTATGGAGTACGCGCGGGAGTTCGCGGAGAATATTTCGCTTAGGTACACCGTGGCGTTTCTTGAGCTGGCGGTGGGGCTGGCGATCGTTCTGTCGCACAGGAGTCTGGCGCTGGGTTATGAAGGTGTGATAACTGTTATAGGCGGGTTGATGGTTGCAGAAAGTGTTTTCCACCTGCTGGCGTCGGAGGAGCAGGAGAGGAGAGTGATTGAAAGTATCGATAACGAGCTGTTCCTGAAAGGTTCCGCTACCGTTGGACTCGCGCTAGGGTTCTACCTGGTGACGAAAGGGTTCACGTGTTTCTAAATCGTGGGGGGTTCTCTATACCACACTGCAGTACTATTCTTATAGCCAGAGAACTCCTTGTAATGGTGTCGTGTGCCGGAGAGTGGGGTGTGGTAGCCTTCTCCGGCATCCAGTAGGTTTTCCCAGTGCAGGAGAGGAATGTTTAAAGTGTTTTACGTACTGGAGAGGAGCATTTGTTTGACGGCGGTCAGATATTACTCCATTGGATCATCTAGATAGGTGAATTCTTCTCCATCAGGCAGGAGATGGATGACTTTGTCCTCGGTTATTAGGTCCCACGTGGCAAGGTGGGGAGGTATGCTGGGGTGGAGGACAGGGTTGTATGTGAATGAGTTTATCCCTGTTTCCTGCTTCAGTTCATTCATCAGGTTGTTCATCTCGGTCCTAGGTACGGGCCGGGCTTTGGTCCAAGTCTCTCCTTCATAGGGTTCTACGGTCTGTCCGTGGATCTCGACCTCAACAGGGAATAGACCGAAGTCGATTAAACTCCGGAAACCTTCCTGGTGTTCCTCGTAAACCATGTTAAGCTCGTCGACGTACTGCTCTACGCTCGAACCGGTCTTGATGGCAGGGATCTCCTGGCTGGTCGTTAGCTCCACTGTCTGGTACAGGTAGTCTTCTCCCGCGTGTTCTATGGTTTCAGCGGGTCTGTAGAATCCTATGTATTCTTCATCTTCAAGAGGTGAATCCTGTTCTGAAGCGCTGTAGTAGGATTCAAATCGGGCGTCAAGTGGTCCGACTTCCTTGATCATGCTATAGGATAGCTGTCAGGACTAATAATCATTCACCTGATCCAGGATTCATCAAGACCGGAAAAGATTTCAGGGTGTTAGTTCTTAGTGTTCTGTATGAGAGATGTTATCGTAATCGGAGCGGGGCCGGCAGGGCTTTCCGCCAGTGTATTTACTTCTAGGAACGGGATGGATACGTTGATACTTGAAAGCAGGGACTCGATTCTGAGGAGGAACGCGCACCTGGAGAACTTCCTGGGGTTTCCGAAAGGTGTGAACTCGAACCTACTCCTGGAGATGGGTCGTGACCAGGCGGAGGAAAGTGGCTGTGATATAGTAGAGGGTTTTGTTACCGGTATCGAGATAGAAGGAGATGCGTTCACGGTAGAGACCCGGGACGGTGAAACTCACGAGGCACGGCATATTATCGTGGCGACTAAAAACGAGACGCGGTTCCTTCCCGGGGATGTTGAGACGTACCAGGACGGGAAGACCTTTATCAAGACTGATGGAGAGGGTAGAACCTCCGTGGATAGGCTTTACGCGGCTGGACGTGTAGCAGGCAAGCCCCACCAGACCATCATCAGTGCAGGTCACGGGGCAGAAGTAGCTGTTACACTGCTGGAAGATGAGAACCCGGATTTTTACAGGGACTGGGTTGTGCCGAAAGGCTACTTCACGATGAGAGGGCGCGAGGTTCCGGGAGGATGTGAGGAGATAGAAGAAGAGGAACGCAGGAGGAGAGAGGAAGAATCAATCAAGGCCATGAAGGAATACTTCTCGGAGCTGTTCTCCCGCCCCGACCAGCACCCGTCGGTGGGGGAGTGACCCCAGCTTCCTACCGGTGGCAGAACTGATACTGTTATTAATTTTCCTGACAAGTTTGTATGTGGTATAGTACATGGGTTTACATAGCCAGATATCGCGGGAAAGCTGCGGCGAGGAAACAGTTTACGTGATAGAGAGCCTGGAAGACGAAAACACCGATATTGACCTGGCGGACGTCGAGAGAGTCCTGAGGGAACAGGACTTTGAGGAGGTAGGTTCAGGCGGGATGGATATGTCACTGTGGTACTCCGGACTCGATATAACATTCAACTACAACCCGGAAAAGGATCGTGCAACGCTGAACACGGGTGTCGAGCTATCTCCTACTAAAGAAGGCTTCCTTGACGAGGCGTTGTCGACTACGTACGGATACTCGATCCCGGAACTGGTCGGCTACCAGAAAGACCCGGATAAAGAGGTCTACACTATCGGGCAGGATATCTAGGACTCCCTCCTATACCGGACTGTAGTTATGGTTATATGGGGCGGGCTTTCGTTAAACCGTGGAGAAGATAGGGGGTGAACTGTTATCAGAGAGTTTTCAGAGCAGGCTTCCCACTCGGGGGAGCTTCCGCAGGACATTATAGAAAATCTTCCGGTAGAGGATCTGCTGGAACTGGACGTGGAGAGAAACGTGGACACGGAGCTGGTCGATGACCACTACTTCCCTGACTACGTAGATTTCTTGAACTCCGCGACACCGGGTTACACGGTTCACAACGGTTCGGAAGTAGTGATGGCGGAGATCATCAATATAGCTGAGGACTATGTTGATATGATGCCTGGTCTTCTAGTTGATGTCAAGAATATGGGTGATGAAGACATCACGGCTCCCGGCGGAAGAGAGCCTTACCTGGTCAACGTTAACGTTAGAGAATATAACTACGGCGATCTTGACTACATCGGCTGGTCGTTCTTCGACAGCCTGAACAGTATACTGTTCGACTGGGATACTCTCTGGGGTATAAGAGGGAAATCCGGCACCACCATCGAGAACAGGTTCGAGCGCGGGGTTGATGGAACGCTTGACGATGACGCGCAGAGAGAGTATATATCACACGTCGACCGGATAATCGAGGAGGCGAAGAACCAGTTCTACCCTGCAAGAGCTGATGTTATACGGGAGGATATGATGCCTAGCGACGACCCAGAGAGCTACCAGCACACCTACCCGCCGGAAGTCGTTGACCTGGTCTTTGAAAACGCCGATCTACAGTTCAAGTTCGAGCGGGCGGCTCACAGTATCGCGGACAGGTTCGGTGAGTACCTGGACAGGCTATAGACACGGTCAAGCCACCAGTGCGTGCCTGTATTCGTCAGGCTCGTACTCTTCAGGTTCGTATAGAGGTCCCTGCCACGGATCATCAAGTTTTTCTCCAGGTGCCGGGTCGATTTCGAAGATGTTCCTCGGCTCCAGTTCGAGGTCTCCCTCTTTAGGTGGGCGGCGGAAGCCGGGCGCCACGTCCTCTATTAGTTCTTCGATTCCTCTCTCCGTGCGCTCGTCCAGCAGAGAAAAGACCTGTTCCTCCTCTTCCTCCAGGAGATCTGTGTCCTCCTGCTCTAGCATCTCTTCTATCGCATCCTGGTGTTCCTTGCTTATCCTATCTTCGAGCCCTCGAAAGTTCATTCCCAGCATGTAGGGTCCTAGTGGCGTGAGGGTTCAAATGTTGGTATCTGATGTAGTGTACATAAGCAGGAAAAATTACAGATTTTTCGATTATAAGTAAGTCACTGCCTGAGAAGACATATATACAACAGATTAATATTAGTAAAAAGTAACAACGTCTTTGATGGCTGTCTCCAGCGAACATGGTGAAACTGATACACGCATCCTGAGTTTTGATGCCGGTGTCTACGTTGAACAGGATTCTCCTGGTACACTCGATACCCTCTTGAACAGAGCTAGGTTCTACGCCGAACGCTTCAACAGTATACAGGCTATAATGGAGAGAGCGGAGACTGAGTACAGGGTCATCGCGTCCAACGAGGAGTGGAGCGAGGTCTACGGGCGTAACTCGGGAGAGTACGAGGAGGATAACCGGCAGGCGGAGAGGTCACTTGAAGAGTTCGAAAAACTGCTGGAGGACGAAATCGAACTTATCGAGCATTACGCTTCCTGGAGTGACGGTCCGAAGGATGCATTACACGAGGGCTTGATTACCTACGCAGGGGTGCATGTCGCGACCGTGAATGAAAACCACTACCTTGACTACGAGGACGAGATAGACTTCCGGAACGTATCCGAGCTCCGCGCGTTCTCCGAGGGGAGCCTGATGAGAAATCCTTCTGATTATCCTCTCCAGGGAATGGTGGAGAGCTTTGATGAGGAGAAAGGGACTATCCACATGGTAATGGATACAGACAACCTCTACGGTTTGCTGGAGAGGTTCCTTGACGGCGACAGCCTCTTCGAGATGCTGGATGACACTACCATTGCAGAGGAGGAAAAGGATAAAGTGAGGATAGAACACGAGGCTTATGAGAGCGAGTTACCGGCGATATACGTGCGTAACCGTTTAAACGTGGACAGCGAGTTCGGCACCAATCACTGGGACAACGACCCGCGTTACATACACTAGTTACCGGAACTCCCAGACTTCTGCGGGGAAGTTTGATAAATAGAGTAGAGAAATCCGCGGTTTATGAGCTACAAGTTATCGCCGTCGCGGATCAACCTGTTCTTCGAGTGCAAAAGGTGTTTCTGGCTGAGGGTTAACGAGAAAGTGAAGAGACCGAGCGGTCCGTTCCCGTCACTACCCAGCGGGATGGACCGGGAGATAAAGGAGCACTTCGACCGTTTCCGCAGTAATGGCGGGACGCCCCCGGAACTTGAAGAGGCGGATATCGATGCAGAGCCCCTGGAAGATAAAGAGTTCCTGGAGAAGGCGCGGTCGTGGAGGTCGGAGCCGAAATGGAAGGATCCGGAGACCGGCGCCGTACTGAGAGGCGGGGTCGACGACCTGTTGAGAAGTGAGTCTGGCGATATCATAGTGATGGACTACAAGACCCGGGGCTACCCGCCGAAGCAGGATAACGGTGCGCCCGACTACTACAGGAGACAGGTCAACCTGTACAACTTGATACTCCGGGAGAACGGTTACGGTACCGAGGACTTCGGGCTTATACTTTACTACTATCCCGACCGCGTGTTAGAAAACGGCGACTTCGTGTTCCACCGCGAATTAAGACGGGTAGAAGTGGACATTGAGAGGTCGAAAGGACTGGTCAGGAATGCAGTAGGAGTCCTTGACGGTGACATCCCGCCCCACAGTGGAGATTGCGATTTCTGTGGTTGGAACGCGGCAGGGCGCTAGAACAGACACGAGATTTTTATCTGTTTTCTAGTAACAACACATGTGGTATAGTGGATAGGTTTGTCATAGAACTCGATCAGGAGGAGAAAGAGGAACTCTTCGAACTTGCGAGCTTTCACTTTACACGGCAGAAAGACCTCCTGGAAGCGATAGATCTAGATAGGACGGTCCTTACTGAGCATCTTGAAGGCGACCTGGAAGCCATAGGCATTGACACTTTTGACAGATTACTGGGAATCGTCAATCGCTCAGCGCCCCGGTTCCCGCTTGACAACTCTGAAACCTACGTGGAAGATACTCTGAAACATCAGGGAGAGAAGAGGGTTAAGCTAGATGATGAGTTCCAGAGGTTCCTGTTCGAGCCCTACACGATAGCGGAGCTCGAAGATATCACGGGAAAATCAGAGCAGACCCTGATAAAGTACCGGAACAACACCGCAAAGACTGTCCCGCGCGAGAGCTATGAGGAACTACTAGAGGATACCATAGAACATTATAAAACAGTGATTAATCCCTCAGGAGATATCCATTTCAGGGGACCCCATAACAACAGTTTCTGTGGAGAAGAGGATTCCTTTCTTGTGGATGGTGGACCGTTCGAAGTACAGACTATCAAACAGGTGAGAGAGTACCTGAGAGAGATAGAGGACGAATCACCTTACCACTTCGGGATTCTTAAGAGTAAGTACGAGCACTTTGAAAGTGCCATAGAGAGGTTGGAAGAAGGAAAATCATATATAAAAGCCAGAGATAAATCTGAGGGGAAATTCTTCAGAGCTCTATCAGAACTTGGTCTAACGGAGAGATGGGGAGGTAAAGAATCTCCTTGGATGATGATCACAGAACCATATGTCTATGAAGTTGTGAAGAAGGAAGTTGAGGAGTTCATAGACGAGGAGGAAAACAGCTTTATCACCTACACAGTAGAAGAGCTACGTCAGACCGTCCAAGAGGCTTCAAAAGAAAGTGGCGATTCTCTGACCCGCGAAGGTTTTGACGAATGGGTCGATGAACAAGATGAAGATTATCCTAAGAGCCGCACAGTCAATGACAAACTCGGATGGCGCAATGCGCTCCAGGAAATAGGACAGAAACCTTCTATAAGAGAATATGACCGCGATATTATCATCGATCAGTTGCTAGAGAAGACACAAGAGCTAGGCTACGTCCCAACCATGACCGAGATCGATGAGGATTCCGAGATGTTCTCTAGAAGCACGATGAAAAGTCACGACTTCGACAGCTACGATGACCTCCTGGAAGAGGCCGGCCTCTACACCAGAAAGAAGGTTGAAGAAAAGGTAGAGCCGTATGAAGAAATCGTAGAGGAGAGTATTGAGGACGATCCTTACTTTGTATCCCAGAGAGACAGCTCTCCACAGAAAGCCACTGTGTCATCTGAATAACGCTAGTCCCTGGTTACAGGCGTGAAAACAGTATGGTTGCATTCCGGGCAGGAGCTTCTGTTGCCGCGGAACTCGTTGCCGCAGTTGTTGCACCTGTACTTCCTGCCCAGTATCTTCTCCTTGAGCCAGTCGGCTATGCCCATGTAACTGGTTTGGATTTCCCAGATTTAAGTCATGGAGGCATCAGATACAAACCGGTCCTGCACCTGCAGTTCTTCCTGGCTTCTCAGTATACCGTAGTAGCTGTCCACTGAGTCCAGGAACCTGACCCGCTCCAGGAATACCGATTTGTCAACGAGCGGTTCAAGTTTATCCTGTGCGTAGCTGGAGATAACCGGTGTTGCGAGCGTTACTTCTTCCGGCGCTGCCTTTATGACCTGTCCGATGCACGCCGACATTTTGAGTCCTGAAGATACGCCGTCGTCTACTACGACGACTTTTTTACCTTTCAGGCGTGGACGACCAGTCTTACCACGGTATTTTTCCAGCCTCTCCCTGACTCTTCCAAGTTCTTTATCTATCTCCTGAGAAAGGTATTCCTCAGTCACCATAAGCTCGTCTATGAGCTGGTCCTTGAGCCAGATAGTTCTGTCGTTCGAGACCGCCCCCATCGGTATCTCAGGTTCTCCCGGCGCGGATACTTTACCTGCGAGCACCATGTCGATAGGCACGTTCAGCCTTCTTGAAACATAGTCTCCTACCGGTATACCTCTCTTCGAGACCACGATGACCACGTCAGGTTTGATATTTTCGCTCTCTATTTTTTGTGCAAGTTTTTCCCCTGCCCCCATTCTGTCTTTGAACATCATCGGTATCCATTTCTAATCTCTCTGAAGTTTAAATGGGGTATTACAAGCCTAAACATGTTATAAAATGAATACAACAGTCTGGAGAAGCAAATATTCAAAAGACGATATATGTACATGATTTAACCCTTTTTGAACCTGTTAGAAAATAAAATAAAGTATTAAAATACGTGTAATAGACTTTGACCGCTAGAACCTGGCGACAGCTATAGGATCGATCCGGACTGCCCGTCTTTCAGCCTCAAGCATACTCGCCTGCAGTTCGATCTCAAAATCCTTGAAGTTAGGACTCATTTGTTACACCTCATTGATCTCTCAGTTTTTCCGGAGTTTTCAGACATCATCCGCTATTCTTAGTTTAATTGGAAGCGTATAATAGGATTATTTCCCAAGAAAATATATTATAAACCACTACAATAAATTTAGAGTGTTCCTAGGGAGTAAAAACCCCCTAGACACACTAATAATCTATTTCTCTCCCTTCGAAACAGTTCAAAAGCTCTATAAAGTTGTCCGCGTATTTTTCTCCCTTCGGAGTCAGGCTTAGAAGCTTTTTCCTCCCTGCTTTCTCGGTTTCGATGAGGCTTGCGTCCTCCATCTCCGATAATATTTTCACGGTATGGGCATAGGTAGTATCGATTTTCTTCGAAACCTTTGTCCCATATGTCTCTCCACGGTCCTGGCGTATGACCACGAGAGCCATAACAGGTTTCTCATTAAGGAAAAACGATTTTTCATTCATGATTTTTCACCTCCTACGTGTTGTTGTTAGGATTTTTTCCATAGTTGTTGATGATTTCAGTTGCAGCAGTGTTCCCTTCCAGTTCCTGGTCGTTCTTCTTTCCTTCAAGACCTAGTCCCAGGCACACACAGGCCACCTTGTTGGCACCAGCCCTGTAGAGTTCCTGGACTGCGTGCATCATTGAGGTCCCTGATAGCGTGATGTTGTCAGCCACTATCACATTCTTGCCTTCCACATCACCAGTGATGTCTATCGAGTCCTCAAGATTCAACACCTTCTTTCTAACAGAGTTGATCTCATGGTTCTCCTCGATGTTCCTGTTCCTGAATATCACCTGGTCGTAGTCTATACTGCTGCCGTCAATCACTTCCTCGAACAGCTTCCTGAGATTCGTATTGACTTCTCCCTCGGTGCTGGTCGGGTACAGCGTGAGGATGTCCCAGTTCTCACTGTCCTCCTCGAAGAGATGTTCGAAGAGATACTCCATCGAGCCTCTGAACTCTGCTCTTATATCCTCGTCGCCGTAGACGTAGAACCATATGAGTTTGCGGGAGAAATCATCTTCCCCCTTGGAGTCCCTGTCATAGTAGTCAATCCCGAACACGTGGGCCTCCCGGTCATAGTGCTCGGATTCTGTTGGGCGGTACAGTATACTATCAATCATGAATATCAACGCATTACTCTAATTCCCTACGCTGTACTTTTAACCATGTATATAGCAGACCACATATGTGATATTCATAGGTATCCTAGAGAAGGCGCTGCACCCTAGTTTTCTCATCGCCCTCCAGGGAGATTTTTTCTTTAAAGAAAAGCTTGATACGTCGCTTATAACCTGTCTAAAAGCGATAAAGGTATAGAACATTATGGCTCTCACCTACATCTTAATCTAGATCGAATCGAGAGATATATCTGCAGCGAGTTCGTGACCGCCTCCGCCCCCAAATTCACCGTTATCATCTATTTCGTGATATCCACCGCATCCACCGCATTTCGCATACACGTCTCCATCATCACCAACTATCGTGTCGGGCTCTCCCGCGCCAGCCATATCATCCTGGTAACCTCCTTCACCATCTATCTCGGGTGCACGTAGCTCGACTGTTTCCTCGTCCATGTAGTCGTCTGCTGGCTCAAGTTCGCCACCGAACGTATCCGTGTCTGAAACAACTTCTCCCGATTCTTCGGCATGCTCTGCATAAGACTCTTCCATCCCGCTTTGATCATATACATCCATATCCCCTGACTCGCCAGGTTCTAGTAAATCATCGTAT
The DNA here is from genome assembly GCA_022729235.1 of Candidatus Nanohalarchaeota archaeon. GTDB lineage: Archaea > Nanohalarchaeota > Nanosalinia > Nanosalinales > Nanosalinaceae > JALDAJ01. Next base: position 990,480 of record JALDAJ010000001.1, read on the forward strand.
CCCTCTCCGCCAAAGACATCTACTGTTCCCACTCCTGTCTCCGCCGTAAGTTCTTCGTAAGCTCCTGCAAGATCATCACCGTACTCATCGACTAATTCCTCAGCCGCGTACGATCCGTCTTCAAGCCCTTCAAGAAGTGCGTATGCTCCTTCCTGAGTTATATTTAGAGAGTCATAGACCTCCTCATCGACTTCCCCCTCTGCTATAGACTCCAGTATATCCTTCAGTTCTTCCTCGCTTTCAACGTCCCCTATCTCAATTTCTCCTAGCTCATCCGATGTATTGCTCTCGTCATCAGAATCCTCTTCATCCTCACTTTCAAAACTAAACTGACCTTCTTTACCATCCTTTTTTATCCTCTCCAGCAGCTCTTCCAGCTCTTCCTTACTAAACTCCTCGTCATCCAAATCCTCGAGATCCAGCTCTTCTAGCTCTTCTTCTATACCCATCAGTTCTTCCGAGGGCTCAAGAGACAAATCCTGGAAATTGTTAATAATTTGTGCGACCTCAGTCATTATTCGTTATTAAGAACCACATTATTTATTAATATAGCGGAGAGCCTGTTATTCTCCTTTATCCCGGTAAAATAGAAGGGAAATATCAGCTGTAAGCCAGTTCCTTGCCTTCATGATCCGCCAGGAAACTCTGGTATTCCTGTTCGAGTTCTTCGTCAACATCGTACCTGAGCTCCTTTTCCTTCATACCTCCGTACGCCAGGAGCCCTACTCCAGCTCCTAACAACAGCCCTGCAGGACCTAACAAGCTGGCTCCCAATGTGTAGGTGAGCCCTCCTAGACCCATGATACCTGCCCCTGCCGCACCATGCTTTCTTCCGCCAGAAAGCAGCTCGCTCATATCTTCAAGATCGTATTCTTCCTCCAGGACTATTTCTTCTCCAGTGATTTCATCGATATCATCCTTTATCTGCTCATACTGCTTTGCCCCTATATCCTCTATACTCAGATCAAGGTATCCTATCTCGCCACCCTGTCCCGCCTGATGTTCGTGATCATGGTCGTGATCATGGTCGTGATCATGGTCGTGAGAACAGCCCTCATGATCATGCGCATGGTCTCCGTGATCATGGTCGTGACTGCATTCGCCATGACCGTGTTCATGATCATCGTGACCATCCTCCGCATGTTCGTCGGCAGGCAGTTCTTCATCCTCTTCTAAATACTCCTCTGCAGGTTCTATGTCCACCTCCAGGCTTGGACTCTTGTATTTTGCCTCTCCATCACTATTTATCATGTGGAAGGAAAGCTCTGTTGACCCCGGCTCAACTCCCTTGAGTTCAAGCAGCTCCTCGTCTGGAAGCCACTCGGTTTCTATCATGTCCTCATCTCCTGAACTCAGATACCCTACTTCCTCGTAAGGTACCTCGGCATCATATTCCGAGGCGTATTCGCTCTCATCAAATCCTGGTACCGCCTGATCAAACCCCAATCTGATATCCCCATCGACCTCCAGAGGCTTATCCGCCACAGGTCCGCTGTGCCAGTGATCTCCAGAGACCCCGCCTAGCTCATCTCCTTCTTCATCTAAAATCCTGAATGATGCGACTCCGAATCCGTCCTCCTGTTCAAGAGAGTCTTCTCCTTCGAAAGAACTCGGGTCGTGGTCACATCCCCCGCCACGAGAACCAGACAACTCGAATTCATCCGGTGAAGGAGGTGCCGGAGCGCTCATCGACGACCACCGAATTCAGTATCGTGAACAGTTTGAACATCATAATCTGTATCCCTCTTTACAGGAAGTTTTGCCTCATATCTTTCTCCTCGAGAGCCTACCGCTTCTATATGCACCCACGCATCAGGATTTTCAGACTGGCTCTGTAGACAGAAATAATCACGATTATCTCTAGTATCTGTATTTACCTCCACATCTCCAGATGCTTCAACACGATTTAGCTCTCCTCCCTCCTCCAGCATGTACCACGTCCAATTCTCCTCTTTACCTGCGTAGACAGCATCTTCTCCCGCGTGTCCTCCTCCGGAGTGCAAACATCCGCCGCCACAGGGCTCCAGATCTCTCATCGGATCAGGATCTCCGTTCTCATCCAGGAACTTGAATACCATATTGTTAATATGTATCAAAAAATTTAATAATACATGCTACATCTAACCATCCGAATTATTAACCGTTCTTTAAAAAATCTGGCTTTCCGGAACACTAAGAAACAGGAAATGTCCGATTTCAAAAACCTCTGTTTACCTCATCAAGGCTTTTGATACACTCTAACACCGGTTAGTATTTCAGTAATGACGAAGCCTCAAACACGATGAACCTGAAAGGACTACTCCTCATAGCCCTCGGGATAGTATTCCTCTTCATACCTCTGCCCCCTGTCGCCACCATAATCGGCATCTTGCTGATAATCGCAGGGATAATGGTGATGGCAAAATAACGCTCTCTACGATGGTCCACCCGGGATTCGAACCCGGGACCGCCGCCTCACTCATGGAGGCAACACACAGCCCTTCCGGGACAGTATTTTCCTGTGTGAGGTCCTTATAAGGACGGTGCTCTAACCCCTGAGCTAGTGGACCACGATTCGATTGGTCAAGCCCCGTTCGATAAATCGAAGCGGCTTTCGGAAGTCTGCCCTACGTAGAATGAGTTAGAGATGTAATTCTAAAAAAGGCTTTCTGTCAAACATTAGTCTTTTCCCTTTCCTTACTTTCTTGAGAAAGAAACTCTTCTTGATCAATCACTTCACGACCCCACGCTTCAAGAAGTATCTGGGCCATATGTTTCCTTGCCGGTATCTCCCAAGCCCGATGTGCATCACTGCTGTAAGCTATATCCATATCGCTCTCTAAGAGTTTCCGGATAAAAACTGTCTCTTCCCTTACAGCCACGTCATTTATCAACTTTCTAGCAATTTTATCATCTACTCTATCCTTATTTCCATTGTACACCTTCTCGAACTCGCCCTTTATCTCTTCCGATACCTGTCTTTCAATTCCCTTACCTGAAAAATCAGGAACTGCCTCGGAATTTGAAAACGCGTCGATAAGCTCCTTATAATGCACCTCATCCGCGTAAGTAGTAAGAACCTCGTTACGCTCTATAAGACCTGGGTGGCAGACCAGCACGTTCTCATCCGCGACAATACTTGAGTCAAGCAAGGAGTGTAGCTGATCAAAGTAGCTTTCAACAAAGTTTCTCTTCTCCTCTTCTACCTCTCTGATGACTTTACGCGCTTCTTTATTAGAGAGTTCTTCATCCATCTCATCCGGATTATAGCCGAGCTTTTCATAGAAGATACTGTCTAGGACTTCCTCTGCATCCTTGATGTATGCTCCATCAATGAAGTGAACACTAATCGCCGGGTAGTCGAAATCATTGTCATCAAGAAACGCTTCTATACTCTCCTCGCCAGACTCGTAATCTATTTCGGCGCTATCTAGTAGAGTTGGTGGCGGACGGTGCTCCTCAACCAGTTCATTGATTAGTTTATAGTCCTCCTCTTCATCAGCCACTCTCAAAGCCCGGAGAACATCTTCCTCTTCAAGAACTTCATAGTCATCTCGCTCATTGTAGTTGTCAATTACCTCTTTTCTAGCCTTGATAATCTCTTCATCTCTGAAGGGCACATCATTTGAATCAGTGTCGTGATCTGTCTCTCTATCCGAGAGATTGATATGATCTGCAGCGCCATAGCTCCCTAGTCTCGCTTCCAATCCTGCAGCTATTATTTCTTTAAAATTAGGGCCATCAGAAGTACGGGATGCCCGTGGAAGTCATCTGATATGTAGACAAGTGTTTCAGGTCTAGTGTAATCTGATTTCTGATCTTCTTCAACAGAATAGCTTACTCTCTCCACGCTTGCAGACATAGTAAAATATGTCCGGTAACATATAAAAACGAATTATTATGCCACAGCACTCCTTTTTTCAAGATTCTCTATTCAATACAAACGATCGAAGCAAGGCGCTAGGTTAATAAAACTTCTATAAAAGATTCAGTACATAAAGTTTCTAGGAGGTAATTAAAACAATGCAGATGTCTCAACAGCAACAGGCTCAGTACGACCGCGGTATAACCATTTTCTCACCTGACGGTCGACTGTTCCAGGTAGAATACGCCAAAGAAGCAGTTAAAAAAGGAGCTACAGCCCTCGGTATCGCCTATGACAAAGGAGTGGTACTCGCGGCAACGAGGAACACCGGGGAGCTCAGGGTGAGGAACCCGGAGAAAGTGTTCAAAGTCGATGAACACATAGGGATCGCAACCTCAGGACTGGTCGCGGATGGAAGAACTCTTGTAGAAGAGACCCGGAACGAGGCACAGCGCTACATGATGACGTACGATGAGGAGATCCCAACTCCTGTACTTGCGACGTTCGTAGCTGATCGATGCCAGCAGTTCACCCAGGTAGGAGGAGTAAGACCGTACGGAGTCTCAACGATCTCCGGCGGTGTCAAGGATGGAAATCCGAAGGTTTACCACACCGATCCTTCAGGAACCCTCAACCAGTACAACGCAGTCGCGATAGGTAAAGGCGGCAACGAAGCTACGGAACACCTGGAAGCGAACTGGGAGGAAGAAATGGAAGAAGATGCAGCAATCAACCTTGCAGTAAACGCACTGCAAGCCGGAGAAGAAGATATCGAAACGGAGAACATCGAACTCGCGGTAGTTGACGTGGAAAACAACTACAGGCGAGTAGAGCCGGAAGAACTGGAAGAACGTGAACTCGGAGCCTAAATAGGTTTAAGTCTCGGAAACGTTAAGGATTAACCATGGACACATCCGACGCCATCAAAGTCCGTTACTCAGGGGACAAAGAGTTCGAGATACTTGTAGAGCCTGACCTCGCGAAAGAGGCAAAACTCGAGGGTGAAGACCACGACATCCAGCGCCTGCTTTTTGTACAGGAGATCTTCACTGACGCAGGTGAAGGTGAACGGGCGGGCGCCGGCGAACTTGAAGACGAGTTCAACACCCGCCAGGTAATAGAGGCTGCAGAAGAGATTTTTGAACGCGGAGAAATGCAGCTGACAACAGACCAGAAAGCGGAGATGCGGGAAGACAAGTACAGACAAGTTGTGGACATGATTTCCAGACGTGCACAGGACCCGAAGACCGGTAACCCTCACCCACCACAGCGTGTGGAGAACGCACTTGAAGAAGCAGGGTTCCACGTCAACGCCTTCGACGACGTAGAAGAGAAGTTCCAGGAGGCTGTTGACGAGATAAGACCTATCATCCCTATCTCGCTCGAAGAGAAAACTGTCGCGATCAGGATACCTGCGGAAAATGCAGGGCAGGCATACGACAAGTTACAGAAAGCGGGCGATATGGAAGAGGAGCAGTGGGGTAACGAGTACTTCATGTGCAAGATGACACTACCCGCCGGAGTACTCAGTGAACTGATAGAGGAAGTACAGGACATGACATCCGGCAAAGCAGAGATGCAGGAAGTCTAGAAAAGTCTTTCCGCGAACCGCTCTAGCTGTTCATCAGAGAAATTTTGCTCCTTAGAGAATAGGATTTCTTCATACATCAAATTGTTCTCATCATCAACATGCACCTCACCCAGAATGTGTCCTATCTCATGAAGCACGACATCTCTCAGACGTGGAGAATACCTGTTGAAACCATCCTCCAGAAGCCTGACTACCGCTCGGTCATATACCGCAGCACCTGCAGCCCCACTATCCGAGCTTTCACAGCAACCCGGCTTTATCTCCCAAGGAACCATGAAAACTTGGATAGCAGCATATCTGTACCGAGAATCTATATCATTGTATACTATATCCTGCAGACCAAGTATCTCTTCTAAATTTCTGGTGGATCCTATCAGCTGAGATACAACATCTTCTGACGTATCCAATTTCTGACGCGAAAATTTCTCCTTGTGTTCTAGGACCAGTGCGTTTATCTCCGGAGAGAATGCTTCCTCAATATCATCATAGACATCATACGATACTTCTACGCCTTCAGAAAGCCTTACATCCATCATCATGTTTGGTTCACCCTTCTTTAAGACATCTTCATGATAGCGATTGAAATCCTGCTCCACATCCTGCCAGAATTCATCATCCTCGAAATAGGTATCCGGCACACCATAGTACCCAAAACTGTCTGAAAGCACTAGTCCTGCGTTTTCTCCGAAGTATTTGAACGCTAGAGGACCCTTTATAGCGGAAAGAACCGCTCCTCCAACCCATATTGCGGTGTCTCTGCGGGATATTTCCCGTTCCATAAAGTTTGACAGGAAAATATAATCATAAATCAGTTGTGAACGGTACTACTCTCTCCACTGATCTTCCACAACCTTCCATTCTTCAGGAGTAAAGCTCAGGTCGGAGTCGGCCTGTACTCCTTCCTCGGCGTACATCACGTCCTGCGGGTTATCAGAGTGTTCCAGATCAAAGGCATGCCCTATATCATGCAAAGCCACCCTCTTCGTTCCCTCAATATACTCATCGCCGTAGAAATGTTTGAACCCTTCCTCAGGCGCCATAACGATATTCGTACCGCTGGCAATCGCCATGTAGACGCAGCCGTGGTCGTTATCGCAGTACTCCTCCTCCCAGTCAAGATCCTCTGTGAACTCCAGCGCACCCTCTGGTAGATCATATGAAGAACTCTGCACGCCCGGTGTCCGGAGTACCTGGATCGCGGCAACTCTTAGCTCCGCCGGTACCTCTCTTTCAAAGAAATCATCGTACCCTTCCTTGACACCGTGTATCATGGCTGCATCACCTCCGTACTCGTTGACAAACTCGTCCTCGGGATACGCGTATTCAGGTTTTCTCCGCCCTACAAACGCGTTTATCCCCTCATCTCCGACAGGCGCCTCGTTGTGTACCTCCTCAATGGCACGAGCCACTTCTTCCTCAAGTTGGTGGTCGCCTACAGGTATGACATCGACAAGGACATTAGGACGGTCAGGATCAAAACCCTCAAAATCCTCGATATATAGGTCTTCAAGCTCTGCCTCAAAGCGAGAGTTATCCTTCAGGTAATCAGGCACCCCTGTATAGTAAGGCGTCAGTAAGGTCTCCGGCGTCCCCTCAAGAGATCCATGTATCATAGCAGCCATACCTACGCCCAGAGACTCCAGTAATCGCCTCCTCGTAGAGTTCAATCTCTCGGCGTATGATCCCAGACTACCCCGATCGAGAACCATATTAAATCACCGGGTGGACAGGAAGCGGAACACTCAAAAACCTACCAGACATACCAGAGCACCACATATCCTATTTAAAAGTTGTGTTTCCTTTCCTGTATATAAAGCAGATTCATTTCTGTGTGAAAGAACTAACTCAAAGAGGTAAACGTAAAATGTCACGTGTAAAAGAAGAATCAGACATAGTTGCACCTGGAGACACCCTAACCGAGGAGGACGATGTCCGCCCGGGAGACGGAGTTTTCCAGGAAAACGGCAAAATCATTTCAAAATACATCGGATCAGTAAGGTACGACAACGGCTACGTAAACGTAACGCCGATGTCCGGTCGATACATCCCGAGCGAAGGCGACATAGTGATAGGAGAAGTAGAACATGTCAGCTACAATAACTGGAAAGTAAGTCTCGCCTCACCCTACGAAGGGATGCTCAGGATTGACACCGCGGTCGACGAATACATCGACCTTGACGAAGACGACCTTACAGATTATTATGACGTAGGCGATGCGATCGTCGTCAAAGTCACCTCGGTAAACGCAGGTATGGATGTCAACCTGTCCATGATGGATAAGAGGTGCAGGAAACTCGAAGGAGGACGAATCATCCAGATCCCTCCAAGTAAAGTCCCGAGAGTTATCGGGAAACAGGGAACCATGGTCAAACAGATCAAAGAACAGACCGGCTGCAAGATAATCGTCGGACAGAACGGCCAGGTATGGATCCGGGGAGAGAAAGAAAATCTCGCCGCAAGAGCAGTCAAAAAAGTCGAGCGGGAAGCCCACCAATCAGGTCTCACCGACAAAATCGGTGAATGGCTTGAGGAGCAGAGGTGAACAGGAAAATGACAGAACAAGAAATTCAATGGTTTGACGAAGACGGAAAACGTGTTGACGGAAGAGAAAAAGATGAAGTAAGAGAGACGAAGATGGAAGTCGGAGTCCTCGACGAAGCGGACGGTTCCGCGATGGTCGAGACCGGGAACACCCGCGTAGTAGCTTCCGTTTTCGGACCACAGGAACTACACCCACAGCACCTTCAAAAATCAGACCGCGCAGTCATCAAGATGCGGTACAACATGGCACCTTTCTCCGTGGATGACCGGATGAGACCCGGTCCGAACCGGAGGGCGAAAGAAATCGGGCTCGTAGCTAGAAGAGCTTTAGAACCAGCAATCGAGCTGGAAAACTTCCCGAAAGCAGGGATCGACATCTCGATGGAGATAATCGAGAGCGATGGCGGATCACGTGTAACCGGTATCAACGCCGCAGCACTAGCGCTGGCGGACGCAGGAATCCCGATGAAGGGTCTTGTATCCGCGTGTGCAGCAGGAGTGATAGACGACACCGCAGTCCTCGATGTCAACGGTAAAGAGGATAAGGAAGGAAACGCAGACATCCCTATAGCAGTCATCAATGGAGAAGACGAGATAACGCTTCTCCAGATGGACGGTGACATCGACCAGGAGATGCTTGACGAATGCATCTCACTCGCAAGAGACGGCTGCAACCAGCTCTACGAACAGCAACGCAGGACATTAGTTGAAAAATACGAAGAAATCAAAGGAGGTGACCAGTAATGAAACTTAACCAGAAAACAATCCGGAAGATTATAGAAGACGGAGAAAGACTTGACGAGAGAGAACTCGATGAGTACAGGGACATAGAGGTCGAAGCCGATTACATCAACGAGACAGCGGAAGGATCCGCAAAAGTCTCTATCGGTAAAACACAGGTCGTTGTAGGACTGTCAATCGATGTAGAATCACCTTACGACGACAGACCTGGCAGAGGGACTCTCGTAACCAACGCAGAACTCGCGCCGATGGCTCACAGGGAGTACGAGTCAGGACCTCCACAGGAGCCTGGAGTCGAACTCGCAAGAGTTGTCGACCGGGGTATCCGTGAAGCAGAGGCAGTAGATCTAGAAGAACTCTGTATAGAGGAAGGAGAGAATGTCTACACCCTCTTTATCGACATTCACGTCCTGAACGATGACGGCAACCTCATAGACGCCGCATCACTCGGCGCCATGACAGCGCTGAAGACAGGGTTCATCCCAGAATATGACGAGGAGACAGGAGAAATCCTGCGAGACGAGAAGGCGATGGACATTCCTCTTGTCAAGGAACCAGTCACGGTTACCGGACGCAAGATCGGTAACACCCTTCTCTGGGACACTAACGGCGATGAAGAAGAGGCGCTCGACGCACGACTGACCGTTTCACTGCTTGAGAACGGGAACATCGTTGCGATGCAGAAAGGAGAGGAGCAACCTTACTCACAGGAAGAAGTCATGGAAACCGTGGAAAAAGCAGAGGAGATATCATCCCGGCTACGGGAGAAACTCCACGAAGCGGCGGGAGAATAAAAAAGATTCCCCCCTCTTTTACTTCCATATCAAGGTGAATTACAAAAATGAGTAGAAGCTCAAAACGTTTTGGCGCCCGGTACGGGGCGAAGATAAGGAAAAACGTGGACGAGGCTGAATCACATGAAGGCGAATGCCCTGAATGTGAGGGCGAACTGGAAAGAGAAGCTGCAGGTATCTGGAAATGCACAGAATGCGGCTTAAAAGTTGCAGGAGGCGCATACAACCAGGATACAGGCGCAGATGAAACCCTCAGACGCGCACTGAACGTTGAAACCGAAGAACTTGAAGCTGCAAAAGAACAGATAGAAGAGGACGAATAACAAATGGCAGGATATATTTGCGTGAAATGTGAGGAAGAAGTCGATATCAACCCTGTAGAAGAGAAAGTTATCTGCCCTAACTGCTCACACCGGGTTCTGATGAAGGCACGACCAGACGACCCTGACAGGGTCGAAGCAGTCTGAAGCTTTCCAACGAAGGAAAGCCGCTCACAGAAGATCACGAGGCAACCCAGGATGAAGACACAGCTCAGCATCGACGCGGAGCCAGGACTAAGACAGGTCGTAAATCCCAGCCTTGACAGCGACCGGAAAGTAAGTTACGTGGTAGAAGACGGTGAAGAACTGGAAATCACTATCGAAACCGATTCGCTCGGACCTTTGAGAGGTGCGACCGACACCGTGTTCAGGCTGGCGATGCTCGGAAACAAGATACTACAAAGGTGAACAAATAAATGACAGATCAAGAAGACGCCCAGCAGATGATAATGGAGATGCAGCAGAAACAGCAGCAGCTCCAGCAAATCGTAGTTCAGAAAGAAGAAACCGAGGAAGAACTCCAGGAGTCACAGAGAGCGCTTGACGAACTTGAAGAGGGAGAAGGTGACGTTTACCGGACAGTAGGTTCGATTTTTGTCCAGAGAGACCGGGAAGAACTCAAGGGAGAACTGGAAGAGAAAGTTGAAGACCTTGAAGTAAGGAAGAAGAGCCTGGACCGGAAGCAGGAGAAACTCGAGGAACAGATGGAAGAATCGAGACAGAAGTTCTCACAGTCAATGGGCGGCTAAAAGGTGATAAAAAATGTCAAATCTTGAAGCAATAACAGCCAGGATGAGAGATATAGCCTCCCAGAACTCTATGCCATCCAACGTTGCAGACATGCTTGAACAGGCAGCGGACAAGCTTGAAGAAGACGATGAAGACCTATCAGTACGGGTGAACACCGCAGCATCTATACTTGACGACATATCCAACGACCCTAACATCCGTCAACATACCAGGACAGAGATCTGGAACCTCGCCTCAAAAGTGGAAAGCCTGAGCGAATAACCCTCTCAGAAACTCCAGACCTACGGGACTAAAAAGCTATAAAAAGATACGTAAGGTGCTTATAACTAGGAGGCAAGGAATGCTATGGCTCTAGATTTTCTCAAGAAGTCAGACAATAAAGAACAAGATATAGTCGAAGACGACTTCGTGGAACTCGATGCACAGATGCACGAAGGCGAAGACGAAATCGTTATACGGGCGGTGACACTCGAAGAGTTCGCAGATGTCGAAAACGCACAGGACCACCTGAGAGACGACCACATCGTCTGGATCAACATCGCACCACTGAAGAACCACAACATGGCCGACCTGAAAAGAGCGGTCAAGAGACTGAAGAAGACCGTCAAGAACATCAACGGCGACATGGCAGGAGTCGATGAGAACTGGATAGTTGCCTGCCCCGGCTACGCAACCATCGCGAGAAGTGATGAAGTAGAAGATACAGCTTAAACCAGTCTGGAATCAGCTTCTCAAACCCGTGCATCCAGATAGGACAACAGGATGAACTGCCATCACCATTAAATCCTCTTCTACATAATTCTAGTCCATGGAGAAAGGCGACAAGGACTACGTTTACCTGCTCGACACATTGAAGAAAGGGCAGGAAAGGATACAGGAGTTGCAAACGGAGAACGAGAAGCTGGAAGAAGCAAACGAGAAACTTGTGCAGCTAGTGGAGAAACTTGAAACAATAATCGTCGAGGAACTCGACGACTTTGACTGGGAGGACAACCAGTACGACTACCCGCACCAGTGGTCACCAGGAGACATCGTCCACGAGAAAAAACTCAAGCTTAACTCAAACCATGATATCAGCGATCTCGACTCACAGATCAGTGAAGCTATAAAATCCCTTAAGAGAGCGCAAAAGTTTAAAAATAAGTAAAAGACATTTCTCAATATACAGGTGATTAAACTATTTCTGATGACGTAACATACGAGTGCCCTATCTGCGGCGACGAGTTCGACTCGGAGAAAGGAAGGAACGTCCACGAAGGACAGAAACATCCTAACCAGCGGGCGAAAGAGCTTAACGCGTTAGTAGATCGTTTCGAGGACGAAGCAGACCGAGCACTCGACATCAAGGAAGAGATGGAGCGACTAAAAGACAAGGTAAGAGAGCTCAAGGAAGAGAAGGCTAACCTTGAAGAAACAGTGGACGACCTCAGATCCACAAGGAAAGAGCTCAAGCAGAAGATAAGTGGTAAGGAGGAAGAGATAAAGGACTTAGAGAACAAGCTTGACGAGATGAAAGATGATAAAGCAGAGGTAGAAACAGAAAAGCACTCACTTGAGAGAAAAGTAGGTAACCTGCAGGAAGAGAAACAGGGACTTGAAGAATCGCTTTCGCAGACAGAAGACCTACTGCTCAAGTTCAAGCACCAGGTCAGAGAGTTCGACGAAGAACTCGAGGGTTGAACTTCCCTCACTATTTAATCTTAAATCTGGGGCGAGATTAACTTTCTTCAAGAACATCTGTCATATCTCTAGATGCCGTTCAAGCCCGAGTTCATCCTCTATCTTCTCTATAGCTTCCTGGAGTTCTTCTATCCAGGACATCACATCACCCGTCCCGAACTCGACGAACCGCTTCACGCAGTCCTTACAGTAAATATCGCCGTTGAACTCTATAGCATCTTCAGGAAGCCTCTCAGAGTCTTCACCACCAAAATCGATTAAGTCGCCACATTCAACGCATTTCTTCTCGTAGACCATGTGTAGATAGAAGGAAAACAGGGTAAAAAAGGTGTCGATTAATCAGTTGCTGCAGGTTCACGTCCCTCAAGATACCATGCGGTATCGAAGCCGCCATTCAGTCGTGAAAGCCCGGGCTCACCAATACCCATACAGGTAGCCACATCCGCCTCATCCGCATTTTCCTCTAAAATACTCATATCCCAGACATACGGCTCGACCCGATCCTTTTTCTCCGACGAAACCGCTAAATAACCAAAACCATTCCTGTAAGCGACTTCAAAGGACACACCTGTACTATATACCTGATTTTTTCGCTCTATCAGCTCTGCATCATCCATCCTTTTGCCGTAAACAGTAAAACCTTGTTGTTGCATCGAAAACAGCCTCTAAGACACGTAAGTCTTTGGACACCCTATTTATTACCTGATATATGCTTTACCACAACAAAAACACAGACTATGTAATACAAACTCCTTACATAGGCGATATAATCCGGTAAATGTATTACAAATCTACCTGACTCTCGTGACATCCAGGTTCTGCGGTGCCTCGGTATCTATGTGAAGTGCCTTATGGAGCGTTGACGCAAGCTGGAAGCACTTCTTCTCCTCACCGTGGTTAGTCAGCACCTTGTTAGGCGAGGATCTCAGGTTCTTGCAGTAGTTGATTATCTGCTGGCGGTCGCTGTGCGCCGAGAAACCGCTTACTGTAGAGACATCCAGGTTTACACTGACCCTATCCCCGTTTAAATTAACCGTTGACCGTCCCTGCTGTATCTTGTTACCGAGCGTCCCTGATGCCTGGTAACCAACAAAAATCATCGCGTTCTTTTCATCAGGAGCCAGCTCCTGCAGGTAAGATAGGACAGGACCTCCTGTAAGCATACCAGAAGTGGTCAGGATGACGCACGGTCCATCTCCGAAGACTTCCTGGCGCTCCTCGTAACTACCGACAGGCTTGAGCTGGTCGTGGATAAACGGCGAGTCATCTTCCTTGAATATCTTTTTCTGGACTTTCTTCGACAGGAACTCAGGATACGCCGTGTGAAGTGCGTTCGCGTCTTTGATCATACCGTCCAGGTAGACGTTATAGTCGAAATAGTCCCTGTTAATCTCGTCCGCAAGCATTCCCAGTATCTCCTGTGAACGTCCGACCGCGAAGACAGGTATTATCACTTTTCCGCCCTTGCTCAGGGTCTGCTTGACCTTGGAGAGGAACTTCTTCTGCGCCTCCTCTCTCGGCTGCTGTTTGTCGTCCCGTCCTCCATACGTAGACTCTGTTATGAGCGTCTCAACACGTTTGAAATTGGTGTCCGCGGGTCTGAGCATCTCCGACTGGTCGTAGTTGTAGTCGCCCGTATAGAGGATGTTGTGAAGCCCTTCTCCTACGTGCAGGTGGCACAGAGACGAGCCCAGTATGTGTCCCGAGTTCTTCAAAGTCAATCTTATATCAGGCGTGATATCAGTTACCTCTCCGAAATCCGGGGTTATCGTCCTCTTGACCGCCTTCTTGATAGCATTTGAATCATAAGGCGCATCCGCCTGCTCCGAGTGGGCGATGCCTATGTAGTCTAGCGTAAGCATAATCATCAGATCACGCGTAGGCTTAGTACAGTAAAGAGGTCCATCGTAACCCATCTTGTACAGGTACGGTATCATTCCGCAGTGGTCCATGTGTGCGTGAGAGAGCACCACTGCATCAAGATCCTGTAAATCAAGCTCCGGGGCGTTGAGGTACGGGTAGTTATCAGTCGTGCCCGGTTCCGCGCTCGGGTTTATACCTGCATCCATGAGAACATTCGACTCCTCGGTCTGGACCAGGACACATGAGCGCCCGACCTGCCGGAAACCTCCTAGAGAGGATATACGTACCCATTCATCTCCCGCAGATTTATCCAGTCTTATGTGTTGACCTACCTCGTGTAGGAAATCCTTTCTGAACTCAGGGTCTTCCACTGTTAACTCGCGCGCCCTGTCAACGATTTTCGAGTCGATAGCCGGCACGCGCTCCACCTGAGGAGACCATAGCGTCTTCTCCCTTATCTCCTGAAGTCCAGACCCCTTGTCTCCTATAACCTTCCCAGGTCTTTCAGCCCTCACAATCATCTTCCCGAGTGATGGCTGGAATATAACGTTCTCAACTCCTGCCTCATCACTCACCGTATCGTAAAGCTTCTCTTCCGCCCTCTCCGGGTCCATAAAAAGCTTTCCAGAGGGACGTACTTCGACCCTTTTCTTTAGCTTGGATACAATCTTTTTTACAGTATCAGAATTATCCAGGAAAAAATCCTTTGACGAGGTATAGATAACGATATCCGATGCCTCAAACCTGAGACTCTCTATCTCCGCATTCGGCGGCAAAAATTCTTTTACATCTTCAAGTTCTTCCATATTATCAAATCCTAAAAGTATATTTTTCGTTCTAGAACCAGCTACTCCAGGCGCTTCTCGACTTCATGCTCCTCAAGTATCTCGAACCCGTCCTCGGTGATCTCCGCAACCATGATACCATCGCCAGAAGCAGTATCGCGCTCCATCGCAGACTGGACTGTTCTCACAGCTAGATCTCTGCCCTCCTCATGTTCCAGTCCGTCCTCCCAGGCATCCTCAAGCACTCCGTATGCGACCTGACTACCCGAACCTGTAGCAGTAAATTTCTCATGCTTCATTAGACCGCCGGCAGGGTCAAGATCATAAAGGATTCCTGAACCATCGGTTTCGATACCGCCCATAACGAACTGGTTGAAGAACGGCATCATCTTGTGATTGTGAAGTATATTAGCAAGTAGAGTACCTGCACCTTTGATAGAAAGCTCCTTGGTCTCAAGCCTGTGTAGCTTGAGCTGTGAGCGCATAACTCTTACAATCCTCTGCGCATCACCTACACTTCCTGCTATAGTAAAACCAATCCTGTCATCCAGCTTGTAAATCTTCTTGGCATACTTTGATGCAGTCAGACGCCCCATTGACGCTCTTCTGTCCGCTGCAAGTATCACTCCTCTGTCCGTCACTAGACCTACTGTTGTAGTACCAGTTTGAAACTCATCTACGTCTTTATTCTTCACTTCACGTTTCTGCTGCATAGTATGACACCTGAGAAACCGTAACAGGTAATTAACCAAACATTCACCTCCCAGATTTAAATAGGTGTCCCGGACCTGTCATCAAATTTCCTGGTTCTGCCCCGTACCTTCCTGACCAGCCCGCTTTCATCGATATTAACAACCTCTCCACCTCTCACAACGACCTCACCGTCAACTAAGGTATCCGAAACCTTGCCTGGGAACGAGTAAATCAGGTTCGAGATAAGCCCTCTCTTGCCGTAGACAGGATTCATCGAGAGTTCATCAAAATCGACTGTTACCAAATCCGCCTTCTTCCCGATTTGTACGGAGCCGATTTCGTCCTCCAGTCCCAGAGCCTTTGCTCCGTTAACAGTAAGCATGTCAAGCACATCCTGCTCCGTCAACCTGCGCGGATCGTTTCTCTTGTGCAGGAGAGCCGCAATTTTAGCTTCCTCGAACAGGTTAAGATTGTTGTTTGAAGCAGCACCGTCCGTCCCGATAGCCACGTTGACACCGCGTTCCACCAACTCCGGCACGTCAGCGATTCCCGAGCCAAGCTTCAGGTTGGCAACCGGGTTATGTATGACCGAACCACCCTCCCTCGAAAGTATCTCGACATCCTCGTCGGTCAACCAGACACCGTGAGCTGCTATAAAGTCCTCATCAACCAGTCCCATGCTGTCCATGTACTGCACCGGCGTCAACCCTGTCTCCTCGATACAGTCCTCATTCTCCCTCTCTGTCTCCGAGACATGGACGTGGTAGGGACAGTCAAATATCCTAGAATAGTCTTTCAGTTCCCGCAACGTCCCCTCCGAGGTCGTGTAGACGGCATGCGGTGCGATCGCAGGTTCTATAGTGCCGTGGTCCTGGTATTCTTTCACGAACTCCAGCGCCTCATCGATACGTTCCCGCCCGTTTCCATCCATGTCCAGGACCCCGCGCGCCAGTAACGCCCTGATACCAGTTTCGTCGACCGCGTCAGCCACCCTGTCCATGTAACCGTACATGTCGTTGAACGTCGTCGTACCCGTTTTCAGCATCTCCGTGATACCTAGCAATGCGCCGTAGTAGGCATCCTCACCATCCATCTCTTCCTCCGCAGGAAATATCTCTTCCTCCAGCCAGTTCTCCAGCAGTTTGTTATCGGAGATACCGCGGAAAAGCGCCATCGAGACATGGGTGTGCGCGTTCACCAGGCCCGG
Organism: Candidatus Nanohalarchaeota archaeon; assembly: GCA_022729235.1. GTDB lineage: Archaea > Nanohalarchaeota > Nanosalinia > Nanosalinales > Nanosalinaceae > JALDAJ01. The sequence goes on from JALDAJ010000001.1 coordinate 1,007,289, forward strand.
CATCACAACCTTCCGTGAGCAGTCAATAACATCGTGCCCTCGCGCATCAAGACCTCTGCCGATACCCGCTATCTCGTCACCTTCAACCAGGATGTCAACGTTCTCCAGCACCTGCCTGTCCGCGTTCTGCGTCACCAAGTACCGGATATTTTTGAGTATCACAGGGACTAATTATCGGAAAAAATACTAATTAGTGAAGAAAGAGAGAGGTAAAGAAGCGTTTCGCTAATAGTTTTTCGCGTGACCGGCTCCCTGCGGTGGCGGTCAAAGAAGAATTACGTTAGTAATTCTTCGCGAAGTACGCCCATCTTTTCGCATCTTCTCCACAGACCGCGCATTCGCCGTCGATGTGCTCGTCTTCTTCCTGGAGCGTGGCGGGCTTGGAGTCTTCCTGGAACGGTAGGACGACGATCTCCGCCGCTACCTGATCCTTGATTTCTTCCTCACATGACTCTTTACCGCACCACCGGGTTTTGACGTATCCGCGGTTCTTGCCGATGGTTCCGAGGATTTCCTGCTTGCTTTCTGCTTCCCTGATGTTCTCATGGAGATAGTCTTCGAGTTCGTTGTACATCGATTCCTGTATCTCATCCATAAGCTCCGCGACCCGTTCATCCAGCTCATCGAACGGTATCTCCTCCTGTTCGCCTGTATCCCTTCTTACCGCGGTAACGGTCTCGTCTTCCATCTCGTTAGGACCGACCTCCAGTCTCAGCGGGACGCCTTTCAGCTCCCACTCGTTGAACTTGTAGCCTGGTGTGCGGTGGTCGCGGTCGTCGAGCTCCGTTCTCTGGTTGATCTCGAACTCCGCGTCCTCCGCGTAACCGACGACTTCATCCTGGTTGTCCTCCTGGTAGATAGGTACTACCACTACCTGTACAGGTGCGATGCTTGGAGGCAGTCTCAGCCCGTCGTTGTCACCGTGCGCCATTATGAGCGCGCCTATGAGACGTGTGGATATGCCCCATGAAGTGGTGTAGCAGGTTTGCTCTTCCGCGTCCGCGTCCTCGTAGGTTATGTCGAACGCTTCGGCGAAGTGCTGCCCAAGGTTGTGTGATGTACCGGACTGGATAGATTTTCCATCAGGCATCAGGGTCTCTATAGTAGTCGTAAATTTGGCGCCCGGAAACTTGTCGTGCTCCGGCTTGTATCCGAGAAGAGATGGTATTCCCAGGTGGTCCTCGACTACTTCACGGTACTGTTCGAGACGTTTCATGGTCTCTTCCGATGCGTTTTCGTCGTTCTTATGGGCTGTATGCCCTTCCTGCCAGAGGAACTCCCGTGTTCTCAGGAACGGCCGTGTATCGGATACTTCCCATCTCACGATGTTCGCCCACTGGTTTATCCTGAAGGGCAGATCCCGGTGTGAGCGGATCCATTTACCCATGTAGTCGGATATGATAGACTCCGATGTAGGTCTCAGTGCTATGCGTTCCTCAGTATCTTTTTCTTCCTCTTCCTCAATCCAGGCGACTTCAAGTCCGAATCCTTCAACTATCTCCTCTTCCTTATCGAGTAGAGACTCCGGAATGAACATAGGGAAGTAGACAGGTTCTACCTCGCCCTCTATCTTCTCGTCGAAAGTATCTCTTATTGACTCCCAGAGCTTCATGCCGTACGGCTTGATGACCATGCACCCCTTTACAGGTGCGTAGTCCGCCAAATCAGCTTTCTGCACGACCTGCGTGTACCATTCCGAAGGGTTCTTCTGCTTGTCCGCTGTTATACCTAGTTCCTGTGACATCTTTTGTTAACCTCTATAGTGGTGAAAGACCCGAGAATTTATTTCAAGGTTTTGAAAGCTTTCCCTGGAAGCGGCTGAACAAAGTGAACGCCGTCTATGGTATGCAGAAAAAAATCTTATGTACCTATCCGTTCAACAATCTTTCAACCAGTCCCGGCGACCTTTCTTCCCTATCAAGTCGTCTTCTTGTCCGGACTCCTGCCTTTCCAACCTGCTCTCCTGTATCCCGGGCAGATCTCCCGCCTTCGAATCTCCCGTATTCAGCGTAGTAACTGGTTTCATCCTCCTCTCCCTCACCACCTTCAACTTCTTCCTCTAGGCGGTCAATACGTTCTGCGATTCTCTCCAGACCTTGTTCAATATTTTGCATCCTGTCTGTACTCTCTTCAAGTCGTTCCCCGATATCCCGGGTTGCCTCCTGTTCCCGTCCGGGTTCCCGGTAATCGGTATCGTCCCAGGCGCTGTTTCTCTGTCCTCGCGTCCCGGGACCGATCTCTCCTGTTCCACCACCTCTCTTTACCGGGTCGCCGATAACCTCGGAACCGGGCCTGTCTTTCATACCGTCTGCAAGGCTCTGGTAAAAACTGTGGATTTCTCTTTTACTACCGATACCGCTCTCTGAAAATACCGTGTTTGCGAGAGCAGATGCTTCGGTATAGTCAATACCGTCGATACTCATCTCTCCTTCGTAACCCTCGATTTCAAAACCTATTACTACCTCGTAACCTCTCTCCATATCGCCGTTGGCACGGATATACTCTGCGTTGCGGGTTATATCGCGCATCGCATCATCAGTTACGTCCTCGAAAATATCATCCACCTTCAGTGGACAACGAACGCTCGCTAATTAACTGTATTCAACCCAGGACAACGGATTCAAAGGAGGACATGTAACGGCGTGCCTCCTACTACTCATCCCGCCTTTCTTCAAGCCTTTCCTCAAACCACGTTTTCAGGGTAACCCTATCTTCTTCCTGCAGGAGCTGTTCGTAGTCTTCCCTGTCAATGACGCCTTCATCTTCAAGTACGACTACTTTCTCCTTTACCTCGGGTATAGTCCTGTCAAGTATCTCCTCATAGTCAACTGGTTCTCTCCCAAGTACTCTTTCGACTTCTTCGATATCTTCGCCTATCATGTCGGTTCTTTCTTCGACAGTTTCCAGGTCTTCATACTCTCCTGCCCTTACGCGGGCGAGGTGCTCCTCGATGTCGGATTCCAGTACTTCTATGTCCCGTTCAAACCCTTCCATTTTCTTCCGGTCCTCACGGCTCCGGTCTCTTACCTCCCTGACCGTCTGGAGATAGCTTGATAGCTCGCTTTCAAGACGTTCTCTTTCCTGCACCGCCTTCTCTCGGACCTGGATTTCTACAGATTCCTCCGGTGCTTCGCGCTGCAGACTGTTTACAATAGCCTGGTAGAAGTCGTAATTTCTAGAATCCCAGTCAGGTACTCCGGCCCGGTCACCTTCTGCATACGCTACCGCTGCCAGGGTGCTGGCGCTTGCGTGGTGAGCGGCTTCCCGGGGCGTAGTATTTTTATCAAGACGCCCGTTAATGAGCCCTCTAAGGTTGACTGCCCATTCACCTGTCAACGGAGCCTCGAAATCACCGGTGTAGAAGTGGTTTTCAGGACGTTCAGCATCACCAGGATTAATCCGTTCACCAAGCCTGCTTATCCTCGACTCCAGTTCTACTAATCTTTCACTGTAGTCCTCATCTTCCTCGCTAAGCTCCTCTTTCTCCTTTTTAAGCGCTCTATATCTATGTTCTGGAGACCGTGCCTCTGCCCAGTTCTCCTCTCCTTCAACAGTCGCTCTCTCCAGTTCGCCGGAGTTACCGAAAACAGTAACTAGAGGCGACGTAGGAGCCATCCTGAGAGAGTCATAAAACTCTCCTAGCTCTTCCGGGGAATCGATACCGTATGTAACCGTGAAATCTCCCCGGTACTCCCCCTCTTCTACACTTCCAAAATTTATTACCAGTTCATAACCTACCCTGTCGTCACCTTTAACACTGACAGAGCGGGCGTGGGGCGAAATATTTCTTATAACGTCATCTATGGCGTCGTAAATAACTCTCACCTCAGTAGACACAAGCTCTCTCCTTAATTAACTGCATTCTTACAGAATAACGGTTTCAAACTAGAGCATACGATGAAGGGAAACTTGTTTTAAGAAACAGGATCAGTTTATCTCTATGGCAGAGGAACGTTACCAGTGCCCTCTATGTGAGAAATACTTCGGGTCTGAGGAAACATTCAGTGAACACGCCCGGATAGAGCACGATACAGAAGCCGTGGACATGGAGGAAGATGACCCGTTACTTGACGTGAACGGCTTAATGGCGAAGATTAGGTACAACTTCAACCGGTCGTTCCTGCTTGGTCTGGTACTAGGACTGGTGGTTTCCGGCGCCGCGTTTTCAGGCTATACCTACTGGGAATCACTCGACCACCGCGTAGAAGTCCCGGTAACAGTTGTCACGTGTGATGACTGCTCATACGGCGAGTTCCAGAACGCTACGGACAGGCTGTTTAACGCCGAGTACAGGCAGGTCGATTACCAGAGCAGTGAAGGCCAGGAACTAGTAGAGAAGTATGATCTCCAGTACATTCCAGCATTCATCTTCGATCCCCAGGTAAAAGAGGCAGAGGACTTCTACAAAGTCGAACCTGTGATGATAGAGTACGAGGACGCCTACGTTATCCTGGACCGTGGCAACCTCGTCGCGCAAAGGCTGAGTGAAGGAATCGAGCTGGAGGAATAACCCTAGTGTTACGCAGGATTTTTACTTTATACCTCTACTGTAAAAAAACAGTGTAAAATATCCTTTAATATTTAAGTTTTGACACAGTATTTTTACAATATGGCTGATTTGTTAAAAGAACACGTGATGATGTACGTAGCAGAGAATGAAGTTAATACGGAAGAAGAACTTTTCTCACTGATAAAGAGAAACGTGATGTTCGAAGAAGTAACGGATAGAGTAATCAAGGATCGGCTGAGAACACTCAGAGAGGAAAAACTTGTCAGAGATCTGGAAATCAACAGAGAAAACCCAAGAACTTTCGACACGCTAGGCTTCCTCTACTGGTCAAAACACAGAGATATCGACTGGGAAGAACTGTTAGAGTATAACTGCGTGAAAGTATTCCATGCCCTGATAGAGCTACAAGAAGCAAAAATAGAAGAACTGATGGAGAATACAGGACTTTCAAGACCAACTGTTTACAAGTATATAGATCTTCTCAGCGAGAACAGCTTCCTGGAAAAAACAAAGAAGAAGCCGATCATCCTGAAACCGCTTGTAAACGACTCCACAATACTATATATCAACCTGTTCGAAATCGGTCTGGAAAGCTTCTCGGAAAAATTTGATAGTCAAGACACCGAAATCGAGGTAGAACACGACCTGAAGGAGAAAATCGCCAGAATACACACATACTCCTCTACAGTTACCGAGGGGAATACCGCTACAGTACAGCAAGTGGAAAACGTACTGGATAACTTCCCGACAGACCTTACGCCTCGAGAAATACTAGAAATAGAAAACAGCAACCGCGCGGTAGAGATACTTGAGAAAATAAAGCATGAGCGCATAACAGTTGAAAGAATCAAGAAGATAAACAGGGCAGTGATATATCACCTAGTTGATAATCCGGGAGAAATAGAGTACGGCAGGAAGAGAATTGCAGGTTCAAAGTACGATCCTCCCAGCAGAAAGCCAGTCATAGATAACAGTATGAACGCACTTGAGAACTTCATAAAAAAGTACGACCACCTGGATGCGGAGATCCTCGGGAGTCTCGCACACTTCATGCTGGTTTCAATCCACCCCTTTAGAGATGGAAACGGCAGAACAGCGAGACTTCTGCATTCATGGATTCTACTGAAGCAGGACAAAACATTATTCGTATACAATCCTGACCACCAGAGACAGTACTTCCAGCTCCTGGAGGAAGGTAACATGAAGGGCGTAACACCCTTCATCGAGTTCTGCATAGAGAAACACCAGGAACAGCTCGAAGAAATAATTTCATAACTCCTCACCAGACACGGATAAAAGATTTTATCGACCCACTGTTTCTAGATGAAGGTTTCTATCATAAGCGACACCCACTTCGGGTACAAGTGGGGCGAGGAGCGTGGGGAAGACACGTTTGAAAACGCGAAAGAGGCGTTCGAGGAGTCGCTGGATTCGGACATAATACTTCTACCCGGCGACATATTCGACAAGAAAATACCGAAACAGGAAGTTCTCGACAGGGCGTTTGATGTAGTCGCAACGGCTATGGAAGGCGAGAGAACGGTTGAGTCAGATAAAGATCTGGGAATGCTTGGCGACGGCATACCAGTAGTTGCTATTCACGGCACCCACGAAAGAAGACCTTCCAGCTACACCAATCCTATAGAACTGATGGCGGAGTCAGGGCATCTTTACCACCTCCACAACGACCAGGTCGTATTCGAAAAAAACGGTCAAAAAGTTGCAGTCCACGGCATGAGCGGAGTACCTGAAAAATACGCCCCGCGCGTTCTCAAGAAGTTCTCTCCAGAACCTGTAGAAGACGCATTCAACATACTCCTACTGCACCAGTCCATCGAAGGCTTCGTGTACACGCCGGAAGACGAGGACTACCTGACGCTGGAAGACCTGCCAGAAGGTTTCGACCTGATAGTCAACGGACATATACACTGGTACAACACCGAAAAATTTGATGAAGGAGATGACAAACCCCTCGTGCTACCCGGCTCCACTGTTACAACGCAGATGCGGAAAATCGAGGCGGAGAAGGACAAGGGCTTCCTGGAACTGGATACTGAAAATAAAGAACTGGACTTTGTACCCCTGGATAGTCCGCGGGACGTACACTACGTAGAACTCGAAGTAGAGGGCGAGGAGTGGAGCAAGGTCAAGGAACTCGCGAAAGAGAAGCTTGAAGATATCACTGTTCCCGGAGAAAAGCCTCTTGTAAACCTGAAAATAACGGGCGAAACAGAGGGGCGGATAAACCCGAGGGAGCTGAAACAGCTCTTCCGCGGCGACATGTTCCTCAACATCAACTCATCGGTAAAAACCCCTTCCCGGGAAGGCGGTACAGACCTGGACAGCATCGATGCGGTTGAGGAAGGAAAAGAGATACTGGAAGAAAAAGTCGGCACGGACGTGGAAGTTAACCAGGAGGATTTCTTCTCGCTACTTGAGAAAGGTAGCGCCTCCGAGGCGCTGGAAATGCTGAAAGAGGTCGATACCAGTGATTAAGAGGATTGAAATGGAGAACTGGAAGTCGCACCACGAGACAGACCTCGAGTTTTCATCCGGCGTCAACGCACTGATAGGTACGATGGGCTCGGGTAAATCGAGCGTGCTTGAGGCGATAACCTTCGGTCTCTACGGAACAACGCCGGCGCTGAACTCGCGAGAGATAACACTTGATGACGCCATAAGGCGCTCCCCTTCGCCAGCTAAGGATGCAAGGGTCAAAGTCTGGCTCGAGCTGGGAGGAGATGAGTACACAGTCGAACGAGTCATAGAGCGCGGGAGCGGGACGAAAAGAAGCGAGCTGAGGAAGAACTCCGAGTTAATTGAGGCGCCGTCAACGCAGGAGGTCACAGAGCAGGTGGAGAAGGTGCTTGGAATGGATTTTCACTCATTCACCAGGGCGATCTACGCGGAGCAGAACAAGCTCGACCTGTTCCTGGAGATGAGACCGGGTGACAGGAAGGAACGCATCGACGAGCTGTTGAAACTGGACCGGTTCGAGGACGCACGGCAGACAATTGTTACAGTAGAGAACCGTCTAGGCGACCAGCTGGACGCGAAACAGGATGAATACGCGGAGCTGGAGGAGGAGATAGACGGGGAAGAACTTGAAGAACTGGAAGAAGATATCGAAGAACTCGAAGACGAGCGGGAAGAACTCGAGGAAGAAGTAGAAGAGCTGGGAGAGAAACTGGAAACACAGGAGAAAGGTATCGAAGAACTGGAGGAGAAAAAGGATAAGTACAGAGAGCTTGAACAGCGGAAGACAAAGCTCGAGGCACGGAAGGAGTCTATAGAGGAGAGACTGGAAGAGAAGGAAACTACTGAAAGTATCGAGAAACCTGAAGAAAAGAAGCAGGAGACTGAGGAGAGAATAGAGGAGCTCAAGGAGGCACGGGAAAATATAAGCCAGCTGGAGCAGAGACTGGAACTCGATGGAGAGAAGAGAGAAAAGCTGAAGAAGGAAGTTGAGAACCTGGAAGAACAGGTGGAGAAGTTCCAGGAACTGGAAGATATCGAAGACGAAATCGAAGAAATAAGCGGGGAAGCAGAGAATGTCAAGGAGCGCGGTACGACCCTGCACGCGGAGAGGAAAAACCTGCTTGACAGCCTGAAGACACTGAAGGATACAGAAGGAGACTGCCCGACCTGTGGTCAGGAGATGGATGAAGAGCACCGGGAAGAACTTTTCGAGGAAAGAAAGTCCCGTGTAAAGGAGCTGAAAAAGAAAGAGAAACAGCTGAGGGATAAACTGGAAGAACTTGAAGAAGAAAGGGAAGGACTGACGGAAAAACGTGATGAGTTGATGCAGTACCGGGACTCGGGAGAAAAACTCGAGGATACACGGGAAGAACTTGAAGAACTGGAAGAAGATATCGAGGATAGAAAGGAAAAACTCGAGGAACTCAGTGAAGAATGGTCCGGAGACGAAGTAGAAGAGCTGGAACAACAACTCGAAAGACTCGCAGAAGCAGAAGAAGTGAAAGAGCTCAGGGAGAAAGAAGAAGTCCTTGAAGAAAAGATAGGAGACACGGAGGATGAGCTGGAAGAACTTGATTTTGACGAGGAAAAACTGGAGGAGATGAAGGAAGAACTCTCGGAGATACGCGAAGAAAAATCGGTTAAGGAAAACACCCTCGCCTCACAGGAGGAACTGCTTTCGGAAAAAAGGAAGCGGCTGGAGCAGATGCAGGAAAGACTTGACAAACTGGAAGAGATAGAAAAAGAGCTGGAAAAGACCGACAAGTTGCTAGATTTCGTCCATAACTACAAGATAGGGCTGGAGGACACACAGGTAACGCTACGTGAACGCTTCGTGCGGCGTTTGAACGAACTGATGGACAGCATCTGGTCACAGGTATACCCATACGATGACTACTACTCGATAAAGTTGAACGCGGAGGAAGGCTATTTACTAGAGTTACTGGACTCGGAGAACAACTGGATATCCGCCGAGGCAGAAGTTTCCGGCGGCGAACGCCACTCCGCCGCGCTGGTGATGAGGCTCGCGTTAACTTTCACACTGTCGCCGAAACTCCAGATGCTGATACTCGACGAGCCAACCCACAACCTCGACTCCTCCGCAGTAGAAGAACTCGCCGAGACTCTGCGCGAGAGAACCTCGGAACTTATCGAGCAGATGTTCGTCGTCACCCACGACCCTGCGCTGGAATCAGCAGCGACCGGCAAACTCTACCAGTTCGAGAAGAAGGGTACGGAAACCGGGCTCACGGAAGTGGAGGAGGTGAAATAACATGCTTGCAGGGATAGCTTCGAATACCGATATATCAGTTTACTTAGATCCAGATGAGATTGAAAGGCTAGAATCTCAAGTTGTAGATGGAGTTCTTGTCCACTGGAATTATCCAAAAGAACAAGGCACAGTAGAAGTAACTGCCTCACAGTATCCTCAAGAAGGATTAAACAGAACAATCAAAGTCCAAAAGAACAATCGCTCACATGAAGATGTAGGCGACTTGAGCGTGTACCTGAATCAAGATGCCTACGAGACACTTCTACAGAACGGTTTTGCGGGAATCAGATACAACGCTCGTGGAGATAAAATCCATCTACGTAACACCTCTCAGTTAGATAGTACTGAAGGGTTCCGTCTAGAAGATCTAGAATTTTATAGGGATAATAGAGATAATCTTTCTAAAGAGTTTAGTTTCCAAGAAGAGGATACGATGTGGAGTATTTAGTCACATAAACGCTTCCGCGTCCTCGTCCATCGATTCCTGCTCCTGTTTCCATTCTTCAAGCGTATCCTCCAGTCCTTCACCCGCACCAGACTCCTCTGACCGCCTTTCCCGGACGTCGATGAATGTCGGGTAGTTAACGGCTTCTCCGATGACGATGGATTCACCGGTCTTCAGCCCGGGTATCTGGTTCTTGACGTCCGAGGTGATGCCTTCGCTTGACTGCGAGATGTGTTCCAGGTCGTTCGGGTTGGTCACGCGCAGGATGAACTTGGTGTTGCACTGGGATAACGCGGTGGTGGATAGCTTGACCGGTCTCTGGGATATAAGTCCGATTGATGCGTGGAACTTTCTGCCCTCACGCGCCAGCTTTTCTATAACTGTTTTCGACGGTGACGGCTGTTTCTCAGGGGCGAAGTTGTGCGCCTCCTCGACAAGCATCAGGAACGGCGGAATAGATTCGGAGCGCCTCAGCCGGAAAAAGCGGCGCCCGAAGTACGCGGTTACCACCTGCTTCTTGCGGTGGTTGATAGTTTCTGAAAGGTCTATTATGTTTAACTTTCCCGGCTCCATGTCGTTCGGTGAAGGCGAATCCGTCTTCCCGAACACCTGCATGGAAGCCATCTCTCTCAGCGTATCCAGCAGTACGTACCGTGTGGATGAATTCATCTCCCTTTCTTCAACAACGCTACGCAGCTCTCTCAACCCGTAGTCACTGTTCTCTCCTTTCTCCAGCTCGGAGAACGCCTTCGAAAGCTCTCGTCTCTGTGCAGGTGTCAGGTCGAAGTACGCGTCAACCTTATCCGCTGACAGGTTATTGACCGCGATGGATACGTCGTCATCACGGAAGACTTTCACGTCCTTCATATAGTTCTTATCCTCCGCGAAGCACGTGTAGTCGCCGTGCGGGTCGACCGCAAGTATCGCCGGCGCGTTTTCACGGTCAAGCAATTCTTCAAGTAGTACAGACGCGGTGTACGATTTTCCCGCGCCGGACTGAGCCAGTATCGCGAAGTGTTTCTGCAGTGTATCTGTCAGGTCGAAGTTCGCGTCCACATCCTGCTGCTGTACCTCTCCAAGTTTGAGCCCGTTTTCCGCCAGCCCAAGAAATTTTTCCACGCGTCCCGGATCAGCCATGTCAAGCTCGGTGCCGGGAGCAGGCGCCTCGTTGACCCGCTCTATCATTCCTTCCCTGAAACAGCCCATTATCTGCGCCCGGGCTATGGATACCTCCCAGTCATCTACAGGAAAGCTCTCTCTTGGGTCCGACTCTGATATGCTCTCCGCGTCTTCAAAGTATTCATTTGCCTTGTACACCTCGGACACGCGGGCGATAACTTTTCCATCCTCTCCGTATTCAACGTATCCACCCTTTCCTACACTGCCCTCGTGTACAAAGAAGAATTCTTGTGAAGTCGGTGTTTCCTCCTTGACTATTACGGTACCTACCATGGTCTGTAATAAAATGGAAAATGGATTTAACTCTGTCTATAGACCACTACCAGCGACAACAGAATCATCGCCAGCACCTGGACTCCCTTTATCCCCGGTATATTCCTCGGCTCCCGGGTTTCTGCATCCCCGCGCTCACCCTCTTTCAGGACGTTCACGTCTATACTGTCCTCGCCCTGGATATCAGCGTCAGTAGCTGTCGCGATAACCCTGACTTTCCCGCGGTCATCACCGGCATTGATCTCCGGGTCAAGACCCAGGACAGAGATACTGAACTGCCTCGAGCTCTGCGGTTCTACTGTCGTCGTAAAGCTCTGGCCACCTCCCTCAATGAACTCGGCGGTCCGGGCTATAGAGTCATCAACACCCGTCCGCCCCTCCATTTCGACCTCGAACGTCCTGGTCTCGTCGTGGATATTTATTATGCTGAAGCTCTGTGTCGCGGTCTCGTTCCATACCACGCTCATGGTATCATCATGGAAGCTGACAGGCCAGCTATCGTACCAGATACCGTCGAAGCACGCGATCTCACGCCCAAAGTCGTCGAACTGTACGCTTTCACCCGGATTGTATAGAACTTTCTCGCTCTCAAGATGGCTGTCTACATCGACGTTGTAATCATCATGGTTCAGGATGCAGCTAGCCTTATCTCTCGCAACAGCGACACCAAGTACCTCTGTATCGGTATCAACAAGATGGGTGTTGGAGCGCTGGACGACAAGTTCTTCTCCCGCGTCGTCACCTCCGCAGAATCCCAGGGAAGCTGTGTATTCGTGATCAGTTCCTGTTGAAACCGGCGTGTATCCGTCTATACCTGAATCAGGGTGACTATCTAAGTCATCGCCATCATCCCAGTTCTCTCCATCAGGATCAGACTCGAAACGCTTGTACTCTTCGTATTCATAGATCTTCTGGGCCTTATAGGAACTCCAGGAATCATCGATACCTCCTGCAACAGCATAAGGGTTATCGCGAACGTAGTCCCTGTCAATCCAGCGTTTTCCTTCATCCCCATAAAGAGTATTTTCACGGCAGGCCTCCTGCTTAAAGTCCTGATCATACCATACACCTAATCCAGAAGGATTTTCTCCACAGTACTCCTCATCATTCTTAAAGCGACCTTCATCCTCACCCGGCTCATTGGTCTGCATATATGCTCCTCTATCAACAAAACGGTTTCCATCACTAGTGAAACATCTATCTCTGTTAGGCGTACACGCGTAAGGTCCTGTACCCTGTTCAGAGTTAGGAGCTTCTCCTATTTCCTCTATCAGGAATTCGTGTCTATCGTCTCCACACATATTGGGCTCCAAATTTTGATGTATATTCCCTGACTCAGGATTCGATGTTCCTGTCCCATCTTCTTTCTCCCATACTATATCAGCCACCACGACATTGTCTTGGTCTGGCGCAGGATTGTGAAGAGGTTCCTCTCTGTCCGGATCATCAAAACCCAGCCCGGAGTCAGGACCAGTGATATCCATATTGAAGTGCAGAAGTTCGGTCCAGTCATTAACACTGTCAGGCCATATATAATCAGGATTATCTCCTTGCGAGGTCTCCCATGCGTCTCTTATGCTATCAGGATCAATCCAAACTCCCTCACCCTCTCTGATAACATTGTCATTATAATCTAGCTCACCGTCAAGCCCGGGACCAGCAACCGCCGCGTATGAGTTCCCGAATGCTTTCTGAACTTTTGAACGTGAACTGCTCTCCTCGTCTGTGCGTCGGTCGCCGGGACTCCTGTAATACGTCCCCCACGGCGGGTAAGGAGTTCCTGTACCGTCAATACTCCATGCATCACCCGAAGGTATCTCGCTCTCGTCCCACCTGTATGACCTAGGTAAATCAAGCGAGGACTCTCCTGGTGCAATACCCCACTGATTAGAGTGCGTCTCATCTCCTATTGTTGAATACCATTTCTCAACTGTCAATTCTGAGTCAGAGTCGCTCATGCTGTACGAATCTGTTGCCATTCCTGGCTCAAGCTGATCCGACTTGTCTTTCAGCTTGACGATGTAACCGTCGAACAAGTAGTCATTAACGGGCACATCCTCTCCTTGGGGGTGATAGTCGTCATCGCGTTTACCTTCCTCGAAGAAGCTGTAAGTGAATCCTGCAGGATTGAGTCTGGAGTGCTCCTCTCCAGCGTCACTGCACATCAGGTTATCAAATACAGGATTACCACAGTTATTTTTCAGGGTAAGTCCTTCCTCGCCTCCCCTAGGATTATATTCCTCGTGGTACGGATTAGGATTTTCCCGCCAGTAGTATGTTATATCACCCTCATTGCTCTCATCACCTTCTTCCAAGAGAGAATAACCCTCATTATCTGCATGATCTTCCGTTAGGAAGTCATAATCATCGACTATATCTCCCAGGTCATAATCTTCATGCAAGTAGTAGTGAGCAACCTCTCCATCAAGATCATACCATTCTCCACCCGGATCATTATCTTCTCCCTGTCCCGTATCCTGAATATTTAGACATACCTCCCAGTCAGGAGAATTACCGCCTGCCTCGTACTGTACATCATCATTATCGGACGCAACATTGGCGACGTAACCTTCGGGTCGCTCTTCTCCGTGAAGGACGCAACTGTCGTAATCCTCTATACAACCCTCGTAAGCGGCGGGGTATTCTCTCTCTAAATCCTCGTTAACCGCCGGACCTGTCATGAAAGCCTTCCAATTACCGACCTCATTAGGATCACAGTCATCACTCCTACTACTAGGAGGACCATATACTTCATCATCCTCCTCAATGTAGTGAGTTATCGGATTACAGTCACCTATCTCCTCACACATCATCGCTACTCCAAGAGACTCGGAAACGTGGTGAGGACTACCCTGAGAAAGATCAATCGCAACCCCTGTAGATGCATCACCAGGATCACCCCACTGGTCAATGTCCTCAAGATAAATATCCACACTTGCAACGCATTCTGGATAATCTCCAGGACAACCGCCAAACCCGTTTTTATCTTCAAGCAGGCTCTCTACCAGGTTCTCCGAAACAAACGATCCTGCCGTACTTGCTTCTTCACTTGCGAATCCTGGCGTAGATCCGACTATCTCCCACTCGTCTGTCTTCGACTCTTGAGGAGTATTTATGTTGTCAACTACATGCGCTATAGCCACGAACCCGTCCCCGTGACCGTAAGGACCGTCTGCGTTGAAAACATCTCTCTCAACTCGTGTGCTTATGAAGTCTTCACCTTCTATATCTATCTCGAAAGCAGATCTTGATACACCGTAGGAGTTCGCCTGGTGACGATTGTCGTGGAATCTTGTCTCATATGAGAAGTATGTCCTGCCAGAACCTCTATTATACGGTATCGTACCTCCAGCACTTGACCCGCTATCACTCTCTCCAGTATACGCGTCACCCTTAAATTGATCATTATAGAAAAGCGCGGTTCTAACACCTACAGGATCATTATTGTTTCCAGCAGGATTCAAATGCAAAACCTGCTCTTCCTGCCTTTCAATACTCTGGTATCTATATTCAACAGTCTGACTGCTGTAATCGCTAGCGTATTCAATTTCTTCGTAACTGTTATAGTAATCCTCGCTTACTTCCTCACAGTCGTCTTCACTGTACACTCCTACATCATAATTATCGGAAGTATAACTATCCCAATTTATTCCTGCATCGTAATCTCCTTCATCCCCTTGACTCGTACTCCAGCTAAGTGTAACTTCTTTAGTTTCTCCAGGATCAAGCTCTATATTCTCATCCGTATCTCTCACCTCTCCACCGATAACCAGTTCCGCATCATGTGTTTCCGTTTCATCACCTTCATTCTCCACAGTATCCGTTATTGAAACAGTTTCTCCTTCTTCTACTAGCTCATCGTACTCATCATCATTTGGTTCACAGCTGTAAAGGTCTATTTCCTCCATTTCTTCACCAGTACAGGCAGTATACTCTATTGTATCGCTCTCAATATCTGTATAATCGACCTCTACAATCTCCACCTGGGCACTTCCATCATTCTCAACATAACCTGTATCATCAGCTGGCTCCTCATTCCTCATGTAGTTAAAGGTATCAACCATCGGCGTATCTGTTTTGTCATCTTCCTCCTCGTACTCTGTTACACTCGCGCCATCTTCCGAACCAGTCTGATCACATACCATATCAGTGCCGACTCCAACATTCTGCTCACAGTCATGATACTGCTGATCTCCGGTACATCCCCCGGTATCGAAACTTCTAGTACTACCCGGATCCCAATCGTTTACAGTGTCATGCTCATCAATGTACTTGTTTTCAACCGATCCTATTGTCTGATAATCAGATGAGACAGGATAGACCACGCTTATCTGTTCGTGATTTTCCTTGTAGAAGTCCAAATCATCCGTCCAGTTACCTATCTGTGACCAGTCATATGTCCTGCCACACGCATTTTCATCGTCACAGTCTCTTATATCGTCCGTATAAGTATTTGTATTTGTTCTTTCAAGCTCCTGGCCCCCAAGCAATCCATAATCTATCGGCCAAGCCACCAAGTCAAAACCGTACTCCAGAGGATCTGATCTTTCCATATCTTCTCCATAAGTCAAGTCTCCTTCCTCCTGTTCAAAAGCGTCCGTAATAGTATTCGAGCTTTCTAGATGAGGTTCATTAGAAGTTCCATCCTCATATTCGTTAGCAGGCAGACCGTAGTCTTCCGGACAGTCTAATTCATCTCCCGGATCATCGCCTAAAGACTGTCTATCTTCATTATGCGAGGTTCTAAGCCCGTCGCCACATCTGTTTTCCGTATCATCAGCCTGAGGATGCGGCGGCGTAGATACGGCTTCAAAACCATTTGGACGTTCCACCACCACCCAGTCCTCGTATCTATCACGTTCAAGGTGAACAGTCACGTTCTCCCAGAAACCGCCACCCCGGGTCTCTGAAGCATCTTCAAGATACTGCTTGGTGAACTCATTATAATCTTCATCGTAAACATCCGGCATTTCTTCATCCGGGTCTTCACCCTGCTCGTGTACAAGCTTCCATCCATAGAAAACTCCTGGACCCTCGAGAATAGCATCCCTAATAACTTCCTTATCCGACTTATCGTAACCAGATAACTCAGAGAAAACCCAGGTAGCATCAAAATCGTATATGCTGAACTCTGAATCATCCAAATAATAAGGCTTTGTACAAGCAGGGTCAGGCGGATACGATTTCCCATCTATCTCAGCACCCGTACCGTCGATATTCCCGTCGTCGTCGTGATCAACGCCGTCAGTACACTGTGACGCAGGGCTACTGCCCCCGCCACCATCATACGCTGCAGCGCCAAATGTGAATAAAACAATCGATACCAGGAATGCTAAAAGTTTCAGACGTGACATAAAGACTGTTTCCAGTTACCTAAATAAATAGGCTGTGAATCCAGCCCCCAGATAGTCCGGGATCCAAAAACTACACCAGGATTGTCTTCTGCGCCGGCGTTGGCGACGGTCCAGGCGTCGATGTAGTCTTCGGGTTCGTGGTTTTCATACCCGTGGAGATTGGTCATTCCCAGTGTTTCGTAGCTTTCGGGTGAGTGTTCGCTGGAGTAATGTGGACAGTCTAGGTCTTGGGAAGCACGTTAATCTTGGAAAAGATTTTTCGCCCGGTGATAACTCGGTGTTCCAAGCCAGTCACGCGTCTCAGCCATGCACTCTACCTGTTCCTGCGCTGCTTCAGCGTCCAGACGATTCCGTTTAACGAGCGCCCGTAGCACAATCGGTGAAATAGCGACCCGGCATGTTACGATATTCTGGAGCTCAGGAAGCGCCCTAAGATCGTCAGTTATTAAGAAATCAGCATCCAGTTCTTCCACAAGCATGGCGCAGCTTGCCTCACCAGCGTCGATTCTTGAAGACCGGAAGTCCTGATTCGAAACTGAATGAACCGTTATACCAGAGTCTTTAAGCACTTTGCCAGCAGCATTGCCGTGAACATCCTCGTATTCTGCAGTATCCCTAAGTTCTTCAACCACCAACTCAGTCGTATGTACATCAAATTCTTCGATAACGAGATCTAGTACCTCTGCAGCGGCAAGAGAGACTAATGCACTGGTATCAGCAACAATCATACCTGGTCCGCCACCTCCAAGTTTTTAGAGGTCAGCAAGCTCTCCAGCAAGCTCTTCTCCCTGTTCCAAAATATTTTTCGAGGCCCGGACAGACTCAGCGTCCTGCCTACCGATAAACTCTTTTAATACCTCGAAACTTATCCTGTCATCGAGATATAGTTCAATAACGTCTTCCTTGAATTTTTCACTGTCTTCAACATCCTCAAAGTATTCTCGAAGCGCATCTTTGATTACTTCTGTCCGGTTCTTGCGCGACACTTCAGCCGCGACATCCGCTTTTTCCACCAGCTTCTCCGGAAGCCTGAAGTTGACTCTAGTAGTATTCACTTCCAACACCTCTGTACACACAATATACATACATACTTATAAGCTTTTTCTCAGAAAGCACCAGAGCTCTGAATCATGCAGTGCCTGGTAGTTGATGACTTTGAAACCGTCCTCTATAGCCCACTGTGATTCACCAAATGGCACGTAATCCGGATTTACATAGTACTCTACAACATAGATCAAGCTACAACATATACGAACCCTTATTTGAGCGTTCTATACCCGGATTCTGTAAGAATATAAAGCCCAGAAGTTTCACTATCTACCTTTTGGAGATGTTTTTCCAGCAAGTCATTGATAGATTCCACTGACTGCTTGGATGGTTTCACAACGATTATCGTTAAATCTTCTGGCCGAGAGAAATAGTAAATCTCGCCAAAGTCTGTATCTTGAGTCAGTATAGACCTGTTCTGCTCTCGCGCAATATCTGCTACTTCAGTATCTCTAGCACCAAGATCTTTATCCCTCACAAGTTCAACATCATGTCCTTCTTCATCTAGAAAACGTGCTGTCTCGGGAGATATATTTTCGTCAACCAGAAGCCTCAATTCTTATGCCACCGATTCTTCACTATATGCTTCCCTTTGCACTCTTTTAGTTACGTAGTTTATCGCAGCCTTTACATCCTCCTCCTCCAAGTCGGGATAGACCTCTATTATCTCTGCCATAGTCTTTCCTTCACCAAGCATCTCGAGAATGACGTAAACCGGTATCCTTGTACCCTTGATCACCGGCTTACCCGCCATAACCTCCGGATCAACTGTCACCCGCTCTTCAGTAGTCATACAATCAACAGCAATCTCCAAGATTAAGTAATTTACGGAGACTGATTAAACCCATCTAAGACACATCTCCAGGTTCATCATCCGGAGACAACTTTCTCACTGATCTCTGTTATTCTCGTTCTACATCATGCAACACCTGATAATTAACTAATTTGAACTGTCTTCTGTTGCGTACGGCGATTCACCGTATGGCACATAATCCGGATGCACATCAGTAGAACCTATTCAGCCTAACAAGAGAGTTCTCCAGATCCTCACTACTCATTAAATCAAAAATTCTCAAGACAGCTTCCGACACCTCTCTTAACGCCCTGTGATGCATACCAGAGTCAAATATTATACCAAAATGCTCTTGATTATCGTTAAGTCTCACAAAATCACGGTCACGAGTCAAAATAACAGCCCTGTTCTCATTCGCCAATTCCAGAACTTCATCATCCGAGTCGGAGATTTCAGGTCGGAAAACTTCAAATCCCTCATCCCTTAATATCTCATCTAATGCAGGATCAACCATCTCATCACACACTACTTTATTCACTCTGCTCAACCTCTAAGCCGCAGCTCCTCTAGAACGTCCTTGTCGTTCGACCACTTGCTTGGTAAGCTCAGAAGTTGCCTGCTCCCTAATAACATCAGGATGGGAGACTGCATAATCCAGTGCCTGCTCAACATCCTCTTTCTCTAAAGCATCATACTTCCTGACAATATCATCCACGGTAAGACCTTTCAAAACATGCATCTCGTATATCTGGATAACAGAAATCCGAGAACCCTTAATTCTAGGACTCTCCTCCAAAGATTCATCAAATCTTAACCGATCAAAAGTCATCGACCTACTTCCACCTACAAAGAAACTTAACGCTATACAGACTTATAACTTCTCCTTACCACGCCTCCAAACAAAAACTGTTCTTACCAGCAAACACTGCAACACACAAATATTCCGCATCGTGCAGTGCCTGATAGTTAACAACCTTAAACACGGTTTCAGTTGCCCGCTCCGAAAAACCAAACAGCACATAATCCGGATTTACATAGTACTCTACCGTATGAGGCATATTACTCTAAATACAGACAGCCCAAAGGCTCTGTTGAAAGTTGTTGATAAGTCAGTGGTGAATACTTTCTAGTCTTTCTGCCACTTCTGAAAGATCTTCTTGGATGTAAGAGTAGTCCCTATGCCGTACTGCGGAAACGACTTTTTCGGAGTTGAGATAATCGAAGTAGACACAGTGGTCAAGCTTGCCGTCCTTAAGTTTCAGCCTCTGAAATTCAACTCCAAAATCAGGCTTATGGACATAGCTAACATTTTCACGTTTTCCCTTACTACCTAATTCTCCTCTATCCTATCCAGAATTCTTTCTCTAACTTCCATATCAAACTGTTTGAGGTCTTGTTTTGCTTCGGTAGAAATCTCAACCATCTATGTTATCTCCTCTCTTACTTCTTCAAGAGGCTGGGTGTCTACTTCTCCCTGTTTAACCTTTATGGCACGCAAGAGGAGTTCCGAGTCAAGCTCATTATCCTCTTCAAGTTTCTCCCTCAAAGCCTGCCTAACATACTCTGAAGGACTCTGATAGTTCTTCACCTCAGCAGTCTCCTCTATCTGCCTCTTCAAATCATCCGGAACATCAACACTTATCCTCGCCATATTAACCACATGTTCAAAACATATGATTGAAATATTAAAAACCTACCGGAGCACATCTGTCTCCTTCCCAATAAAACAGTATTACAAAAACACTAGATATACAGCTATACCAGTATATTTGTATTACAGACCTTGGTTTGAACCACATCCTTTATAAACCTCGATGAGTAACTACTTGATAGTAACACGAAAGAGGCGCGGGTTGCCCAGAATAATAATCGATAAAAAGCCCGAAAACAACTCCATAAACGTGAATAAAACAAAAAAAGAGGTTTAAACAGGAACAATGACACTCGACGGCTTGA